>JAOAPV010000070.1 GCA_025463055.1 Candidatus Acidiferrum typicum
ACCCGCCTTTGGAGGATCGAATCGCGGCCCTGCGCGAGATGACGGTCGTGCCGCAGCGCTGAAGCCTCTTCCGCGAGCTACACGGCGCCTCCCTGCCTACTTTCGAGCCTACGGGTGTAAAGATTCCCCGGAAAGCATGACCGCGTGTTCCAGGCCCTCGATACAAATCCCTCATTTTGTGCCATTTAGGGCTTGCAATAGATCTACAATTTTTTGGTAAAGCAAGTGCAACACTCTATGCACTCAGCATGGGCGTTCAACAGGAAGCCCAAGGGACGGTAATTATGAGTTGTAGGGATACTATCCATTTGATTTGCTGGTACTTAGAGGGAAAACTCTCGGCGTCGGTCGAACGCGAAATTGAAAAGCACCTCCAGGATTGCCCAGACTGCCATCTAGTTTTGGACGCTGCAAACACTACCTTGGACCGCTATTTCGGCCCCGCCCGCGCCGAAGAAGTCACCGCTGACACAAAAGCAGCCTAAGCGCCACACGCAAGTCTATACACTTCCATTGTTTACAGGAATCTGAGGATTTTTTGTGGGCAAAAGTCGGCCCGCTGACATTCAAATCCTTCCCGCACCTGCATGAGGTTACGTCGGGTGGCTACGAGGTAATTCTTACTAGTACTAGTACGTTTAAAAACTGCCCATTCTGGCGCTGTAAGCATCCCTAAGTGCCATAGAATCTGTTGTTTGAGCACGGCCGAGCCGCCCTGCGGCATTTGGTGTAGTAGGTGCTCCTTCTTAACATTGCAAGGTATTGATGTACAAGGAGACGAAGTCCATGAGCGAGTATCAAGAACCGATTCAGGTGAGCTCAACCGCGACGCCACGCTGGGTTGGAATTGCCCTGGTGCTGTTGGCGGCCATTTCGCTGGTCGGCATTGGAATTGGATGGAGCGCGCTGAACCACGCAAACAATGTGGAACAGACGACGCAAGCCTCGGTGAAGCAAGCCAACGAAGCGCTGGCCCAAAAGCTCGCCAAGGAAGATGAGATCAATCAGCAGCTCCAGAGCGACCTCAAGGTCGTGACGGACAAGCTGAACGTTACGCAAACAGACCTAGTGAAGGCCCGCAAGCAGAACCGTCAATCATCCGTCACCTTTGACAAGAAGATTGCTGGTCTGGAAACCTCCGTAAACACGCAACTCGCCGCAAAGGCCAACTCCGATGACGTCAACAAGCTGAACACCGACGTCACGGGTGTGAAGACCGATCTCGACGCCACGAAGAACAATCTGCAAATGGCGCGCAGCGAGATGGGCACACTCATCGCCCGCAACCACGATGAGATCGATCAGCTCCGCCGCATGGGCACACGCGACTATTATGAATTTACCGTCACCCGTAAGGCTGGCGCGCAGAAGGTCGGCGCGGTTCAGGTCGAGCTGAAGAACGCCAATCCGAAGAAAAATCAGTTCACCATCAATGTTCTGGCCGATGACAAGAGCTTTGAGAAGAAGAACCGCTCCGTCAACGAGCCGATTTTCTTCTACACCGGCGGGAGCCACGCGGCTCTCGAGCTGGTCATCAACAAGCTAACCAAGTCCACCGCTTCCGGCTACTTGAGCGTACCTAAGTCTGCTGGCAGCACCTCGGCGAGCGCTTCCAGCTCGGGTCTGTAAACCAAGCAGCTTTTTGTGTTGCAGTGAGGGGAGGATTCCAGAGCATCCTCCCCTTTTTTCTTTTCATCTATTCCCTGTGGTCAGCACTTGCAGTGTCCGTAGCGTTTTGCCGCGCGCCAAATTTCCGCTAGGATGTTCACCTGCCCATGTCCACTATTCTGCTGCACGCCGCGCGCGCTTTGACTCCTACGACTGAAATACCTGATGCCGGAATCCTGATTCGCGACGGCGTTATCGAGGGAATCGGCGCTCGGCAGGATATGACCCTGCCTTCCGGAGCAACGGAAATCTCGGCCACCGGCCAGACGGCGATTCCCGGCTTTATCGACGTCCACATCCACGGCGCCGGTGGCCACGACGTAATGGAAGGCACCGCGGAAGCGATGTCGACCGTGGCAAAAACGTTGGCGCGCCACGGCACAACTTCTTTTGTCGCCACTACCGTTACGGCCAGTCCAGACGACACGTGCCGCAGCGTCGAAGGCATAGCGCGCTACATCACCCAACAGTTCGCTGCCCTCCAGACGAAAGCGGAAGTCCTCGGGATTCACTACGAAGGCCCATTCATCAACAAAGCCCGCCGCGGCGTGCATCCAGCAGAGTGGGTCCAATTACCATCAGCGGAATTGTTGCAGCGCCTCCTGCAAGCTGCCGCCGGCAATGCCCGCATTCTCACCATCGCACCGGAGCTGCTCGGTGCCGTCCCGTGCATGCACGCTGCTCGTGATGCGGGAGTCGTCGTCGCCATGGGCCACACCGATGCCACTTACGAGCAAGCCCGCGCGGGAATCGCACACGGCGCGCGTCACGCGGTCCACGTCTACAACGCCATGCGTCCTTTTTCGCATCGCGACAGCGGCGTCATCGGTGCTGTCCTCACATCCCCGGAAGTCACGGCCGAGCTGATCGCCGACGGCGTGCACGTGGAGGAAGCAGCTATGCGCCTGCTGCTGCAAGCCAAGGGCGCGGGCTGCGTAATTCTCATCAGCGACGGACTTTCTGCCACGGGTATGCCCGACGGGAAGTACATGCTCGGCAACTTGGAAGTGACCGTGGCCGGCGGCGTCTGCCGCAATGCCGAAGGAAAGCTGGCCGGGAGCACGCTCACACTGGATCGCGCTCTGCGAAACGTAGTCGCGCTAGGCGTCTCATTACAGGATGCCGTGCGCATGCTCACCGCAAATCCTGCAAAGCTGCTGGGAATCGAGTTCAAGAAAGGCGCGTTGCGAACCGGCGCGGACGCGGACATCGTGCTGCTAGACGAAAATCTTCAGGTAAGCAATGTGTGGACGCGTGGCCTGTCCCTGAACTAGTTACGGATTCAGCGGCACATTCAATTCCGAAGCCAGCTTCACCGGATTAAACGGACTACACGCGAAATAGCGGTCCCCGATCTTCAGCGTAGGAACTTTGCGCCTGCCGTGATTCGCTCGCAGCACGATCGCTTCCGCGGATGGATCCTCTTCGATGTTTATTTCAAGGTATGCCACTCCCCGCTGCTTCAAAAAATATTTCGCGCGGCGGCAATCAGGGCACCAATGGGTGGTGTACATCGTCACCGGTTCCATCGCGCTCACTCGCTCGAAACCGGGGCGCCTCGTCGCTTTCGCGCCACTTGGATGCGAATCAGGGATCGCTGCAAGGCCACCGCCGCGCGTCCCCAATCGACGTTCGGATCGCTCGACGCCGAAGCCAAGCGCTGTTCCGCGCGCTTCTTCGCTTCCTCCGCCCGCGACACATCAATCTCTTCCGGCCGCTCCGCCGTCTCCGCAAGCACCGTTACGCGATCGCCCAAAACCTCCGCAAACCCGCTGATGATGGCCAAGTGGGCCGGCTCGCTCGCATTCTTGGCCCGATACGTCAGCTCACCAATGCCCAATTCCGTGATCAATGGCGCATGCCCGGGCAGAATGCCCAAGCAGCCGCCCGCGCCCGGCAGCGTGACCTCCGCGACTGTCTCCCGCAGCAACTGCCGCTCCGGCGTAACGATTACGAGTTCGATGGACTCAGGAAGCATTGCTCTGCTTAGGCGCCCACCTTCATCTTTTCCGCTTTTTCCAGCGCCTCGTCAATCGTGCCAACCATGTAGAAGGCCTGTTCCGGAACGTCATCGTACTTGCCTTCCACAATCTCCTTGAAGCTGCGTACCGTGTCTTCGATCTTCACGTACTTGCCTTCCAGCCCCGTGAACTGCGCCGCGACGAACATCGGCTGCGACAAGAACTTCTCGATTTTTCGAGCGCGTGCGACGGTCCGCTTGTCCTCGTCCGACAATTCTTCGATGCCCAGAATGGCGATAATGTCTTGCAAATCCTTGTAGCGCTGCAGAATCGATTTCACACCGCGAGCCACGGCGTAATGCTCGGCTCCCACGATGCGCGGGTCGAGAATGCGCGAGTAGCTGGCTAGAGGATCGACCGCAGGATAAATGCCTCGTTCCACGATTTGCCGGCTCAGGTTTGTGGTCGCATCGAGGTGCGCGAAGGTCGCTGCCGGCGCCGGGTCGGTGTAGTCGTCTGCGGGCACGTAAATCGCCTGCACCGACGTGATCGAGCCAGACTTTGTCGAGGTGATGCGCTCCTGCAATTCGCCAATTTCGGTATTGAGGTTCGGCTGATAGCCCACTGCCGAAGGCATGCGTCCCAGCAACGCGGAAACTTCCGCGCCCGCCTGCACAAATCGAAAAATATTATCGATGAACAGCAGCACGTCCAGGTGCTCTTCATCGCGAAAATATTCCGCAACGGTCAGGCCCGTCAGTCCGACGCGCAGACGCGAGCCGGGCGGCTCCGTCATCTGCCCGTAAATTAGCGCGGCTCGCGATTTCTCCGAATTCCCCGGAACGATTACGCCGCCTTCGGACATTTCCAGCCACAAATCGTTGCCTTCGCGCGTGCGCTCTCCCACACCGGCAAACACGGAAACGCCGCCGTGCTTCATCGCCACGTTATGAATCAATTCCATGATGAGCACGGTCTTACCGACGCCCGCGCCACCGAAAAGCCCAATCTTTCCGCCCTTGAGGTACGGCTCGATCAGGTCCACCACCTTAATTCCCGTCTCGAACATTTCAAGCGAAGTGGATTGTTGATCCAGTGGCGGCGCTGGCCGGTGAATCGGATAGTGTTTGTCGCTGACTATCGGGCCAAGCTGGTCCACCGGTTTGCCCAGCACGTTCATCACACGCCCAAGCGTGGGGCGTCCCACAGGCACTTCAATGCCATGGCCGGTGTCCACTGCCTTCATCCCGCGCACCATCCCTTCGGTCGGCTCCATCGCCACCGTGCGCACGCGCCCTTCGCCCAGATGCTGCTCCACCTCGACGGTCACATCCAGCGGCGTCGGCACATTGAATCCTTCGCTCGTGATGCGCACCGCGTTGTAAATCGCCGGCAAATATCCTTCCTCAAACTGAATGTCCAGCACCGGCCCAATGACTTGCACCACTCGCCCCACGTTTTGCTCTGCCATGTTGCTCCTTCAGTTCCGTTTCGCGATGCGTGACGTGTGATTCGTGATTCTCACGCCTCGCATCTCATGACGCGCCATAAGCTGCGCCGCTAACAATTTCGATAATTTCTTTAGTGATCGCCGCTTGCCGCACCTTGTTCATGTGCATGGTCAGAGCCTCGATCACTTCGCCAGCGTTTTTCGTGGCTGATTCCATGGCGGTCATGCGCGCTGCGTACTCCGACGCGGAAGATTCGAGCATGGCACGTAAAATCTGCGTCTCCACATACCGCGGAAGCAGCTTGTGCAACAATTCCGCTTCGGGTTGTTCGTAGATGTAGTCGACCTGTGTTTCGGCAGGCTTCCCGGATTCTTTTTCTTTGCCGCTGCCTTCTTCGTGAATCGCTTCCACCGGCAGCAATTTTTCCATCGTGAGATTCACGGACATCACTGTCTTGAATTCGCTAAAAATAATGTAAACCGAGTCCACCTTCCTCTCGGTATACAAATCCGTGGCCAGCTTCGCGATTTCCCGCGCCGTCTTGAACTCCACGCGCGAAAGGACGTTTACCCACTCTCCGGCAAAGGTGAACCCTGCCTTTTTCAGCGAGTCCCGGCCTTTCTTGCCCACCGGAACCGTCACAACCTTTTTGCCCTGATTCGCTCGGAAAAATTCATTCGCCTTGCGCAAGATATTCGCGTTGAACGCGCCTGCAAGCCCGCGCTCTCCAGTGAGCACAATAGCCAATATGTTTTTCTCTTCGCGGCGCTCGAGCAGCGGATGCTGCGGGTCCTGAATCCGCGCCATTGTTGAACGCAGCACTCGCGCCAGCTCCTGCGCGTAAGGACGCGCCGCCAGCGCAGCTTCCTGCGCCCGCCGCAGCCTGGCCGCCGCAACAAATTTCATTGCGCGCGTGATCTGCTGGCTATTTTTTACTGAGCGGATACGCCGCCGAAAATCGAGAAGTGTAGCCATTAAGTTCCGCTAAACGCCCCTGCTAAGAATGATTTGCAGTCTCACTCAGCTCGCCGCGGCGGCAACTTCCGCAGTGAACCGCTCCTTGAACGCTTCCACCGCTTTTTTGATCTCCGCCCGGATGCTGTCGTCCAAAGCCCTCTTTTCCTTGATCGTTTTCAAAATCGAAGCGTGATTCGCTTCCACAAATTCCAGCAGCTCGCGCTCAAACCGCCGCACTTCGTTCACCGGCACGGTGTCGAGCAGTCCGCTAGTCGCCACGTAAAGAATCAGCACCTGCTTTTCCACGGGCAGCGGCGAATACTGATCTTGCTTCAAAATCTCCTGGAGACGTTGTCCGCGTGCCAGCTGCGCCTGCGTCGCTTTGTCGAGCTGGTCCGAGCCAAACTGCGCGAAGGCCGCCAGATCGCGATACTGCGCCATGTCCAAGCGCAACGAGCCCGCCACTTGTCGCATGGCCTTGATCTGCGCGTTGCCGCCCACGCGGCTCACCGAAATGCCCACGTTAATCGCCGGGCGAATGCCGGCATTGAACAGGTCCGCTTCCAAATAAATCTGTCCGTCCGTAATAGAAATCACGTTGGTCGGAATGTACGCGGAAACGTCTCCCGCCTGCGTCTCAATCACCGGCAGCGACGTCAGCGAGCCGCCGCCCAGCTTATCGTTCAGCTTGGCCGCGCGTTCCAACAATCGCGAGTGCAGATAGAACACGTCGCCCGGATACGCTTCGCGGCCCGGCGGACGCCGCAGCAGCAGCGAAATCTCTCGATACGCTTGCGCATGCTTCGAAAGATCGTCGTAGAACGTGACCGCGTGCCGCTTGTTGTCGCGAAAATATTCGCCCATCGCGCAAGCCGCGTATGGTGCAATGTACTGCACCGAAGCTGGCTCCGACGCTGACGATGCGACAATGATCGTGTAATCCATTGCGCCAGCGTCCGTCAAAACCTTCAGGACTTGCGCAATCGTCGACCTCTTCTGGCCAATCGCGCAGTAAATGCAAATTACGTCGCCGCCTTTTTGATTGATGATGGTGTCGAGAATGATCGCCGTTTTGCCCGTCTGCCGGTCGCCAATGATCAGCTCGCGCTGTCCGCGCCCGATCGGGATCATCGAGTCGATGGCCTTGATACCCGTTTGCAGCGGCTCGCGCACCGGTTGCCGGTCCAGCACGCCTGGAGCGATTCGCTCCAGCGGATTCCGTTCCTTCGAGTTAATCGGGCCCTTATCATCAAGCGGTTCGCCCAGCGGGCTTACCACGCGTCCGATCAGTGCATCACCAATTGGCACGGACATAATCGTGTTCGTGCGCTTGACGATGTCGCCCTCTTTCAGCTCGGTGTACTCGCCCAGCAGCACCGCGCCGACTTCTTCCTCTTCCAGGTTCAGCGCAATCCCGTAAACGTTGTGCGGAAACGCGAGCATCTCTCCCGCCATTACTTTTTCCAGGCCATGGATGCGCGCAATTCCGTCACCCACGCTGATGATCGCGCCCACCTCGTCCACCGCGACGGTTTGGTCGTAGTTCTCAATCTGCTCGCGCAGTATCTTGCTGATTTCGTCCGCTCTGATCTTCGCCATTCCTATTCCCGCTCCCTATTCCGATACCAGTCGCGCCCGCAGCTCGTTCAACCGGCTGCGCAGCGAGCCGTCATAAACCGTATCGCCAACTCGTACCACGGCGCCGCCCAGCAGTTCCGGCTCCAGAGAAAACTTCGCTTCCACGCGCTTTCCCGTCAATCGCCCTAGCGTAGATTCCAATTCCGCCTTTTGCGGGTCGTTCAGCTCCACTGCGGAAGAAACCTGCGCCTCGGTGATCCCTTGTCGTTGCCGGACCACTTGCTGAAACGCCGCGACGATTTCGGGCAAAAAATGCGCGCGCTGATGGTCTACGACCACCAATAAAAAATTGCGAACGATCTTACTTCCGCCAACCCGCCCCAATAATTTCTCGATTACGCGATGCTTCGCTTCCTTGGTCACCGCCGGGCTGGACAGAAAATTCCGCAGCTCCGCCGATTCCGCATACAACGCGGAGAACCCGGTGAGCTCTTGCGTCACCGCCTCCGCCGCGCCCTGCGTCAGCGCAATATCCGCCAGGGCGTTCGCATATTGCAGGCTAACGGACTTCAATTCGGGCTCCCCTCGAGGTTTTTCACAAATGCCCCCACCAGTGACTCCTGCACTTTTGGCGTCAACTCTTTCGTCAGCAGCGTTTCCGCTTCATCCACCGCTAGATTCGCCGCCGCCGCCTTCAGTTCCAGCCGCGCGGCCCGCTCCGCCGCTTCAATCTCCGCCTTGGCGGCTAGGCCTACACGTTGAATGTCGCTCTCCGTCGCTGCGCGCAATCGCTCGGTTTCTGCCGCCATCTCGCGTTGCGCCGTCGCTCGCAGTTGCGCCACTTCCTGGTCCAGCCGCGCCAGCTTCTCTTCCGCTTCGCGAAGCCGGCTGTCCGCCTCGGCTTTCGCGGCTGTAGCTTTGCTGATTGCAGCGCTGATGGTTTCAGCGTTCTTCCGGAAGAAAGGAGGTGTGAGCTTCAGAAAAACCCAGGCCAGCAGGCCCGCAACAATAGCAAAGTTAATCCACTTGAAGATCTCTTTAGCGCGTTCCGTCGTCGCGCCGCCGCCTTCTTCCGCGGCATGCGCGTTGATCGCCGCAAAAAGCAAAATCAAAAGCGCGCCCGCAAAGATCTTCCAAACGCGGCTCCCCGTCATCGAGCCCCGCTCGCAGGACCGCTCGGCCGCGGCTGGAGCACGCGCTTGGCGATTTCCATTGCCAACTGCGTCACCGAAGAATGCATCTCCCTGAACGCTTCTGCCAATTCCTTCGCTATCTGCTCTTTGGCCTCTGCAACTTGGGTCGATGCCTTAGTCCGCGCTTCTTTCAGTCGCGCCGCGCGCTCATCCAGCACCTTTTTGCGCGCAGCTTCGTGCTCCGCATACACCTGCACGCGCGCTTTCTTCAGCGCTTCCTGATACTGCTTCACCTTTTCTGCGGCGGCGACTTCCGCGGCTTCCGCGGCCTTGCGTGCACCCACCGTGCGCGCCTCGCGTTCCGCCATCACCGCCATCAGCGGCTTGAAAAACAGCGCCCGCAAAATCAGGTAAAAAGCCAGAACAATCAGGACTGTAGGCACAGCCTGAAGGAACAGTTCCCCAAGTTGGTGAACAATCTCTTGCATCTAAGTTGTGTCGCCTGAACCCCTTCAAGTTTGGCCGCGCGGGCCACAGTGGTAGGCAGCAGCACCGTGCTCGGACCCGCAACAACCTTCACGGTGGGCCTGTAGCTGCCTAGTGAAACAGTATTTTATAGCATCCGCCCCGCCGCCCAGTCAATCCGGGGCCGTGAATCACGTTTTGGTTTTAAAGTGTTTACTGCTTGTGGTCTTATGCCCGCGGACCGCGCTTCAGAGCATTGGCAAACTTAGTGTTAGAGGTCCCGCCAGGGCCTCCAGATTGGAACGCTCACGTAACGCACATCTCTGGCCCTGCTGAGCACTTCTCTGACCTTGTTGAGCATACGTTTCAACTCGGCGAGTTTCAGAATCGCGACCATGGCTGAAGAGTAGCACTGAGTGCTGCCGCCGTAAAGAAAGTACCCGACCACGACGTTCGCAGCCAGTTTTAAGTTTTCACGCTTTTCCCGGCCTTAGCCGCTCATCCGAATACCTCCCTGAAGAATGTTTGCATCGCAGCGGAGGAGCGAGCGTCGGCCACAGCATTGTATGCGACGCCTGGCACCGCAGGTCCGGTTTCATGCGTAAAGCCATGCATTGCGCCGCCATACACAATCAGCTGCCAATCAGCGCCGGCTTCGTTCATTTCTTGCACGAACGCATTCACCTGCGTAATGGGGACATGGGGGTCCAGGGCGCCATGGCACAGCAGGATTTTCGCCTTTACCGCCCCAATCTGGGCTAGCCGTGCCGTGCTCAGGCTCCCGTGAACGCTAACCGCTCCTGCAAGGTCCGCCCCGCTCCTAGCCAGTTCCAGCGCCACCATCCCGCCGAAGCAATAGCCCACCGCCGCCACCCGCCCAACTTGCGGATGCGACTTCAATACGTCAATGCCCGCCCGCGCCCGCTGGCACAGCTTAGCAGTGTCGTCCCGCAGCTCCGCGATTCTCGCCATAACGCGCTCGCGATTGCCCGCCACCCCGTTGCCATACATGTCGCAAGCAAATGCCACAAATCCCTGTTCCGCCAGCCGCGTCGCCCGCCCCTTGGCATGTGAGTCGAGGCCGGCGCCTCCATGCACCACCAGGATGCCCGGCCGCTTGTCGCCTCGTTCCGCATCCGAGGTGAACTGGCCCGTAAGTTCGGTATCGCCATCACGATACGCGACGACCTGCGTATTCATCTTCATATGTGTCCTCCTCACAATATGTCCGTAGTCGGGATGCGGTTCCACAGAGCGGCTCTTTAGGCTAATGTCATGAATCCCCGTTAGTAATTATACCATATCGGTACCTAGAAATCAAGCGGGGCGCACGACGATGAGCGCGCCTACGCAAACCAAATCGGAATACGGATTACTTTGGATTTTTTTCACCCAAACGAATGAACGCGGGCCACGCGTGCACGGAGAACGTGCATGAAACTGATTCGCGTCAGCTTAGCGTGCCTTGGGTGTGTTTACTGGCGAGTTTGTGAGGGCTTCGCGGCCTTCGCATCCGCTTGATCGTAGACGTACCGAATGCTGACCTGCGAATTGGAGCGGCCCCGAGTGAGCCGCAGTGTTTCATAAAGCTGTGTGCCGTCATACGAAAGCTCGTAGACCCGGCTCATCTTCTGTCCGCTAGGCGTTTTCTCGTCCGTCACCAAGCGATTGCCATCCCAGTGCGCCGCAATTTCCTGGTTAGTATTGTCTTTCGACTTTTGCAGCTTACGCCCATCGGTAAAAATCGCGGTCTTGTGCTCTTGGTCATCGAACACATCCACTTCGACGTCCCTCTTGGCCTCCGCAACCGTCAGCGACCTCGACGCAGTCATCACTTCCTGCATCCGCTGGCGGTCTTCGTCGCTTTCGTTTCCGCCGCCGCCCCTCCGCCCCCCGCCGCCCCAAGGGCCGCCGCCCATTCCGGGAATGCCCATGCGCACTCCGCCTCGGCCACCGCCTTGTCCGCCGCCTGCGCTCCGCGCATCCTGCATTTTCTTCCGCGGGTCATCGCTTTCATCCTGATTCAGCTTCCAGGCTCCCATGATAGAAGTCCGCGGCTTCACGGGCGCGCTCTGTTGCTCCGGCGGCCGCGCCTCAGGCGACGATGGCGGCTGAGGCGCGGCCGCCGGCAAAGGACCCGCCGGTGCTTGCCCTCTTGCCCCTGTCGGCCAGCCGAGCAACACCACGCTCAGAATCTGGCTCGCAATAAAAATGTCTCGCCTAGTTAAAAACATTGTGCTCATCTCTTCCCGGAACTCGTATTATTCATTCCCGCCCAGCTACAAGAAAGTTCCCTCGGACCAACGTGGAATGTGTCTGGACTAAGCCGAATCAAGCGCACTGAGCCAGGGGAACGAGGTACCCTCAAGCTCTCACCCTGGTTAGAAGGGCGCGTTACCACCAAATGGTTGCTTGCCGGGAAAGCCCGAAATTCCCTCAAATCACTCGTGCAGGTTCATTTGGAGGGCGGCGGTTTTGTTTATCCTGAGCCTCGAAGGGCCGCCGTTTAACCACGTAAGACGTACCAGGTAAATTCCTACGGTCGCCAAGTGAGCGATACTTACTTCAGCCACAAGCTAACCTCTCGAGCCCGAGACAACAGCGCCAGCGCCCCCAATTCGCGAAACTGCGCCGCCCGCTGCCGATAGCCGTACATTCCCTCCGGCAGAATCGCCATAAACGGCACGCTCGCCGCCTGCGCCGCCAGCCCATCATCCACATTGTCACCCAAGTACAGCGCGCTTCCCGGATCGCGCTTCCCCAAAATCTTCAGCAGCCCATCTGGATAAGGTTTCTTCCGCGCCACGTCATCCATCGTTATCACGGCACGAAAATGGCGCGTCCCCGCCCAATGCTCAAACGAGTAAGTGAATTCCCGCCGAGTCCGCCCCGTAAACAAATTTAATTCAAACCTCCCAGCCCAGCGCTCCACTTGCTTCGGAGTCACCACCATCTTTTCCCGGCGGACATTTCCCGGCCGTCCGTCGCAATCCCAGTAAAACCGCTGAAAAGCGTCGCGCGCCTCCTCATATGTCGTCGGCCTCCCGAGCGCCGTAGCCCAGTTCGAAACCATCCTCCAATCATCATTGTTTCCCGGCTTGTTCTTCCACCGGTGAAGCTCCGCCCACGTCACGCGCTTCCCAGTCAAAAACCGCATCGTTTCCAGCGCCGAACGCCAAAAGCTCTGGCGTACGTCCACCAACACGCCATCCACATCAAAAATCAAAATTTCTGGAATTCGTTCAAGTCGCTGTCGTCTGCGCAAAGTAGGTAAGGATCCTCGCTCCCGGATCCAAAAGTCTCGCCCGCCTGCGTCCAATGGTCAAGCGAATCGCGATGCTACAAAGTTTTTGCATTATCGCTCTCACTTGGCTTGTTCCACACGCGCCAGCGTAGCCCTTCTCGCGCCCCGGTTCTTCGCATACTCCTCGAGAACGTCGTCCAGCTCCTGTGGTCGTATCGGCTTCGTGAGATATCCGTCCATTCCTACAGCCAGGCATTTCTCCCTGTCACCTTTCATCGCGTGCGCCGTCAACGCAATCACCGGCACGCGCTCTCCGCTCCCCTTCTCTGCCTCGCGGATCGCTACGGTTGCTTCCATCCCGTCCATCTCCGGCATCTGCACGTCCATGAAGACCAGCTCAAACGTTTCTTTTTTCAGCGCCGCCAAAGCCTCCAGCCCGTTCGCAGCCACCACCACCCGGTGCCCGCGCTTTTCCAAGAGTCGCACCGCCAATCGTTGATTTACCAGGTTGTCTTCCGCCAGCAGCACTTTCATCGACGAGCCCGGCTCCCGCGCGTCCTGCAAGGAAAACCGCGTGATCAGCGCAATGGCCCCTTCCGGCTTCTTTGCTCCCAGCACGCGCGCAATCGCTTCGCGCAATTCCGATTGCCGGATCGGCTTCAGCAAGTACGCGGAAACGCCCAGTTCTGTGCACCTCGCTGCATCTCCCTTATGACCCGCCGAAGTCAGCATCATGATCGTAGCCGTAGACAGCTCCGGCCTCTGCCGAATCGCTTCGATCAGCGCAAATCCGTCCATCGTCGGCATATGCATGTCGGTTAGTACCAGCCGGTACGGAGCACCAGCCTCGCGCGCCTCCGACAATTGCCCAAGAGCCAACGCTCCGCTCTCCACCGTAACTGCTTTCATCTTCCAGTGCTTCAGCATGCCTTCCAGGATGCGCCGATTCGTACGGTTATCGTCCACCACCAGAACCTTCACTCCGCGCAAAATCTCCGCCGGTGCGGGTGCGCCCACCTTGATCACTTTTGCATCAGCGGCCGCCAAGTGCGCGGTAAAATTAAATTGACTTCCCTTGCCAACCTCGCTCTCCAGCCATATCGCTCCGCCCATCATCGATACCAGCCGGTTCGAGATCGTCAGTCCCAGCCCCGTGCCGCCGTACTTCCGGGTCGTCGAGCTATCCGCCTGCGTGAACGGCGCAAATATTGCCTCCCGCTTCTCCTCCGGAATCCCGATGCCCGTGTCCGAAACCGTGAAGTGCAGCAGTCCCTCGGCTCCATGTTGCGCGTCCGGCTGCACTCGCACGGCCACTTCGCCGGTATCCGTAAACTTAATCGCATTCCCCACCAGGTTGATGATCACTTGCCGCAGCCGCCCGGCGTCTCCCTTAACCGTCTCCGGGACTTCCGGCGCCACTTCACACAATAATTCCAGTCCTTTTTCGTCCGCTCGCAAAGCTACCGTCCGCAATGCCGATTCCAAGCAATCGCGCAGGTCAAACTCCATCGACTCCAGATCGATCCGCCCCGCCTCGATTTTCGAAAAATCCAAAATGTCGTTGATCACCACCAGCAATGCTTCCGAAGATGTCTTTACCGTTTCTAAATACTCCCGCTGCTCTGCCGTCAGGTTTGTGTCCAGCGCCAGGTCCGTCATGCCCATCACGCCATTCAGCGGCGTGCGGATTTCGTGGCTCATGTTTGCCAGAAACTCGCTTTTCGCGCGGCTAGCCGCCTCCGCCAGCTCTTTTGCATCGAACAAATCTTTTTCCGCCTGTTTACGCGCGATGAATTGCCCGATTTGGCTGCCCACCGCCGCGGTTAGAGTTAGCAACTCAGGCTCAGGGCTGCGAACCTCGCGGGCAAATAACTCGATCACTCCAGTAAATTCGTTGTCATTCAGAACTGGGAAAGCAATTCCGGAGTGAAGTCCGCATGCCAGGGCCGCTTTCGCAGGCGGAAAATTGAGGTCCTTCCCAATATCTTCGAGCCAGGCAGGTTGCCGCGACGCCCAAACGCGTCCAGGCAGACCGATACCCTGCGCAAAAAAAATCCCAAAGCTTGCGTTGATGAATTCTTCAAGCGCAGGGCCTGGCCGTTGCCAGGCATCCGCGCACTCCAATCGATTCGCCACGCGGTTTAGGTTCCAGATCACCCCTACTTCCCGCTCCAATCCTTCGCACAGGATTTGCAAAACCTTCGCAAGGGTTACCTCTACGGGATTCGAACCCGCCAAAACGCGAGTTACGTCGTAAGCGATGCCTTGTAATAGCTGGGCACGTTCGCGGTCGCTCACTTCCTTTAGCAACTCCTGCGTTCGCAAGTGAACGCGCACCTCCAGTTGATCTTTCGATCCTTGCAGCGCCGCGTCCCGCTCCTGAATGCCCCCAAGCATTTGGTTGAACGCTGCAACCAGCGCTCCTACTTCATCGCGGCCATTTGATACCGCTCGCAACGTGTAATTTTTCTGCGTGGAAACTCTGCTGGCTACTTCCGCCAGGTGCAGAATCGGCTGCGTAATTAAGCCTACCAGCCGCGACGAGATCACGAACGTTATCAGGATCGACACCAGCAGCACCAACGCGGAGATCTTCCGGTACTCGCGCATTTTCGATTGCAGTTCAGAGAGATCCGAAACAATGGCGATCGACCCCGCCTTTTGGCCGTCAAAAGAAATATCTCGGTACAACGTAACCGAGTCACTGTCGAAAATCGTGCCCTCATCCCTCCGCGCCGGCGTCTTGAACTCCGCTCCCAATCCATCGCGCCGGTACTCCGCAAACACTCTGCCGCTTTTGTCGTAAAGGACTACGGCCATTACGTATTGTTCCGAGCGAATCGTACGCAGCATTTCTTCAGCGGCTTCTTTGTCGTCAAAGGCTATCGAAGCCTTCGTCGCCAGCCCCAGCGACTCCGCATTCTTCGCTAGTCCGCTGACGATCGATCCTCGGAAGCTGGCTCTCTCATAAATTTCAAACGCCATGCACGCCAGGCTCAGACCGAGCACGCACGTGCAAAGAATCACTGAAATCAGTTTTCGTTTGATGGACGCGTCGCGATACAAAGCCACCGGGTCTCCCCCACTCGTTTTGCCATCTGAGCGCGCAAGCCCAGCCGCGCACATCTCCAGCGAATCGGCGTAAAGACAGTCCCCTCCGCTCGCCAGATGTGCACGATTACTGCCGAATCAAAGCCACCGAGTACGAGCAAACGCTTTGTATTCAGTAAGTCGCCGTACCGCTGCTTCGTTGGGATTTTCTAACCTCGGGTCGAAACGAGACTCTGTTCCGATGTGACGCATACGCGGGCTCCCTTGCGACGGCCCAAGTACTCGCTACTAAACCCTCATCGTCGCTATCGCGCCTTTATCTAAAGCCTCCCCGTATCCTCCGGGCTTCCGCTCAGGTGACAAACATTTTAGCGACAGCTCGGGAAGCTTTTCTTTCAGCACTACGTATCTACTACGTGACCCAGATTGGGTCCGCCGTTCGTTCGATGCACCGGTAGGTGGTCGCCGCGAAACGCTCTCCTGCGAACGGTCTGTGATGGTTGGCGTCTGGGCGGGAGAATGCGATGTCTTTCGCGCGCGCTCGTCAAGCAGCCGTCCTGCCAGCTGCCGCTCACTTGCTTTTGTCTGCCACCCTCATGCTTTTGTCCAGTTCGCCCGCGCTGTCCCAAGTTCGGTCCCGCCGCGCTTCCGCGGCCACGCACTCGGCTCCTACATTCCCGCGTGATTTCCTCGAAAGCTCCGATGAAACCAATCCGCTCCCAACTCCGTTGCGTTCCGCGGCAGCTCGCTACAACTCGTCCCCGTTTAGTGGCCCTTCCAGCGGCCCACCAGATCTCGTTCAATTGCGGCTTCTGACCTTCGGCGCACGTGGCCTGCTGATCGAGCAAGCCCGTCAACAGGTCCTCGCCATCCTGGCCGCCGAAAATTCTTGCAGCGCCTGGTTCCGCAAAGCGGATCCCGCCGCCGCCGCCATTTTCGAGTCCCTGGAATTCGCTCTCGACGACGGCCCTAAGGACGTAGTCACAGTCAAATCCACGTCGGGAGAGATTCTCTTCAAACATCCCTATTCCGCTGGTGTTCCGGAGAATGCTGGACACGACGCCACCGTCTTGCTCAACGCCAACGGTTCCTTTTTTACGAGCGCCGCGGATATTCTGCGGCGTGATTCCGACCGCGGTGTGGCGCGCTTTGCAGGACGCCGTGATCTGCGCGTAGGTCCCTACGCAGGCAACACTTTGCCCGCACGGATCACCACTCTCCTGCACGAGCTTGGGCACGCAATCGGGCGTCTTCCCGATGATTCCGACGAGTTGAGTGGCTTATCAATGCAAAATACAGAGCGCGTGCTGCACGCCTGCCACGCCGAGATCAAAGCAAGCGTGCGGCAAAATCGCGATAAGGGAAACGAAAGGTGAGATGCAGTTTTATATCTTTGCAGCGCCCAGGCAATTTGCTCGATTACCACGCCCTGCGCGCCCGAGCCAGCTCGCGACGCTATTCATACCTCAGAGCCACCATGGGATCAACACGCATTGCGCGGCGAGCCGGAATGTAGCATGCAGCCAGCGCCACAAGGGTTAGCAGTACCGCGACGGCAATCATCGTCAGCGGATCGTTGGCATGAACGTCGTAGAGCATCGAGGCCAGATAGCGCATTACTCCCATCGCCACTCCGATGCCGACGCAGGCGCCGACAATCGCCAGCACAATTCCCTGCTGTAAGACCAGCTTCAGCACCCGTCCCGGGTGCGCGCCAAGCGCCATGCGAATCCCGATTTCCCGTGTGCGTCGCGAAACTTCATACGAAAGCAGTCCGTACAATCCCACGCACGCCAGCACCAGCGCCAGCAAACCAAAGAAGCCCGATAGCCGCGCCACCAGCCGCTCCTGAAACAGCAACTGGTCAATTTGCTCCGATTCCGTTTTCACGTCAAAGAGCGGCAAATTCGTGTTTACTTGTGCCACCACTTCGCGCACTGCGGGAAGAATAGCTTGGGGGGCGGCCGCCGTGCGCAATTCAAATGACGCTCCTCCGGCGCTGTGCGGCATGTAAATCATGGCGTGAATCTCCCGCCGCAGGCTGTTGTATTTCGCGTCCCGTACCACCCCAATGATTTCGTAGCCGGGATTGGCCGGACGGTCCGCCTCTGCTGCCGATTCGCCGAATTGTTTTCCGAGCGCGCTTTCCTTTCCAAGATATTTCTGAACGAATGCCTGATTCACAATTACGTCGGTCCGCGCCGAAGTAGGAGTTGCTCCGCTGTTCGTGGCGGACACCTTGAAATCAGAGGCATTAAAGTCGCGACCGGCGAGAAAGGGAATGTGCATTGTCGCAAAGAAATTTGGTCCGACTGCAAGCGCGTCCGCGTCGGAACGTTGATCCTGCGGCGTTCCCGGCCAGTGGAAGCCCATGATCCCCAGCGCGTTACTCAACAGCGGCATAACCGAGTAGCTCGCGGACTTCACTCCGGGCGTTTCCGAGAGGCGGCCCTGCAAGTCGCGATAGAAGCTGTCCACCTGCGCGCCTTTGTAGCCGATCAACGTCGGGTCGATTCCGAAAATCAAGATGTTGTGCGAATCGAACCCAACATCGATGCTGCGCAGGTTCGCCAGCGTGCGCACCAGCAGTCCCGCGCCCACCAGCATAACGATCGCAAGCGCCACTTGCGCCACCACCAGCGCATTGCCGATGCTGAACCATTTTCCGTTGGCACGTCCTGAACTTGCCGAGCTTCCCGCGCCATCCTTGAGCGTTGGCGTCAAGTCGACACGCGTGCTGCGTAAGGTCGGTGCGATGCCGAAAAAAATTCCGGTGAGCAGCGAAACCGCGACGGTGAATCCCAGCACGCGCAAGTCGACGCCCGTCGCAAATCCAAGAGGTCGCGGCTGATTGCTCGAAACAAACGAGATGATGGCGTGTGCTCCCCAGTAGGCGAACAGAACACCCAGCGTGCCGCCGAGCACCGAGAGTATTACGCTTTCCGTCAAAAGCTGGCGGACAACCCGCGCGCGGCCCGCTCCTAGCGCCAGCCGCACGGCCATTTCCTTCTGCCGCGCAGCGGCGCGAGCCAGCATCAGCCCCGCAACGTTCGTGCATCCAATCAGTAGAATGATTCCGACAGCCAGCATCAGCACGTACAGTGGATTGGAATACTCGCTGCGCGCGCCGGTCAATCCGGTTTGCGCGGGCACCAGCGTCACCTCAGGGTTATCGGCCACCGTCGATAATGTCTTGGGGCCACCCTCGGGCGCTGCTCCTGGCGGCGCAGCAAAAATGACCGGCGTCTTGCCCGCGGATGGCGACATCGGGGCGCCGGCCGCCTCTCTGCGAGCCTGAACCGGGCTTCCCGGCGCCTGCTGGGGCGGTACGAGCACACTCGCCGGACCGTTGCCGCCAGCCGGCGGCGGCATAGCTCCGTGAAACATTTGGTCGCTACGTGGGCCGCGCCCAGCCGGCCTTCCCGGTCGCACCGCGATCTCGCCGCCATGGAAAAGCGGAACGGACCCGTGAAGCATTTCATTTCGGTAAAGCCCGCTCACCGCCGCTTGCGCAGAAGCAAGCTCCGTTCCGGGTTTCAGCCGACCAACAATCGTGAGCCACCAGTTACCCGCGTCGTCAGAGCGGTTTCGCCAAAACATGGGATAGGTAATACGTTGCGCGTCGGAGAGCGGCAGCCAAACATCATAATCGCTGCCCGGAGTAATCCCGGTGAATCGCTGTTCGGCCACGCCAATAATCGTGAACGCGACGTTGTTCAGCTCGATCGTATGGCCGACTACCTCGCGAGAGCCTCCGAAGGCGCTCTGCCAGTAGCCGTAGTTCAGCACGGCAACAGGTGCGGCGGACGGTTTGTCGTCCGCTGCCTCAAACAGCCGGCCCGCGGCCGCTTTAAGACCCATCGTGCGGAAGAAGTCCCCCGAAACGAGCTGGCCATTGATAACCGTCGCTGGGCCGTTTCCAGTCAAGCTCAACCTGTCAGAGTTGGCAAAAGCTGTCGTCGCCGCGAAGACATTTGCTCGGGCTATTTCGCGAAACATCGGCTCAGAGAACGAACAGCCGTAGGGATTAGCTGCCCCAGGCATTACATTCATCGGGCAATCTCCGGAAGTCATGTACCCGTGAATGTTCGGCGCATTCCGCGCGCTCCACTTAAGCAGCACCAACTGCGAAGGATCCTCGACCGGCAGCGCGCGCAGCATCACTGCGTCGATCAAGCTGAAAATAGCCGTGTTCGCGCCAATGCCCAACGCCAGCGTAAGAATGGCCACCGCAGCAAACCCTGGAGACTTGCGCAGCATCCGCAGCCCGAAGCGAACATCCTGCAGCAGCTGCTCCAGCCAAACGAAACTCCACACCTCCCGCGTCTCTTCCTTCACCCGCGTCACGTTGCCAAACTTCCGCACCGCCGCATACCGCGCTTCCTCCGGAGCCATTCCGCGCTCGATGTTGTCCTGCGTCTCGCGCGCAATGTGGTCGCGAATGTCCTCGTCGAGATCTTCCAACATGCGCCTGCCCATGCGCTTGCCGCGTCTCATGATTCGCCCTCTCGCTCCGCTGACCGCAGAATCCGCGCGATCGCTCCCGCTAACTTGTCCCATTTGCTGGTCTCGACCGCCAGTTGCCGCCGGCCCTTCGCCGTCAACCGGTAGAACTTCGCACGGCGATTGTTCTCCGAGATGCCCGCTTCGACCGCAATCCATCCTCGCTTGATCAGCCTGTGCAGCGCGGGGTACAGCGAGCCCTGCTCGACCTGCAATACATCGTCGGAGTTGAATTCAATAGCCTTGGCGATGGCGTGCCCGTGCGCAGGCCCCAGCAGCAGCGTGCGCAGAATCAGCAGGTCCAAAGTCCCCTGCAGCAGCTCAACACGTTCTTTCTGCTCTTTAGTAGACATCCTAGGTGAGGGTAAAGCCGTACTAGTAGAATGTCAAGGTGAGGTGTGGCCGAATCTATGTAGCGGCCGCGGCGTTCTATCCGCGGGCGCCTTTGAATTTTGTCCCCTGTAGCGCAGCGCGGAGTCCGCGGAGCCCTGCGGCTTTTTTCCTGGTCTCGACTGGGCTAGCAGGTCCGCTTTTCAGGGGACGCCAGACCTGTGCCTTCACCTATTGCGGTCGAACATAATTCGCTATATTCGCTGGCACCGGAATCTTCGCACTCCCTCGCGGGTCTCGCTCTGGCTCCTCTGGCCCCCATCGAAACGGCAATATCCCCGTCCACGCCGCTGAGCTGTACTCCGCGTCACTATCGACCGCAAATCCCGTGCGCACTTTCGCCGACGCTTCCACCAGCGGCACGGC
This sequence comes from Candidatus Acidiferrum typicum, assembly GCA_025463055.1. Classification (GTDB taxonomy): domain Bacteria; phylum Acidobacteriota; class Terriglobia; order Acidiferrales; family UBA7541; genus Acidiferrum; species Acidiferrum typicum_A. Next base: position 20,768 of record JAOAPV010000070.1, read on the forward strand.
CAGCACCATCGTTGCTTTGATCTCCTGCTCCGTCGGTGGACGCACCGTCTCCCACCTCCCGCGCACTACATACTCCACAAAGTCGCGCATGGCCGCCAGTTTGGCCGCATGCCCTTCCACAATCTCCGCCTTCCCCATCACCACTACGGACCGGTAATTCACCGAATGGCCCATCGCCGTCGGCGCGAACACGATGCCGTCCAGCAGCGTCACGCTCAGGCAAAACGGCCCGCTCGATAGCGCCTTCATCAGCCGGCTCGCCGGCGAGCCGTGCAGAAACAGCTTGTCGCCCACGCGCACATAGTTCGTCGGCACCACAAACGGCATGCCGTCCGCCACAAATGCCACGTGGCACACAAACGCCTGATCCAGAATGTTGTAAATCAATTCGCGGTCGTAGGAACCTCGGTCCGGCTTCCGCCGCACCTTAGTCCGCCCAGTAGGAGTAAATTCGCTCATCCCCGCAGCCTAGCCCCCGCCTCACCCACCGGCAAGCACCAATCTGGCCACCCGCTTTTTAGGATTGACAACAGCTACCTCTTTGTGTATAGTTACTTCTGGTTACTACCGCGCCTAGCGCCACTCCAAAGTGGCGCTCTTTTATTGCCGTATGCCCTGGCTGGATCCCAACGACAAAGACCTGTAGCTCAGGGGCGCCTTTTGCCCCTGAGGTTTTTCCCGCACACGCTTGAGTCGGGCCACGGAGACGCAAGCCCAACCTAAATGGCTTTAGAATGAACACTTGCAAAAGTGTATCAAAACAAAGGACTTTAACTACCTTTAGAATGAACACTTACGCAAAAACCGGGGGAGGGGGTCTGACCAAATAGAGGTCCGATGAATCGGTGTGAGACAGAGAAAGCGGAAGCCCGGAGTGTGTCAGCAACAACACTTGTTCTGTCGTCCGCGGTATTTGCGGGACCCGGGCGGGGCGTTCTTGTAGGAACTCTATGCCCTCTGTGGCGAAATCTTGTTTTTGGTTCTTACTGCGCGACCGGCTTCGCGACCCCGCGCACCAACCGGAAACCAACATACTCCGGCGCAGCCGTGCAATTCGTCTTCGGATCGGCCGGGCAATCCGCGCTGCCGCCAATCACTTTGCCCTTTCCGTCGCGCGTCAACACCCATTCCGCCACGTTGCCGCCCAAATCAAAAATTAGCTCTTCATCGTCTTTGCCTAGTCCGGTGAAGCTTCCGACCGGCTTAAGTAGTGGGGCGGCACCCGCAAGGTCCGCCGTCTTTTTCTTCAATCGAGCGGCATCGTCGGAGTTCGGTGCATACCCGGCCCAATAATCGAGTGTGTTTTCTCCGTCCTTCTTTTCATAGAGCGCGGAGACTTCGCTCTCATTGGCCAGCCGGTATGTCTGCCCGCTCAGCTTCGAGAGCCATGCGAAATACGCCTTGGCCTGCTCAAACGTGATGCCGTTGGCCGGATAATTTTCGGTACCAGGATCCACCTTGTAGTTCTTGTCGAAATCGTTGAACTGCGCGCGTGTCACCTCAAAACGCCCAATTTCGAGGTCGCCGCGTTTCACAACTTCTGGAATCAGCACCGTCTTGCTTTTTACTGGGAACGCCGTGCCGTAATTGCTGCCGGATCGCGCCAAACTTTTCGTGCGCAGCGCGGTCGCCAGCGGTGAGCCTTCTTTCAGCGCCTCGTCTTCTGGTTTTGCGGTCTTAAAGAAGTATTTGTCGAACCAGGCGGCTTCTTCCTCAACCTTGCGGACCTGGTGCGTCAGTTTGCGCGGGCCGTGCGGCTCGCCGGGGAACACGACATACTTCACGGTCTTATCGAAATGCTGCAGCGCGCGGAAATACGACCAGCTTTGCGCCGGTGGCACATTGCGGTCCGCCGTGCCGTGGAAAATCAGCACGGGAGCCTGCACCTTGTCCATCTTGAAGAACGGCGACTTGTTGATGTAGAGCTGCGGGTCCTCGAACGGCGACTTGCCAAAATAATACGCGTCAAACGATTGCCCGAAGTCGACGTTTCCCCAATCGCTCACCCATTCAATATCCCCTGCGCCGACGCTCGCCACTTTGTAACGCGCTGGATACGTCGTGATCAGGCTAGTCGACAATATCGATCCGTTCGACCAGCCCATCGTCGCGATGCGGTCCGCATCCGCTTTCCCCTGCGAAATCAGGTAATCAACGCCCGCATTGATGTCCGGCGTCTCCAGGTCATAATATTTGCCGCAGCAAATCGACTCCGCCCACTTCAATCCATAATTATTGCTGCCGTGATAATTCGGCCGAAGCACAAAAGCGCCGCGCTGCGTAAATAACTGAATCGGATACGCCCAGCTCTCATCCCACAAATCTTTGTCCGACCCCATCGGTCCGCCGTGAATCGCGGTGATCAGCGCATACTTCTTTCCTTCTTCATAATTCGTCGGGTAATAAAGAATTCCTTCCACGTCTTCATCGTTCGCGCCCTTCCAACGAATCACTTCACTTTTCGCGTAAGTGCGCCCGCTCACCAATCCCTCATTCAATTTTGCGAGCTGCACCGGCGAAACAATCTTTCCTCCCGAAAGCTGCGCCCGATACGGCTGCGACAATATGCTCGCCGTCGAAGTCGAATACACAATCGCATTGCCGTCATCGCTGACGCGAAAGGCTTCGAGATTCTTGGCGTGCTCGCCCGTAATATTCTGCCGCTTCCAACTCCATCCAGCCGCGCCCTTCTCCGCCGAATAAAACGCCAAATCGTCATGGCTGCCGGCCGCAAGCGACGCCACAAACCCGCCCGGCACCGTCTGCAAATTGAAGCCAAGCCCGTTGGCATTGTCCAAGTTCACTTGCGTGCTCTTGCCCGCCGCCAGGTCATAAAAATAAACAATGGTGATGCCCGCGGTCATAAATTGCGCATCCGTGGAAAACGGCGTCGCCATATAAAATCCGGCGCTATCCGGCGCCCACTCAAATCCCTCCGCGCGCACACGCAAATCCGCAAAAAGCTGCTTCTCCGGTCCGCCGCTCAAATCATGCAAAATTACGACCGGCCGCACCTTCTGGTCGAACATGTAGTGCAAACTTTTCGCGTGCGACGCAACGGCGTATTTCCGGTCAGCAGACACGCCGAAATCTTCAATCCAATCGGTGTTCGTGGTAAGCCGCGTAATTTTTCTGTCTTTCACATTGATCTTGTAAAGCCGCACCGGAGCTGCATGCTCCGCATCATCGACAACTTCGGAATCATCTTTCTTCTTTTTTAGTTCCTGCTCGTACAGAGCCGGATCTTCCTCCGCGCTGTAAATCAGCGTGTCTTTGTCCAGCCACTCGATCCGTTTCGGCGCGTGCGCAAGTTCGGTCAGCGCCCAAGGCTCGCCGCCGTGCGCGTTGATCAGCCAAATCTGCATCGGCGCCGTATCCGGCTTCGGTTTCGGCCGCCCCCGCGTGCTGGTGAACGCGATCCATTCGCTGTCCGGAGACCAGCGTGGCTGCGTGCTATTGTCGCTGCCGCGCGTCAGTGGAATTTCCCTGCTTTCCGTCATACTGGAAAGAACGAGATTGGATACGCGCGCGTCTTTATCCTTATCGCCATTCGCTTTCACCCACACCACCCATTTCGCATCTGGCGAAATGCGAAACTGCCCCCCCGTCTCTCCGTAAATAAAATCCTCTGCTTTCCACGGCTCCTTTTTTGCCGGCGTGGTTTTTTCATCGGCAGAAACGAGCGCAACATTCGTAGAATGAAAAACTGCAGCGATTGCAATCAAGCACGATCCGGCGAAAGCGAGTGTTCGTAACATCATCCTCTTCCTGTGGCACGGCAATTTGTTGTGCCGCACAGGATAGACGAATTGACGAGTGAAAGGAATCGTGTAGGCTAGGTTGCCGCTGACACTTTCGGATGGATGCCGTCATGGCTCACGCAAGAGCGCCGCTCAAATCACAAGGTAACGCTCAAGAAAAATCGCCGAGCAAGCCACAGAATAATTCATTAATCGGGCGCGAGACGTTTCGCTTTTTTCGCGACCTTTCCCGCAATAATCGCACGGAGTGGATGGATGCGAATCGCGACCGCTACAAACAGTGTGTGGTGCAGCCGCTGCGCGCTTTGTGCGAAGAACTTACACCCGAGCTTCTGCGGCTCGATGAGCGATTCGATTGCCGCGGCCGTACAGGCGCGAACTTTTCGCGCATCAATCGCGATACGCGTTTTGCGAAAGACAAGACTCCGTACCGTGCGCAGATGTATCTGAAATTCGCCGTCCCATTCCCCGGTAAAGCGGAAAGCGGTCAACTCTACGTGGGAATTTCCGCGAAGACCGTTACGGTTGGTTTCCGCATTTATTCCGGTTCGAAGCGCAAGGAGTCCGCTCTCGCGCAGATTGCGGCGTCGCGCCTCGAAGCGAATCCCCGATGGCTAGCGCAGCAGAAAAGGCGTCTGAGCCGGCAGTATGAAAGCTATTGGTACAGCACGGAAAAAGGGAGTTGGACAAAACACTCCGAGTGGCCGGCAGCGGAGAACTGGAAAAAGTTGCAAGGCTGGATTGTGCGGCAGGAGCTTGGCACCGCTGCTGCCACGCGCAAAACATTCCGCAATGATCTCGTGAAAATCTTTCGGCAGTTGCATCCGCTGCTACGATTTACGTCTTTGCGCGGTTGAGCGCAAGAGCTTCACCACAGAGGATGCAGAGGACGCAGAGGCAAAGAGGCAAAGAGGCAAAGAGGAGAGCGAATGAAGACGAGATCCGGTCAGAATGCGCTGCGAGCGGCTTTGCTCCTTGCGTCGTTTGCGTCCATTTTGTTGCTGTGGGCGCAGGCTCAGGAGAAGACGTTGACAAAGGAGTGGCCGCTCATACAGCCGAGTGCTGCCGGTTTTGACGCAGCGGCCTTGACCGCTCTTGACGCGGATATTGCAGGAGGAAAATATGGGCTTGTCGACAGCATGTTGATTATTCGCGACGGCAAGCAAGTGCTTGCGCGGTCCTACCCTCACGATTACGGCAAGATTTACGGTGAGCTTGCCGAGCACGAAGGTCCTCTCAATCATGACGTACACGGCCCCTACAACTATTTCAGCGCGGAATTTCACCCTTACTACCAGCATAGCGATCTGCACACCATGCAGTCCGTTTCAAAGACGGCGACTTCGATCACGATTGGGATCGCCATGGGCCGAAAGGAATTTCCTGCCGACCTGGATACTCCGATCCTGAAATTTTTCGACGAATACAAGATCGCGAACTTAGATGAGCGCAAGCGGCGCATCACGCTGCGTCACCTGTTGACTATGACGGCTGGGCTCGAATGGAACGAAGATCTGCCCTACAACGATCCTAAAAACTCCTGCGATGTGATGGAGTCGAAGCACGATTGGGTGGAGTACGTAATCAACCAGCCGATGGCCGCGGAGCCCGGCAAAGTGTGGGTGTACAGCAGCGGCGCCACGCAGCTTCTTTCGCACATCTTTAAGAAAGCCACGGGCAAGAACGTCGATCAGTATGCCGCGGAGCATCTGTTTCAGCCGCTCGGGATTGCCTACCACTGGAAACAGTCGCCGACGGGACTGCCGGACACGGAAGGCGGACTTTACATTTCGTCTTCAAGCCTGGCCAAGGTTGGCCTTCTGTCTTTGAAGAACGGAATGTGGGAAGGCAAGCAAATCGTTCCGGCAGATTGGGTCGCGGCATCGGTCAAGCCGGCGATGAACATAGAGGATGAAGGCCGGCACTGGGGCTATGGCTTTCAGTGGTGGCTGCAGCCCTGGGGCAAATCGCCGGAGAAATTTGCATGGGCTGCGCGGGGATTTGGCGGTCAGGAGTTACGGGTCGTGCCTGAACACAACCTGATTGTGGTGTCCACAGGCTGGGACATCCTTCCGCACGACAAAGAACCACGGCACGATTCCCTTGAGAGAGTGATCGCGGCCCTCAAGACGGCCACACCCTAGTGATTCACGTTATTGCGCGGCCCAGAGGCGTAGGCCGATTAGGCCCCAGGAGGCGAAGAATAGGGCTACTACGCAGCAGGCCAGGGAAACCAGCAGAGAGTGGATGCGGACTGCACGGTTGATTTCGGCTTTGGGGACGCGGAGGGCTAGGACCACGCCGAGCAGGGAGAGCAGGGCGAAGACAATAGTGGCCATGTAAATTCCGATCGTGAATATATTGGCGGTCCCGATGGCGCTGCCGTGCAGGGCATTGAAGCAAAATGGAATGGCCGCGAGGGAAAGAACCGCGACCAGTGGGACCGCGCGTACGGCCAGATGTTGCACGCCTTTCATTCTTCCGCAGAGTTTGCGCAGCAGCCAGACCACCGCGAAAGCCGCGGAACTGAGCATCAGCGTGGCGCAAAGCACGAGCACAACGACACGCGCGTAGGGCCAGAGCGGACTGGTGCGGACAGCGTACGACACGCCGTCGTCTCCCATCGAAGTAAACGCGATGTGGCCGGCTTCGTCCGCAAAGAACAAAGTTGTCCCTTCGGGTTCTTTGTCCGTGCGAAAGAGATTTTTCCCGGCGGAAAGCAGCGGCTGCGGCTTGCCGAACATGGAGGAACGAATGAGTTGACCGTTGAGCGCGCGGATGCGGATGCCGCCGGCCAGATCATCGAGAAACGCCAACATCTGCGAACGGGGGGCGCGCTGCGCGTAATAGCCGGCGAAAGATTGCAGTTCGGCAGGCGCCAGGGCGTTCACCGGTTTGTAAGGCTTGGGATAGTCCGTGGAAAGAAATTCGATAACGAGGCGATTGATATTCTCTAGCGCTTCGCCAGCGCCCGCGTCATTCAGGAGTACGACGTAGCCCCAATTTTGTTCCGGCATGTAGCGATAGGAAGAGATAAAGCCGTCAATGCCGCCGTCGTGGCCGTGGGTCACAACGCCGCCGGCAACTCCGGTGTAATTGGCCAAGCCGTAGCCGAGGCGCAAACCGTATTGTGCGGCGGAGCCGGTCCTCGGAGTCTCCATTCGGAGGATCGATTCCGGGGTGAGCAGCCGGGTTTGCCCAACCATGCCGCGGCGAAGAAGGAATTGCACGAGCTTGGCGAGTTCGCCGGGTGAGGCTTTCAAATCTCCGGCAGGCCGAAGATAAATGTACGGATAGCCAACGGGCGTAGAGGTCTTGCCATCATATCCGGCGGCAAGGAGCGCCTTGTTGGCGCCGGTGAAGCGATAGTCTGCATTGGTCATGCCTAGTGGCTGCAGAAATGTGTCGTGGATATATTTGTCGTAGGGTTGGCCGCTGATTTTCTCGATGAGGTAGCCCGCGATGCCGTAGCCGGGATTGGAGTAGGACATGCGGGTGTCCGGCGGCCAGCGCACGATTTGCGGCTCTTGAAAACGCTTGAAGACTTCGAGTAGTGGGTAATCGTAGGGGTCGTGAGCGTTGTAGACTTCCGCGGCTTCCATGTCGTCGAAGCCAGCCGTGTGTTCGAGCAAGCTCACGACGCGGACGGGATGCGTAGACTCCCAGCCATTCTGCATGGGAACTTCGGGCGCGACGTCATTCAGACGCGCTTCGAGGTTGATCTTGCCTTCTTCCTGGAGTTTGAGGAGAGCGAGGGCGACGAAGCTCTTGCTGATGGAGCCGACTCGGAACTCAGTGTCGCAGGTGATGGGCTTCTTGGCCGCCACGTCGGCGTCGCCAACTCCGCCGCACCAAAGCAGTTCGCCACGGGAGATGAGGGCGACGCCTGCGCCGGGCGCGTGATTTTTGTCCAACTCGGTCTTTATGGCTTTCTGAAGTTCGTCGAGCGTCTTGGGCGGAGCGGGTTCACGCTTTTGCTGCCCGCGGAGAACAAGCGGCAGGATGGCGAGAAGAGCGAACAGCGTGACGAAATAGGCCACACCAGGTCGGCGCATAAAGCACCTTTCATTGGCGAAGTGAGATTAGGTGGAGCAGATTCTAGCTGGAAAGTTCCCCAACGACCAATGCTAACGGTGTACCGGGGGAGCGTCTAAACGGAATTGACGCTTGGGCGGCGCTCGCATACGATGCGTCGCGGCGTGATTTCGCGTGGCTGATATGGATAGGGGTTTGGACTTGACCCGAGTTGCACGGATCTTAATTTGGGTTATGGTTGCTGTGTTGGGCGCCGGCGCGCTTGGCAAAATCGCGTTTGATCGCGGCGAGTCGCTTAACGCGATGTGGTTCGTAATCGCTGCGGTCTGCTGCTACCTGGTCGCCTACCGGCTTTACTCCGCGTTTCTCGCAGCGCGGCTGCTTGCTTTGGACGATACGCGCGCGACTCCTTCTGAGCGGAATGATGACGGGCGCGATTTTGTGCCTACGAACAAATGGGTTTTATTTGGGCACCATTTCGCGGCGATTGCCGGGCCGGGACCTCTTGTAGGCCCGACCTTGGCCGCGCAGTTTGGGTATTTGCCCGGGACGCTGTGGCTGATTGCCGGCGCGGCCTTTGCGGGGTGCGTGCAGGATTTCATTATTTTGTTCTGCTCGATACGGCGTGACGGAAAATCGATCGGGCAGATGGCGCGCGAAGAGGTGAGCAAGCGCGGCGGATTTATCGCGCAGCTCGCGGTGCTGGCCATCATGGTGATTTTGCTCGGCGTGGTCGCGCTGGTGGTGGTGAACGCGCTGAAGTCCTCGCCGTGGGCGACATTCACGCTGGCTATGACGATTCCCATCGCGCTGTTGGTCGGCCTGTATTTGCGTTTCGTGCGTCCGGGACGCGTGCTGGAAGCGTCGCTGATGGGCGTCGGGCTGATTTTTTTCGTGGTCGTCGCCGGGCAGTGGGTGGCGGACTCGCCTTCGTGGGCACAGGTTTTCACGCTGGGCGGAGTTCCCCTGGCGTTTGCAATTATGGTGTACGCATTCGCCGCGTCAGCCCTGCCGGTCTGGCTTCTACTTGCTCCGCGTGATTATCTCAGCGCCTTCATCAAGGCGGGAGCGATTTTTGCGTTGGCTGCGGGAATATTGTTTGTGCGTCCGCACGTGCTCATGCCGCCCCTTACGCGCTTTATTGATGGCAGCGGCCCTGTTTTTGCCGGGAAGATTTTTCCGTTTTGCTTCATCACCATCGCTTGTGGCGCGATTAGCGGATTCCATTCGCTGATTTCTTCGGGCACGACGCCGAAGATGATTTTGCGGGAGAGCCACGCGCGGTTCATTGGGTACGGGGCGATGTTGCTGGAGTCGTTCGTTGGCGTGATGGCGATGGTTGCGGCGTGCGCAATGACGCCGGGCGTCTATTTTGCGATCAACAGCCCGCCGAGCATTGTGGGAGCAACGCCGGATGCCGCTGCCGCGACGATTAGCGGCTGGGGCTTTCCGCTGACCGCGCAAACGATGGCCGGGCTCGCGCATGCCGTTGGCGAGCAGACGCTTTGGAATCGCGCGGGAGGCGCGCCATCGCTGGCGGTGGGAATGGCGCAGATTTTTTCCAACACAATCGGCGGCGAACGGCTGCTGAGCATCTGGTATCACTTCGCGATCATGTTCGAGGCACTGTTCATCTTGACGGTGCTGGATGCGGGCACGCGCGTAGGGCGGTTCATGGTGCAGGAATTGGGCGGCCGCGTGTGGAAGCCATTTGCGCGCACGGGATGGATGCCTAGCGTGCTTCTCTCGAGCGCAATCATCGTCGGCATGTGGGGATATTTTTTGTACCAGGGCGTGGTCGATCCGCTGGGCGGAATCAATTCCTTGTGGCCGCTGTTTGGAATCTCGAATCAATTGCTGGCTGCGGTGGCGCTGGTGGTGGCCACTACAATTTTGCTGAAGATGGGGCGCACGCGCTGGATTTGGGTGACGCTGCTGCCGATGGCATGGCTGGTGATCATTACGATGACGGCCAGCTATCAGAAAATCTTCGATACGAATCCGCGCATCGGGTTCCTGGCGTACGCTAATGCGCTTGCGGCGCAACTTGCCGCGGGGAAGATTCCTGCTGGCAAGCTGGTGGACACGCAGCGGCTTATTTTCAATCAGCGCCTCGACGCTGCGGTAACCGCGGTCCTTGCGCTGATGGTGATCGTGCTTATCGTGGAGGCGCTGGTGCAGTGGTATGCGATCCTGAGCAGCAGCCGGCGCGCACCTGCGCTTCATGAATCGCCCTACGTGCAAACGCAATGGGCACCGGGATATTCCGGCGTGGCGCAGGGAGACGACTGATGAAGCGCGCGACGAAAAATATGGTGCGGTTCGCCCATCGTTTCTGGCGTGGCCTGCGCGAATGGTGCGGCGACGCCGCGTACGAACGATACCTGCGCTCTTCGGCGGCCCAAAGCGACGGATGCCAACGGCTAACCGCGGAGGAGTTTTACGTGCAACAACTCAACCGCCGATACTCGCGCCCGAACCGCTGCTGCTGAAACCTCTGAAGATGGCCTGTCCTTTTGGCCGGTAACTCTTAGCCAGACGATTAACGCTGCTTAATAAATTCGCCGTTTCGCGAATGCTAAGCTCGCTTCTTTGAAGGAGCGGCCATGCGAAAAGTCCGTGTATTTCCAGTGCTTTTGTTGCTGACGAGTCTTCCGGTTTCCCACCTCGCGGCGGCCGTTCCCGATTCACCCGATTCTTCGGCGGCAGCGGCGCCGGCTGCGGCGCCTGGAGGTCCGGCAAAAGAATCGTCCGAAGGGCGCATTCCGATCGGCATCGGCGTGAAGGTGTCTACCCTCGGTATTGGCGGCGAGGTCGCGATAGCCGTCTCGCATCGATCGAATGTGCGCGTTGGGTTCAACGCTTTCAGCTATGGTGACACCTTCGATAAAGACGGCGTCACCTACAAGGGCAATCTGAACCTGAGATCCGCGCAAGCTACGTACGATATTTTTTTGTTGAAAGGACTTCACATTAGCCCGGGCGTGCTGTTCTACAACGGCAATCAAGTTAGCGCCAACGCTTCCGTGCCCGGGGGCAAGAGCTTCACTCTGAGCAACACCAATTATGTAAGTGACCCAGCCGATCCCATCACGGGAACGGGCAAACTCACTGTCTACAAGGCCGCGCCGATGCTTCTTTTCGGGATTGGCAATTTGGTTCCGCGCAGCCGGCACTTCAGCACTTCTTTTGAAATTGGGGCGGCATATCAGGGACCACCGCGCGTAACGCTAAACCTCAGCGGCAGCGCTTGCGACTCCAGTGGCTTGTTTTGCCGGAGCATCAGCTCTGATCCTACGATTCAGAGCAACATTGCCGCGGAGCAAGCGAAGCTGAACAAGAGCGCTTCACCTTATAAGTTCTATCCGGTCTTGTCGTTCGGCATCGGATATAAATTCTAGTTCTCTGCGAACGCAACTCCTGTCGCTAGTGTGCCGGAAGGCTGCACCAGCTTGCTTTCCCCATGCGCGCAGCCTAAACTGCGCTTAATCTCACCCGGCCATTCCATTAGCCATTCCCCGACGGAGGATTTATGGCCATTGATCCAGATAAGCTAAACGAATTTCTCGGCAAAGCCATCGTCGATTTCGGCGCGACGTTTAATGCAGCGCTGATTCGCATTGGTGACCGGCTGGGATTGTACAAAGCGCTTGCGGCTGCGGGCCCGCAAACGCCTGCAGGGCTCGCAAGGAAAACCGGGACGGCTGAGCGGTATATTCGCGAGTGGCTGTCGGCGCAGGCCGCGGGCGGTTACGTGACTTACGATGCGCCCAGCGGAACATTCCATCTGAGCGAAGAACAAGCGTTTGCGATGGCGGATGAAAACAGTCCCGCGTTTCTTCCCGGCGCGTTCCAAGTGGCGCTGGCATCGGTGAAGGCCGAAGACGCCATTGCGGAGCGCTTCAAAACCGGCAAGGGCATGGGATGGCACGAACACCATCCTGAGCTTTTTGTGGGCACGGAGCGATTTTTTCGGCCGGGTTATGCTGCAAATCTAATTTCCGCGTGGATTCCTGCGCTTGAAGGAGTCGAGGCGAAATTGAAAAGCGGCGGCCGAGTGGCGGACGTGGGGTGCGGTCTCGGAGCGTCAACTATCTTGATGGCGAAGTCGTATCCGAAGTCGGAGTTTGTCGGCTTCGACTACCACGACAAATCGATCGAGACGGCCAAGCAGCGCGCGAAGGAGGCTGGTGTGGCGGATCGCATTCGGTTTGAAGTGGCCAAGGCGAAGGATTATCCCGGTAAGGACTACGATTTTGTGACGTTTTTCGATTGCCTGCACGATATGGGCGATCCTGCGGGGGCGTCGAGTCACGTGCGCGGTTCATTGAAGAAGGATGGCACGTGGATGATTGTCGAGCCTAACGCTGGTGACAAGCTGGAGGACAATCTTCATCCCATCGGACGCGCGTTCTATGGAGCGTCGACGCTGCTTTGCACGCCGGCGTCTTTGTCGCAGGAAGTGGGATTGGCTTTGGGAGCTCAAGCGGGGGAGAAGCGGCTGCGCGAGGTAGTCACAAGCGGCGGCTTTACACGTTTTCGCCGGGCTACAGAGACGCCATTTAATTTGATATTTGAGGCGCGCCCTTAGCACACGCTCCTGGCAACGGAATCAAAATTCTTCGTCTTCTTCACTGTTCCGCAGCACGTTTGTCCGGTGGTTGATTCGCACGCTGTGCTTGCGGATGCCGGCGATAATTGCACGCCGCGTTTCGACCGGCAAGGCTTCCGGCGGAAACACTCCTGCCATATCGCGCGGAAAAAATTTGATAAATAAGGCGGCGACGTGAGCTGTGGCGTACGCGACCGGCGTGGTGTACAGGCCTTGCTGGCGAATCTGATACAGCGTGGGAAATATGCAATCGGTGCGGATGAGCAGCCGTTGTTCCTGCTTTGCGCGGCGTTTGACGCCGGTGGTCAGCACTACGGCGGCGAAACGCGCGTTCTGCAAAATTCCTTGACGAATCAAGGAGGCGATTTTGCGCGGCGATAAAGTTTGCGGAAAGCGTTGGCGCACGATGCCGCGCGATTTCGAGAGTTTGCCCTGCTTGTACCAGCGGCGCAGGCGATCAAATTCATTGCCGCCGATTTTCACGTCCATGCTTTGCATGGGTATGTAGTAGGGGAGTGTGGCTACTTCGTCCTGCGCGGCGAGAACCACATTCGCGTTTCCGACAGGGTCGGGGAAGCGAAATTTCTCGAGTTCGGCGAAACGCTTGCCCATCTGGAATTTTCCAGCGCGATAGACTCGCGGATTAGAGATGGCTTCGTCGAAGGTGCCTTCGGGCGACCATTGGGAGATCGGGTCGTCGCTTTCGCTGCTTTCATAAAGACGAATTTGCACGTCTTGCACGGAGTCGAGCATCTCCGCGGCGCGCTTGACGAGCAGGTTGGTCAGCCCGGGTGCGGCACCGGTGTTGATGAGGGCGAGCCGATTCTTTTCTTCGAAGCGCTTGGCGAAGCCCAACTGCTCAGCTTTGAACGGGTTTTGCGTGAGGTGGGAACTCAGGTCCACGTAGTGCACGCGGAGGCGCAGCGCGGCGCGCATCACAATCTGATTGAAGACAGACGCGGAGGCGTTGACGATGAGTTGGCAGCCGCGGGCGGCTCGGACGATGCCATGCAGGTTCCTGGCGTTTACGTCGGTGATGGCGATACTGCTGCTTTTACCGAGGAAGTGGTAAGCGCGCTGTAAATCGCGGTCACCGCACCAGACCGTATGTCCTTGCCGCTCTAATAATTGCGCGAGGAGAGAGCCGGTGGCACCGGCGCCGAGAACGAAGATCCGCATGGCGTGGCGAAAACTTTACCACAGACGGCTGGGAGGGGTTTGTTGAGCGTTTAAGCTCAGTTCCAGAACACACGCTAGAACTTTAAGCTGATGCTGCTGGAACGACAGGTACAGAATTGCAGTCTTAGCTGCACAGCGCTAGACTAAGCACGAAACTCCGACCCTTGGCGCCTACGGGGAGACAACCTATGGCGGCACGGGCGAAGTCCTGGCGATGTTGCCGGGAATGAGGGTTTGGCTGGAAACGGCTGGGCCTCCCGCTTGGAAAGGAGCTGACGACGGAAAAGTGTACTTTTTTCGTCCGCGCCTGAATCCAAGCATATGGATTCAGGTTTTTGTTTTTGTGGGTGGATGTTGGGCACGTTGACGCCCAAGAGAAATCTTATGACGCTGCACGACAAATTCGGTCGCCAGATTACGGACCTGCGCATCTCGGTGACCGATCGCTGCAATTTCCGGTGCGTGTATTGCCGCTCCGCCGACCCGGAAAATTATCGCGATCATGACGAGATTCTTTCCTGGCCTGAACTGGACCGCTTGGCGGGAATTTTCCTGGGCTTGGGCATAAGAAAGATTCGCATTACGGGTGGCGAGCCGCTGGTTCGCGAGGGCGTGGAAAATTACATTGCCCGGCTGCGCGCGCTGGGCGTCGAAGATTTATCGATGACCACGAATGGCCACTTGCTGGCGGAACGGTGCGAGCGGCTGATTCAAGCGGGATTGCGGCGGATAAATATCAGCCTGGATTCGCTGGACCGCGCCAGATTTGAGAAAATCACCCGGACGAAATCGTTCGCAACGGTTTTGGGTAGTATCGATGCCGCGCAGAATTCCCGGCTAGCGCCGGTGAAGATTAACGCGGTGCTTGTCCGCGGCATCAATGATGATGAGGTGGAGGCGTTTGCGGAATTCGCGCGCGAGCGCGGCGTCATCATGCGATTCATTGAATATATGCCGCTGGATGCGGATCGCCACTGGCATCGGGGCTTGGTTGTGCCTGCCGCGGAGATATACAGCCGGATTCATGCGCGGTGGCCTCTGCAGCAAATTGCGCATGAGCGCAGCGAGACGGCGCGTAAGTACCGTTTTGCAGATGGCGCGCCGGGCGAAATTGGGCTGATTGCTCCGGTCACGCAGCCTTTTTGCGGGCATTGTTCGCGCATCCGGCTTACCGCAGATGGCAAGCTGCGCACCTGTCTATTCAGCAAGGAGGATCACGACCTGCGCGCGTTGCTGCGCGAAGGCGCCTCCGACGAAGATGTGATTATATATATACGTTCAGTAATCATGGAAAAAGAAGAGGGTCACCGCATCAATGAGCCGGATTTCGTACCACCCTCGCGTACTATGGTGTTTATTGGCGGATAAACGGAGAATTGCACCCCAAAGCTGAGAAGAATCATCTAATTAGCAGGGACATCCCTAGGGCTACCTAATCCCACTAGCAGTCAAGAAAAGGCGATGAGCACCCTTATCTCCATCTCGAATTCCTCTACATTAATCGGCAGCGAACCGCCAGAGACGGTGCGCGCACCGGAAATCGAACCGGGCGTGGGCTGCGATTTCGATTCGTATTTGCTTGTGCCGGACAATTCGCTGGATGAGCGGATTGGCTCGGCGAAAGCGCGCCTCGGAACAGACGTGGTGGTGCTTGGGCATCACTATCAGCGCGACGAAGTCGTGAAATTCGCGGATTTTCGCGGGGACTCGTTGAAGCTTTCTTTTCAGGCCGCGGAAGCGGATGCGCGCTACATCGTTTTTTGCGGCGTGCATTTCATGGCGGAGAGTGCCGATATTCTCCGCCGCGCCCACCAAAGTGTGATCCTCCCAGATTTGAATGCCGGCTGTTCAATGGCTGATATGGCAGACATTGGCCAGGTGGAAGTTTGCTGGGAAGAGCTAGCCTCGGTCGGTGATCTGAAGCTTGTTCCCATCACCTACATGAATTCTACGGCGGCTATCAAGTCTTTTACCGGCGAGCATGGCGGTTCTGTGTGCACTAGCTCGAATGCAGCGGCAGTGATGCGCTGGGCTTTTGAGCGTGGCGAGCGAGTCTTGTTTTTACCGGACGAGCACTTGGGCCGCAACACCGCCTTTCGCATGGGTATCCCGCTGGACGAAATGATTGTGTGGGATCCGTATCAGGATTTCGGGGGGAATTCCTCGGAAGCGATTCGTAGGGCGCGGGTCATCTTATGGAAGGGCTACTGCTCAGTGCACCAGCGCTTCCAGCCGCAGCACATCGAGCGGGTTCGCCGCAACCATCCGGGTATTCGGGTAATCGTGCATCCTGAGTGCCGGTATGAAGTGGCGCAGGCTGCCGACGAGATCGGGTCGACGGAAGGAATTATCAAGGCGATTTCGCAATCGCCGGCAGGTTCGGAGTGGGCCGTGGGTACGGAGATTCACCTGGTCAATCGGCTCAGCAAAGAAATGCCGGATCGCAAGATTATGTCTCTCGATCCAAGCGTTTGCGTATGCACCACGATGTTTCGCATCACCCCCCAGCATTTGCTGTGGGCGCTGGATAATCTGGCCGCAGGGAACGTTGTTAATCCAATCTCCGTGGATGAGCGCACCCGCCACTTCGCGCGCATAGCCCTCGATCGCATGTTAAGCTTGCGCTAGCCCGTGTAGGACGTACTACATAGGACCCGGCCCTCCAAGGGGCCGACGGCCAGAACGGAATTACCATGGCGGATGAAGACGACGAACAAAACCCGGACGATACGCCGGAACCGGAGCAGCGGCTTTTCACGCTGACCGAAGCCGAACGCGCCCGTCAGGAGCTTGAGCCGTTCCTTGTGGAAGCGATGGATTGCCGCAAAAAGCTTGCCGGACTGGAAACGGACCTGACCGCAGTTTCCGCCCGAATTACCATGATGGGCGGGGTAATTGTACCGTACGAGAAGCTCGCCACCCTCCGAGTCGAGCATCAGCAGCTAGCTGAAACGCTTAAGTCCTCGCTGAATCGCATCCTTGAAACGGGTTGTCTCATCAAAGACCTTGAGGTTGGCCTACTCGACTTCCCGGCGCTGATCAACAACGAGGAAGTCTATTTGTGCTGGCGGCTTGGAGAGGATCGGATCCGCTTCTACCATCGCCAGGACGAAGGATTTTCGGGCCGGAAGCCGCTTGATCCGCGCGACCTCGGTCCGGGGGACGTTGTTCAGTAAGTCTGCAGTTTGTCGGGCGTTCAACCAGATTTTCCCAGCGGCAATCCCGAGAACACGCCGTGTATCTCGGGTTTTCGCGCATATGTGATCTTTAGCAGGTCCTATTTGGTCTATGGGAGTTCGCTTGTCGTCACAACCAGAGAATCGACTCAAAGACTCGGTTAGTCCTTATCTTCGTTCGGCTGCCCACCAACCCATCGATTGGTACGAGTGGGGCGACGCCGCTTTTGCGCGCGCCAAATCTGAGAACAAGCCGATGCTGCTGGATATAGGCGCGGTGTGGTGCCACTGGTGCCATGTCATCGACCGCGAAAGCTACGAAAGCACCGAAATCGCCAAGATCATCAACGAGAATTTTGTGGCCGTGAAAGTCGACCGTGACGAACGTCCGGACGTAGATGCGCGATACCAGTCCGCCATCAGCGCGCTTTCGGGCCAAGGCGGCTGGCCGCTCACTGGCTTTTTGCTGCCGGATGGGAAGCCATTTTACGGCGGGACCTATTTTCCGCCTGACGACCAGGGCGGAAGGCCTGGGTTCCGGCGGGTGTTGCTGGCCGTGGCTGATTCATATCGCAACAAGCGCGCGGACCTGGAACGCGCTGCGAATTCGCTGGCGGATGCTGTAGCTCAGGCGGAAACATTCAATGGTGCGCGAGCGAAATTCGAACTCAGTGTGGTTGACGCGCAAGTCCAATCGATCACCAAACTTTTCGACATTCGCAACGGGGGATTCGGGCAGTCGCCGAAATTTTCACATGCGTCCGCGATTGAACTGGTTCTCGAGCGCTACCAGGAAACCAAGGAAAAGCATCTGCTCGCCATGGCGGAGACAACGCTGGAAAAGATGGCGCGCGGCGGCGTTTATGACCAACTGGCTGGCGGCTTCCATCGTTATTCGGTCGACGAGCGTTGGCTGGTGCCTCACTTCGAGAAGATGAGCTACGACAATTCCGAGCTGCTCAAGAATTACCTTCACGGCTGGCAGGTGACGCAGAATTCTTTTTTGCGCGAGACGGCCGAGGGCATCATCGGTTGGGTCAATGAGTTGCTCTCCGACCAGCACAGCGGCGGGTTTTATGCCAGCCAGGATGCGGATTATTGCCTTGCGGATGACGGCGATTACTTTACCTGGACGCTGGAAGAAGTTCGCGAGGTACTGCTGCCGGCGGAAGCACGAATTATCGAGCTTTACTATGACATCGAGGCGCGCGGCGAAATGCACCACAATCCCGCGAAAAATGTCTTGTGGGTGGCACGCGATCCCGGGGCAATCGCCAAGACACTGGGCGGCGATGAAACCGCCGTGCGCCTGACCGTAGCGCGCGCAAAGGACAAGATGTTAGCGGGCCGGCTCCGGCGGATTACACCGTACATCGACACGACGATGTACGTTTCCTGGAACGCGATGTTCGTCTCAGCGTACCTGGAAGCGGCGCGCATTTTGGGCCGTTCCATCGGCGACAACTGCCGCGATTTCGCGCTAAAAACGATGAATCGCATGTTGGAGGAAGCTTGGACGGAAGATAAGGGATTTGCCCACCGCATCGGCGGGCCGCGGCTGGAAGGTTCGTTAGATGATCAAGTTTTCAGCGTCATAGCGCTATTGGACGCTTACGAGACGACACTGAATCCGCGGTATTTTCGAGCCGCGCAACGCACACTCGATTACCTTCTGGAGTATTACGCGGATGCGCAGGGTGGCGGATTTTTTGACCGTCCTTCCAATGCCGCGCCGCTTGGCGGCCTGGATGTGCGCCGCAAGCCCTTTCAGGATTCGCCGACGCCCGGCGCGAACTCGGTGGCGATTACTGCGCTCGTCCGTATACACGCTTTTACCGGCGACGAGCGGTACTACAACTTCGCGCAGAAAACCCTGGAAGCCTTCGCGGGGATTGCGCCGCAGTATGGGCTCTTCGCGGCGACGTACGGTTTGGCAGCTCTTCTTTTCGCGAGGCACCCGATGCAAGTGCTGATCACAGGCCGTGCTGATGATCCCGCGGCTCTTTCACTGGAAGTTGCGGCGAATCGAGTTTTCCGTCTTGGCAAGTCCGTGATGCGCTTTACCGCTACCGGCGAAAACGGGACCATGATCGAGAATCTTCCCGAAGCGCTGAAGGAGACCCTGCCGCATCTGCAAGCGGACAAGGCCGTGGCAGTGATCTGTGCAGGTCAATCCTGCTTGCCGCCCACGGCGGATCCTGCGCAATTAACCGCAATTCTGGAAAATGGCGCGGTTGGCGCGGTTGGCCGGTCCTAGCAAGCCTCTACAAACACACAAGCGGATTCATTACTTTTTGGGGCGCGATTCCGGTGGAACCAGCCCTGACAAGCGGTAGTAGACCACGAGTTGGCCGTAGTGCTCGCCGGAGTGTTCGGTGAGGCTGTAAGCGAGATCGGAAATCTGCACTTGCTGCTTGCTTTCCGGCTCGGTGATCCATTCGGCCATGCCTTTGTCGCCCTTGGACTTGATCACCGCCGCGCCGTCTTCCACGCATTTCCTGGCAAACGTCACAATCGCTGCTTTCGTTTTCAAGCCGTCGCGCTTCGGATCATCCGGGTAGCGCGGCTTTTGCCCCTGCGCGGTGTCAGTGAAATAGTACATTGAGGCGGAGACGTGCAGCATCTGCTCCGCAAAGGTGCGCTGCGCGGGCGTGGGCTTAAAGTCGTACTTGTCTTCGGGAAAATCCTCCGCCATGGCAACCAGTTTGCGCCCGATTTCATTCCATTGGGAAAGGACGACCTGCGAAGGGCTTGGAGCGGGCGCCGCAGCCACGCTCGCAGTTCGTGCGAGCAGGAATGATGCTCCGAGCAACACAGCTAAGGGCAGCCCTGCGCTTGTAATTACCTTTTTCATTTTTCTCTCCTTGATACTCGCTACGCCACTTTGTGAGCACGCTCACACATGCAGACACAGTTTTTCGACGCATCCCTTGAACAGACGGCTCTGCATTGGAAACGTTTCCCAGGATTCAACGGTGCTGATATTACTCAGGAATGAAGCCAAGCGGCAAACGAAAAGGGCGTGATCGTTCGGGAGGAAAACTACTAAGCCGTCTCGGACCAGGGCTTGTTGCTAAACTGGGGCGCAGCGGTTCTGCGCCCCTACAGGGAATTTGTGCGTTAGGCGACGGTGACTTCGGGGCTTAGATAGACGTCTTGGATCGTGTTTAGGAGTTGGACGCCTTCCTTCATAGGGCGCTGGAAGGCTTTGCGGCCGGAGATGAGGCCGGTGCCGCCGGCGCGCTTGTTGATGACGGCGGTGGTTACGGCCTCCTCGAAGTCGTTGGCTCCGGAGGCGCCGCCACTATTGATCAGGCCGGAGCGGCCCATGTAGCAGTTGGCGACCTGATAGCGGCAGAGATCGATCGGATGGTCGCTGGCGAGGTCGGTGTAGATGCGCTTGTCGAATTTTCCGTAGCTGGAATCGCCGATGTTCAGGGCCTGGTAACCGCCATTAGTTTCCGGAAGCTTTTGCTTGATGATGTCGGCTTGAATGGTTACGCCGAGATGATTGGCCTGGCCGGTAAGGTCGGCGGAGAGGTGGTAATCCTTATCTTTCTTAAAGGCGGGGTTGCGCAAGTAGCACCAGAGAACGGTGGCCATGCCGAGCTCGTGGGCTTCCGCGAAAACGCGGCTGACCTCCACGATCTGGCGGTCGGCTTGGTCCGAGCCGAAGTAGATCGTGGCCCCAACGGCGGCTGCGCCCATGTCCCAGGCTTCTTTCACCGTGCCGAAAAAGATTTGGTCGAACTTGTTGGGAAACGTGAGGAGTTCGTTGTGGTTCAATTTGACAATGAAAGGAATTTTGTGCGCGTATTTGCGAGCAACGGAACCTAGCACGCCGAGAGTGGAGGCCACTGCGTTGCAGCCCCCTTCGATGGCTAGCTTGACGATGTTTTCACTGTCGAAATAGTCGGGATTTTTCGCGAAGCTAGCGCCCGCGGAGTGCTCGATGCCCTGATCGACCGGAAGAATGGACAGATAGCCCGTACCATCAAGACGGCCATGACGGTACAGGCGCTGGAGATTTGCCAGCACGCGAACATTGCGGTCGGAAATCGTCCAGACGCGATCGATGAAGTCGGGACCCGGAAGGTGCAGACGTTCCTTGGGGATTTTGGGCGACTTGAAGCCGAGTAGGGAATCGGCCTTCGCGCCGAGATACGTTTCAATTTTGCTGCCTGTTACGCTTGTCGTTGCCATGGAGTTTCTCCTTGCCTTATTCGCGAATTCCTATTGAAAGCATGCCGCCGGCGACGGTGTCCACCAGCCAGAGTAGTTTGCCGTTCGGCGGCTGAATCAGTTGTGCCGGCAATTGCTCCGGCTCGTACGGCCCTTCCAGAATGCCTTTCAGTGCGAGCGCTTTATCCGCGCCGGTGATCATGAAAATGACGCGCGCTGCGTTGTTAATCGCTGGCGCGGTCAGCGTGATGCGATTGGTGTAAAGCTTACCCACCCAGTTGCGCACCACGAGGTGCTTTGTTTCATGCAGTGCCTTGGTTCCTGGGAACAACGAGGCCGTGTGGCCCTCATTCCCGATTCCCAGAAATACGAGGTCGAAGCGCGGAAACTGGCCCTCGGCTATTTTAAAGGATGTGCGCAAGACTTGTTCGTATTCTTGCGCGGCTTTTTCCGTGTCCTTGTACTCGCCCTTGACGCGAAACACTTGCTCGGGCTTTAGCGGCACTTTCGAGAGCATTGTTTCTGTGGCCATGCGGAAATTGCTGTCCGGATGATCGGGGCCAACGCTGCGCTCGTCGCCGAAGTACACGTACATTTTATCCCAGGGCACCTGCGAGCGCAGAGCCGTGTCGCTTGCCAAAAGGGAATACAGGACTTTTGGCGTGGAACCACCCGCGAGAGCGACCGTGAAGGAGCCTTTCTCCGAAACGGCCTGCGTTGCGGACTGGACGAAATCCTGAGCGGCGCGTGTGGCGATGGCGTCGATGTTGGTCAGAATTCGGACATCGGGTGGCACAGTTTCTCCGAAATGCGTTAGTCGCTGGCTACTTGACGCCGGGTGGCAGCGATGTTGTCTCCCTCTTCAACGCAGCCGCGGTCGCGGTCGATCTCTTCTTCGCCGATGGTGCGCCACGCGCGGCCTTCGCGCTCGAGCAGCTCTTCGGCTTCCACGGGTCCCCACGAACCGGCCGGATAGTTGGGAAATCCGCGAGGGGGCAAGGCGTGCCAGACATCGATAACCGGCTGGATCACGCTCCAGCCAGCTTCGACCATGTCGGCGCGCTGGAAGAGCGTGGGATCGCCGGCCATGCAATCGCGCAGCAGGCGTTCGTAACCGGTACTGTGTTCAGCGCCGAAGTAGTTGCAGTAATCAAAATCCATGTTCACCAGGCCGAGCTTCATCACTGTGCCGGGAACTTTCGCGCCGAAGCTGAGGGAGATGCCCTCGTTGGGTTGGATGTGAATGACGAGGCGATTGGTCTCTAGATTTTTTACCGTGGTGTTGCGGAAAAGAACGAAGGGAGTGCGGCGGAAATGGACGACGATTTCGGTGGCTCGCCGCTTGAGGCGCTTTCCGGTGCGGAGATAGAAGGGAACGCCAGCCCAGCGCCAGTTGTCGATCTGCAGCTTCATCGCGACGAAGGTTTCCGTGTTGGAATCGGGCGCGACGTCCGGCTCACTGCGATAGCCGACGACCGGCGCACCGTCGCTAACGCCGGGACCGTATTGTCCGCGCACCATGCAGGTAAGCACTTCTTCCGGGCTGAGCGGCTGGATGGCGTGTAGGACTTCGGCCTGCTTGTTGCGGACTTCGTCGGCGTCGAACGAGATGGGCGGCTCCATCGCGGTCATGGTGAGGAGCTGGAAGAGATGATTCGGTACCATGTCGCGAAGGGCGCCGGCCGTTTCATAAAAGCCGCCGCGATGCTCGACGCCGACCGTTTCCGCGGCGGTGATTTGCACGTGGTCCACGTAGTTGCGATTCCAGAGCGGCTCGATGATGTTGTTGGAGAAGCGGAAGACCATTACGTTCTGGACAGTTTCTTTGCCCAGATAATGGTCGATGCGGTAGATCTGGTTTTCGTTCAGAACCTGTTTGAGCTCTTCGTTGAGTTGGCGGGCGGATTGCAGGTCGTGGCCGAAAGGCTTTTCAATGATAACGCGCGCCCAGTGTCCGTTTTCTTCTTTGGTCAGGCCGACGACGCCGAGCTGCTTCACGATGGTGGAGAAAAATCGCGGAGCGACGGCGAGATAGAAAAATTTGTTTCCACTCGTGTTGTGCTGCTTATCGACTTCAGCGATCTGTTGCGCCAGGCGCTGGTAGGCATCGGGATCTTGAAAGTCACCCTTGACGTAATAGATGCGTTCAGCGAACCAGGACCAGACGGCGGGGTCGATCTTGCTGGAGGAATATTTGGGGATTTCTTCCGAGAGACTCTTGCGAAAACTTTCCGTGGTGTAGTCGTTGCCTGCGAAACCGATGATAGCGAATTGCTTGGATAGTAGATTATCGGCGGCCAGGTTGCAGAGCGCGGGGATTAGCTTGCGCTTGGTGAGGTCGCCTGTGGCGCCGAAGATGACCATGACACAGGGTGAGGCGACGGGATTTGAATTCGAGTGGTTCATAAGGGTGTCCTGTATGAGTTTAGCGCGCCCGGGGTTGCGATTGATCCTTGCTTCAGGTCTTCTTTTCCGCGTGACCGCCGAATTGAAAACGCATAGCTGACAATAGTTTGGCGGCGAATTCGCCTTCACTGCGGGACGAGAACCGCTCGTAGAGCGCTTCGGTAAGCACGGAAGCGGGAGCGCCGGACTCGATGCCGGCGATAATGGTCCAGCGGCCTTCGCCGGAATCTGACACGCGGCCCGAGAAACGCTCGAGGGACGGCTGCTCGAGGAGCGAAATGGCGGTCAGGTCGAGCAGCCAGGAGGCGACGACGCTGCCCCGCCGCCAGACTTCGGTAACGTCGGCGAGATTGAAATCGTATTGATAATGCTCGGGATTGCGGAGGGGCGTGGTTTCCGCGTCGGTTTCGTGATGCTGCTTGCCAACATTGGCGTGTTTGAGAATGTTCAAGCCTTCCGCGTACGCTGCCATCAGACCGTATTCGATTCCGTTGTGAACCATTTTGACGAAATGCCCTGCGCCGGACGGGCCGCAATGCAGGTAGCCTTCTTCGGCCGTGCCATCGACCTTTTCGCGGCCTGGTGTCCGCGGAGCGTTGCCGCGGCCGGGCGCGAGCGTTTTGAAAATGGGATCGAGATGGCGGACGGTGTTGTTTTCGCCGCCTATCATTTGGCAATAGCCACGGTCGAGTCCCCAGACACCGCCACTGGTTCCGACATCAACGTAGTGAATGCCTTTAGGTGAGAGTTCCTTGGCGCGGCGAATGTCGTCGATGTAGTAGGAGTTGCCGCCGTCGATGATGATGTCGCCGGATTCGAGCTTCGGAGTGAGGTCACGGAGAGTCGCGTCGACAACTCCTGCGGGAACCATGAGCCAGATGGCACGAGGCTTCGAGAGTTTCTTTACGAATTCGTCGAGCGAAGAAGAACCGATGGAACCTTCCGCGCTGAGTTGCTTCACCGAATCGGGACTGCGGTCGTATACAACGCATTGGTGATTGTTTTTTTGCAAGCGGCGCACCATGTTGGCGCCCATCCTGCCGAGACCGATCATACCGAGCTGCATTCGTTTGCTCCTGTTCCCGAGTTAGGTTGCCGCATTGTTGGCCGGGCTGAAGCCCGGCACCTACAACTATGTGCTCGTCGTTAAAAGGTTTGCATTGCGAGAGCCTTCTTGGTCGCTTTGGTGAGCTTTAACAGGTCGGCCTTTACATTTTTCCCGATGTGAACGCGCAGGGCGCGACGGCCGCGCTCTGACAGCACCGCGAAATCGCCGCGTGCTTGCGCGGCTTTCACTACGCTGAAAGTGTATTTTTGGCCGGGGACGGGCAGGTCGATCTTGTCATCGCAGGTAATCTGCAGGAAAACTCCACTAGTAGGTCCCCCTTTGTAGGCTTGACCGGTGGAATGCAAAAAGCGGGGACCGAAGCCGAGAACCGTGGCGGCTTTCTTGTCGTCGCGGACCATGTGGCGGATTACCTGGAGGGCATCTTCGTTCTGCCGGTTCATCGTGATGTAAGCGAGAACGCCGAAATAGTCATTGGCGTTGATGCGATCCAAGTGAAACTTCAGTGCGTCAGCGAGAGTCTTGGAATTCTTCAGTGCGGCGGTGTTTTTTGCGTCGGCGTACAGCTTAATTCCCTCGGTCTCGAGAAACGGGGATTCGGGAGGAAGCTTGCCGGTTTTTTCGTATTCGCTGGTCAGTTTTCGGGTTTCGATCTTGCTGGCTTCCACGTCCGGCTGATTAAACGGATTGATGCCGATGATCGAGCCGGCAACGGCGGTGGCGATCTCCCAACGGAAAAATTCCTGGCCCAGGTTGTACGTGTTCTTCACGGAGATACGCACGACAGGCAGGCCGTCTTTTTCGAGCGCGAGGACGGCAGCATCCTGCTTTTTGTCCGGTTTGGTTTCGAGGCGGAGGTAGGCGAAAACGCGATCGCTTCCGTACGCTTCGGGCTTGGCGAGCTTTTCTCGATCTACGGGAATAATGCCCTTGCCTTGCTTTCCGGTCGATTCGGCGACGAGTTGCTCGAGCCAGGCGCCGAGATCGTGGATTCCGGGCGAAGAAATAATCGTGAGCTTGTCGAGTCCTTCATTGGCTGCAGTGCCGAGAATGGTGCCGAGCTGGACGCCGGGATTTTTGTCCGCGGTGATGTTAGCTCCGCACGCCTTCACCATTTCCTGTGTGTTCTTCAGGAGTTTTGCAATATCCAGACCCATGATGGCGCCGGGGATCATTCCGAAATTCGACAGCGCGGAATAGCGCCCGCCGATGCTGGGTACGCCGAAGAAGATGTGGCGGAACTTATCGGCTTCAGCGACTTGCTGCATTTTAGAGCCGGGATCGGTTATTGCGATGAAGCGATTGCCAACTTCTTTGGGGCCGACTTTCTTCGCTATCCGCTCGAAGAAATACTGCTTATAGATGTTGGGTTCGAGCGTGCTACCGGACTTACTGGAAACGATGCAAATCGCGCTTTTGAGATCGACTTTGGCTTCAATAGCTTTGATCTGCGCTGGATCAGTGGAATCGAGCACATGCAATTCGGGAAATCCCTTGATCTTGCCGAAGGTAAGACGCAGGACTTCGGGGCAGAGACTGGAGCCGCCCATGCCGAGCAGCAGCGCGTGCTTGAACTTGGCTTTCTTTACGTCGGCAGCAACTTTTTTGAAGAGGTCGAGCTGGGCAAGCTGCTGTTCGGTGATGTCCAGCCAGCCCAGCCATTGCGCTTCGTCGGTGCCGGTCCAGACGGAAGCATCGCGCTGCCAGAGTTGCCGGACCTTGTCGTTCTGCTTCCAATCATCCAGCGAAGCTTTGACGAGAGCTTCCAGTTTTTCTGGGAGCATATAGAGCTGGGAATTGAGGCTCACGCACGTACGCCAGCAGTTTTGCCGGTCGCCTCCAGCAACTGCTTGAACGCATCCGCGAAAAGCTTTACGCCATCGACGACGAGTTTCTCGGTAACTTCTTTCATGGAGATGCCGGCCTTCTCGAGCGACGCCATAACTTTCGCGGCTTCATCGACGTTTTCCGTGAGGCTGGGACGCACGCGGCCGTGGTCGCGGAAGGCGTCGAACGTAGCCGGGGGAATCGTGTCGACGGTGTCCGGGCCGATAAGCTCCTCGACATACATCACATCGCGATACTTAGGATTCTTTGTGCTGGTGCTGGCCCAGAGGAGACGCTGCGTCTGCGCACCCTTGGCAGCGAGCGCCTTCCACCGCGATGTTCCGTAGATTTCCTGGTACTTGCGATAGGTCAGCTTGGCATTCGCGATGGCGACTTTTCCTTGCAAGCTGGGGAGCAGGGCGCGCTTGCTGGGGTCCGTTTCGGTTTTCAGTTTGGCATCGATTTGGCCGTCGATCATGCTATCGATGCGGCTGACGAAGAAGCTGGCGACGCTGGCGATATGGCTGATGTCCTGGCCTTTTTTCGCGCGAGCTTCCAAGGCAGCGATAAAGATTTCCGCCACTTGCTCGTAGACGGACTGCGCGAACAAGAGGGTAATGTTGATATTGATTCCGTCTTCGAGAAGCTGGCGAATGGCCGGAAGACCTTCCTTGGTGCCCGGGACCTTGATCATCACATTCTCGCGGCCGACGCTCTTCCAGAGGCGGCGGGCTTCATCGATCGTGCCCTGGGTGTCGTTGGCGAGGAACGGCGAGACTTCCAGGCTGACATAGCCATCGCGGCGCTTGGTTTGCTGATAGACGCCCTTGAAAATATCGGATGCGTCTTGCACGTCGCGAATAGCGATTTGTTCGTATACGCCTTTTGCGTCGAGTTTCTTTGCTTCGGGCGATTCCAGGATGTCAGCGTAGTCCTTGCTGCCGGTAATCGCTTTCTCGAAAATGGTTGGATTCGAGGTCATCCCCATCAGACCGTCTTCCTGGATCATTTTTTTCAAGCCGCCGCTGGTCAGCAGGTCTCTGCGGATGTAGTCCATCCAGGGGGATTGACCGAATTCCAGCAATGCCTTTAGGGGATTCACACCCTTAGCTCCGAGATTCGGAAGCGTTGTTGTAGTTGTCATGACGTTCTCCTTCGTTGCAGACTCCACAAACTACTATTGTACGCCGCTGGGGTGGGCCTTGCTGCCAGGCGACGACGGCAAGAGCGCTTGGTCAGAAAATGCGATCAGGCGTTCGCTACTTTTCCTCCGCCGCAATATTTGGCTTCGATCGCTTTTACTTTGCCGAGGCGCCGTACGTGGCGCTCTTCGTTCGTAAATTTCGCGCCCAAAAACGCCTTGACCAGGTCCTCCGCGAGCATGACGCCCACCACGCGGGAGCCTAGCACGAGAATGTTAATGTCGTCGTGCTCCACACCTTGATGCGCTGAATACGTGTCGTGGCACATGCCGGCGCGGATGCCGGGAATTTTGTTTGCGGCGACACTGGCGCCCACACCGCTGCCGCAGATGAGAATCCCGCGCTCAACTTTTTTGTCGACCACCGCGCGGCCGACGGCTTCGGCGAAATCCGGATAATCCGAGGGATTCTCATTAAACGCGCCGACGTCCAGCACTTCATGCCCTAGCGAGCGCAATAAATCGCCGATCGCGACTTTCAGTTGAAAGCCGGCGTGGTCGGAGCCAATCACAAGTTTCATCGGTCGCTCACTTTCCCAGGACTTCTTTTGCCGCGGCTACGACGCGCTCCGGAAGGAAGCCGAATTTCTTGAGCAAGTCCTTCAGAGGCGCGGAAGCGCCAAACGTGTGCATGCCTATCGCTTTGCCTTTGGTT
Source organism: Candidatus Acidiferrum typicum (assembly GCA_025463055.1). Taxonomy (GTDB): domain Bacteria; phylum Acidobacteriota; class Terriglobia; order Acidiferrales; family UBA7541; genus Acidiferrum; species Acidiferrum typicum_A. The sequence goes on from JAOAPV010000070.1 coordinate 48,868, forward strand.
CCGACGTAACGCTCCCAGCCGGTGGTCGCGGCCATTTCGACGGAGACGCGCGCCGTAATGTTGGGAGGAAGGACGCTGTCGCGATACGCGGCATCCTGCTTTTCGAAGAGTTCCCAGGAAGGCATGCTTACCACACGTGCACTGATGCCTTCGGCTTTCAGCTTTTCGTATGCTTCGACGCAGAGATGCACTTCGCTGCCGGTGGCCATGAGAATTACATCAGGCCTGCCGTTTGCAGCGTCGGCGAGAACGTAGGCGCCCTTGGCTACGCCGGAGGCCGGCGCGTATTTGGTGCGGTCGAAGGTGGGGAGGGCTTGGCGGGTCAGCACGAGAGAAACCGGGCTGTGCCGAAGCTGGATCAGGACTTTGTAGGCTTCCACGACTTCGTTGGCATCGCCGGGGCGCAGCACAATCATGTTGGGCATGGCACGCAGACCAGCGAGTTGCTCGATGGGTTGATGCGTGGGGCCGTCTTCACCGAGGCCGATGGAATCATGAGTGAAGATGAAGATGGAGGGTGCTTCCATCAGTGCGGCGAGGCGCATGGCGGGGCGCATGTAGTCACTGAAGTTGAAGAACGTGGCACTGTAGGCGCGCAACCGAGAAACGCTTAGGCCGTTGACGGCGGCGCCCATGGCGTGTTCCCGCACGCCGAAATGGAGGTTCCGCCCCTTATATTCGTTGGCGTAGAAGTCGCCCGCGCCCTCAAAGGTGAGGTTTGTCTTGTTGGAATGCGCGAGGTCTGCCGAGCCGCCGAGCAGCCAGGGAATGTTTTTTGCCAGGGCATTCAGCACTTTGCCCGAGGATTCTCGCGTGGCCATCCCCTTCGGATCAGCGGGAAAGCTGGGCAGGTCTTTGTCCCAAGCATCAGGCAATTTAAAATTCTGAATGCGCTCGACCTGATCCGCGAGCTCCGGAAACTGCTTCTTGTACTCGCCGAATTTGGTGTTCCACGTGGAACGAGCTTCTGCTCCGCGCTTGCCGATGCCATTCTTGAAGTGATCATAGACGCCATCGGGAACGTAAAACTTTGCGTCCTCGGGCCAGCCGTAATTTCGCTTCACGAGTTTGACTTCCGCTTCGCCAAGTGGCTCGCCGTGCGCGTCAGAGGTGTCTTGTTTGTTGGGCGAACCATATCCGATGTGACTATCGACGACGATCAGCGTAGGACGGTCGGTCGTCTTCAGGAAAATTTGATACGCGCGGTCGAGCATTTCGAGGTCATTAGCGTCTGCGACGCGCGTGACGTTCCAGCCCAGGCCGACGAAGCGCGTCATCACGTCCTCACTAAAGGACCAAGACGCGGGACCATCCAACGTCACGTGGTTATGGTCGTAAATCCAGCAGAGATTCGATAAAGCGAGATGGCCGGCAAGAGAAGCAGCTTCGCAGGCCACGCCTTCCATCAGGTCGCCATCGCCGCACATGGTATAGACATTGAAGTTGAAAAGCTCGAAGCCGGGGCGATTGTAATTCGCAGCGAGCCATTTGCTGGCAATGGCCATGCCCACGCTATTTCCGCATCCTTGGCCGAGCGGTCCCGTGGTGGTCTCGACGCCCGTAGTGATATGCGATTCCGGATGGCCAGGAGTTTTGCTGTCAAGCTGCCGAAAACGCTTGATCTCTTCCATGGGCAGCGAAGGTCGGTCGAGCACTTTGCCATCGGGAGAAACGTCACGGACCCCGGTGAGATGCAGCATCGCGTAGAGCAGCATGGAAGCGTGGCCGTTGGAGAGAACGAAGCGATCGCGATTGGGCCAAAGAGGATCGGCGGGATCGTAGCGAAGAAATCGCTGCCACAACTCATAAGCGACAGGAGCAAGCCCCATTGGCGCCCCGGGGTGGCCGGAGTTGGCCTGCTGCACGGCGTCGATGGCTAAGGTGCGAATGGTATTGATGCTGAGTTGGTCCAGGTCTACTTGGGTTTTCGCCTGAGTCACGTTAGCTCCTGAGCGGGGCGAAGGCCCGCGCCGTTTGCGACACGTCTTAGATGCACCGCGTTACGCGGCGGGTGGGTAAATTCTTATCCGACACGAAATCTGTCGGATGCTAGATAGGGTGTGCTTAAAAAAGCTTTGAGCCAGGCTGACGCGTCCTTCGTTCGGGACTAATCGGGCCGACGTAAGGTCTACGCCAAGACACGCGACCCATCCCAATTGAGAGGAGTTTCAAAAGCTACCGTTAGATACGGTGGTTGTCAATCAACTCCGCCCGTTTGAAACGTGGTGCGTATAATGCTTTCGTGTCCTTAGGTTCTCGAGGTCCGCTCTGCTTTCTTGTGCTGCTGATCGTTGTAACCACAGCCGCCGCAGACCATGAAACCTCATGGAACGGAACACTGCGCGATGGCGATGGGAATGCCGTTGCAGCGGCCGTTATTGCGCTCCACGGTCGGTCGGGAAACCGGGATTACAGCGTCGCGACTTCGTCGAATGGCCAGTTTGTTTTTGCCGAGTTGCCCGCCGGTGGCTATGACCTGAGTGTCAGCGCGGCGGGGCAAATGTGGAGAGCCGCGAAACCTTTGATCATTCCAGAGGGCGCCACGCAATCCTCCAGGCTTACGCTTTCATCGTCGAACAGTGAGCTGTCCGTCTCCGTAGAGGCGGACGTTCCTTCGCAAATACAAGGGAGCGGCGGAGAACATCTTTCGAGCGCTGAGGTGTCAAATCTTCCGTTGAATCAGCGAGACTTCAGCAAGCTGCTGCTGCTTGCCGCGGGAACAATGACCGACGCCAACGGAGCGGCAAATTTCACACAACAGTTTGCGATCAATGGACAACGCGGAGTAGCTGCAGTCTTCGCCATGGACGGAGCGGATACGACCGACCCGGAACTGGGTGGAGCTACATTTTCCAATTTCAACGTAGATGCCATACAGGAAGTGCAGTCTAGTTCGGGAGCGATGCCGGCCGAAGTGGGTCACGGCGCCGCAGGTTTCACGAATGTGCTGACAAAGTCGGGCAGTGATCAGGTACATGGCAGCGCGTTCGCATTTGTTCGCAACGCGGCTTTTGATGCGCGAAATTTCTTTGATCACAAAAGCGATATCGATCCGCGCCGCATTCCGCCGTTTGTTCGCAACGAATTCGGAGCTACCAATGGCGGCCCGGTAATCATTCCGAGAATTTACGATGGCCACGGCAAGACTTTTTATTTCGGCGAGTATCAAGGCTTCAGGCAGGTGCTCGGGACGACGCAGGTGTTTCCGGTTCCGACCATTGCGGAGCGGCAAGGAATCGATACCACCACATTTCCTGGCGATACCCTCAGCGTTCCTGTGAATCCAGCGATTGCGGCGCTGCTGGCGCGTTATCCCTTGCCCAACGATCCGCAGGGAGCTTTTGGTGCGCGCACGTACGCGGCATCCTCCAAAGTGGCCACGAACACCGACCAATTTTCCGTGCGCATCGATCATCGCATTTCCGACAAGGCAGGGCTCACGGCACGATTCAGCCTAAACCAGGTGCGTGGCCCGACGACTAACCCGGACCAGACGGCCATCGACCCGAGCTTCGGCGTAAAGTTTTTCGATCACCAGCGCAGCGCCACGTTGAGGTACGCGCGAACGATTTCTCCGCACCTGAACTTTACGATTGCAGTGGGATACATTCGCAGCACGCCTATTTTTCCTACGACTAACCATACTGAGCCGGCGCTGGCATTTGGTGACGGTCTTTTCGAAGGCTTCAATTCCGCCGACGGTTCCATCTTTGGCTCGTACGGAAACGTCTACCAATTGAAACACGACATGGTCTACGCGCGCGGTTCGCACACATTTAAATGGGGCGCGGAAATTCGCGCGAACCGTGACGCTACGATTTTTGCCACCAATCCAAACGGACTGTATACCTTTGGCGGAGGGACGGCCTTCTCTCCTGTTCTGATTCGTTCCGCGAGCGGCCAACACGACATTCAACCAGGAGATCCACTGCCGGACGCGCTTACGGGTTTGCTCACCGCGACGCCTTATTCGTACTCGGTCATTGCCGCGGGAAGCCTGACGCCTGGCGGGGACAAGTTTGATGAAGCGGCCGTACGACGCGAAGCCTACAATTTGTATTTTCAGGATGCATGGAAAGCCACGCCACGTTTGGGCGTGAGTTATGGTTTGCGGTATGAAGTGAACAGCCGCATTAAGGAAGCGAAACACCGGACGTCCATTGCCGAGCCGGTCGGTCCAGATGGCAAGCCGACCGCGTTTCTGTCTCCGGGCGCGAAGCAAGTGTTCTTGTACAACCCGCAGCCTGTGTATCCGATGGACTGGAATGGTTGGGGACCGCGAGTCTCGATCGACTATGCAGTCAGCAAACACACAATTCTGCACGCAGGCGGCGCCATCACGACAATCCTGCCGAACTTGTGGCAGGACAATTTTGTCACCGGAGGATTTCCGCTGGTGTTCTCGCCCGTAGTCACGGCGCTTCCGGATGTTCCCGTTCCGTTTCACGGGCAGGTCGTTCCGCTGACACTCCCTGCGCCTTACACTACGCAGGGGCAGCTTCTCTTTGCCTCCGGCAGCAGCGCGGATGTGCCTGCGAACACGCCCATTGATGTGCAGAGGTTTCAGAACGATCTCGCAGCGTCGACCCCTGGACATGAAGTGCCATTATTCACGGCCGCGGTAATCGACCGGAATTTTCGCAACGGATACATCGGCACGTACACGGCGGGAATCGATCAAGACTTTGCCGGCGTGAAGGTTAGCGCCTCCTATGTAGCGACTGCGGGCGTGCATCTCGCCACGGTTTTTTCGCCGAACAGCTACAACGGCGCAGATCCGGCGTTCGCGCCATTTACACAGTTCAACGCTGCGGGCCACGCCACCGGAGGTTTTGGACCGGAACTGGTGATGACGACTGGCTCGCATTCCAGCTATCACGCGCTGCAAACCAGCGTGAGCCAAAACCGGTCGCGTATCGGACTGAGTTTCCAGGCAAGCTATACATTCTCTAAATCGATCGACGACACCAGTGCGGTGCTTGGGGGCTTGCCTTCGAACGCAGGAGTTATTTTGCAGACCCTACCGCAAAATCCCAGGAACCCGGAGGCGGACAAGGGAGTTTCTACGTTCGACGTGACGCACGTGTTCACCTTGAGCCTGTTTCAGGTGCTGCCCTTTGATCGCGCAAACTTCCTTCGTCCACTGAGCAGAAAGGTTACGGCCGGCTGGCAGCTCCTGAACATCACAACGGTGACGAGTGGTCCGCCCTTCAGTGTCTACTCTGGAGTGCAGCAAACCGGCGCGGGCGCGGGAGGAACGGATCGCCCAGATCTGATTGCATTACCGAAGTTTTCCACGAGTCGCTCCGTCCGCGAAGACTATTTTGGGCTCGGCCCGAACAACAGCTCGTTCTTTTTCATTCCGATCAACGTTTCGGGAGGGACCGGACCCAATCTCGGCCGCTTTGGCACGTTGGGGCGTGACACTTTTCGCGGCCCAGGCTTCCGGAATTTTGACCTGGGCTTGATTAAGGACACGCCGTTTGGGCGACGCGGAAGCGGCGAACTGGGCATCCTTGAATTCCGCGCGGAGTTTTTCAACATCTTCAACATTGTAAATTTTGGTCTGCCGTCTAACATCGTGCGCGGCAGCGGTTTCGGAATTATCAGCAAGACGGCGGGATCTTCGCGCCAGATTCAGTTTTCGCTAAAGCTGGTTTATTGATAGTTTGGCGCGAATATTAGGTCCGCTACGGCCAGAATCCGATTAGCCTAGGAGAAGGCGAGAATGATGAAACGAATCCTTGTGATTTTGGCCTTTCAGATGTGTGGGAGCGCTCTAGTTCTGGGACAAATGGGCAGCATGTCGGCTCCGACGTTTACAAAGGACGCCGCACCCATCCTCCAAAAGAAGTGCCAGACGTGTCATCGCGCCGGCGAGGCTGCGCCCTTTCCATTGCTAACTTATGAAGAAGTGCGTCCGTGGGTCTCGAGTATCAAGCTTGTGGTACAGCAAAAAATTATGCCGCCTTGGTTCGCGGATCCAGCGTATGGGCATTTCTCGAACGATCGGGCGTTGACGGCAAAAGAGATCAGCACTTTGGTGGCGTGGGTGAACGCGGGCGCGCCGGAAGGCGATCCAAAGGATGCGCCGGCTCCTGCCAACTTTGTGGAAGGCTGGGGCATTCTTAAGCCGGACAAGATTTTTGAGTTGCCGAGAGCTTTCGCCGTGCCGGCATCGGGAATGGTCGAATATCAGTACGTCATTTTCCCGACCGGATTCACGGAAGACAAATGGGTACAAATGGCGGAGGCACGGCCGACCGAACGCTCTGTGGTGCACCACATCATTGCGTATGTTCGCGAACCGGGATCGAACTATTTCAAAGATCAAAAGACCGGCGTTTTTTTCGAGGCTCCTCCGCCAAAATCGGACGAAAAGACAGATCGCAGTGCGTTACCCAGTGATTTCCTCGTAGGGTACGCGCCGGGACAGCCCGCGGAGATATTGAGCCCGGGCCAGGCGAAACTAATCAAGGCAGGCTCGGATATCGTTCTGGAGGTGCACTACACGCCTACAGGAAAGGCCGCGACTGATCGCACACGAGTCGGAATCGTCTTCGCCAAGGAGCCTCCGAAGGAACGCGTGCTGACTTTGTCGGCCAGCAATGGAACATTCAAGATTCCTCCCGGCGATCCTAACCATCGTGTCGATGCTTCCTTTGAAGTGCTTCGAGACGTGAAGCTGGCGAGCCTTCATCCACACATGCACATGCGTGGGAAGGATTTCGAGTACCGGCTCGTTTTTCCAAACGGAGAAACGCGCACGATTTTGCGCGTACCTGCCTACAACTGGCGCTGGCAGCTCTGGTACAACTTGGCGGAGGCGATAGCCCTTCCGAAGGGCACAAAAATCGAATGCACCGCCCATTTCGATAACTCGCCAAACAATCCGGAAAATCCTGATCCGACCAAAACGATTATTTGGGGTCAGCAGAACTGGGACGAGATGATGGTCGGCTTCTTCAATTTAGTTTTCGACGCGAAGGTGCCCCGGCAAGCTCTTTTACCCCAGGAAGAAACGACGGGAGCCAAGTAGGTCCGTCGGCGGATGGCAGTGTCTTTTTACAGGAGCACGCGGCAGCCGCGCGCGTTTAGTTCCTTTAGCCACGCGGGACGTACGCGAAGGTCATTCCACCGCAGATCGAGCTTCTGAAGCTTTCTGACATTGCGCAGAACATCCGGAACCCGAGTAAATCGATTCCCACGCAAGTCCAGCTGGCGCAAGTTGCGAAGCTTCTCAAATGAATCGGGGAGCGAGGTCAGGCGATTGTTGCGCAGTGTCAGTTCGTCCAGCGCTGTGAGATCTCCGATGAAAGTGGGCAGTATTTCCAGCCCAATGTTTTCGAGCAGAAGCTCTTCCAGTTTGACGAGCGCGTGGATGGAGGTGGGAAGTCCACGTAGTGGATTTTCGCTCAGATTGAGGTAGCGCAAATGGACGAAGTTCTCGAAAACGGAGTCGCTTAGGGAGCGCAAGCGGTTGTCGTGCAGGTAGAGATAATCGCTGATGCTTGTGAGTTTGCAGAATGACTGGGGCAAAGCCGGAATTCTATTGTGTCCAGCATCCAGCATTCGCAGGTGCGGCAAAGAGCCAATTTCTTCCGGGAGCGCGCGCAGCTGATTGTTTGCGACAATGAGCACCTGCAACCGCGTGAGTTGCGCGATGTCCGCGGGCAGGATCTTCAGTTCATTGCGGTATAAGTTGAGGACTCGCAAAGATCTGTCCTGCCAAGTATCGGGTGGCACCGAAGTTAGCTGACGACCGCTGAGATCTAGCTTGTCGCGTTCCGGAGGCATCGGCATTGTGAATACCGATTTATCGGCGCTTACCTTTGCTTTGTGGGTTGGAGAAATGGACGACGATTTTCGCATGGGCGTAGGTTTCCGAACCGTTGTTTGGAATTTGCAGCAAGAGAATTGTGCCTTCGGGCTTTTTCTTGAGCTCGGCGCCCTCGACATGCTCGATCTGCGCCGCATTCCAGACTTTTAATTGGTATTGAGAACCTGTAGCTCCCGAAACATCCACTGTGAGCTGGTCGTGCGAGGGCGACCACGTTTCTGAAAGCATGCGCACGCCGGTGCTTGTACTTCCAAGCGCAGGTAATGCCGTCATCGGAGTGACGGCGAAATCGTTGGTGACGAAGATGCGAAGGAATTTTTGCCCTTCTCCGACAGTGAATTTCACGAGCACGTGCTGATCTTCGTCGTTCACTTCCACTCGGAAGGGCAGCGGCTTACCGTTCAGCTCGGCTTTTTGCACCGTTGCGCGCAAGCTGATGGACGGACGGAATTCGACGGTGGACTCGCCCTTGCCAGCAGTGCGTCCCGCTTCCAGAAAAATTCCTTCCGTGGTCCTCGTAAAAGTCAGCTCCAATTTGTTTTCGCCGACACGCAGATTATCGATGCCAAGCGAATTCCAATCCGCGGGCAAATGCGGGGCAAAGGTGAGCGTTGCAGCCTTCGCGTCGGTCGAGAGCCCAAACATTCCGCGCAGCAGCGGGCTCACCACCATGGCCGCGGACCAGATCTGGTGTGGCGAACTCGTGGAGAGCGGCTGATAGTAGTCGCCGGAGAGAACTTCGGTGACGTGGCCGAGCGAGCCATCCAGCGCGAGGAGCGCATTGGCTCTGAGGTTCTCATACGCCGGCTGCGGACGGTGATAACGGTACTCGCCGACACTGGCCCAGCCGGTAAACAGCGGCCAGACCGAGCCGTAGTGATATCCGCCGCCGCTGAATTTGAGCGAGCGGTTGGAGATGATGCGCATGCCCCAGTCGGCCTGCTGATCCACGTCGGCAAGCTGCGTGATCATGGCGCTCGCATTTTTCTGCTCCGGCAAGCCGAACCACATTGGAACGGTCGCAAGCACGCTTGGTTCGTCAATGGGCTTGCCGTCTGTTCCGAGGGCAAACGCGTAGCGCTGTTTATCCGCGAGCCAAAATGTATTGTTCAGCTTGGGTGCTTGCTTTTCGAATTCTTGAGCAAGCTCGGAGCCGCGCGCGTCCTGGCCGGTCAAGCGCGCAAGGTTCGAGAGCGCTCGCAAAGCCTCAACGCCCAGTCCGCTCTGATAAAACTCGGATTTAACTGGAAGCAGCGGCCCGCCTTCGACCCAGCCGTGACCGATGCCGAAATTCTTGGGGAAGCCCTGCTCATCATAAGTCGAGCGCAGGAATTCGTACGCCTTCCAGACGCTGCCCCACTTTTCTTTTGCGAACGCGACGTCTCCGCTCTCGGTCACGTAGTCGTTCATGGCAATGATATAGAGCGGAGTGGCGTCGGCGGAGGCGTAGCCGTACGGAAAATCCTTGAACCACGGAACGAAGTTCGCAGCCTGCGCGATTTCGTGCGGCATCTTGCCGTCTTCGCGCTGATACTTGCTGATGAATTGCAATGCTGTGCGCGTGGTGGCGAAATCGCCGGTGGCGTTGAGTGCGAAGGAAGTCCAGAACGAATCGCGGCCGAAAAACCAAGCGAAGCCGGGACGCTGACTTTCGCCTGATGTGCGATAGCCTGCCACCAAGCCCGTGCCGAGGAATGGATTGTTCACGATTCCTTGCACCATACTTACGCGCGACCAATCGTACGCCTGTTGTATTTGCGCGTCCGGCACTTCGACGCTGACCGTGTTGTCCAAATATTGTTTGTAGTAGTCCGCCGATGCCCGCAGCAGGTCGATATAACCAGTGGTTAGTTTCTTGTAGGCTGTTTCCGCTCGCGGCCGGCCATCGAGCGAGGCGGCGATCACGATGAGCTTTGTGTCTTTGCCTTTGTTTGTCACACCCAGCCGAAACGAATTCACCGATGATTCGGAGTAGTTGGTTTGGTACTCTCGCCGGTATTCGGTGGCGGTGGGCGAGCCCACGAAGGCAGCGAACCTTTTGGTTTCCTCGCCGAGGTAAAACGCGCGCTGGTCACTGTCCCAAAATGAGTACGTGCCGCCGAGCGCGCCCGGCCATTCGAGTTGAAAATCGCGGAGGAAGCTGGCTTCGATTTCCAAGGGGAATTCGGTTTCGACCTCGAGCGAAATAATTGCGCCCGGTTCGCTTACGGGAACGAAGAAAGTCTCGCGAACGGAAAAAGTGTCGCCGGTGTACACGATGGTGCTGGACTCCGGCCGCGTGATGACGGTGCGCGCGAGACTTTCAGCCGGCAAAATGCGTCTTTCTGTTTCAAACTGCAAGCGAAAATCGCGCAACAACTTCAGCGGATAAACCCAGGCTTCCATGCGGCCCGCCTCATTGCCGAAAAGCCCCGCACGCGTGCCCACAGAAGACAGAAATTCCCAAGGCCGCACGGAACGCGACAGCTCCAGCGTGTTGGTGCGTTCTTCCGCAGGAGTGGCGAGCAAAGTGGATGGAATCAGAGAGGCGAGGAGCAGGCAGAGCAAGCAGCAGATTCGGCGTGGGGAGAATAGCTCGGTGGCCATGCTTTTTTGGCGTATGCGAAGCCCAACAATTTTACGTTACTGCTTTGATTGCAGAATCGCGACGCGCTTACGTTAAGATTGAGGCGCGGATTTTAGCACGCCCAGTGCGGGAAGGTATCACGTTTGTTCTCTTCGCGGCGGAGATTCCTACAATCGCTAAGTCGTTCGGCGTTGGTATTCTCGCTAGAGAATGTTCTCGCGATGATTCGGCCCGCATGGGGAAGGCGCGGGCAATCTTCCGGTTCGCAGTCCCCGCATTCTGTCACTACACAAAAATCCGCACCGGAGTCTTCCAGCGGGTTGGACGTGAGTTTCGTCAACGTGGCCCGGGAATCCGGGCTCAACGTCAAAACGATTTTCGGTGGAGAGCACAAGAATAAGTATCTGCTCGAGACGACCGGCTGTGGGGTGGCTTTCTACGATTACGACAACGACGGCTGGCTAGATATTTTTCTGGTGAATGGCACTCGACTCGAAGGCTTTCCCGCCGGGCAAGCTCCTTCATCCCACCTGTTCAAAAATAATCGCGACGGCACGTTCACGGACGTCACCGCGCAGGCCGGCCTGCTGCATTCCGGGTGGGGTCAGGGCGTCTGCATCGGGGATTACGACAACGACGGCCACGAAGATTTGTTCGTCACCTATTTCGGTAAAAATGTTTTGTATCACAACAATGGCAACGGCACGTTCGCCGACGTGACGGAAAAAGCGGGAGTAGGGGGAAACGGGAAGCGCTGGAATACGGGCTGCGCGTTTCTCGATTATGACCGCGATGGCCACTTGGATCTCTTTGTCGCCAACTACATCGACCTGAATCTCGCCACCGCGCCGGTTCCGGAGTCCGGCCCGTGTCTTTACAAAGGCGTGATGGTGGCATGCGGTCCGCCGGGATTGAACGGCGGCAAAAACATTTTGTACCGCAACAATGGTAATGGGACGTTTACAGACGTCACGGAACAGGCCGGCATTCTCGAAGCGAATGGCACGTACGGTCTTGGCGTGCTCACCGCCGACTTCGATAACGACGGCTGGCCGGATATTTACGTGGCCAACGATTCCACGGCCAGCGCGCTTTACCAGAACAAAAAAAACGGAAAGTTTGTAGACATCGCCATGGAAGCGGGTTGCGCGCTCAGCGCCGACGGCAAGCCGCAGGCAGGAATGGGCATCTCTGCCGCCGATTACGATCTCGACGGGAACCTGGACATCGTCAAGACGAATTTCGCGGGAGACACGCCGTCGCTCTACCACAACATCGGTGGCGCCACCTTCGAGGATGCGACCTTCGCCGCCGGACTCGGGCGTCACACGCAATTTCTCGGCTGGGGCTGCGGGTTTTTCGATATGGACAACGACGGCTGGCCGGACATTCTGATTTGCAACGGTCACGTCTACCCGGAAGTGGAGCAGCTCAAAACGGAAGCCGGCTACCCGCAGCAGAAGCTACTGTACAAAAACCAGCGCAACGGTCATTTCGATGATGTATCAATGCAGGCCGGCCCGGGTATCACGGTTCCCGTCGCTTCACGGGGCTGCGCCTTCGGCGACTTCGACAATGACGGCGACATCGACGTGGTCGTGAATACGGTGAACGATTATCCGCAGTTGCTACGCTGCGATTCCGCGAGCGGCCATAACTGGATCAAGGTGCGCACCATCGGCACCAAATCCAATCGCAGCGGCATCGGCGCGCGATTGCGCTGCGTCACGCATCCGCCGGATGAGCCGAAGCCGCACCAGCAGATTGACGAGGTGCGCAGCGGCGGCAGCTATATTTCGCAAAATGATTTGCGCGTTCACTTCGGCTTGGGTAAAGCAGAGAAGGTCGACGTCTTGGAGATTCGCTGGCCTAGCGGGCAAATCGATACGTTGAAGGACGTGAAGCCCAATCAGTTGATTTATGTCAAAGAAGGCGAAGGCATTGTGCGATCGGTGCGCTTTGACGAAAAGCAGGAAAAAGCGAAAGCGAAGAGATGAGCAACGGCAGATGAGGTCGTGAGCACATGAGGGCCAAGACCGGTCTTACGCTATTCCTGGTTTGCACGACGCTCGGTGTGGCTGCCGGCGAGAAATGGCCCTTCGGACCGTGGCACCGGGCGCCAGATGGACCGGTCCTCTCGCCTGAAGGCAACGGCTGGGAGTCCGCGGGTACGTTCAATCCTGCCGTCGTTGAATACAACGGAAAATTTGTGATGCTCTATCGCGCGCAAGATGCGGCAGGCACGTCGCGGCTAGGGTATGCCGATAGCACGGATGGAATTCATTTCACGCGCCGCGCCGAACCTGTGCTGTCGCCCGAAGCGGACTACGAAAAAGATGGTGGCGTGGAAGATCCGCGTTTGCAAAAGTTCGGCGACACCTTTTATCTGACGTATACCGGATACAACAAGAAAGACGCACAGCTTTGCCTGGCCACTTCGCACGACTTGATCCATTGGGATCGCAAAGGTGTGCTCCTGCCTGCCTACAAAGGAAACTGGAATAAAGGTTGGACGAAATCAGGCGCCATCGTTCCCGAGAAAATTGACGGGAAGTACTGGATGTATTGGCTCGGGACCGCGGCGGATAAGACCGACCAGACGGGAATTTCGTATTCGACTGATCTGCTGCACTGGACGGAAGCAACGGAAAATCCGGTGTTGCCCCGGCGAACTGGAAAATTCGATTCGCGCGTCGTCGAACCGGGCCCGCCGCCGATTCTAACGCAAAGCGGAATCGTGCTTGTGTACAACGGCGCCGACGACCAACTGATTTACCGCACCGGCGTCGCGGTTTTCGACAGAAAAGATCCGCGCAAGCTGCTTTCGCGCACGGATCAGCCCATTTTCGCTCCGGAAAAAGAATGGGAGAAAGTCGGCCAGGTGCCCAACGTGGTTTTCGTTGAAGGCATGGCGCGCTGGGGCAAGCGATGGCTTTATTATTACGGCGGAGCGGACAAATACGTCGGAGTTGCCGAAGCGCCGGTGCAGTGACGCTTGCGGCAAAAAGTAACGAAGATCCCGATAAAGCGCGCTATTTTTTAAACTACGCGACAGCCGAGTTCACTTTGGGGTTGCGTCGCGCCTTGCCGTTCCCGTTCTCAGTGGCTTTGCCGTTCTCATTGATCAACTGACGCTCTGCCTCAATCCAATCCTCTGCTTCATTTCCCGGCATGCCACCGCGTTCCATGTAAATGCGATACGCTCGAAGGGCGATCTCTTCCTGTGTCGGTTGATTCTTTGCGACTCGGGGGTTTTGCAAGGTGGGCGAGGAGCTTTCCCTCGTCTTGGCCATCTTTTCTCCTTTCGGTCTGGGGCTTCCATTCTACGTTCGTCGAAAACGGCACGCCAACGAAGATTCAAATAAGATGCATCATCGAAGCAAATGCATACATCTTTGTTGGCCATCAGACGCCCAGCGACGGTTACCTTACTAGGCGCTCTGCGCCCTCTTTTCGAGTTTCCTTTCGGCGACCGCAGTCGCTTCCTGAAGCGTTTTATCGATGCGACGCGAGCGGGCATCCGGAGTGCGGTAATAGAAAATTCCAAACAAGTGACTGCGGCGCTGGGACGGAGACATTTGCCTCCAGCCTTCGAGGGCACGCGGATCACGTGCGAAAGCCACTCGCAATAGAGGCGGAAGCTCGTGTTCAGCGTCCATCACCGCGAGCAAGCGTTCAGCCATCTGCTCCGCCCGCCGGTCGCGCGCTTCCTGGCTCGTGACCTGCATAATCCACTTGCCAATTTCGCTGCGAGTTGAGTAGTTCAAGGTGTCGAACCATTTGCGCAGCAGGGCGTCTTCCTTGAAAAAGCGCTTGAGTTCAGCAGGAACGATAGCGACACGCTCCGCAAGATCGGGCTCGAGCCGAAATCGCGCGGACATGCCCTGGCGCACATCGCCGCCCATTTGCATGCGCTTGTTCACCAGCAGGATGTGCCCGCCGCCGCGCACCGGAAACAACGACGTGCGAAACGCGAAGCCGTTGATTTCGCCTCTTACGCGCAGCTGCCCTCGAGTCCCCCATACTTTGCCGACAGCGAACGGGATGCGAATAATGGTCCAGCCAAGCCGGGTTTGAATGCGTTCGAGCACGGCGCTGAATGTTTTTGCAATTGGTTTGGGTTTGAGCTTCGCCAATTCACACCAGGTGAGCGATTCTACTACGTCGTTCCGACACGTAAGCACGACGAGAATAGGTAGCTGAGAGCACTAGGTTGATGTGTGATCTGTGTGATGCTAAAATGTATCACATGAAGAAAGCCACCATTCGAGACCTTCGGTACCGCTTTTCAAAGGTGGAGGACATGCTCAGCGACGGCGAAGAGATCCACATCACAAAACGCAAGCGCACCGTCGCTCGATTGTTGCCGGCGCAAGCAAACTCCGCGCCGCAGCGGCCTGATTTTCTAGGCCGGCTGAAGAAGATCTACAAAAAGACTTTGAAGACTGCCGGCGCGGACCTCATTTCATTGGAGCGGGACCGCTTTTGAGCGTTTACGCCGACACCAGCTTTTTGGTTTCCCTTTACGTTCTGGATGTGAACTCCGCGCGGGCCGACGCTAGCATGAGGCGCACGAACCTGCCGATCGTAATTTCAACGTTGGTCGAGCTGGAGCTCACCAATGCGATCTCATTGCGTCTTTTTCGCCGAGAACTCAAGACAGCGGGAGCCAAGGCAGCGTACACCTTGGTTCGCAAGGACATTGAAGACGGCGTGCTGGAAAGCAAGCCGATTCCCAACGTCGCGTTTGAACGGGCCAAACAGATCGCACGACGGGGAACGCCGCGCTTGGGTACCTGGACCCTTGACGTGCTGCACGTTGCACTGGCTTTGCAATTTGGCGCCGAGGCTTTCTATACGTTTGATGCTCGTCAAGCAAAGCTCGCAGTCGCTGAGGGACTTGCTTTGGCTAGTCTCTCCAGTTAGTTCTGCCCATAAGTTTTGGGCTTGCGTCAGAAGCCGTGCAGTGACCAGACGTTGGAGCTGCCGCTAGCCTGCCAAATCGCTACGCGCTGGCCGTCGGGCGATGGAATGGCCCATCCCATATAACGCTGCGTGTCTTGCAACATAGGAATCGCTTTGCCATGCAGATCAACCTTAAGCAAAGTCTGCGTCCCAGACATGTCGCAGGCGCTTACCCAAATGCTGCGGCTGTCAGCAGCCCAGTCGATGCTCGCGATTCTTGTCCAGCCGTTAAGCGTGAAGGTGCGTTGCTTGCCAGTGTCGACGGAAAAAATCTGAATCTCGCCGGGCGCTTGACCCTGGCGCCACGCGGCCATGGCCAGCATCGAACCGTCGCCGGAAAGCGTCCAGTTGAATTTCAGTTCACTCGAACGCGTGAATTGCTTGAGCTCGCGTTTCTTCCCAGTGACCGCGTCAAAGCTGAAAAACCGGATGGCATGAAGTTCATTTCTGCTAAAAAGGCAGAGAGTGGAAGGCGTACGCGCGCACTGGATATTTTCAATCTGCGGCTCTTGCAATACGAGCTGCGGAGTGCCGCCATTGACCGGCACTCGCATGAGATGGATCTGGCCCGCGGGCTCGTCGGCGTCAGGCATAACCAGATACAAAATTTCTGAGCCATCTGGGTTCAACCTCGGCACCATCACCGTGTCTTTACCGTCTACCAGCAAGTCAGGAGACGGCTGGTCGACTGCTTGTTTGAAAAGGTGGTAAGAGCCATCGCGATCAGACGTAAACAACAGCGACTTGCCGTCCGCTGTCCAGGTGTAGGGAAAGTTCCTGCCTTCCTCGAGGCTCAACCGCCGAGGAGGGCTAAGGTGATCCGGCCCAGTTTCCACCTCGGAGATGTAGATGTGCGGCTCGCCGTTCCGCCGCAGAAACGTAAGGCGCTTGCCATTGGCAGAAAAGCTCAAGCCAGTTTTGACGTCAGGTCCACTTGTCAGCCGCTTTGGCTCGCCGACCAGCTTGCCCGCATGCATATCCACCTGCTGCACCCACAGATTGGAGTCGCGCTGGTTTGGCGGAGGCTCACTAAGTGAATACACAAGCCGTCCATCCGCAGTCCACGCGACGGTGTCGCCGAGCTGGCGGTTTGAAAGGACGAAATCAACATGGTTCGTTGTTGGATTGCAAATTCCTAAAGCAACGTCTCCGTCGCGATACCCCGGATTGTACACAGATCGCGTGAAGGCGAATCGGGATCCATCTGGGGACCAAACCAATTGCCCAAAAATCTCGCCGGGTTCCCCAAGAGTTTCGCTGTGCTGCTCCCCTACGCCTCCACCCTGGCCGGTGACCTTGTGCTGTTGTTCGCCCTGGGCAGATGCCAACCAGATCTCCTGGTTTGTGACGTCCCCTCGTATAAGGGCGATCCGCGAGCCATCCGGGGAAACGGACCCATTTCGCGCATTTTCCAACAGCTTGCGCGCATTACCGCCCAGAACCGAAATGCTCCAAAGGCTCGGTCTATCCTCGTATTCGGAGGAGTCTACGGCCAGCACGTGATTTCCATCTGGAAACCAACTGGCCGGCCGCATCTTGGAGTGTTCCGGCAACGTCATCGAGTGCGTTTCGCCAGTTGCGACGACGCGCAGAAACAGCCCAGACCTATCCGCAAAAGCCAGGTACTTGCTGTCAGGCGAAATCACTGCGCTGATAACCGGATCATCCTGCGCGTTTGCCGTAAGCCTTTGCTCAAAGATCTGCACTTTGGGATTGAGTCGGCGGGCGACAACCCATCCGGCACCAGTGCCCATGATTAGGACCAGCGAGACGGCGGCTACGATTTGCCAATGATGGCGCGGTCGCGCGGCTGTGGCTTGCGGTTCCTTCGCGATCGAAGCTGTGCTGTTCGGTCTTCCTACGGGGGCTACGAACCGGTACCCCCTCCGGGCAAGAGTTTCCACGAAGCGAGGATTTTCGGCGGAATCGCCCAGGGCGTCCCGAAGACGTTTCACGGCGGCATTCAGCCCGTGGTCGAAATCCACAAAGGTATCAGCAGGCCAAAGCCGGTTGCGCAGTTCTTCGCGCCTGACGGTCTCTCCCGGCCTTTCCAATAGCATGGTCAAGATTTGGAAGGGCTGTTCCTGCAAGCGCACCTTGGAGCCATTGCGCCGAAGCTCGCCCGCCCGGAGATCCACCTCAAACGGACCAAACCTAACGAGATCGCTTCCGTGGTCCATTATCGGGGTCCCCAAGCTGCACCTACAAGTAAGTACGAATCGGGTTAGAAGATGTTTCCTAAATTCGGAGCGTTACACCGCTTCTATCCTTTTGACGCATAGCCAGTTAGCTCGTTACCCACAGATTGCCTCCGCGTAATCCGCCGGGCATTGAAGTACGCGGCAGCCGTCTCCAACCTGGCCCTGGTTGGAGGTGTCACCGTGCTTATGCAGACGATTTCGAAGACGCTTTGGTTTGTTTCGCTTGTCTTGCCAGTGAGCCCTTGCCTTGCTGCTCAGATCACCGCGGAACCTGTTCGGTTGACAATTTCCGTCCATAACGACGCCAACGTGCCCGCCACTGCTATGGCTTTCGCCGAAGTCACAGCAGCTCGAATCTTTCGGCAGGCAGGGCTTGTAGTGAAGTGGATCATTTGTGCGCCTTCCAGAGACACAGCGGCGGAGTCCACTACTTGCAGCGAAACCGAATTCCCCCGCCATCTTCAGGTCCGGATCATGTCGCAGCCGCGAAACGCGCCACACTCTACCTTTGGAGTTTCTTATCTAGCCGCTGACGGAACTGGGTGCTATAGCGATATCTTCTTTATGCGAATCATCGATTTGCATTCCCGTTCCGGCCAAGACATCGGAGCGGTTCTTGGACATGTGATGGCGCACGAGATTGCTCACCTACTGTTAGGGATGAGCTCGCATTCCCCGTTTGGAATCATGCGAGCGCAGTGGCAGAAAGAGGAGTTGCTCAAGGCAAGCAAGGGCGAGCTGCTTTTTACCGAGGATGAGTCGCAACTTATGCGGCAGCGGCTGTCCATGGCCAGGCAAGCGGTGGGAGACTAGTGCGGCATCTCAAACGTGCATCTAGTTCTTCTTCGTGGGCAAACTTGCGGGCGTGCCGGTTCCTTCTTTGATGGTGCGAACGGCATCGACCGAGACGATCTCAAATTTCTCAAGGAGTCCGCTGGGCCAACGCACCTCGACCCAATCGATTTTGGCCGCCGTGCCCAATCCGAAGTGCACACGCATGTCGTTATTGGAATCGAAGCTGGAGCCGCTGCGGACTTCGTCGATGAAAGTACGCCCTCCGGCCCGCACGCGAATGCGCGCGCCGATTCCATCGCGATTAGACTTTGTGCCGATAGTGCGGAGCGCCATCCAATGATTCGCCGTGCGCACCTGGTTGACTAGCAGGCTCGGCGGCGCATTCATATTGCTGACCACCGCGGACAGCCGGCCATCATTCCACAAATCGCCGATGGCCAGCCCCCGGGATGACATTGCTTTGGTAATTCCGGGGCCCGCGCTCGCGGAAATATCGGTGAACTTGCCGTCGCCGTTGTTGTGATACAGGATGCGCGGCTCTTGAAAATTGCTGCCTAGATGCTGGCTATCCACTTCCGGATAGACGTGCCCATTCACCAGCAGCAGATCGGGCCAGCCATCATTATCGAAATCGAGAAACATCGTTCCCCAACCCAAATATTGCGTGTTCAACCCGAGCCCCGCCGGGTACGTGACATCGTCGAAGGTACCGTCGCCGTTGTTGCGGTACAACGTCGCTGTATCATCCGAGAAATTCGTCTTGAAAATGTCTAGCTTGCCGTCGCCGTTATAGTCCGCCACCGTTGAGCCCATGCCCGCTTGCGCGCGGCCGTCTTCGTTGAAGGCCGCTCCCGCCGTGATCGCCACGTCGGTGAAGGTTCCGTCGCGATTATTGCGGTACAGAATGCTTGGCGTGCTATCACATGCGACGAATATGTCCGGCCAGCCGTCGTCGTCAAAATCCAAAGTCGTCACGCTAAAAGCATAGTGCCCGGTAGTTTTGTCGACGTGCGCCTTGCTAGTGACGTCCTCAAACGTGCCGTCGCCGCGGTTGTGATACAGAATATTCTTTGCGCCGGGCAACCCCTGTGGCCCGCACATTACCGGCACGCCCTTCCAAATGCAGGATGATCGTTCCCCCGGAGCAGGCGCTGCCGACAAATCGAAATCGACATAGTTCGCGACCATTAGATCGACATGCCCGTCGCGATCGTAATCGACAAACGCGCATCCGGTTCCCCAAGCTTTGCCCGAGCCAGCCACGCCTGCTTTGTCGCTCACGTCGGTGAACGTGCCATTGCCGTTGTTGTGGTACAAAATATTTTTACCGTAATAGGTGACGTAGAGATCGTCCCAGCCATCATCGTCGTAGTCGCCCACGCAAACGCCTTGTCCCCATCCGGTGTGGGCCAGCCCTGACCTTCCTGTGACGTCGCTGAACGTGCCGTCGTGATTGTTGCGATACAAATGATTGCTGGGGCCTTTTCCGGCCGGAAATCCTTCGAGCTTGGTTCCGTTGACAATGAAAATGTCCTGCCAGCCATCGTTGTCATAGTCTAAAATGGCCACTCCCGTTCCGGTGGTTTCGATGATGTACTTCTTCGCGTTCTCCCCGCCGAAAACATTCATCATCGTGATACCGGCTTCCTTCGCCTTGTCAGTGAAGTAGGCTAGAGGTTTGGATGATTGAGGATTTTGGCGGCTGGAACCGTCTGTCGTCACAACAAGCAGAACCGGCAGCAGAAACGATATACAGACCGACAACGCGAGCAGAGCCCGGTGCGAATGAGAAGGATTTTTGGAAAGCATGTCCCATCGGCATAGTAGGTGGCGCTCGCGGGCCGGTCAAGGCACACGCTGAGGTGGCAACTGCTCTTTATCGTCGTGCTACTATTTTGAAATTAAAAGCGATATGGATTTTTTGATAATGCTTAGAGCCCGTGGGATTTTCCGGCTTTGCCGTGCGGGAGTTTCTGCTGTCGTCTTGATTGCTTTTCTATTGGAGGTAGGTCCACGCGTCGTGAGCGCGGCTCAGAAAACAAGGGCGTCCGCGCAGGCCGAGGCGATATATGCGGAGGGAATGCAGGCCCTGCAGCGCGGCGATCTCTTGGCGGCAGAAACTGCTTTCGAAAAAGTTCTGCGCCTGGTTCCCGGCAGCCCTGAAGCTCACAATTCATTGGGCTGGGTGCTTCTGGCTCAAGAAAAGACCGATCCCGCGATTCGCGAATTTCAGGCCGCGCTCAAGTTCAAGCCTGAATTTCCCCAGGCGCATATCAACCTGGCAAATGCATTTCTGCATAATGGCAATCGAGATGGCGCGCTTCGCGAGTCGAAAGAGGCCGTTCGGTTGGCCCCAGCCGATTCGGAATCCTGCCGCACTCTAGCGCGAGCGCTCGAAGCTTCCGGCGACCTGACTTCTGCAATAGCGGAAACACGCCGTGCCATTGCGCTGGAACCGAACCGCGCGGAGCTGCACGACGATTTGGGCGCTCTGCTTGTTCAGCAAGGTTTAAATACGGCAGCCCTCAACGAATTTTCTACCGCTCTTGCATTGCAACCCAGCCTGGGGACGGCGCACTTGCACATGGGCGTGCTGCGCTTCCGCGAGAAATCTTTCGCGCAGGCCATAACGGAGCTAACGGCCGCGATCAACGCAAACGCGGGAGGATCGCAAGCCCGCTACTATCTTGGTCAAGCGCTGCGAGACACCGGCGATTCCGACGGTGCAATCCGCGAATTCCAGGCCGCCGTCCAGTTGCAACCCGATTTCCCTGAAGCACAAAGCGCGCTCGGCGTTCTTCTTCAGCGTGTAGGCCGAGTGGATGATGCGATCGTTTTTTTTCAACGCGTCCTGCAAAGGCAGCCGGAGAATGCCGATGCTCACAACAATCTTGGCCTCGCGCGCTTACAGCTTGGAGATGCAGACGCTGCCATTCCCGAGTTTCAGACCGCTCTTCGCTTGCAGCCGCGCGACACCGGATATCAAACCAATCTGGGCATCGCGTACCTTCAGAAAACTGACTTTGACTCGGCGGTTGCGCAATTTCAATCGGGGCTCGAAAACGCGCCGCGTAACGCGACACTCCACTACGACTTAGGGCTTGCGTTAAAGCTCAAAGACAAACTCACCGAAGCTGTGGCGGAATTTCGCACCGCGGAACAGCTTGACCCACATCAAGCTGACGTTCACTACACTCTGGGAGTGACCCTGTGGCAACAGGGTGAGTTCACGCTGGCCGTCGACGAGTTGCAGGCGGCCATCGATGCGAAGCCTGACTACGCCGAGGCTTTTTACACACTCGGAACCGTTTTGAAGCAGCAGAACAAATTGCAGCAGGCAGCGGATGCTTTGCGGCAGGCGATCCATTTGCAACCTGATTTTGCCGGCGCGCACACCACCTTGGCGGCAGTGCTTCGCCAACTGGGCGACAATGAAGGAGCCGCTGCCGAATCCAAAGCGGGTAGGGAACTCGGCAAGGAAAAGAACAATCAGCAAACCGCGCTGTTTGCAACGAACTCGGGCAAGCGGCTGCTCAATGCGGGAGACCTGGATGGCGCGATATCGCAGTTCAAATCAGCGATTCAGGCTGTTCCGGATTACGCGCCCGCACATTTTCAATTGGGCTTGGCGCTGCAGCGAAAGGGCGAAAGGGCAGAATCGGCCCGAGAATTTCAGAAGGCCCGCGAACTCGACCCCCGGCTCACGCCGCCATCTTAGACGCGAGCCAGCACATTACCCAGTTCGCTTACAACGTCCCGCTTCGCAGCGCAACTAACTCGCTTCCTACCGGTACGCCGCGCGTCACCTTGACGCGAATTACCGCTTCAAATGTTTTGAGCTCTCCAGTTTGCGAGACCGGCAGGCGGAGCAGAAGTTCCTGAATCGAACCCTGCCGGCAAACGTATTCCACCGCCGCTTGTGTCCCCAATGTCGTCGTGCCCGCAAGGATCAGCACCGCTTGTCCGGCG
The DNA here is from genome assembly GCA_025463055.1 of Candidatus Acidiferrum typicum. Classification (GTDB taxonomy): domain Bacteria; phylum Acidobacteriota; class Terriglobia; order Acidiferrales; family UBA7541; genus Acidiferrum; species Acidiferrum typicum_A. Next base: position 71,204 of record JAOAPV010000070.1, read on the forward strand.
TTGAGTCCCTTGACTAGTCCGATCACTGCGTGATCTTCCGTCAGCGGCGCATTCCCGGCACTCGGAAAATACTCCTTGGGCTCGCCCGGCTGCGGGTGCACGTTCACGATCGCCTCTTCGCCTTTGCGCGGTCCGGAAGTCATGCGGCGAAAAACAAATTCCTGGGTTCCTGGAAGTTCCAGCAGGGTCAGGTTCTCGAAAGGCGATCCGATGAAAATCAGGTTATTGTTCTTTGCATCGTCCAGCGAAAAGAGGCTGCCGCGTTTTATGCGAATCTGACGATGGAGCTGGCCGAAAACGCGATCAAGCTCGTGGACGGCCAGCACTTCGCCCACGCCGGTGTAGTGGTCCAAAATAAAGCTGCCCTTGTCTTTGACGGTGTCGTAGTACCGCATTCCCGTTTCGGGACGCCCGACGAAGGCCGCGTTGCTGAAAATTACCCAAGGCTCTTCCTGTCCGGATACAAAGCCATTCCAGAAGACGCGAAACGCGGCAGGCGCTACTTCGCCCTCTCGGGAGAAACCTGCCTGCGCGGAGTTTCGGCTCCACAGCAGGCCCAGAATCGTAATCGCAGCGACCGTCAGCAGGACACCCAACGAAAGCGTTGTTGCAAACCATCTCCGCTGGCTTTGAGCCGCCCTTGGCGCCTGCAAATCGGGCTCGGGGGGCGCGACAGGATGTGCTCTAACGGCTACGGCGCGATGATGAAATGCCAAGACGTAGGTGCCCTTCGGGAGCTCTACGACGATTCCGTCCTCCGTGCCGTTTGCTCCGTAATAATCCCCAAGCTTCGCGCGCAACCTCCCGGCCTGTACACGGACCATGGAATCGAGTTGGGGGTCGAAGTCATCCGAGCGGCCGAAGACCTCGGTCGCAATTTGATATTCCTTGATCGGCGTTCCCGGGTGATCGAGGGCGTGCTTTGCCAAATAGCGGAGGAGTTTGCACAGAGACTCCGAGCCGTGCAGCACGTGGCTGCCGGCGAGCTTTTCGATTTGTGCGAGACACTGTTCGCGTTCGGACAAGAGAAGTGACCCCAGTCACATGGTTTAACAGGAGTGTAACAACGAGCGCATGTCTATGCAAGCGCGGACTTTACTCCCAGTAACCGTATCACACCGCTTGAGACTTCTATCAGTCACCCCAAATAAAGTAATAGTAACCATCGATTTTTTCCGTTTGACCTTGGTGCGTAGTCGGGGTGCAGTGCTGGTCTTTCTCTAACTTCGGGGCGCCAGCAGATTTTCGGCTCTTGCTTGGGGTGCGTTTCACGTCGAGGGTGGTTGAGTGGTCTGAGTGCCTGCGAGTGCAATAACCCGGTCTCGTCGGCGCTGTTTCTTTACGACGCTCATCCTCTTATCTCCTAAATAGGCGTGTACACGAATGCAATCCGGGAAACCGGTTCATTCATAACTAATCGCTAGACAGTCCTTAAGTTGTCGCGCTGTCGCGCTAGCTGCGTTTCTCGAAGGAGGATGTAATGGTGAGAAAGTCGATTTGGGTATTTGCGGTGGTCTTGTGCCTCGTTTGTATGTCAGCGACGCCGAACGCGCAGGCGCAAGCGGTGTACGGCACTATCACCGGGACCGTTACTGACCCTCAAGGGTCTGGAGTGGCGGGAGCTAAAGTGGTGGTCACCAATGTGACCAAGGGAACAGTCGAGGAAGCGACGACGAACGAGAGCGGTCTTTTTACCGTCACGCACCTTATTCCAGACAGCTACAAGGTTCGCGTGGAAGCGTCTGGATTCAAGTCCTACGAAATCGCCAGCGTCCGCGTTGACGTTGACAGTACGGTTCGCGCCGATGCGCAATTGCAGGTCGGCTCCGTCACGCAGTCGGTTGAAGTCACTGGTGAGATACCTCAACTTCAGACCGAAAAAACCGACGTCGCTACCATATTTTCGACGCAACAAATTGAGAGCGTGCCGATTTTCAACCGGAATTTCACTACCTTTCAATTGTTGTCGCCGGGCGCGCAGATCCAAGGCTGGGGACACGCCGCCAGCGAAAACCCTCAGGGTTCGCGGCAGATTTTGACGAACGGCCAGCATTTCGCCGGAACCGGATTTGAGTTGGATGGTACGGATAACCAGGATCCTATCCTCGGGATCATCGTAATCAACCCCAACCTGGACTCCATCAACGAAGTGAAGATTACTTCGCAGGACTATGACGCCGAATTTGGCAAGGCCATCGGCGCCATCGTGACTTCCCAAACCAAGTCGGGGACCAACGAAATACATGGTTCAGCTTTTGACTTTGAACGCTCCAACTCCAATTTTGCCCGCGATCCCTTCACGCAAAGCAAGATCGGCGTGCCCAGCGGTAACTGGAACCAGTTTGGCGGCACGATCGGCGGTCCGATCAAGAAGAATAAAATCTTCGCTTTCGGAGATTACCAAGGCCAGCGGGCTCACGTTGGTGGCTCTGCATCGGATCGCATTCTGACTGCTGCGGAACGGGGCGGTGACCTGAGCGGTTTGGGCAGAAATATCTACGACCCCTACGTGACGTCCGATGCAGCGCACTGCATTATCGTACCGAATGGGGCGGGGCAGCCGACTCCCGCTCCGCTAGCGTCGCGAACCCAGTTCCCAGGCAACGTAATTCCTGCCTGCCGGTTGTCCCCGCAGGTGCAGAACCTCCTCAAGCTACTTCCGGTTGGGGCGACACTTAGCGATCCTACGCTGCCGAATTTCTTTGGTTCGGGCAGCAACGTTTTGAACGCTGACAATTTTGACGTGCGTGGCGACTACGTCCTTAATACGAAGACGCAGGTTTTCGGAAGATATAGTTACCAAAAATTTCTTAGGTCCGGACCTGGCCTATTTGGAGCCGTTGCCGGCGGTGCGGCGCTTCCCGCTGACTCCGGCGGCCAATTTGCCGGAACCTCCAATGTCCGAAACCAGAGTCTCGCTAGCGGTTTTGACTACACGTTCAGCCCCACTTTGCTAACCGACTTTCGTTTTGGCTATATGCGCTACCACGTTGACGTGGCACCTGGTGGAGTAGGCACGACACCCGCGACGGACGCGGGGATACCCGGATTAAATCTTAATAGTTTTTCCAGTGGAATGCCCTACTTTCACGCCACCACTTCGGGTCTGCCAGACTTTAATTTCGGCTACTCCCTCGGTGCGAATCAGTGCAACTGTCCGCTTCTCGAGAGCGAGCATCAATACCAGTTTGTCAACAACTGGACCAAGATCCGCGGAAACCACACCTTGAAGTTCGGAGCGGATATCCGCTACGCTTACAACCTGCGTGTTCCTAGCGACAAACACCGCGCCGGTGAGCTGACTTTTGCTCAAGACCAGACTCAAGGCCCGGGAGGCGTGGGTGGTTCGGGTTTGGCGGCATTCCTTCTCGGTGACGTGACCTTTTTCGAGCGTTACGTAAGCGCCTCCACCAACGCTAGCGAAACTCAGCCGCGCTTTTTCTTCTTTGGTCAGGACACATGGCGGGTCAACAACAAACTGACCGTCAATCTTGGCCTGCGGTGGGAAATTTACAGGCCGGAATCCGTGATTGGTGCTGGCCAGGGCGGGTGGGTTGATGCAGGCACTGGCGAGGTTCGTGTCGCGGGTTCAACCGGGGTAGATCTCCGAGGCAATACGAGCACGAGCTTCACACACTTTGCTCCTCGTCTCGGTGTCGCCTACCAATGGGACCCCAAAACCGTGATCCGGCTGGGCTATGGTCGCAGCTACGACATCGGCGTTTTCGGATCCATCTTCGGCCACGCCGTTACCCAAAACTTGCCAGTCTTGGCTAGCCAGCAGACAAATACGACCAACGGACAGGACTTCAACACTGCCTTTTTCCTGTCGACCGGGCCGGCGCCTCTAAACCCGGCAACGGCTCTCGGCGGCACTCTGGCGACGAGCAACTGCAACTCCATCACAGATCCGAGCGGCGTCAATCCAGCCACCGGCGTATTCACACCTGACAAGGCCCAGTGCGTCGGCGTCAACGGCAGGCCACTCTTGCCGAACGGCATCAATGCCTTTGTTCGACCCTTTAATAACCGTCTCCCGACTGTAGACGCATGGAACGCTACCGTGCAGCGGCAGGTCACATCGACGATCAGCGCGACCATCTCCTACGTCGGCAATAAGGGGACGCATACAATTGGCGGCGGCCCGGACTATCCGTTCAACAATCCAAGGTTGGCTGGCTACGATCCTACCCTTTCAGGTGACGCGGCAACCTTAAACCAGAACTTGCGCAGACCCTTCTATTCTAGCTACGGCTGGACGCAGGGTTTCCGTTACTTCGGGAACGATTTCAATAACAAATACAACGCTCTGCAGCTAATTGCAGAAAAGCGATTTGCGTCCGGTTTGTCCTTCAACGCGAACTACACTTGGCAGCATGCTGTAGCCGACGATGATGGTGGAACCGCGGGCTTTGACAAGAGTGTCAACTACGGCCCGAACAGCAACTATCGCAATCACGTCTTCATCTTCACTCAGGTCTACCAACTCCCGTTTGGCACCGGCAAAAGATTTGGCAGCAATGTCGGGCGTCTCGGCGATTTGGTCATCGGAGGTTGGGAGTTGAACGGCACTACGAACTTTTCGAGCGGGTTACCCTTTACGCCTAGCCTTAGTTCCTGCCATGCATCCAGCGACACAGGGCCATGCCGACCGGACGTGGTTGGCACAATCAAGGCTGGTACGCGAAGTGGAGATCCGAATGCGCCAGGGTATTGGTACCAAACGACAAACGGAGTTGTTCTTTCAGCTGCCGGGCAGGCCAGTGGGTCATGGGCTCAGCCGGCGGTCGATACGTTCGGAAATGTTGGACGCAACTCCATGCGTGGACCGAGGTACTTCGACTCCGACCTAGCCCTGTTCAAGAACTTCACCATTACTGAGCGGGCCAAGGCTCAATTCCAATTCCAGTTCTACAACATATTTAACCACGTCAATCTGGCGAATCCGGACGGCTGCGTCGATTGCGGTTCCGGGGGCAAGATCACCGGTATTGCTGCCAACTCTCAACTGCGTTCGCTAACATACGGGTTTAAGCTCAGTTTCTAACACCGAAGGATAGCTACACCCCACAAACCAAAAGGGAGCCCTGACGGGCTCCCTTTTTTTGTGTTCTAATCATTCTTTCTTGATCATTCTTATGCGCTGGACCCCGAGTTACTTTACTTCGGATCGTCACATGCTTAACGGTCACTATCCGTTTTTGATTCTCTCGGCCGCCCTGCTTTTGTCCGTGCCGCCGGCCCGCACCCAATCCTCAACTAGCCAGCTTTCACCTTCTCCTAACGCGACCCCAAGCGCAGCCGGAGCCCAGTCATCGGCGTCAGCTTTGGCGCCGTCGCGCACGCTTCTCGCGCAAGGCAAGTACAATGATGCGCTCGCAGCGCTTCATGACCTCGAAGAGAAGAATCCCGGTGTAGCGGGGCTTTCGCATGAATTCGGAGTCGCATATTACAAAAAAACTGATTACCTGAACGCGATCGCTTACCTAAAGAAAGCTCGCGAAGAAAATCCTGATGATGGCGAAGCAATCCAACTGCTGGGCATCTCTTTTTATCTCGCCGGACGGCCTGCCGAAGCCATCGCTCCGCTCGAGAAAGTACAGACGTGGTTTCCCAGCGCCAATGTCGACGCCTCCTACATCCTCGGCATCTGCTACATCCAGACAAAAGACTATCCGCACGCTCGCGGCGCTTTCGCCAAAATGTTCGGCGTCTCCTCCGATTCCGCCGCTAGCTATCTTTTCACCGCGCGCATGTTGCTACGTCAAGACTTCGGCCCAGTCGCCGAGGAATACGCACAAAAAGCCGTCTCGCTAGATCCCAGACTCCCCCTCGCGCATTTCTTGCTCGGCGAACTGGACCTCTATCACTCCAAAGTTCCCGAAGCCGCCGACGAATTTCAAAAAGAGTTGCAGCTCAACCCCGGCTATGCCCCCGCGTACTATAAACTCGCCGATGCCTATTCGCGCATCCAGAAATTCGATGAAGCCGAAAAACTGTTACAGCGCTCCATCTGGCTCGATTCCACTTCCACCGGTCCGTACATATTGATGGGAAAAGTTCTCGCGAAAAAGGGCGAGACCGAACTCGCCGTCCGCACGCTGCAACGCGCCCTCGCGATGGACCCCAACAATCCCGTGCCGCATCACCTGCTCGGCCAAGCCTATCGCGACCTCGGCAAGAGCGAAGACGCGGAGCGGGAGCTAAGAGTGGCGGCCCAGCTCGAAGAACGCCAGAGCGCGAAACCGTGATCTGCATCACCCTTCGCCAAAAGCCGCTCTACCGTTTCGCATTCATTTTCCTCTCGGTTTCACTCGGCTCACTTTTCTTTGCCAGTGCTCAGGTCGCCCACGACGAGCCATGGCGCCCGCAATTTCATTTCACTCCTGCCAAGAACTTCATGAATGATCCCAACGGTCTCGTCTACTACAAGGGCGAATACCACCTCTTCTACCAGCACAATCCGCAAGGACCCGAGTGGGGACACATGAGCTGGGGACACGCGATTAGTGCCGACATGCTGTACTGGCGGCATCAGCCATTGGCCATTCCCGAAGAGCCCAACCGCTACATGATTTACTCCGGCAGTGCGGTCGTCGATTGGCACAATTCCACCGGCCTGTGCACGAGCACCGATTCAAAGGATCCTTCCTGTCTCATCGCCATCTACAGCGCCGCGGCGAAAGACTCGCAAAAGCAGCATCTGGCCTTCAGCAACGATCGCGGCCGCACGTGGTCCAATTATTCCGCAAATCCCGTCGCAGACTTGAATCAGCCCGATTTTCGCGATCCAAAAGTTTTCTGGTACGAACCTCAGCAAAAATGGGTAATGGTGACAGTCTTCGCCGACGAAAAAGAAGTAAAAATCCTCGATTCCACCGACCTCAAAAAGTGGAAGCTGCGCAGCACCTTCGGCCCGCTCGGCGCCGCGAAAGGCCAGTGGGAGTGTCCCGATCTTTTCGAGCTGCCCGTGGGCGAAAAGTCCGGTGCCAAAAAATGGGTCATGATCGTAAATCGCAATCCCGGAGCACCCGCCGGCGGTACCGGCGCAGAATATTTCGTCGGCAATTTCGACGGCGCGAAATTCACAAATGAAACTCCCGCCGACAAAGAGCTGTGGGCCGACTACGGCAAAGATTTCTACGCCACCAACAGCTTCTCCGATATTCCCGCGAACGACGGCCGGCGAATCTGGATCGGCTGGATCAGCAACTGGCAATACGCGAATACCGAACCCACCAAGCTATGGCGCGGTGCGCAATCCCTTCCACGCGTCCTCCACCTCAAAACCTATCCGGACGGCATCCGCCTCATTCAAACGCCGATCAAAGAGGCTGAGCAGCTCCGCACAAAACAATTGCTTCGCGTCAACGGATCCTCAATTCAGCAGGCAAACTATAAGATTCGTGCCGCCAACATCAAAGGCGACACTCTCGAAATCGAAGCAGAGATGAATCCGGGCGCCACCGGCGATACCGGCTTTCGCCTGCGCAAAGGTCAGAACGAAGAGACCGTCGTCGGCGTCTCCGCCAACACTCACGAAGTCTTTATCGACCGAACGCGCTCGGGCCTCGTCTCTTTCTCGCCGGACTTTCCCGGCCGCCATCGTGCCAATCTGCACTGGACTTCGCCCGTGAAACTTCATATCTTTTTGGACCGTTCCAGTGTCGAGGTATTCGCAAACGATGGCGAAACCGTGCTGACCGATCGCATCTATCCGTCGCCGGGCAGCGATGGATTCGAGATATATTCCGAATCCGCCGACGCACAAATTTCGTCGTTAAGCATCTGGAAGTTAACTTCAATCTGGAAATAATGAAGAGATTTGCGTGACTGCCGACAGGAATTTCATCGTAATTGGCTTGGGCGAGCTCCTCTGGGACATGTTCCCAGAGGGCAAGCAACTGGGCGGCGCGCCCGCTAATTTTGCCTACATGACGCGCCTGCTGGGCGACGAAGGGATCGTGGCCAGTCGCGTCGGCAGCGATGCGCTGGGGCGTTCTGCGGGTCGCCGCCTCGAACGCCTGGGTGTTCGCGCCGCTCACGTCCAGCTTGATCCCACGCATCCCACCGGAACCGTGAAGGTCTCCGTCGATCCCGCTGGCCAACCAACCTTCGACATTGCGGAGTCGGTTGCCTGGGATTTCTTCGAGTGGACGCCGCAGTGGCGCTCCCTCGCCGAGCGCGCGGACGCTGTTTGCTTCGGCTCGCTAGCGCAGCGTTGCCCGCAGTCACGCGCCACGATTCGTCAGTTCCTCAGCGCCCTGCGTCCCGGCACCACGCGCGTTTTCGACGTCAATCTTCGCCAATCGTTTTACAATGCAGAGACGCTATCGGAATCCGCCAAGCTCGCGGACATCATGAAGGTAAACACCGACGAGCTGTCCATCGTCGCCAAGCTGTTGAAAATTCCCTTTGTATATGATGAAGTGCGCGCGGCGCATTGGCTGCGCGACATTCTCGGATTGAAATTAGTGTGCATCACGCGCGGCGCCAAGGGCAGCTTGCTGGTCAGCGCGGATGAAGTTAGCGAACATCTCGGCTACCGTATTCACGTTGCGGACACGGTGGGAGCTGGCGACGCTTTTACCGCCGCGCTCGTCTACCATTATTTGCGTCACGCGTCCGTTTCCACTTTGAACGAAGCCGCCAATCGCATGGGCGCCTGGGTGTCCAGTGAAATCGGAGCAACCCCTGCGCGAGACGAATTTCATCTCGAAAAAGTTCGTGCCGCGGTCGGTGCGGAAGAGTTCTAGCGGCCTGAACCGGCCTTCGCCGTCTGCTCGTCGGCCAAACGCGTGACCGAAGTCTCCGGCAATTCGTGCAGCAAGACCAGAAACGCTGCGTTCGTCCATCCGAATCCCACGATGTTCATGTGATAGCCCGCGGTCACTTGCGTCTCCGAGGAGCGCGTCACTGCATTGTATTTCTCGCGAATCGTGCCGTCGCGCCGGAAATTCTCCGCCACCGTCGAAAGAAATTCATACGACACGCGATCGGCTTCCTGGTCAAATTTATACCGCCGGATTCCCTCATCCGCCACCAGCTGGTCCGGAGCCCACGCGTAAGGAAAATCCCACTGGCCGCCCGTTTCGTTCGGGCTCATCACCAGACCACCCGGCTTTTCGAATGTCGAGAGATGCTGCATGAGCGCCCGCGCCTGCTCCTGCGAAGGAATCCCCGCCCACAGCGGGAAAAATGTGGTCACGTATTCATAACTCGAGCGTTTCTGATTCTCGAAGTCATAATCGAAATACATTCCGCGTTCGCCATCCCACAAATATTTCTGAATGCGCTCCCTACGCTCCGCCGCGCGCTTTTTCCATTGTGCTGATTCTTCATCAAGCAGCAGGAGTCCGCTGATTAGTTCCAGGTCTTTTTCGGTTTTGTATAGCAAGCTGTTCAAGCACACCGGAGCGTAATGGTGCGTCCTCGCGCCGTGCGGGCCGAATCGAAACGAAACATCGTAGCCCGATTCCCGCATCGCCCGATCGCCCTTATAGTAGTCCGCGCTTAGTGAAGCCGCGCCCGCGGAATCGCACGCTGCTTGCACCATCGTCTTGGAAGAATCACACACCTGCAGAGCAAACAGCGGCCCCACATGCGCCTCGCCGGCCTTTTGCGGAACAACGTAGTCTCGCCACATATCCTGCGGCTGTCCGAGGAAAAACGCCGCCACTTGCCGGTAATGTCCCGTCTCGTCCTTCACGCTCTCCGGCGCCGGACCATCTCCAAAATCGTAGTAGCGCGAAAGCCCGGTCGAGCCCGCAAGGTGCGGCTCATGCGTCCAAAGCGCATAATCGCGCTTGGCATACTCGTAGGCGCGCGCCAGCCACGCGCGATCTTGTTCGCCGACTGCCTTGTCCTTTAAAACCGAACTGACCAGTGGCATCGGCCGCGCGTTATACACCGCAAGAATCATGGAAGTAAGAAATGGCGGTTGCGAGCGCGTCAGGTAATACGTGCGATTCGCATTGAGCACCGCGCCATAGTGCTCGATCTCAAAGAAAAAGTTCTCCACCATGCCCCGCGCCAGCTCGATTCTCTTGTCTTCCACCAGCCCGCGAACAATAAAGTAGCTGTCCCATCCATACATCTCGTTGAATCTTCCGCCGGGAACCACGTACTTATGGTCGAGGTACAGCAAACCCGGCGGCTCAAGGTTGCTTGTGTCCACCTCGCCTAGTTTGTGAATCACTTGTGGCAGGTGCTTCACTTGCACGTTGCACCGTTTTTGCATTTGCTGTACGTCGGCAGGCACATCGAAATCTACGGGAATGTACAGCACGGAAGCCGCCGCCAATTTTGGATCCACGATCACTTTGCAATCCGTCAGCGAGCGCGTCAGCGTGTCCCATGCAGCAGCTATATAGCTGCGAATCTGCCGCAGCCCCGCTTCTTTTGCTCCTGCTTCCTGAGCGGAGCTTGCGGGCGCAAAAATCGCGCAGAAAACGGCCGCTGTGAGCACAATTTTGGGACAATGAATGAACGCCTGATTGGTCCTCGACGTGGCCCTTGAACGTGGGGTTTTCATGGTCCCAAGAGCATATTCCTTTGCCGTACTCGCGGCAATATCTCTGTTATACAGAGTACGATACGAGCTTTTGGGCCTGGGGACTCTTACAGGAGGACTTCAGCCGACCCAAGACGTTGTTCAGCTAGCGGCGCTGTCAATCGGGATGGTCGTTCCAGTGATATTTTTGGCGCGCTCATCCGTGAGCCAAAGTACAAGATCGGCGACATCAACTGGCTTCACCCACGTCGAAAAGTCCGCCCCGGGCATAGCCTTCCGGTTGGCAGGTGTGTCCATCGTCCCGGGAAGAACTACGTTTGCCGTGACCCCAGCGTCCTTATTCTCTAGCGCTACCGTGCGCACTAGACTCACCAGCGCGGACTTGAATGTCACATACGCTCCAAGCCCCGCGTGCGGCTCAACGGCCGCGAGGCTGCCGATTGCGACGATGCGGCCCGAGCCCGATTTTCTCAGATGCGGAATCGCCGCTCGCAAGACGTAAAACGCGGAAGTAAGATTCAGGTCCTGCATCTGTTGCCAAGTGGCATCGTCGGTTTCCGCCACAGATTTGCCCCCTGCAAACCCGCCTAGCAAATGTACAAGCACATCGAGCCTGCCATAGCGCTCGACCACAGAGCTAATGGCGCCAGCAACCGCCGCCGATTTCGTCAGGTCCGTCGGCAGCGCAACAAAATTGCCGGCCGGGAAATCTTTCTGCGAAATGCTGCGATCCACCCCGACGACCGTCGCGCCAGTCGCCAGGAATCGCTGGGTCACAAACGTGCCCAACCCTCCTCGTGCTCCCGTGATGAGAACTACTCTCTCGCTCATACCTCTGCCTCCTGCTCAATGCCTTTCGGTGCGGATTTTGTGCCGACTCTGCCACGATACTCTCGTGCGGACATTCCGCCTTCCTGACGAAGGCGGAGACATCCACATGTATTCGCGTTAACCTCAAGGCCGTTCCATAAAATGGCGTAAGCCCTCGGTGAGTAGCCCGCATAGGCAGAAGCACATCTAACAGTCATGTGGAACGTCTTTCGCCGCAAGCCTCGAACGCCGCAGCAAGTCACCACTGGCCGCTTCGAAATCGAGCGCAACGGTGAAGTCGCCTATCTCAATTACACTTTGGCTGGAAATATTCTGACCCTGGACCATACGGAAGTTCCTGAAAAATTGCATCATATGGGCCTTGCGTCCCTGCTAGCAGAAACCGCTTTCCGTTTTGCGCGAGAGCACAACCTCAAGGTCGATATTGTTTGCCCCACAGTACAGCAGTATGTAGCAAAACACCCGGAGTACTCGGATCTCGTTCTGCACTGATGTGGCGATTAGGAATTCGTGTGAACCCGTCGCCGGAATGGTGTTGATCCTTCGCATTGACCGCTTTCTTAGCATGTGCCGCGCAGCTAGCGAAATTAGATGGGGGTGTTGAAGGCAAAGGTCGCGGCTTGGAAGTTCACCCAAACAAGGAGAGCTGTTTAGTTTGCGTTGAAGCGCGAGCTCTCTGCCGGTCAGCGTAAACCGTTCGACCGCCGAGCGAGGGCAAGATGGCATGTTCCCGAGCCAGAGTGCGCTCGAAGTCCGCGCTAGGTCGATACGTCTGTTCAACGGTTCGCACGAACTGATCGAGGCGTCGAAACCCTTCGATCTTTTCGGTCTGGCCGACTTTCGCCGACTGCAAGCCGCGGCGCAACACAGAAATAGATTCATCGTAGGTCTGCAGCGGAACCGGAAAGGGATGGCCATCTTTTCCGCCTAGAGCAAAGGAGAACCTCGCTGGATCGGAAAAGCGGCTGGGCGCGCCATGAATGACTTCGGCGATTAGGGCCAGAGTTTGCAGCGTGCGAGGTCCAAGATTCTCGACCAGAAGAAGGGAAGCGAAATCACGAAGTTCGCGTTCGTACGCCACGGCAAGGACGGAGCCCAAGCGTTTTAGATCCACGTTGTGAGCGCGCACATCATGGTGCGTAGGAAGCTGGAGATTGCGAAGCTCATGGAGAGTGCGGTCGGGCGATTGGCGTGCGATGACGAGCAAGGCATCCTGCGCGGGCTTCGCCTGTTGATCTACTAAGTTCGTTATCGTGCCTTGGTGCTCGCCAATGATGGCCGAATGAGGATTTTTGGTGAAGTCGCGAACCGCGGCCGAGTGCCAATGATAGCGACGGGCAAGGCCTGTCTGAGCGTTCATGCCCTGCTGCACGACGACCCATTCGCCGGCGCTGCTGACTAGAAACGTATGCAGGTAGAGTTGAAAGCCATCCACAATAGCGTTGTTATCGATCTTGGCGGTGAGGCGGCTCGTACGTGCCAAGGATTCTCCATCCAAGCCGATCGGCTCGGCGACCGACCACAACTCTTGTGGAGTTTTTCGAGAGTGTTTGCCGCGCCCGCCGCACACATAGATGCCCAAGTCGTGGGCACGCGGATTTAGCCCGCGTTTCAGCGCACCCAAAACCGATGTGGTAATCCCGGACGAGTGCCAATCCATGCCCATCACCGAACCGAGGGCTTGAAACCAGAACGGATCGCTCAGCCGCGAGAAGAATTCCGACTGGCCATAGTGACTGAGAATTGTTTCCGTAATGGCGGTGCCCAGCAGGGTCATGCGTTCAGCCAGCCACGGTGGCACGCGCCCTCCGTGCAGGGGTAGATCCGCAATTCCAGAACGCTTCATAACTGTTCCCATTTTAGCACCCGAACATTGAGGTGCCGGGTTCCCGCAACCGAAGTAAGAAGGTTGTATCGTCCATCGGACCGTAACTTTCATTCCAGGCAGAAGAAAGAAGCACAGCTGCCGATAACGGAAGAAGAGCAGAAACAATACGCGGCGTTTCTCATTGAAACTGTCAAGGAACTTCGGGCACTTGACGTGAGCGGGAACGATATCCTGTGGCACTACACCATCCTGTGGCACTACACCACTGGCACCGCACTCCTGGAGATCATCAATTCTGGTCAACTCTACGCGACGCAAGTCTCTTGCTTGAATGACAGCACGGAAATCAGCTATGCAACCGACCTGCTGCGCGATGCTTATGTTGATTTACAGGCAAGTGGGCAGTCGTTTTCCGAAACTGAACGTCGGTTATTAGCGGACGCGACTAAATACCACAGCAGCCGCGAAACGGTTACGGTGGCCAAGTATAGCAGTTGGTGGTTTGTAGCATGCTTCAGTCAGGAGAGGGACGATCTCAGCCAATGGCGCGCTTACGGTGGCGCGAGAATGGATACGCAATTGGCTTTCCCACTGGAGGGCCCTTTGGCCCAGGACATACGGTTGCGCGGGTTAACTATGACTCGGCCTTGCATAGGGTGCTCGCAGCAAAAGTGGCGAGCGCCTCTATCCGATTCTTTAGGGAAGGGCTGCAAAAGCGCGGCGGTTCTGGAGAGGATTGGGAAAAGGAATTTCCAGTAGAATGGGACACCATGCTTTCTTATCTCAGCCCGATGGTGAAACACGCCGACTTTAAAGGCGAGAACGAATATCGCGTTGTTCATCAATTGCAGCAAAACGAGTTTCCGAACCTCTAATATCGCCAGAGAAGCAGCTAATGTCGCGGCATTTGCCAATCGCGTATCCTTCAAGTGACGGCGCTCCATTGAAGCGCCTCGCCATTACGGAAATAATGGTCGGGCCGAGTCGGCATAAAGAGATTTCTGCCTACAGTGTAAGTGCTTTGCTGAAGCAAAAAGGATACGAAGCAGTTGCGGTCTCAGTCTCCCCCATTCCGTTCCAAGCTACGTAAATCTGTCGTGGGATCAAACGTCCTATGCGGTTGCTGAGGAACACCGAGGCATCTGACAGTCGACTGGTCGGCAAGCCAAATTGAAATAAGTCTTGTTTATGCTATGTTTTATCTCTGCCTTGCCCGGGTGGCGGAATGGCAGACGCTGAGGACTTAAAATCCTCCGGGGATTTTTCCTCATGTGGGTTCGACTCCCACCCCGGGCACCATTGTGTCTTCACTCTGTTCCAAGTCGATGAATTCAGCACCTCGCAAACGATGATGCGCCGTACACTTCCCGCCCTATGGATTTACTGCTTGGCCATCGGCGCTGCAGCTTGCGCTCTGCTGACTCTCCCTTCCCGCATACCCGCACAGGAATCGCCGTCGACGCCGACGTATCTTGGTTTCGATCTCAACACCTATCCCGGCGACGATGCGCTTCCTATTCTGCGCAAGATATTTTCTTTTGCGGGCTACTGGCTCAGCCCTGCGCCCGGAGCTAAGCAAAATAACTGGATGGGTAAGAGGCGACTCTTGTTCGCGCAGAAATTTGGCTTCCTTCTTCTGTATAACGGTCCGCAAATCGCGGAACTCAAATCCCCATCGCAGACCACGAAACGAGGAATCGCGGACGCAGCAAACGCCGCTGACGCCGCGAAAAAGGAAGGATTCCCTCCACGGGCGATTATTTTTCTTGATATCGAAGAAGGAGGCCGGCTGCCGGAAAACTATCACGCATATTTGCGAGCGTGGGTCGATGAACTTGCGCGCGCCGGGTATCGCGCCGGAGTTTATTGCTCTGGCATGCCGGCTAGCGAAGGCCACGACGTGACCATTATCACTGCTGATGACATTCGCAATCATATCGGCAAACGCGACGTGGCTTACTTCGTCTATAACGATGCCTGCCCGCCATCGCCCGGCTGTGTCGTCCCGCACAATCCGCCGCCGCCTTCCGCAAGCGGCGTTTCGTACGCTGCGCTATGGCAGTTCGCGCAATCACCGCGCCGCAAACAATTCACCGCGCATTGCGCCGCCAGTTACAACCGCGACGGCAACTGCTACGCGCCGGGTGACACCGCACACGCCTGGTTTCTTGACCTCAACTCCGCCACAAGTCCAGATCCTTCGATCGGTCGCGGCCAGGAACAGTAGCAGTAGCGCCAACATATTGTTCGCCTGAGCCGCGAAGGGTTTTCGTCGGCCGGTGCCGAGCTGGAGAGGACAGTGGTCCTCTCCGCCCAGTTGGGCCCATTAGACTTGCCCGAACCCGCCGTCCACCGGGAGTTCCGCACCTGTAATGTACGAGGCGTCCGAAGATGCGAGGAACGCAACGGCGCCCGCGATCTCATGTGGTTGGCCGATGCGCTTCATCGGCACCTGGCTGATGATAGTGGTCTTGAATTCTTCCATCGCTTCTTCCGAGAGCCCCGTCCGGGCAAACCCCTCCGGCGTGTTGATCGGGCCCGGGCTCACCGCGTTCACGCGGATTCCGCGTCCGACCAGCTCAGCCGCAATCGAGCGCGTGAACGATCGCATTGCGGCTTTTGTCGCCGCATACACCGTGCCGTTCACGACTCCGGTCTCCCCGGCTACGGATGTGTTCAAGATGATCGATGCGCCGTCGTTTAGAAAAGGGAGAGCCTTCTGAATCGTGAAATATGCGCCTTTCGTGTTGATATCAAACAACTCGTCATACAGCCCTTCGCCCGTCGCTTCAAACGGCGCAAATTTGTAGATGCCCGCATTGACGAAGAGGACGTCAATCTTGCCGAACTTTTTGGACACCGTCGCGTACAGCTTATCCAAGTCCGCGGCCTTGGACACGTCAGACTGCACCGCCAAAATTCCGTTGCCAATCGTCTTTACCGCGTCCTCAAGAGTTTTCGCGTTGCGCCCGGAAATTGCCACGTGCGCGCCCTCTTCCTGCAGCCGCTTCGCCGCCGCAAGTCCGATGCCGCTGTTTCCTCCGGTAACTACCGCCACTTTTCCTTCGAGCCTCTTCATGGTCTTTCTCCAATTCCAAATTGACGTTTTTAGAGTTTCAGCCAATTTAGACAGTTAGATGAGCATCTAACTATTCCGTTGCATCTGATCTTGTAGAGGTCGCGGCTGGGTCGTTATTTGTGTTCGTTTGCGGCGGTCTCGGCTACACTGGAGCTGTACATGGAAAGAGCCCGTATCGAGAAGATTTCAAAGGCTTTGGCGGACGCCACCCGTCTCATGATCTTTGAATCAATCTCCGCCAACAAAGAGATGATCTGCGGTGAAATCGTGGCCCTTCGCGGTGTCACCCCCGCTACCGTTTCCCATCACCTTAAAATTCTTGCCGATGCCGGCCTTATTGAATGCACTCGGAAAGGCCAGTGCGTTCACAATCGTGCGATCCCCGAAACGATTGCGGAATATTCCCAAGCTCTGGCCCGAATGGCGCGCGGCAAAACCTCGCCTGCCCGTAAGTAGCGCAAACGGCTTGCGCGCGTCGCGACGATAACTTTCATATCTTTTGTATTCTCCCGCCTCGCCCCTTCAATGGCCGTCCAGACGATTCGATAGTTTCGGTGGATCTCGACGTGGTGCGTTCTACGCGTTGCGTTTTCGGGAGGCCGGGCTGTATCCTTTCTCGCAGACAGGTAATCCAACCTTTGCCTGTCGAGCGCATTTGTCGTTTGCCCAAATCACGCCGCCAGAAAACCTATCGCGTATTCTTTGAGGAGAGAATCTATGAGCCCGAAAAACCATCGTTCCCACGCCAAGAGTGAGCAACTCGAGGCCGGATCCGATCGCGCAACTCCGATCCTTCACCAGAAAGCTCGAGAGATTCAGCCGTATGGAAAAATAACGCGCATGCCCATCGCCCTCGATGAAAATGTCCGCGCCGAAAGCGTAGGCAACTTAAACCAAATCCTCGCTGACACGATGACTTTGCGCGACATGTACAAGAAGCATCATTGGCAGGTGTCGGGCCACACATTTTATCAACTGCACTTGCTTTTCGATAAGCATCACGGCGAGCAAGACGAATTGGTGGATGAGATTGCCGAGCGCATCCAGCTTCTTGGCGGCATCAGCCTGGCTATGGCCGCGGATATTGCCGAAACGACGATAATCCCAAGGCCGCCGCGAGGCCGCGAGGAAGTGCCCGTGCAAATTTCGCGCCTGCTGGAAGCCCACGAATTTATCCTCAAAGAAGCGCGCACCATGGCCAAGCAAGCCGATGAGGCCGGCGACGACGGCACCAATGACCTGCTTGTCAGCGACGTGATCCGCACCAACGAACTGCAAGTATGGTTTGTGGCCGAGCACGTGGTGGACGTTCCGGTTGTGCGCGCGGCCAACGCATAACTCTGTCACGTCAGCTTCACAGTTCAATTTTCGTGCCAAGAACCACTAGAAACTTGGCCAGCCAGGCCGGGTGTGCGGGCCACGCGGGCGCCGTGACCAGGTTACCGTCCGCAATTGCTTCGCTGATTCCGAGCTCCGCGAACGTGCCGCCCGCGGTTGTGACATCCGGACCGACGGCGGGATAAGCGCTGCATTTTCTCCCTTTCAACACGCCGGCAGCAGCCAGAATCTGCGCCGCGTGACAGATGGCGGCGATGGGCTTTTTCGCCTTGTCGAAGTAGCGCACAATTTCCAGAACGCGCGGATTGAGCCGAATATATTCGGGAGCGCGGCCGCCGGGAAGCACCAACGCGTCGTAATCTTCGGCTTTGACCTGGTCGAACGTGGCATTCAGCGAAAAATTGTGTCCGCGTTTTTCTGAGTACGTTTGATCGCCCTCGAAATCGTGAATCGCGGTGCGGACGAATTCGCCGGACTTCTTGCCTGGGCAGACGGCGTGAACCGTGTGGCCGACCATTAGCAGCGCCTGGAACGGAACCATCACTTCGTAATCTTCCACGTAATCGCCAACCAGCATCAGAATCGATTTCTTCGACATCGCTTGCCTCCATCCCAAATTAGGTGCGGTGAACCGGCCCAGAGTTAGGTGCGGCAAACCGGCATTCGTTGACAAAGCCTGCCGCGGCGGGCAAAATTAATTTGCCTCACAGTGCTGGCGGGCTCGGCTTGAGCCCGTTCAACACACCGCATACGTGCCCGAATGGCGGAACTGGCAGACGCGCTAGATTCAGGTTCTAGTGATCGCAAGGTCGTGGAGGTTCGAGTCCTCTTTCGGGCACCAATTTTTCTTGTCCAT
The DNA here is from genome assembly GCA_025463055.1 of Candidatus Acidiferrum typicum. Lineage (GTDB taxonomy): Bacteria > Acidobacteriota > Terriglobia > Acidiferrales > UBA7541 > Acidiferrum > Acidiferrum typicum_A. Next base: position 89,649 of record JAOAPV010000070.1, read on the forward strand.
ACTTATGACTTAGCGGCGGAAAGCACGGTTTCCGCGTGCAGGGCGCCTTCCGGCGTGTCTTCGTGCTTGAAATAAATGTACACATCGCCGCTGCCGCCGAGCCGTGCGATTCTTTGTTCCAAGGCTTTGCGTTCTTTCGCTGAATACTCTTCCTTGCGTAGCCGGAGATACGAGAAATCCGCGGTCTGCACATCCGGAGTTTCGAGCTTTTCGCTTTCGGCATTGCACAGCGCGGCGTTTGCGGCGCGCAACGCAGCATACACTTCCTCGCTGAACCACGAAGCGTGGCGAAACTCAAATGCGGAACGCAACGATCTTGGCAGCGTCTCCAGAAAATCCTTCAGCAAAGCGACATCGCATTTCAAAAAGGGCGGCAACTGAAACAAGACCGGGCCTAATTTCTTATCCTCATCCAGCGGCTGCAGCGAGCGCAGAAAATCTGAAGTGAAATCGGCCACATCGCGCAGCCGTGCTACGTGCGTGATTTTCTGGTGCGCCTTGATGGCGAATTGAAAATTCGCCGGAGTCGCTTCGATCCAGCCGCGAAGCAATTTCTCCGTTGGGAAGCGGCGAAACGTGTAGTTCACTTCCACCGTGTTCAACCGGCTAGCGTAATGGCCCAAGAATTTTGCGGACGCAAGCTTCGCCGGATAGAAGCCCGGCTTCCAGCTCGGATACGCCCATCCCGATGTGCCCGCGCGAATCATCACTCTGAATCGCTCCTTCGTTGTTATGCCCCACGGGTTCATTTTGCGAGTAGCGATTTCCAGCGGGCCCAAGCTTCGGTGCGGGCTTTGCGATTGGGTTCGCTTGCATCGGGCGCTTCGCCGGCGCGCATGAAGCCGTGGCCCGCCCCTTCATAGGTGATCGGCTCGAATGTTTTGCCGGCGGCTTTCATATTTTGAGTCGCCTCGGGAAGAGTCGCATCGATGCGCGCGTCATCTCCCGCATAGAAGCCGTACACCGGGGCAGTAATGCGAGCCATCGCGGCTTTTTCCGGCGGCACTCCGTAGAAAACAAACGCGGCTGCCAGATCGTTACGATTCGTGGCGAAGCGGAAGGATTGCCCGCCGCCCCAGCAATATCCTGTAACGAACAGTTTTCCGTTGCTCGCCGGGAGCTTTTTTCCGTAGTCGGCGACTGCGTTCAGGTCCGCCGTGATCTGATCGGGATTGAGATGGTTTATGGCCTCCATCACTTTGTCCTGCGTAAAAGCTGAACTGCGGCCGCCGTTCGGTCCCATGCCGGAGAGGAGATCGGGCGCGACAGCGATGTAGCCGGCTTCTGCGAGTTGATCGGCGAGATCCTGAACCCAATCGGTCATGCCAAAGATTTCGTGTATAACGAGAACTACCGGCGTTTTGCTCTTCGACTCCGGGTAGACCACGAAGGTCTCGACGGATCGTCCGTCATGCTTGACGGTGACCCATTCGCGGTGGCGCGGCGATTTCTCCAGCTTGGCCTTGGCCCAGTCTTGCGCCGAAGCAAGCTGCGCGGCGAACAATAAAAGGAGCAATGTGAGGTGTTTCATGGATGCCCTGTCTCCTAACAGGAAGGCATGAAATTTAACACAAAGCTCGGGAGGGACGCGCAGAGCCGCGGAAAAGAGTCTCTATGTCATTAATTCCAAAGAGGGGCTGAAGGGACCTACCCCCACCCCCGGGTTTTGCCAAAAGAGGCCGCAACCCATTGAAAACAAACGACGGCAGCTCGCAAAGGAGGGCAAAGAGGAATAAAGAGGCCGCAACACTTTGAAAATAAATGGATTGCGAGACTCGGCCCAGTTGGTCGCCGCAGGGTCCAAATAGGACGAGAGCGATTGTCGGCTAAGGGGTGGGCGGGACATGCTGAATGCTAGCCCCTAGTGTACGGATTAGTAAAGGTCTTTACATTGGAAGGTCAAATTCCGGGGTCGAACAGCGATTACGAGCATTGGACATCACCGAGTGAGGCTTCCCGCCCGTCCAGAATCGCGCACCTGGGTCAATAGCTGTGGGTGTGTGATGGGAAAACGAGACCTTTCCCAATTTGGGAACTTACTTTTAGGCGGTGGTCGCAGGTTTGAAGACCGGCGAACGCTGATGCACTACTTCCCGACTACGATTATCGCGAAGGAGCCGGGCTTTATTTTTCCGCGACGCTCGCCTGGGGCTGGCGGCTCAAACTCGGCGCTGGGCAGAAAGATCTTGTGCGTTTTTAGATCGAGGCCCATGGTGCGCGCACTTTTCTTGGTCGGAATATTGTCCACCACCGTGAACTTGTCGGGCGAATCTTCGTGGATCACGGTGAGATTGCCGTCGCCGCAGGATGCGAAGAAATAACTGAGCGCAGGATCGAAGGCAGCGGCGTCTGGGCCATCACAGATGGCGGGGTTGGCGACGACCTTGCCTGAATCCGCGTCCACGACAGAGGAAACTTTGTCATCGCATACAGCTAGGAGGCGACGGCTCTTGAGATCACCGGCCAGGCCGGACGGAGATTTGCAGGGCGCGAGAGGCCAGCGATGCGTCTCTTTCAAGTTTTGCGAATCGAGCACGATGAGATTCGATGTCTCTTCTGCGTTCACGAACATAGTGCCCTTGCCGTCCGCGACCGCGAATTCGGGCTTATCGCCCAGAGGAATCGTCCCGACGACCGAGCCGTCCGCCGCGTTGATAACGGTGGAGTTTTTGCCGCGGCCATTGAAGGTGAAGACGCGCTTGGTAGCGGGATCGTAGATGATGGCATCGGGATTCGCGTCGGTCTTGGCTGTGCCGAGTGTCTTCAGAGTCTTCGCGTCGAAGATCGTTACGGTATTAGCTCGTCCGTTACTGGTGAACCCGCGGCCGAGGTCGGGAGCGACGGTGATGCCATGCACGCCTGGCGTATCCGGGATATCGCCTTCGATGGCGTAGGTATCGGCATTCATGACTACGACGTGCGTGGCGTGAGAGATGTAGACGCGTCGCGCGTCGCTATCGACATAGATGTAATCCCAGCCCTCATCGCCAGGAACAGAAACGGTCTTGATTATGTGATAGCCAGAGGCACCCGGCTTGGGCGCAGCGTGGGAAAATTTCGCGGCGGAAACAAGAGCGACGGCGAAGAGTGCGGCGAGGCTGAGAAAGGTGAGGTGTTTGCGCATGGTTTTCTCTTTTCGTTTCGTGTGTTTCATTCGATTGGGCAGCCGAACTGGGTTAGGTATACAGCGGGGAAGATAAACAGCACATAAACGGGTTACGGGCAAAGGCAAAAGATAGCGCTCGCCGAATCTGAGATCGCGCCGAGCTAGGGGCGCAGCAATGCTGCGCCCCTACAATGACTACGGCTTGGATTTGTGTTGATCGAACCAGCCGGCTACGTACAACATTTTGGTGATGTGATGGCTGGGACGGCGGCCGATGCCGTGCGGTTCTTCCGGGACGCGGACGAGCACGGATTCGATGTTGAGTAGCTTTAGCGCGGAGTAAAATTGCTCTGCTTCGGAAATCGGCGTGCGATAGTCCTCTTCGCCAGTCATGACAAGCGTGGGAGTTTTGATTTTCGCGACTTCATCGGTGAGCGAGCGCTTCATGTACTGCTCGGTGTTATCCCAGGGATTGCCGGGAAACCAATATTTTGCGGTGAAGGGAATATCGCTGGTGAGCACGAAGCTGTACCAGTTGATGACGGGATAGAGCGCGGCGGCCGCGCGAAAGCGTGTGGTGTGCTCGATGGTCCAGGCCGTGAGCACGCCGCCACCGCTGCCACCTGTGACGAAGAGATTGTTCGTGTCGATGTAACCCTTGGCCACGACCGCATCGACGCCGCTATTGAGATCGTCGAAATCGTCGCCGGGATAGGCATGATGAATGAGGTTGGCGAATTCTTCTCCATAGCTAGTGCTGCCGCGCGGATTGGTGTAGAGCACGACGTAGCCCATGGCAGCCCAGACTTGCTTTTCAAGATCGAAACGATCGCCGTAATCGCCGAAAGGTCCGCCATGAATTTCGAGGATGAGCGGATATTTCTTGGAGGGATCGAAGCCGGGTGGCTGAATGATCCAGCCTTGAATTTTGCGCTTGTCTTTTGAGGATTCGTACGAGATTTCCTCGACGTGACCAGGCGCTTTCTGCTGCAACAGTTCCTGATTGACAGCGGTTAGCACGCGCATTGCGCCATTGGTTGAGACGGCGATATCGCCGGGATTGTCCGGGCGTCCGTAGGTGAAAGCGATAGTGCCGGTACGCGAAACGGAAAACGAGCCGCCGCCATAGGCACTGGTGCCCGAGACAACATGGTCGGCAATTTTCTTGGAGTTGCCGTCCGGCGTGGTGAAGCCAATTTTCGTATCGCCCTGGTCGTTGTAGAGGAAATAAAGTCCGCTATTGTCAGACGCCCATTGCGGAGACTGAATGTCGCGGTCGAGCTTGTCCGTAACGGAGTGGGAGCCGCTGCCATCGCGGTTCATGACGTAGAGTTTGGTGGTTTGGTGTCCCTGGTAGCGGTCATCGAATCCTGTGTAGGCGATCCATTTACCGTTGGGAGAGATCTCTGCGTTATTGTCGGGGCCCTTGCGATTGGTGAGAGCGCGAAACGCGCCGTCGGCTACGTTGAATTCGTACACTTCCGTATCGAAATATTCGTGATCGGATTCCGGGTGACGGTTCGCGGAGACTAGCAGAAATTTTCCATCCGGCGACCAGGCGGCGCGTGTGAGCCCGCCAAGGTCGCTCCCACCGTTGGGAAAGCTGCCGTTCGTAACCTGGCGCGGCGCGCCGCCATCCGCGGAGACCACAAACACTTGATGATAGCCGGGCTTAAGGTAGCCGGCGCCGTTGAAGCGGTAAACGAGGCGATCATACGCTGCGGCCGGCTCGGCCCATTTCGCGCCGGAGGGTGGCGCAGGCAAATCAGCGAGGTGCGGGCCTTTGCCGAGCAGGAGCGCGGAGAACGAAATCATCTTGCCGTCGGGAGACCAAGCGATGGCGTCCGGGGATTGTTCGAGATTCGTAACGCGCGCGGTTTGCCCGGTGTCCATCCAACGCACGTAAATTTGCTGCTTGCCGTCCACGTCGGAGAGGAAGGCGATGCGGGTGCTGTCGGGAGACCAACGCGGCGACATGTAGGAGTGGTTGCCCGAGGAAAGCGGCCGCTGATCGGTGCCGTCAACATTGATGACCCACAGATTGGAGTAACGCTTGTCCGTCATGGGATCGGCGAAGCGGCGGACGTATACAATTTTTTTGCCGTCCGGAGAAATTTGCGGATCGGTGGCGATTTGAAGCTGAAATTCGTCCATGGCCGTGAAGGTGTGGGACGAATCCTGCGCGAAAATTAAACTGGGAAACACCAAGGACGCTGCTGCAGCCGCAAGAGCACCGCGCAAACGGAATTTCATTAGATCGGACCTCCTCGCAGCGGGGCAGTTAACAACGGGTGCCGATTTGTGTCAAGCCTGTTGCAGAGATGACACTTGCGTTGAGGACGGGCGATATCGCCAATTTTCGATGCATCAGGGCGTATATGCCATTCACCTGATTGGGACTGGCATGGATTGTGTCGTATTTCTAGTAGGTCGCATCAAACGGTGGTGACTCACGGAGGACGAGCAGTGACTCACAAACCAAAGGTGCTTTTCTTTTCTACGGGTGATGCGACGCGCAGTCAGATGGCGGAAGGTTTTCTGCACGCATTTGCGGGCGACAAGTTCATCGGCGTAAGCACGGCGGTGAAGACGCCCGATAGAAATCCACTGACAGTTGATGTAATGAAAGAAGTGGGCGTGGATATTTCGAACCAACACTCCGAGGAATTGGCGCAATCCCTGAAGGAGCATTTTGCCTGCGTAGTTACAGTGTGCGATGCCGCGAGAGAGCGCTTTCCGGTTTGGCCGTTCACGCATAATCTGTTTCATTGGAGCCTGCCAGACCCCACCGCATCTACGGGATCGCCGGAAGAGCGGAAAACGGTTTTCCGGCGAGTGCGCGACGAAATCCGCCAAAAAGTCGCGGAATTCACTAAACAGAGAGTCCCAGGATCTCGACATAACGCTGCCGAAGAAATGAAATCTTAGGCGCAAGGACAGCCGTCCATTTCCGCTGCGCAAATTTCGCTGAACAAATTGAGAAGGCTGCAGGCTCTACTTAGAGTGAAGTGGTTCCTTGTGACAACGTGTGTGCACCCGCATAATTAAGGCGTAGGCCGCATCTGGGAACGAGACGATGCAATGTAGGCGGAGGCACATTATGCCGGCGAAGAAGTTGAGTGACGCAGAAGTGCAGGAGCGCCTGAAGAAGGCGACGGGCTGGAGCTTGGCGAACGGAAAGCTTCATCGCGAATTTCAGTGCAAAGACTTTGTGGCGGCGTTCGGGAATATGACGCGGGTGGCGCTGGTGGCGGAGTCGATGAACCATCATCCGGAATGGTGCAATGTGTGGAACAAAGTGGTGATCGATTTGAATACGCACAGCGTCAAGGGAATCAGCGATTACGATTTCACGCTGGCGGAAAAGATCAACGACATTTTCGCGTAAGCAAGCCTGAATTGAGATTCAGCAGGTGTCGGCGATTTGACTTCGAGTCGCTTCGTCGGACAATTCCAGAATCGGCGTTGCGCACACACCCAACAACGTTCACCGCTCACCTATTTGTGAGATAACCTCTACTACGAAATAATGGCCGCACTCTCTCAGCGAGCCTTGCGCGGTTGGTGGCTCATCATTTTGCGGTGGGTCGCCGCGCTTGTTGTACTGGGCGTGCTGCTGCATTTTCTTCCGGTAGCCCCTCTTCGCGCGGCAATCGCGCGAGTTCCAGTGCCCATCTTTTTTGCGGTGTTGTTGGGATACCTGCTGACGCATTGCATTGGCGTGCTGAAATGGCGGATGGTCGTCAACGCAGCGGGCGCAGGGCTAGATTTTGCAACCAGTGCGCAGTGCTATGCCGGCGGACTCTTCGGCACCCTATTTCTCCCTTCGATTGTCGGCGGGGACGTGGTGCGGCTGGCGGTGGGATTGCGCCGGAGCCCGCGTCCAGCAGCGGTGTTGACGGGCAACCTGGTGGACCGCTTTTTGGACGTAACGGCGCAGGCCGGACTGGTGTTGCTGGGATTGTTTCTGGCTCCAGAGTTGGAACTGGTGCCGGACGAGTTGGAAGACAAGCTGGAAAAGGATTTCGTGGTCGTCGCGATTGCGCTGATTTTGTTGCTCGGCGTAATGTTTCGGCTGCGCAAGAAGATTTTGGCCCGGCGCTCGGTTCGTTTTCGCAGGCGTTTGGCGCGACTGCGACATGCGCTTCGCTCGGTGTCGAAGCGTCCGCGTGTGCTGGTATTGGGCTGGCTGCTGGGCACCGGCATTCAGACTTGCTTCCTGCTGCTCACGGCGCAACTCGCGGAATATTGCGGGCTGAAACTGCCGCTGAGTGTATGGCTGTTCGCTTGGCCGCTGGCAAAGTTGGCGGCGGTGCTGCCGCTGACACAGGGCGGGATCGGAGTGCGAGAGGCGGCGCTGGTTGCGCTGCTGGCGCCGTTTGGGGCGCCGGGGCCCTTGGTGCTGGCGGCGGGTTTGGTATGGGAAGCTGTGATCATCACTGGCGGGCTGATTGCGGGCGCGGTGGCGCTGGCACTCCGACGGGGAGGAGACAGCCCCGCTATATCGCAAGGCTAGGCGGTCCGGTACTCTGACCGCTTTCGCGACATCCCCGTCCCAAAAGCGGTCGATAACTTTGTATAACGTGGTCACCGTCCCCGCAGGTATGCCTAATGTTTCCTTGTAGATAGCCAGGCAATGAATCGTGGCGCTTGGCCTGCCAGTTGAACCACTGACATGAGCGCAGCTCCCTACACGTTCTACGCTGACGCCCCTCCCCACAGGCCTTCTAGCTTGCTGGCTCAGGCGCGAAACGGAAACCCAGAGGCCTTCGCGGAGATGGTTTCGCCGTATTTGCCGACGCTATACCGCCGTGCTCGCGGGCTCACAGGAAACGCTGCGGATGCACAGGATGTCAGCCAAGAGACGGTGCTGAAGGCGTGGTCGCGCCTGGAGCAGTTTGCCGGGAAGCAAGACGAGTCGATCGACGATTTTCGCGCGTGGATCTCGCGCATTGCGGCGAACACCTCCATCGACCTATTGCGCCAGCGTCGCGACGGCAAAATCGCTTCGCTCGATCAGACCAAGGGCGAAAGCGACGAGACGCTGGGCAGCGGGATCGCGTCCGAAGAACAGGATCCGGAAGAACGCTGCGCGCGGCGCGAAACGGGGCGGCTGCTTGCGAAAGCCATTGTGCAACTGCCGCCTGATCTGCGGCAAGCTTGCTTACTTCGCGATGTGCTGCACTATTCGACGCAGGAAGTCGCCAGCCGCCTGGGAATATCGGTTGTAGCTGTCCGGTTGCGCCTATTCCGAGCGCACCGCCGGCTACGTGAAAAACTTCAGGACGGGCTGCGGCCCGGTGCGCGTCAGGACGGCATTCGCGCGCGGGCGGAATACCAAGGACAAAGTGCGGGACGCTTCGCTCGCATGTCTACGCCGGAGTGCGTCGCCGGGGACTAATTAAGCCGCGCGCGTGCTTTCTTTGCCGGCCACCACCTGCGCGTGGTTGAGGAAGGCCACCAGAGAAACTCCGCCAAGAACATTTCCTATCAATGTGGGCAGGAAAAAGCGCAGGAGGTAGTAACCCCAGGATTCCGGCGCCAGTGACCACCAGGAAAAAATTCTCATTGGAACCGGCGATAATGTGGTGAAAGCCGCCGAGCCCGATCAGGTAAGTCACGATGATTATGATCCCGACGCGCGACGACTCCGCTCCCGGCAACAGCCAAACCATCAGCGCAATCAGCCAACCCGCAAACACGGCGCGTGTAAGCGCCACCCAGAAAGCGTCTCCCGAGCCTTCCTGGCTGACCTGAATGAGCGTCTGCTGCACGTGGGGATTGAACACCGCAATTTTCCCGATACACAGCGCAAAGAGAAATGTCCCTACCGGATTGGATAGTAAAACCACGCCCCACAGCCTGGCCACGCTCGCTAAGGTCGACGCATTTTTGCGCAACAAGAGGGGAAGAATCACGGTGAGCGTATTTTCCGTGTAGAGCTGCGGGCGCCCCAGGATGACCATGAGAAAGCCCACCCTATATCCCAGTTTGTAGATCAGCGGGCTCCACGCGCTGTCTGGAAGGTGCGCCGCCAGGAGCCCTTCCGCCACGAGTGAGAACCCCATTGTCAAACCAGCCGCGAATCCAGACCAAGCCAGCGCGGAAGAAGGCCGCTTGAGTTCGTCCTCTCCCTCCCGGAAGATGGCTTCGTACACCACGCTGGCGCTGATAGCGACTCGTACTTCTACCTGCTTCTCTTCCGCCGGGCTTGTCACCGCGGCAGGTGGATGTTCCTCTTCCGGCTTCTTACGCTTTGCGGCAGTGCTCATGCTGGTCTCACGACGCGCCGGGAATCCATCATGATGAGCATTTTTGTTGAAGGAAGCCTATCCGACGAAGCATGTAAGCAGGGTCGTGGTCGGCGTGTAGTGCGGGCGGGAGATGCTGCGGGACTGTGCCGAGCAGTCAAGAATAGCGTTATGGGCTGCGTTTTTTGAAGTTGACACGCACGATTTGCGGTGCTAAAAAGCGCGCAGACATGCCCTCTGGTGGTAAGTCTCTTACCGCATTGCGGCGACATCACGCGAGTGAGTCACCAGACCTGCCTGGCAGGGCAGGCCTGTTTTGCTGCTGAGGAATGTCAGCAACACCCCACCACCCCGGGAGGTGAGAACGGAAGCGTTTTCACCTCCTTTTTATTTTCTTCCTCGACGCACTAAACTCTTTAGGACATACCGGCTTACGCCATGGCGCACAGTCCAAGCCCACATCCTCTTCTCGCCCTGAAACACGTCACCGTGATGCGGGGAGAGCACCCGGCGCTGCAAGATATCACCGTACGCGTTGAAGCCGGCGAGCATGTCTGCATTTTGGGACCGAATGGCTGCGGCAAGTCCACGCTGATTAAGACCATCACGCGAGAATGCCATCCACTTGCTAAAGAAGGCTCTTCCATCTCGATTCTCGGGCGGGAGCGCTGGAACGTGTTTGAGTTGCGTTCCCTGCTAGGCATCGTTTCTCCGGATCTTTTTGGCCTCTTGCACGACCGATGCGACTGGCCGCGACGTGGTGCTTTCCGGTTTTTTCGGTAGCACACGGATTTTCCCGCATCACTCGCCCAGTACAGATCTGCTCGAGAAGAGCGAAGTGTCGCTCGCGCGTTTGGGGATTACACACCTTGCGGCGCGCCCAGTGGCGCAGATGTCCTCAGGTGAAGCGAAGCGCACGCTGATCGCTCGCGCGTTGGTGCACGAACCGCAAACTCTGCTCTTCGATGAGCCCAGCAATGGACTCGACATTGGAGCGCAGATGCAATTGCGCGACACCATGCGCTCTCTCGCGAGAGGCGGGCTGGGCATTCTCTTGGTCACGCATCATGTTTCGGAAATTATTCCGGAAATTGAGCGAGTCGTGTTGCTGCGCGAAGGCCGCATCGTTGCCGACGGGTCAAAGCAGGGGACGCTTACATCGGAGAAACTTTCCGCTCTCTTTGGCGCAGACATTCACATCGCAAGCCGCGACGGGTACTTTTCCGCATTTTGAACGGATTGCGCTTTACGGAGTAAAAGACTGGGGAAAAAAAGTCGAGCGGTAAGAAGACGAGTCCATCTCAGCCCTGAGACTTGTCCCCTCGATGGCTGGCCACGGTGCGCGCTTCCGGACTGCGCGGCGTCCAGTCTTCAGGAGGAAATGCCACGCGCCAAAAGGCCGGCCGCGGCGACGAAAACTCCAGTCCAATTTCCGCTTTGCCAGCGCGTACCGGACCGAGGAACGCCACGTGGCATTCCTGCTCTTCCTGCGTGCGCTTATGTTGGAGCAGCACTTTGCTGCCGCTAGTGAGTCGCGCCTTCATAAGCACGAGTGCTCCGTGCGCATTAATAGCCAGCGTTTCCGTCTCCTCTTCTATGTTCTTGCCTTGAACATCTTCGCCACGAATCCGCACGGCCACCTGCATCAGCACTCGCTGACTGCGGCGCCGCGCCACATGTGACGACCCATTGGGGTTCTGACCCATCCGAACCTCGCTCATTCAACTATAGCGGGCCGCACAGAATTGTCGAGCGTCTTGCGGTCTGGCGTATCCAAAAATGTCACTGCTGATTTGCCACGGAGCTGTTAGCTGCGCTCGTCGATCGGCACGTACTGGCGGGTGTCGTGACCCAAATAAATCTGCCGCGGACGCGCAATTTTTTGCTCGGGATCAAGGAGCAGCTCTTCCCATTGCGAAATCCAGCCGGAGGTGCGCGGAATAGCAAACAGGACGGGGAACATGGTCATGGGGAAGCCCATCGACTGGTAGATCAGCCCCGTGTAGAAGTCCACGTTGGGATATAGCTTGCGCTTGACGAAATAATCGTCTTCCAGCGCGATCCGCTCACACTCCAGCGCGATTTCCAGCAGCGGATTCTTGCCCATCAGGTCGAAGACATCATACGCAACCTTTTTGATGATGCGCGCGCGTGGATCGTAATTCTTGTAGACGCGATGGCCAAAACCCATCAGCTTGGTTTCGCCGGTCTTCACGCGCTTGATGAATTCCGGCACTTTCTGCACGGACCCGATCTCCATCAGCATGCGCAGCACTTCTTCGTTCGCGCCGCCGTGCAGCGGGCCGTACAGGGCTGCAATGGCCGCCGCGGTAGCGGAGTAAGGGTCCACATGGGAACTCCCTACATTGCGAATGGTGCTGGTCGAACAGTTTTGCTCGTGATCGGCATGCAGTATGAATAGGACGTCGAGCGCGTGCTCCAAAGTCGGGTTCGGCCGGTAGCGGCTTTCCGTCGTGCGGAAGAGCATGTTCAGGAAATTTCCTGGATAACTCAGCTCGTTGTCCGGATAGACAAACGGCATACCCAGGGAGTGGCGGTAAGAAAACGCCGCGATGGTCGGCATCTTTCCGATTAGCCGATAGGTCTGCTTCCTGCGCGATTCCGCGCTGAAAACGTCCTTAGCATCGTGATAGAAGGTCGAAAGTGCTGCGATGGTCGAAATGAGCATGCCCATGGGATGGGCATCGTAGTGAAAACCGTCCAAAAATTTCTTGATGCTCTCGTGAATGAAGGTGTGGTGTGTGACGTTGTACGCCCAGTCCTTCAACTGCCCGGAGGTAGGCAGTTCGCCGTGCACGAGCAGGTACGCGGTCTCCAGATACGTGCTTTTTTCGGCAAGATCTTCGATGGGATACCCGCGATACCGCAAAATGCCTGCGTCGCCATCGATATAGGTGATGCGGCTGATGCACGAGGCAGTGTTGTTGAAGGCCGGGTCGTAGCTCATCATCCCAAATTCTTTGGGGTCCACCTTGATTTGGCGCAAATCCGAGGCGCGTATCGTGCCGTGCGTGATGGGCACTTCGTAGCTCCGCCCGGTGCGATTGTCCGTGACGGTCAAGGTTTCGCGGGACGCCGAAGTACCCTCGGCTTTTCGCGTAGTTGTGACGGTTGGAGCGGAATCCATTGAACAAACCTCAGAATGCAGGGGCGAAAATCAACACTATCACTTTACACCCAAAGAGCGCTTGCCGGAAATGGGACGAACGGATAGCGAGGAACAATAAGTCGTTGAATCTAAACTGACAGGTAGTGTCTCGAACGGTGGGTGATGTCGATGCAGATGTGCCTCTTGACAATAGTCGTTATAACGAGTAGTATCAGCCCCATGCCACAGGCTTCCGCCTGTGTCCTGAGGCCTCAGCGCCGCTGAATCAGGCTGCGACGGCTTCTCTGAAGAGGACATCATGATTAAGATTCGCAAGAGCAACGAACGCGGCCATGCCGATCACGGTTGGCTCAACACGCATTTCACGTTTTCTTTCGCCGAGTACTACGACCCCAAGCATGTGCACTTTCGCACTTTGCGCGTCATGAATGACGACCGCGTCGCCGGCGGCGGTGGTTTCCCCATGCACCCGCACCGCGACATGGAAATTGTCACGTACGTGCTCGAGGGCGAGCTGGAACATCGCGACAGCATGGGCAACGGCTCAGTGATCAAGCCGGGCGACATCCAGTACATGAGCGCTGGCACTGGCGTGACGCACAGCGAGTTCAACGCTTCCAAAACCGAACCCGTACATCTCTATCAAATTTGGATGTTCCCGGAGAATCAGGGCCTGAAGCCCGCGTACGACCAGAAGAATTTCACGGAAGCGGACAAGCGCGGCAAGTTGCGCTTGCTCGCCTCGCCCGACGGCCGCGATGGCGCGGTAAAAATCCGCCAGGATAATGAACTCTACGCCACGGTGCTGGGCGCCGGCGAATCCGTAAAGCATGAGCTCAAGCCCGAGCGCCACGCCTACGTGCAAGTAGCGCGCGGAAGCGTAAAGCTCAACGGAAAAGAACTGGCCGAAGGCGACGGTGCCGCCATTTCCGCGGAGAAATCGCTGGAGCTGACTGGAGTAAACGACGCAGAAGTCTTGCTGTTTGATTTGGCGTAAGCCGCGAAATAGCGTGGAGTGCGGGAACGCGGTGAGTTCCCGCACTTTTTAGGCGCGGGGCGCGCACACGCGAGTTGCTGACGAGGTTGAGTAGAGATACGTTTTGGATTCTTAGCCGCGAGTGCGCTGGAATTCGCGCATGAAATCCACGAGCTCTTGCACGGCGTCGAGACCGACGGCGTTGTATTGCGAGACTCGCATGCCGCCTACCGAGCGATGTCCGGGGGTGCCGACTAGGCCTGCTGCTGCGGCTTGCTCACCGAATTTCTTCTCGATGGCTTCATCGCCGCCGGCTACGCGGAAGACGACATTCATGCGCGAGCGAGAGGCTTTCTCGACCGGGCAGGAGTAATAGTCGCCGGCGTCAATCGCGTCGTAGAGCAGCTTGGCCTTCGCTTCGTTGCGTTTTTCGATCGCGCTCAGGCCGCCTTCGGCCTCCATCCATTCCATCACCAATCCCAAAATGTAAACCGCAAACGTGGGCGGCGTGTTGTAGAGCGAGCGCTCCTTGATATGCGTTCGGTATTGCAGCAACGTGGGCAGGTTCTTGTCCGCCCGCTCGGCCAGATCCTTGCGCACGATCACCACCGTGACGCCGCTCGGCCCTAGATTTTTCTGCGCGCCGGCGAAAATCAAGCCGAACTTCTTCACGTCGATAGCGCGAGAGGCGATATCCGAAGACATGTCTGCTACCAGCGGCGCGCTGCCAGTCTCTGGCATCGTGTGCCACTGCGTGCCTTCGATCGTATTGTTCGTGCACATGTGGACGTAGGAAGGCTCGGCTGAAAACTTAATTTCGTTTTGCCGCGGCACGCGCGTGAACTTTTCCGTTTCCGTCGACGCCGCAACCGTGTGCAGCACGCCTTTCTTCAACTCGCCGAGCACCTTCGCCGTCCACGTGCCGGTATGAAGCAAATCCACCGGCTTGCCCGGCTGGCACAAATTCATCGGCACCATGGTGAACTGCATGCTCCCGCCGCCCTGTAAGAACAGCACGGCGTACTCGTCCGGAATGGCCAAGTGCTTGCGCAGCCCTTGTTCCGCGCGAGACGCGATGCCCTCAAACTCGGGCGAGCGATGGCTCATCTCCATTACGGACATGCCGCTGCCGCGCCAATCCAGCAACTCCTCGCGAATGCGCTCCAGCACCGGCAACGGCAGCGCCGCCGGCCCCGCATTAAAATTGTGCACCCGCTTAACGTCACGCCCCGCAATTGTAGAAGTGCCCACGATCTCATTTCCTCTCTAATGATTTGCCGGCTAACTCGCAGTCGGCCCACCAAGAATGCGTCTTACGCTCCACATCGCTGTAGTGGAAGAGCTCGCAAGAGTTCCTGTTTCTTTGTCCTCTCCATTGTGGCGGCTGCCCATCGATCGGGCAAGTTGTGCCTGAATGTTCTTTCGAGCAGCCGGACAGTGCAAGCGCAATCAGTGTAGCGCCAAGCGCCAACAACAGTTTATCCATCACGTTTTGTCGGCCAATGCGAATTCGACGCGGCGGCGCATGGGGTCGATGCGCTCGGCGCGCACTCGCACACGGTCGCCGTGCTGCCAAATCAACTGCTTCGGTTTTGCGCCGCGGCCTCGTCCCGCTCCGCCCTTGCGCTTGTCGCTGGTCGGCATTGCTACGATCGCGTGATCGCGTTCGCGATAGACACAGCGCGCGCCCGTTGCTTCCTCTAATGCGTTGATCGGTAGTAATCCTTCGACGAAGATGTCGAACAGTTCCACGAAGCACCCAAATTTCTGCACCGAGGTAATCAGCCCGTCGAACTCCTCGCCGAGGTGCTCCTCCATGAACTGCGCGGTCTTCCAATCCATCAGCTCGCGCTCGGCGCCATTGGCGCGGCGCTCCGCTTCCGAAGTTTCCGCGGCAATCCCCTCGAGTTGGCCGTGCGAATACACCACCGCCTCGCCGTCGCGCGGAACGTGCGGCGTCCCGGGCGCGGAGGCCTGCGGATGCTCCAGCGCCCACTTCAATACGCGGTGAACAATCAAATCCGGATACCGCCGAATCGGCGAAGTGAAATGCGTGTACTCGTCAAAGCCCAGCGCGAAGTGTCCCAGCGGGTCCGCGGCGTACCGCGCTTGCTTCAACGACCGCAGCATCAAGTACGAAATGATGCGCTCCTCCGGTTTTCCGGCAACTTTCCGGACCAGCCTCTGATAGTGCTGCGGCGTAATCTGCAGGTCCTCCGCCGCGCCCGGCAGAGCCACGCGCATCCCGCGTTCGCGCCCCTTGCCATAAGAATCCGGCCGCCCAGCCTTCGCCGGCGACGGCACGCGCCCGTGGCGCACGGCAACCTCGCGCTGATACAAATTCTCTACTCCCAGCGAATAACCAAACGCGCGCGCCAGCTCCTCGAATTCCAGCACCTTGCGCGCGTCCGGTTTTTCGTGCACGCGATGTAGCGCGGGAATACCGCGATTGATCAAATATCCCGCCACCGCGCGGTTCGCCGCCAGCATGAATTCCTCGATCAGCCGGTGTGCGATGTTGCGTTCGCTGCGCGTGATGTTGATCATGCGTTGCTGCTCGTCGAACTCGATCACTGGCTCCGGCAAATCAAAATCGATCGAGCCATGCTCGTTGCGCCGCGCGTTCAGCAGAAGCGCCAGTTCTTTCATGTCGCGAAAGTGGTGCGTCAGCGCGGCGTAAAGAGCCGTCGCCTCCGCGTCGCCC
This sequence comes from Candidatus Acidiferrum typicum, assembly GCA_025463055.1. GTDB lineage: Bacteria > Acidobacteriota > Terriglobia > Acidiferrales > UBA7541 > Acidiferrum > Acidiferrum typicum_A. Next base: position 105,816 of record JAOAPV010000070.1, read on the forward strand.
TCGAGCACTTTATTGACATTGGTGTACGTCATGCGCTCGGCTGATTTGATAATCCCCGGCGTCATCCGCGAGCTCTTCATCCGGCCCGCTGCGTCAAACTCCATTAGCGCGCTCATCACCAGCCGCTCCTCGCGGGGTTTGAGCGAGCACATGCCGTTCGAAAGCGCCTCCGGCAGCATGGGCACCGCGCGATCCGGAAAATACACGGACGTCCCGCGCAAACGCGCCTCGGCATCCAACTCCGTCAGAGTGCGAACATAATGCGCCACGTCCGCAATGTGCACCTGCAAGTGCCAGCCACCGTCCGCGCGACGCTCGACGTACACGGCATCGTCAAAGTCCCGCGCTGTCTCGCCGTCGATCGTCACAATCGGCAAATGACGGAAATCTTCGCGCCCCGCCAGGTCCGGTTCCTGCACCGGCATCGCGCGCTGCTCCGCTTCTCGCACTACCTCCGCCGGAAACGCGTGGGGCAAATGATGTTTGCGAATAATAATTTCCGTGTCGACGCCGAGTTCGCCAGGCCGCCCCAAAATCTCGATCACCCGACCCGTCGGCGCGGCGCCCCCTCGCGGATACCGCACCAGCTCGACGTTCACCACCGCGCCGTCCAACTCTTCCAGACGCGGAATGCGCCGCCCTTTCAGGCTCCGCTCATCCGTGCCGCTGAAACCAAGCTTCTTGGCCAGCCCTGGAGTCAGTTCCATCCCTGGAGGAATCTCGATCGCATGCTGCATGCGGGCGTCGTATGGCAGCACGCTATTGCCTCGCGTGCCATAGCGAAATAATCCCACAACCGTCGGATGCGCTCGCCCGAGCACGCGAAGGATTCGCCCCTCGGCACGTTGCCCATCTCCGGAACCACTCACGCGCTGAATTTTTACCAGGACGCGATCCCCGTGCATTGCGTCTTCGACGCCATCGCGCGGAATGAACACGTCGCGATCCAGCCACTCCACCGGCGGATCAGGCACGACGAATCCGTATCCATCGTGATGCAGCACGAGTCGGCCCGTAATTTCGTTTCGGCTGGCAGGTGCGCGGTCCGGAGCCGCGGCTCGTTGCGAGCTAACTCCTGACCCTGCGCTCGTCGACCTTCGTCCGGCACCGTCACCGCCGCTACCCCGGCTGTCCCCGCGCTCTTCCTTGCGGCCAGCCAGCCGATAGCGGCCGCCGGGCAACTCCTCAATGGCGCGCCTCTTTTTCAGCGTATTCAGCATTTTGTGCAGGGCGTTGCGGTCTGCTCGACGCGTGTGCAGGCCTGCCGCAATATCGTCGGTCGACGCAGGATCTCGCCTAACTTGCAGAAACCTAAGGATGTTATCCGAACTCAGATGTGAGGGGCGCGGCATAGGAGGGTGACTCGGCGGCTACGTGCTCTTGTTCAATTTTGATTCTACTCAACTTTTTTGCTTGGGAATGAAACTTTTTTCGCGCCACCGGGGTTTCATAGGCAGGCCAACACACGACCGGTTAGCCGCCCTCCGTCAGGCTAGCCGGTTTTCCCGGAAACGGGAAAACTAAGGGAGGCGGGAAGACCTGGCCCGCCTCCCTTTCTATTTTACGTGTGCTTCCTTCGTGAGCTTTATACGGCAGGCTTCTTCTTCCTTTTTATCTCGCTACCGTACTTAGAAACGGATAATGGGTGGCCGCCCCCATAAAAAACAGCATCGGAAACGAAAGCCATAGCGACGTCCGCGCGGTGAGGAATGTCCACCGCATCATGCGCTCCGCTTCCGCAGGCAAGGGGGTCCCCTGCTCGGCGGCTGCCCGGGTCCATTGAATCAGGCGCTTTTGTGCGCGCCACACTACGCCCCACGTATTCAGGAGCATCACAAACCCGAGCCCGCCTCCCACGCTAATCGCCAGATGCCCGTTGGAAACGCTCTCCCCGCCGTTCAGCGCCATCACGATCCAAGAGGCCGCAATCACAATCGCGCCAATCCCAATGGCTCGCACCCACACCGAATCGCGAATCCCCTTAGCCGGAAGCTGCAGCAGGTAAATTCCCTCGTACGCCACCACCCAAACCAGCACCCACCAACCAAACCATCGCAACGCCAGCCGCGGATCGCCCGAATTGCGCGCATCCGTGACGAGCAAAGAGAAAAAGTAGCGCATGCCGACAATAACGGTGACCAGCGCCGACCAGCGGAACCACGCCATCGCCCGCGCCATCAGCACAGGATAAACCTTCACGCGAACGCCCGGTTCCAGCGCCTTCATCGAAGGCGTGCCAACCAAATTAAAGAAGTACAGCAAGCCAATCCAAATGATCCCGAAAATAAAATGCAGCCACCTCAGCGCGATTAACTCGTTGGCCGCGGGGTCGCTCAAAAAACTCAAGTGCGGCTTCCATTCAGGGAACGACGCCAGCAGCGACAAGCACATAGCGTACCTCCGGCACATATATCGACTACAAATACTTGACGTGAATCTTCAGGTCGAGCCGGCCGCCAGTATACTGAAATGCAGCCGCGCTGAATTTAGGCGGCCCCATGTGGCCTTTCGCGTCATTCGATGCGCCCACTCCCTCGCGGGGCATGCCGATGAAATTCGTGTCCAGCTTGCCGTTGGAGTTTTCGTCATGCACAACAGACACAGCAAAGGTCCCAGAAGCGACTCCGGTAAACTCGCAGACTGCCTGGCGATCCACGATCTTTGCGGTCAGTCGCGCGACGGCTTTTTCGGCTTTCTTAGGGAACGCGTCGGCTTGCGTCGACGAATACAGCGCGCACAGCATTTGACCGGTGTCGTTTCGCAGACCGCTAATCTCAACGTGGATGACGTTTTCCGCCGGCCTCGGCGTCTGTCCAAACGCACCGGGCGCGCCAAGCAGGCCAACCAGCGACGCCACCAAGCCGATTTTTCTCCATGCCCCAAATTCGCGCATGATCGTCCCCCTCGCTATTTACACCTACTAGGAAAGACGGGAGCGGACGCGGTCGCTGAGGGCTTTGCCGTCGACAGTCTTGCCTTCGAGCGCGGCTTTAGCCGCTTTGACGACAGCGCCCATTTGCTTGATTGAGGTTGCGCCGCTTTCGGCGATAGCTTTAGCGATAGCGGCGTCCATTTCGCCCTCGCTCGCGCCGGCGGGGAGATAGGTCTCGATGATGGCCAGTTCCTTGGTTTCCTTTTCGACGAGGTCGTTGCGGTTGCCCTTAGTGAATTGGTCGATGGATTCTTTGCGCTGCTTGACTAGCGTTTGCAGGAGCTGGATGGATTCGGGTTCATCGAGCTTGCGGAGCTTCTCGTTTTCCTTGTAAGTGATAGCGGACTTGACCATGCGAATGACGCTGAGGCGGAGCTCGTCTTTGGCGCGCATGGCGTCGGTGAGATCTTTCTGGATTTTTTCGGCAAGAGTCATGGCAAAGAATATAGCAGAGGAAAAGAGTTCAAGAGCGAAAGAGTACAGAACGTGAGTACGAGGATTCTGAGGTAGGATTTCGTCACTATGAGCGAGCAACGATTTGGCGTGGCGGTGATTGGGGCCGGGGTGTTCGGGGCGTGGACCGCTTGGCATTTGGCCCGGCGAGGGCGGCGCGTATTGTTGGTGGACGCCTATGGTCCGGGGAATGCGCGTGCGAGCTCGGCTGGGGAGTCGCGGATCATTCGCATGGGATATGGGGCGGACGAACTCTATACGCGCTGGTCGCAGCGATCGTTGGCGCAATGGAAAGAATTTTTTGCGGCGACGCGGCACGCATTGTTTCACGAGACCGGAGTTTTGTGGCTGGCCGGAACAAACGAAACGCGCGTGCAGCAAACCATCGAGACGTTGCGACGGTGTGGCGTTCCTTTTCAAGAATTAAGCCGGGCGGAGTTGGAGAGACGATATCCGCAGATTGGATTAGATGGAATCACCAAGGGGCTATTGGAGCCAAACAGTGGCGTGCTGATGGCGCGGCGCGCAGTCGCCGCGGTTGTGGAAGACGCCATGCGTGGCAGCGTGGAATATCGCGTCGCGCAAATTGCGGAACCGCGAGCGATGGGACCGATTTCTTTTGTGACGACGACCTCGGGCGAGCGCATCGAGGCGGAGCACTTTGTTTTTGCTTGCGGAGCCTGGTTGGGGAAGCTGTTCCCGGAAATTTTGGGAGCTCGGATTTTTCCGAGCCGGCAGGAAGTGTTTTTCTTTGGCGTGCCGGCAGGCGACTCGCGGTTCGCCCCGCCGGCGCTGCCCACGTGGTTGTTTCAGGAGGACGAAATTTATGGCATGCCGGACCTGGAGAGCCGGGGGCTGAAGTTTGCGCTAGATCGGCATGGCGAGAAGGTCGATCCGGACACGCAATCGCGCTTGCCGACCGTTGCAGGAGCGGATGAAGCCCGGCGTTTTGTCGAGCAGCGATTTCCCGCACTGCGCGGCGCCCCCATTGTCGAGACGCGCGTTTGCCAGTACGAAAACACCTGGAACGGAGATTTTTTGATCGACCGGCATCCGGGTATAGAGAACGTTTGGTTTGTGGGCGGAGGATCGGGGCACGGGTTTAAGCATGGGCCTGCAGTCGGGGAGTATCTTGCAGCGCGGATTTTGGAAGGATCAGAAGGGGAGCCGAGATTTTCGTTGGCGAGCAAGGAAATGGTGCAAAAGAGAGCAGTGTTCTAGGGAAGAAGTAATAACGCAGCGATTAAGTTACCGCGCATTATTGATGCGTCCTCAGGGGGCTTCGCTGCATCCAAGTTTTGCCTGTGGTGGGTGTACGTTTTGAGTGTCCGTTGACTTAATTACAGCATCGAGTGCACGCCCATTTTCGCCCGCATGCGCAAGCGCGTGCGATTGGGCAGCGCCACTCAGCAACTTTCGCGATGACGTCAAAAACCGACTCAAGCTCCCCGGCCACTTCGCCGTTTCCGAGCATTACGATCATTACGCCCGTAATCGGCGATGTGCAGCACCTCGAGGCGACACTCCGTTCCGTGATCTATCAGTGTTATCCCAATCTGGAATACATCGTCATTGAAGATGGCACAAGGAACGAGAGCCGAGAAATTCTACAAAGGTATCGTGCACATTTTTTGTGGCAAACCTGCCCGCCGGGGACCGAACTTTGTGCCGCGCTCAACATGGCATTTGCGAAAGCATCGGGAGAAATCCTGGGCTGGCTCGAGCCCAGCGAAATGCTTCTCACGAATGGACTGCACGTGATTGGCAGTGTCTTCGCGTCTTTCCCGGATATTGAGTGGATTACCGGGCGGCCATTTAATTTCAGTCTCAGTGGCATGCCGGCAGGACTGAAGCATCTGGAGCGCTGGTCGCGCATTCGCTTTTTAGCCGGCGGCAACAAGTACATTCATCGCGATACGACGTTTTGGCGGCGAGGTCTTTGGGAGCGCGCTGGAGGAGCGCTCGCTAGCGAGCACGGTCTAGCCGGAGAGTTCGATCTATTCGTGCGCTTCTTTCGGCAAGCGCAGCTTTATTCGGTGGACGCTCTGATCGGGGGCTATCGAACGCATCCCGGCAATCACAGCGCGACTGGCAGCCATCGTCGCTACAACAAAATTTGCGACGAGATTGCGGACCGCGAACTGGCAGGCGTTTCCGGAGCTTACGCCGCGAAACTGTTTCGCAAGCTTACGTGGGTTGTCTCACACATTCCGAAGGTACGCAGCCTGTGGCATAAGTACGCCCTGCAAAGCATCTACCGCTGTCCCGGGTGGGATTGGCATCCGAGAATCATCAACCGAGGAGACAAGTGGATTTTTGAGAAGTGAGGTGAGCTTAGCAGACGGAAAGCCAGAAATGGCTGTCCCAGGGGTCACGCTTTTTGGGCGCGGCGGCGCGGCGTTAGCGATGTGGGATGGCGTTTGCCGCGGCGGGATTTCTCGTAATAGAGCTGCGCATCCGCGTCGGAAAGAAGTTTTTCGATGCGCTCACCGTGACCGTTGTAGATCGATATCCCAATACTCGCAGAGAGCTGCGGATACTCGGGGTCGCTGGCCATGACGGCGCGGATACGGTTAGCCACGCGCTCGGCTTCATCGTGCAGGGTTTCCGGCAAGACAAGAGCGAATTCATCACCACCGTAGCGAGCGGCCGTGTCGATTGCGCGGCAGTGAATACGCAGGATGTGCGCAAGTCGATTGAGCGCATGACTACCGACGAGGTGGCCGTGCGTGTCGTTGATCTTCTTCAAGCCATCGAGATCGAGAAGCAGGACGGCGAAGGGCCGTCCGTTTCGATTGGTGCGTTCGGTTTCCGCTTCCAGCACGTCGAGTAGCCGCCGATAGTTTGCCAAGCCGGTGAGCGGGTCGCTGACGGCAAGGTGGCTCACTTGCTCGAAGAGGCGCGCATTGTCCAGGAGAGCGCCGCCCAGAGCGACGGCGTAACTTGTCACGGTCAGTGCCTGCGCGAGAACGAATGGGGAATCGAGCAGCCGCTGGGACTGCGAGGCGGCTATCTGGGCACCGAGGTTCATCCAGGCGGCAATGTATATAGTGCGGTCGAAGGCGGAATCTTCGAGCTCAAGCCGGCGCCGATACCAGATCAAGGCAACCAGAAAGATACCAGCCGGCAGGAGCTGCTGGGGGCTGGGGAAGACTGCCCCGGGATGGGGCGAAACTTCCGGGGGAAGGCGGCGCAAGGCGGCTGTAATAAGGTAGGTCGAGGCCATCACCGTGAGCAGGGCGCCAGCGATCTCCCGGCGTGGGTGGCGCGACCGAGGCAGGAAGTGCTCTACGAGCAGGGCGACCACGAACAGCAGCGCCAGAACGATACGGCTGACCCACCAGGAAACCGGCGCCCAGCGCAACTGCACCTGCTCCTGCTGGAACTGAAAGAAGAGGAGGCTCGAGGCGGCCAGAATGGTCCCAGAGAGAAGAAAACCGGCACCTAGGATCAGGGAGATACGGTCCTGGGTACCCTGAAAACGCACGAGAGTAACGGCAGCGAAGACGAAGGCGAGTAAGCCTGTCGTGACTTGGAGATAACCCTGCAAGACAGGGTCTGGCTCAAGGGGCACAAGCCGAAGCCACATGGCGAAGAATAGAAGGACGATAAATCCGGCAACGCTCGCCAGGATAGGACCTATGCGACCTCGCTGGGGGCTGTTAGTCAAAGCGGACTCGGCCATAGTTTAATTTTCGACTGTGGGCCAGGTCGCCTTCTAATTAGACTCTAATTTGGTTGCACGCGTTGCGAGAGAACATAGGTGAGCTTTCACTAAGAGATAATGGTGTACTGGTTGAGTGTACAGCTGGCCGGAAGTACAGGCGATCCGTGCGAAATTAGAACCATCTAATTGTTTTTCGAGTGCTGTGAGTTGAATATTTCGCGGACGCGGGCGAGCGTGTCGATCTCAGCGGCAGGCTTATCAGGGCGTAAACGCACGATGCGGGGGAAGCGTAGGGCGAAACCGCTGTCGTGGCGCTCGGACCGCTGGATATTGTTGAAGGCTACCTCCAGGACGACCGTAGGCTCCACGTCTCTCTGGTAACCCCGGTCCTCCGTCGTGTGTTCCAGGAAATATTGGGTGAGCTCTTTGATTTCGACATCGGTGAGCCCGGAGTAGGCTTTGCCAATGTTGACTAGGCGGCCGTCGTCGCGCACGGCAAACGTGTAGTCGGAGAGCAAGCCGCGGCGCTTGCCGTGACCGTACTCCGCTATGGTGACCACGACGTCCAGCGTGGCGAGAGGGCGCTTGAGCTTCATCCAGAATTGCCCCCGGCGGCCGGGAACGTAGGGCGATTCAGGGGCTTTGGCAAGGAGACCTTCGTTGCCAGTCTCAAGGGCGAGAAGGAAGCGATTTTCAATTTCCTCGGTTGTCCGGCAAAGCTCGGCCCGGGTGAACTGCAGGCCAGGCTGCTCGGCTTTGGCCAAGAGACGCTCAAGCAGCAGCCGGCGCTCGGCCAGCGGAGTTTCGAGCAGAGAACGGTCGTCCAGAAGGAGAAGGTCGAATGCGACGAAGCTTACGGGGATCTGGGCAGTAGTGAAGAGATCGATTTGTTTGCGGCCGAGGCGTTGCTGGAGCTCGGTGAACGGGATGGCCCTGCCGTCGCGCCACCCGATTATTTCGCCATCCAGGATGAAATCGCCCCTAATGCTGCGAATCGGCTCGAGGAGCTCGGGGAATTCCGTGACGCGGTCGAGCGTGCGGGAGTAGATCTCAACTTGCGAACCACGCTTGTGGACTTGAGCCCGGATGCCATCGAACTTATCTTCGACGAGCGCGCCGTTAGGGAAAGCGGCAACGAGGTCCGCCGGGGTTTCTGCAGGGCTGGCGAGCATGACGGAAATGGGGCGAAAGAGCTCAAGCGATACGGAGGAGAGTTGGTTGGCAATGGCGAGCCGAAGGACGTCCGTGATATCGCCAAGGAGCATGTTGGCGCGCTGCACGGCAGGAAGAGTTTGGTCAAAGGCCTTGGCGATACCTTCCTCGACAAGGCTCTCTTTCAGGCCGATGCGCAGCTCACTCGTGGCGATCTTGATGAAGTACTTAGCTTCAAGGGCCGAGAGGCGCTGGAAGGTCTGCTCGAGGAGCGCTTGCTTGGCGGCAGCGCGGCGCTGCTGGGCCAGGGATGCGTAGACCTCGCCGATTTGCGGCAGGCTGAGAGAGGATCGCACCGGATGTTCGCGGAGGATTTCTTCAGCACCTGCCCCGAGATCGCCATGATGCCGAAGGACCGGGGCGAGCTGAGCGGGATTCTTTTCGGCGACCTTGGCGACCGCTCGAAGCAGAATCGAGAAGCCAATCGAAGGAACACGCTCTTCGCGGCGCGGAAAGACCCGGCCGCAAAGATAGAGCGCGCCCAGAGCAGCTTCTTCGACCGGGGCAGTACGTAGATAATCCGCGACGAGACTGACCTTTTCGGTCTTTTTTGTGGTAGCGGCGATGGATTCGCAGAGTTGGGCGAAGCGCAGCATGGCGAGTTCAATTATCGAAGTTCAGTATCGCACGGGCGGACGCAGCGTTTTGTCGTGTGAAGTTTGCGCTTGCCTGCCCGAGAGGATTCCCACAGAATGGCGGCGTTTGAAACGATTCAAATCGACCATTCAATTCCAGGGGACCACCTGATTGAGCACTGAGGTCGCACCAGCAGTAGTGGCGGCGCAGCCGAGACTGCGGCGGTCGCTTACGCTTTGGGATCTGATCTTATACGGGATGATCGTGCTTCAGCCCGTCGCGCCGATGTCCGCGTTTGGAGCCCTCAGCGACCGCGGCCGGGGTCATGTCGTAACCGCCATTCTAGTCGCCATGGTGGCCATGCTCTTTACCGCCATCAGTTATGGACGCATGGCGCGAGCCTACCCGAGTGCCGGATCGGCGTTTACTTATGTGGCGCAAGAGATCCATCCATCCATCGGATATGTAACCGGCTGGAGCATGGTGATGGATTACATCGTGAATCCATTGGTGTGCGTCATTTGGTGCGCCGGACAGGCGCATGAATTTGCGCCGGCCATACCCGATTGGGGTTGGAAGATCATTTTTGCCGTGGCGTTCACGCTGCTGAACCTCCGAGGAATCAAGACCTCGGCGCGTCTGAACGCGGGATTGACAGCAGGGATGAGCGCGGTAGTCGTGGTGATCTTCGTGACCGCGATTCGTTACATTTTCGGTCACCCCCACAGCGATCCACATTTTTTCACGCGGCCGTTCTACGATCCGCAGACGTTCACCTGGGGCAACCTCTTCGGCTGCACTTCGATTGCGGTGCTCTCCTATATCGGCTTCGATGGCATCTCGACTCTTTCCGAAGAAGCGGAGAATCCACGGCGCAATATTTTGCTGGCCACGGTGCTGACGTGTGTGGTGATCGGATTTCTTTCGGCGGCGGAAGTTTACGTGGCGCAGCTCGTATGGCCGGCCACGGAACCATTTCCGAATGCCGACACTGCTTATGTTTGGGCCGCGGCCCGCACATGGGCGCCCTTGTTTACCATCGTCGGAGTGACGCTGGTGGTCGCCAATTTCGGGTCGGGAATGGGGGCACACATCGGGGCGGCGCGCCTGCTCTACGGAATGGGCAGAAGCAATGCGCTCCCCAGTTCGTTTTTTGGCGCGATCGATCCGAAGCACCAGGTGCCGCGGAATAACGTAATCTTTGTGGGCGTGCTGGCGCTGATTGGCTCTTTCTTTCTTACCTTCGGCCGAGGAATCGAACTCCTGAATTTCGGAGCGCTGATCGCATTTATGGGTGTAAATGCCGCCGCATTTGTCCGCTATTTTTTACATGGGGATGAAAAGAAAACTTGGAATTTTATCCCGCCGGTATTTGGCTTCCTTATTTGCTTCGCTTTGTGGCTCAGCCTTAGCCGTCCCGCCCAGATTGTAGGAAGCATTTGGATGATCGCGGGAATTGCTTTCGGCATATGGAAGACGCGCTGGTTCCGGGAGCCGCTTTCCTTTGAGCCACCTATAGAGTAGAACAGCGCCCGCGGGGCTGGTATTGCGAAAGCGATAACGTAGCTTGATGATGCGGAGCACCAAGGAGCCATCCTGGTGAAGCGGCCTAGCGAAAAAAGCCAAGCAGCAGTAACAATGAGAGATGTGGCGACCCAGAGCGGATTTTCGCCTGCGACCGTCTCGATTGTGCTGAACAACGCGCCCCTGGCCCGGTACATCGCCCCAGCAACCAAGAAACGCATCGAAGACACTGCCAAGAAACTTGGCTATCGGCCCAACGCAATGGCGCGGTTTCTGCGTAGCAAGCGCAGCCACAGCGTTGGCGTGCTGTTCTTTGATATCACCGACCCATTCTGCACGCTGATTATGCGCGGAGTCGAGAACGCTCTCTATCAAGCTTCCTACCTGGCGATTTTCGCCGACGCGCATAACCAACGGAACCGCTTTGAACGCTATCTGGAACTGCTGCTGGAGCGCCACGTCGAAGGGTTGATCGTGGTGGCCAACTGGCTCTTTGTGGATATTCATGTCCTTGCCGATCTCAGTAAGAGGAATATTCCCTCCGCGACGATTGGCTGGGAATTGCCCGGAAACAACATCAGTTCCGTAATGGTAGACAACGAGACGGGCGCGCGGCTAGCCCTCGAGCATCTCCACCAGCTCGGCCATCGCAAAATCGCGTTTATCCGCGGTCCGAAGATGCTGATCGACAGCGCCCCGCGCTGGCGAGGGATACAAAAATTCGCGCACGGCGCCGGATTGGAAATCGATCCGGCACTGGTCTTGCAATTGCCCGAATCGCTTGATCCCAATTCCAGTTTCGAGAGTGGATACCGTTACACGGAAGACTTGCTGGAGCAGAGGAAAAAATTCACCGCGGTAATGGCTTTCGACGACTTGACGGCATTGGGAGCGATCCGCGCACTTACAAAAGCCGGCGTCAAAGTCCCGGAGCACTGCTCCGTAACGGGATTTGATGACATCGCGCTGTCATCACTCGCGGCGCCTTCTCTGACCACGGTACGTCAGCCCATGGAGGCTATGGGCGCACTCGCCGTGAACATTGTGATGGACGGAATTAACGCCGCTTTAGAAAAGCGCGATTGGAACGTCGTCAATCAGAAAATGAATCCGGAGCTGGTGATTCGGGATTCGACGCGGGCGGTTTCGCTGACCGGGGGCGATGATTGAAATTGCCGGCGATGACGTTCACTTGCTGGACTTACTGTGTCTCCGCCACAAGACCAGGCCAACGATAAGTCCCAGGCCGCCGGTGCCGAGTATGAAGGGTCTCGCGATCGGGATGGCGAGCCAACACAGAATTACCATACCGACGGAGACAATTGCGCCGACCGGCGTGCCGGGTACCGTCAATCCGCCGAACCTGCCGATGTAATTCGGTTTGCCAGACGAAGTCTTAGATGGCATAAAACTCACCTTCTGGGCGGGACCGCTCTCTTACTTCGGGTCCGCTCTCTTACTTATTGATACGCAGATCGCGGCCGGTCATATCTTTTGGTTTGGGCTGGCCGAGTGCGCCGAGCATCGTTGGGGCGATATCCCGGAGCGATCCATTGGGCTGCAATCGCAGGTGGTCATCATCGGTGACCAGGACGAAAGGAACGGGATTGGTGGTGTGATAGGTGTGAGCCCCTCCGGTCTTGGGGTCGATCATGGTCTCGGCGTTGCCGTGGTCGGCCGTGATGATCCAAGCCCCACCCCGAGCCTGCAGGGTTTGATAGATGCGCGCGAGGCCCGCGTCCACTGCTTCGACGGCTTTGATGGCGGCTTCGAGCTTGCCGGAATGACCAACCATGTCGGCATTGGCGTAATTCATGATGATGGCGTCGAACTCGCCCTTCTCAATCGCTTTCACGACCGTGTCGGTAATTCCGGCTGCGGACATTTCCGGTTTGAGGTCGTAGGTAGCGACTTTCGGCGAGGGGACGAGGATGCGCTCTTCCCCGGCGAAGGGCTTTTCCACCCCGCCATTGAAAAAGTAAGTGACGTGCGCGTATTTTTCGGTTTCCGCGCAACGCAGATTTTTGTACCCCACGTCGGCGAAGACTTGCGCCAGGATCTGCTCGAGCTTTTCGGAGCCGATTACATACTTCAGCCACGGCCAGTTTTTGTCGTACTGCGTCATGCCCACATAGAAAAGATTTTTAGGACGTTTGGGATCGGCAAATTTGTCGAAGTCGGGCGCCGCAAGCGCGTGGGACATCTGGCGCGCGCGGTCAGCGCGGAAGTTAAAGAAGATCACCGCATCGTCGTCGTGAATCGCTCCGACTGGTGGCGCGGAGGGACCGCTTCCTTTCGTCACTACTATGGGCTTCACGAATTCGTCCGTGACGTCCTGTTCATAGCTGCGTTGCAGGGCGGCGAGGGGATCGTCGGTGCGGGTTTCCGCTTCGCCGTGCACCACGGCTCGATAGGCGAGCTCAACGCGCTCCCAGCGGTTGTCACGGTCCATCGCGTAGTAGCGGCCCACCAGAGTTGCAATCTGCCCGACGCCGAGTTCACGTATTTTTTGCTGCAACTGCCCGACGAAGTCGCGGCCGCTGTGCGGTGGCGTGTCGCGGCCGTCCATGAAGCAGTGGATGAAAACGTTTTCGACCTTTTGCTGTTTGGCCATTTCGAGCAGCGCGAATAGATGATGGATGTGCGAGTGCACGCCGCCATCGCTGAGGAGGCCCACCAAGTGCAACTGGCGCTGGCGGCCGCGTTCCATCGCTTGCTGAAAAAGCGGCACGCTTTGCAGTTGCTTGTTCGCAATGAGCAAATCAATGCGCGTGATGTCCATGTGCACGATGCGGCCCGCGCCGATATTGAGGTGACCGACCTCACTGTTGCCCATTTGCCCTTCGGGCAGGCCGACGTACGGGCCGGACGTATGGATCAATGTGTTGGGAAATTTTTTGAGCAACGCGTCATAAATGGGTTTGCGCGCGAGCGCAATGGCGTTGCCTGTGGTTTCGGCGCGGTAACCCCAGCCGTCAAGCACGGTGAGCACAATTGGTTTCGCAGGTTTTGGCATAGCTGGTCAGGATACATGGAGCCGAATTTTCTTGCCACGCGGCGACCGAAGGAGTGAAGACGGGCATGGTTGTCCGGTGCACTAAAAATACCTCGACACTTACTTGATCGTCCGGTATACTCGATGTGTACAGGAATTCGCCCAAACACTTTTGAAAGCGGTAGGTAATCGCCGCTTTTCAACCGTAACGCCAGCATCCTGCTGGCGTTTTTGCTTTTGAACCCGATGCTGCTCTCGTCGCCCAGCACTCTCGTTAACGCAGATTCTGTGACCCCGTAACCACCTTTAGAATCAACACTTGTAAAAGTGTATCAAAACAAAGGGTTTTAACCTCCTTTAGAATGAACACTTGTGAGAAACGGGGGGGAGGGGGTGTCCGCCCGTTTGAGGTACCTCTAGCGGAGGGCTCTGGCTAGTGAAGTTTCTTGCGCAATCGCCTACTTAAAGTCGCGCAGTGCTGTGAGGAGGCGGTCGACTTCTTCGACGGTGTTGTAATGGACCAGGCCGATACGCAGGAAGCCGCCTAGTTTTTCGCCGCCGAGGCGTTCGCTTAGATTTAGAGCGTAGTAGTTGCCGTCCCAGGTGAAGATGCCGCGGTCGCCGAGAGATTTCGCGATTTCGGTGGGATTGTGGTCGCCAATGCGGATGGAAACGGTGGAGCAGCGCTCGTGAAAACGATCCTTATCGCTGATGCCGAAGAAGCGTAGCTTGGGTATGGTGAGCAGGCCCTCGATCAGGCGCGCGAGGAGGGAGGTTTCGTGCTGGTGCGTGACGCGGTAGGCGGCGAGCAGAGCGCTTCGGCGATCTGTAGCGGTCGGATCATGGCGGCGGCCAAGTTCGGCGAGGTAATCGACTGCGGCGCCAATTCCTGCGATCAGCTCTTGCACTTGCGTGCCGGTCTCCCAGCGATCGGGAAGCGCGTCGGTGGCAGGCCGCACTTTGTATGGCCGGAATTGCAGCAGGCGCTCGCGCTTGCCGTAGAGAGTGCCCATGTGGGGGCCGAAGAATTTATAGGGCGAGCAGACCAGGAAATCGCAATCGAGCGCGCGGACGTCGATAGATCCGTGGGGCGCGTAGTGAACGGCGTCGATGAACATGAGCGCCCCGGCCTCATGGGCGAGTTTGGTGATTTGCGCGACGGGATTGATCGTGCCCACAGCATTTGAAGCGTAGCCAAGGGCGACGAGTTTTGTTTTTGAATTAATCTTGCGCTTTAAATCGTCGAGGTCGAGCGTGCAGTCCGCTTCGTGAATATCCACTTGGCGGATGACCACGCCCTTTTCTTCGAGAGCGCGCCAGGGCGCGACGTTGGCATCGTGGTCCAGCGTGGTGACTACGATTTCGTCTCCGGCCGTGAGCTCTCGGCCAATCGCACGCGACAGCGCGAATGTGATCGTGGTCATGTTCTGCCCGAACACGACTTCATCCGCATCACAGTTGAAAAAGTCGGCCATGGCAGCTCGCGCTGACGCGATCATCGCGTCATTCGTGCGGCTCGTGGCGAATGCGCCGCACGTATTCGCGTTGGACGAAGCAAAATAGTTCTGCACGGCGTCGATCACTTGTTTTGGTACTTGCGTGCCCGCGGGGCCGTCAAGAAATGCGGCGGGCTGACCATGCACCTGTAATTTCAGGGATGGAAATTGCGCTCGTACCCAGGCGGAATCGAGTGGCTTGCTTCCTGTTTCCTGCAAAGCGGGTGTGCTCATTTTTGTCTCACGATTGTGAGTTTATCTCACGAGTGTGCAGCCAAATTGTCCGGCTAGCTAGTTTCTCATAACGTGCGCTCCCGCTGAAATACCGCTCAGCGTGTTACGATAAATTTCTGTTGTTCACTCATGCCTTGGTGGCGCAGGCTATCAACTCCGCGCTTCGTTTCTCAAGAGGTGCATCGTGCCCGAAAGTTTTACGCCGACGGAGCGCACGCGCGTGGTTCGAGAGCCGCATCGCGGAGCGTACGATCGAGAAACAATTTACAAAATCCTAGATGAAGGAATTGTGTGTCACGTTGGATTTTCGACCGCGGATCAGCCGTTTGTGATTCCCACCCTGTACGCGCGGGTCGGCGACGCAATTTATTTTCATGGCTCGGCAGCAAGCCGCATGCTTCGCGGCGCGTCCACGGGCATTCCCGTGTGCATCACGGTCACGCTGACCGATGGTTTGGTGCTGGCGCGGTCTGTGTTCAATCACTCCATGAACTATCGCTCGGTGGTGGCGCTCGGCAAGGCGACTCTGGTGGAAGCGCCTGGCGAAAAAGTTGAAGCCCTGCGTGCCTTCACCGAGAAAATTCTGCCGGGGCGCTGGGAAGACGCGCGGCAACCGAATGAGAAAGAACTGAAGGCCACCAGCATTTTGAAACTGGAGCTCACTGAGGTTTCGGCGAAAATTCGCTCAGGTCCCGTGCAGGACGACGAAGAAGATTACGCCCTGCCCGTGTGGGCCGGGATTGTACCCCTGCGCTTGCAGGCCGATCCGCCTATTCGCGATGAGCGATGCGACCCGGCGATTCCGACGCCTGCGTATGCGTCGAACTACAAGCGGTGAGAAGCGTTGGTGCTATGCAGCCAATTCAGCGGTAGGCCGTCCGGTTAGCTGCAAACGGCGCGGAGGAAATCTGCGAGCAAGCCGTACCCGGTCGCCTCGATTCCGGGGTTGTGCTCAACGAGGGATAATCCGAAGACATCCAAATCGAAACGGACCGCAGAGCTTGTGCCTTCCAAGTTTGCAAGCGGATCGGACGCGAGAAGCAGTTCTGGCTGGACGCTGCAGTCCACACCATCGCCGCGTCGTTGGGCTCGGCACACCAGCTTGTAACGCATGCCCGACGCGCGCACCGAGCGGATTTTTTCTTCACCGAGTTCGCGAATGCCGGTGCGCCGAATTTGTTCGAGTCGCACCGGCGCGTTCATTAACACTATCGCGAGCGCCGCGACCTTGACTGCGGCATCCCAGCCGTCCAAGTCCGCACTGGGATCCGTTTCCGCCACGCCCATGGCCTGCGCCCGCCTGACTCCCTCCTCAAAGGAACGCCCCTTCTCGATCTCTGTGAGCACGACATTGGTGGTGGAATTCAGCACGCCAGAAAAACCACGCAACTCCGTTGCCGGCAGGCCGAGCGGAAACATGGAGAAAATTGGCACGCCATCCATAACCGTCGCTTCATACAAAAACTTTTTGCCCTTCTCGCGCGCCAGGGCGGTCAGTTCGCCAAGCGCATGTACGATCGGCCCTTTATTCACGCTGACGGCATGAGCGCCCAACTCCAACGCAGCTTTGATGTGGTCAATAGCAGGCTGACCCGTGTGCACATCCAGCGAACTCGCCTCAAAAAACACATCCGCCCTGGCCTGCTCCAGCCACTCCCGCACATTTCGAACTGGTGAGGCGTCGTGCGGCGTCGGCCAGCGCCCATCCAGAATGGCCAGCGGATGTAAGCCGTCCGGATCGGCAAGCCATCCATTGCGGCGCGTTGCGACGCCCGTGAGCCGCCAGCGCACGTCATAGCGGCGGCGAAGTTCTGTCTCTTTCGAGATCAGCAGGCGCAGAAATGCTCTGCCGACATTTCCAAAGCCCACGATGGCGAGGTTATAGGAAGGAATGTGCGCTCCTCCGCGACAGCTCAGGCGGCAAAACTTCAGACACTTCTACGAATGTTACCGCACTACTGCGCTGCTTATTTTGCCGCGGCTAGATTGCTGGCCGCCGATGCGATCAGCGCCGCCTCATCGCGCAAAACGCCGGCGACCACCACGATGGCTTCATCCGCCTGCTTCCACTCCTTCTGCTCGATGGCTTCGCGCACGGCAGGCATAGTTTTGACTGCATAGCCGGTGTAGAAACCTGGTGCGTAGAGCTGGTGCTTGAACCACGGCCGGTTCGGTAAGCCTTGGGAGTTGGTGAGCTTGCGCTCGCTCTCGATCAGAAGGTGGTTTACTTCGGCGAGCGAAGCGGAGGCGAGTCGCGTGCCACCATTACCGTTAGCTTGATCGAATGCTTTGCGGTATTCGCCGGCGCTACGCGTTACTTCTTCGACGGCGTTTTCGAGGGGCGTGAAGTTCAAATGCGGCGGCACAGCTTCCGCCGCGGGCGCAACTAGCGGATGGCGCGGATCGTCGGTGGCCTTGAACACGCCTTCCTCTATTTCGCGGTTGCGCTCGCGAATGTCATCCCGCGTCTTCTCCGAGAGCGCCTTCAATTCTTTCAAGTATGTCTGAACGGTGTCCGCGAAGTCGCCGAATTCAAATGGCAGCAAGTCCGCGTCGGCCAGGCGCATCACCGCAGTCCCGCCGGCTTGCGCGAGTGCGCGGCCATAAACAAAATCGGTGTCACTGAAATGCGTGTACCAATAAAAATCGTCGTAGATGGAGTGGTAGATACCGCCGCCGTCTTCTCCGCTGAATCCGATGTTGAGGGAGGCCACTCCATCGTGTTGCAGAAACGCGGTGTAGTCTGACCCCGAACCCAGCGCCGGGATTCGCAGGTCGGCACGTTCCCGGATTTCTTTGCGCTGCTCACCGGATTTCGCTTCCGCGATTTCGTGCAAACGGCTGCGCTTCCAGACAGAAAGCTGCGTCTCCGGATCGGAAACGTCGCGCGCAACATCGTTGCTGAATTTCTCAAGCGTATGCGAGCCTTCAATGCCCAGATAGCCGCGGCCATTGCTGTCTGAGTTGACGTAAGCGACAGCATGCGCGCGCAGCTCGTCATAATGCTCCTCGGCAAATTCCGTCGAGCCCAGCAAACCCGGCTCTTCGCCGTCCCACAAGCAGAGAATAATTGTGCGCTTCGGTTTCCATCCCGCCTTGAGCAGTTCGCCGAAGGACCGCGCTTCTTCGAGCACCGCGACGGCGCCCGAGATCGGATCTTCCGCGCCATTCACCCATGCGTCATGATGGTTCCCGCGAATCACCCACTCATCAGGAAACGCCGACCCGGGAATTTTCGCAATCACGTCATAGACGGGCTTGATGTCCCAGTTCGACTTCACCTTCAGATGCACCTTCGCGGGGCCCGGTCCAACGTGATAGGTAACGCCCAAGCCGCCGCGCCAACCCTCCGGCGCGACACGCCCGGTCAACGCAGCGAGCAGCGGCTGCGCGTCGGCGTAGGAAATCGGAAGCACGGGGATTTTCGTAATCGTCGGCGCATCCTTAATATTCAGTCGCTTGGCATTTTTCGTGGCGCCAACTCCCGGCGTCAGGGGATCGCCGGGATAAACGGGCATGTCTGCAACGCTGCCGCGCTGCACACCATCTTTCGGACGCCACGCGCCGCTCGGAAAGGTATCGCCCTGCACGAAGCCGTCTTCGTGCGGATCGGAATAGATGAGGCAACCCACCGCTCCATGCTCGGCAGCAACTTTAGGCTTGATACCGCGCCAGGAATGAAAATAACGCGCGATCACGATGGCACCTTTTACGGAAACGCCCATGCGTTCCAGTTGCTCGTAATCTTCCGGGACGCCGTAGTTCACATAGACCAGGGGCGCGGTGTAATCGCCGTCAATCGAATACGCGTTGTAGGTGGGCAACTGCTCGTTTTGTTGGTTCGAGGTGGGATCTTGCGGAACCGGTGGCTCCTGCAGCTTGGCCACAAACTTCGGGCCTCCTTCGACTAGCTCCACCAGGCGCTCTTTCGGCGTCGGGAACAGCACATCGAACTGCTCGATGTGCGCATCCAGGCCAAACTCTTTGAACTTTGCCAGAATCCATTCGGCGTTTTCTTTGTCATACGCGGAGCCGACATTGTGCGGGCGCGCGGAGAGATGCTGCATGTAGGAGCGCAGGTTTTCCGGGCTCGGAATCGCGCGAAGCTTCTCTTCCCATTGGCGTTCGGTGCGAGAAGACTCCGCCGAATAGCCATACAATGTTTGCTCATCAGCGGTGACGCGCGTTCCAAGCGACACAGCCGTAAACACAACTCCAGCGATGATGCTCCTGCGATTCATCCACCCTCCTCACAGACGGACAGGGTCCGTATTCTGCCTCAAATCGGCTGAGATTTAAAAATTAACTGTGAGTTTCGCTGCGGCACGACATAGCAGGATGTTTGTTTCAAGCGATTTGTTAAAAGGCCGCTTCAAATGAGCGGCTTTGACATCAGAATGTAGTGCGAGGGAGCCTTCGTGACTAAGTCTGCGGGAAATGGCTCGGTGCGAACGAACTCGTATCCGAGGCGCCGGTAAAAAGGCAGCAACTCTTCGCCGCGCGCGCTGATGACGCGCAAATCCATTACGCGAGAACCTGATTCGCGCGCAAGATTCTCCGCGGCGGTTACCAGTTGCCGGCCAATTCCCGCTCCTTGCCGCGCCGGCTGCACGGAAAGAAGACCCAAATAGCTGCGGTCGTCGCGGGTCTCAATGTAAACGCATCCGACCAGTGCCCTTGAGTCTAGTCCGCCCGAATCCTCGGCGATCAGAAATGTGCCGCCGCTCATGAACGCGCGCACGCCCAAGTCGTCCACGCGATCGCCATCAAATACCACCTGCTCGACAACGAAGGCCGCGTTGATCAGGCGTGTGAGCTCTTCGACGTCGTTGTCAGAAGCTTGCCGAATACGGATGTTTCCGGAGTGCGGAGCCGTGCTTGCGTTGGTTGACATGGACGATGGCCAATCAGTCTGCCGATTTGGGAACGGTATCGCAAGCTGGTTCCAAGGGCGGTACGAGTGCACCTCCGGCCTCAGATTTTATTTGAACGGCGATAGCAAACCGACTATTTAGCCTTCGACGAAGTGGCAGGAATGCGTCTTCAGCACAAGCCACACTTTTTTCCCTACGGCAAGTTCCAAAGCGCGTTCCGCGCCAGGCGTCACATGAACCGTAAAAACGACGTCGCAATCCACGCGCGCAACCACCAACGTGCCACGTCGCTCCAGTGATGAGATTTTTCCTTCAAGAACATTCCGCGCGCTCAACGCTCTCGGCGGTTCGGTCGCTAATAGGATGTCTCCGGCTCGGATGGCTACGCGCACGCGATCCCCAGGGGCAGCGTGGCCGAGCGGCACTTCGATCTCACAGACGGCATCTGCAAGGCGCACGCGCATTACGCCATCCGGTTCGCGCAAATCCAGTACCGTGGCCCTGAGCAAATTCTCGAATCCCGCCGCTTGCGCCAGCCGGCGTCGGCGCGGTGCATCCAGAACTTCGCGCGGAGTTCCTTCACTGACGATTTTGCCGTGCTCCAGCGCGATTACGCGTTCGCCAAGGGCGTCCACTTCTTCGCGGCTGTGCGTGACGTACAAGATCGGAATTTTGTGCGCCGCATTCCAGGCTCGCAAATCGTCGATTATGGAGCCTTTTAGCTCAGCATCGAGCCCGGTAAGCGGCTCATCCAGCAGCAGAACGCGAGGCTGGGTAACCAGCGACCGGGCCAGCGCCACGCGCTGCTTTTCACCACCGGAAATCTCGCGCGGCTTGCGATGACGAAATTGTTCCACGCGGAACATTTTCAGGATTTCCGAAACGCGTCCGTCTCTGGTCTGCTCTCGTGCGTGCGGCAAACCATAAGCGACATTGGCCTCTACGGTCATGTGTGGAAACAGCGCCAAACTTTGAAACACATATGCGATCTGCCGGCTCTGCGGCGGTACGCTCAGCCCCTTTTCAGAATCGAAGATCACGTCGCCGTTGATTGCAATGCGGCCTTCATCCGTTTGCGCGAGGCCCGCGATGCAGTCCAGCAACGTCGATTTGCCCGCGCCCGACGGACCGAAAAGGATGCTGATACCGGATGGCACTTCCATTTGGACATCGAGCAAGAAGAATGCGGAGCCTTCCCCGCGACGTATTTTGCGCACGCGCGCAGCTAGTCTTGCGGAACTCACCTCAATGGCCATGGGGCCCATGCTCGACGGCCGGCTCGACGATTCGCTCCATACACCGCAGACAAGACAAGGAAGGAGATCACGAGTAGCAGTAGCGCGGTGCGGTTTGCGCCCGCATAGTCGAGGGATTGCGCTCGATCGTAGATGTCGATGGAAACGGTGCGCGTCACGCCCGAGAGATTGCCGCCAACCATCAGCACGACACCGAATTCGCCCAGTGTGTGCGCAAAGCTCAGCACCAGCGCTGTGATAATGCCCGGTACCGACAGAGGCAGAATAATGCGGCGAAACGTGCGCAAGGAGCCTGCGCCCAATACCGCTGAGGCATCGAGCAGCTTGCTATCCACGGTTTCAAACGATGCAACCAGCGGCTGCACGGCAAAAGGCAAGCTGTATAGCACCGAAGCGATCACCAAGCCCGCAAACGTAAAGGCCAGGCCATGTCCAAACGCCGCATACCACAGTTTTCCGAGTGCTCCGCGCGGGCCCATGGCAAGCAACATGTAGAAACCTAATACCGTGGGCGGCAGTACCAGCGGCAAAGCTACTATCGCTTCCAGGAGAAACTTCCCGCGCCATCGCGAATAGGCCAGCCCGTACGCTAGCGGAACACCTATCGCGATGAGAATGGCGGAGACACAAAGGGCCAGTCGAACGGAAAGCAGCAGTGCCTCGATTTTCATTGTGTTTGCGCGCTCGCCGGAACGCTGAATCCGTACGACTCGAGAATCTTGCGAGCCTCGCCACTCTTTAGGAATGTCAGAAAGGCTCGCGCACTATCTTTGTCTTTAGCGCTTTTTAGAATTACAGCGGCTTGTTCAATCGGGGGATGCATCTTTGCTGGAATTTCCCAGCGCTTGCCTTCTCGCATCGGAGGGGAAATCGCCAGCGACAAGGCCAGAATTCCAGCCTGCGCATTGCCTGATGCGACGAACTGCGCCGCTTGCGCAATGTTTTCGCCGTAGACGAGCTTGGCGCGGACCTGCTCGTAGATTCCCACGCTACGCAGCGCGGCAACGGCCGCGCGTCCATACGGTGCGTGCTCGGGATTTCCGATGGCAATTTTCTGGATGCTTGGATCAAGGAGCGCCTTCCAGCCAAGCTGAGCCAAATCAATGCGCGTATCGGCCGGCATCCAAATAACGATCCGCCCCAGCGCATACTCATATAGCGTTCCCGGCTCGGCAAGACCTGCGGCTTCCAGCTTGCGTGGGTATTCGATGTCTGCAGACAAGAAAACGTCAAAAGGCGCGCCATTCTGGATTTGAGCGAGGAAATTTCCACTTGAACCGTAACTGACGTCCATCTTTCTTCCCGTTTGCTTCTCGTAATGCGTGCCAAGTTCATCCAGAGCAAATTTCAAATCGGCGGCCGCGGCTACGCGAATTTCCTGCGCCGCGCAAGTAGGTCGGAAAACCAGCAGTGCGGAAAGCAATATTAAGCAGCGCAAAGGGAATCTCACTAAGTCGCTCAGATCTTGAGGTCGCTGGTGCAGGCGGCTCTCATACCCGCAGAATCATTACTTCTGTCGACTTGATCAGCGCCGCCGCGCGCTCCCCGGCTTTCAAGCGCATTTCCTTGGCTGCATCCGCGGTGATAATAGCGGTGATCTGCTGTTCGCCAATCTTCAGTGTCACTTGCGCGAGCAGGCCGCTGTATTTCACGTCCAAGACACGGCCGAATAGTTGATTGCGCCCGCTGATCTTGCGGAAATTGCCGCGCCGTGTCTCAATGTCGCCGCGTTCCAGCTTTTTGGGAAATAAGCGGTCAATCTCGCTCTCCGGGACTCTATGGTGTCCGCCAGGAGTCTTGGCGGTCTTGAGCTTGCCGCGGTAGATCCACTGCTTCAGGGTGGGATAGCTGATGCCCAGGATATTGGCCGCTTCGCGCGGGGCCAGGAGCTTTTGCAAGGCGCACCTTCCACTGCCTAGCCTAGCGCAATATGAACCGCTAGTTCAATACGCTTTTATACGCTTTTGGGTGTCTGAAACTAGGGCTAGTTGCGGAGAGGTTTGCCCGTCTTCAAAGTATGCTCGATGCGCTCCTGCGTCTTCTTTTCGCCGCAAAGCGACACGAATGCTTCACGCTCCAAATCGAGCACGTATTGCTCACTTACCGTCTGTGGTGCGGTCAGGGGGCCGCTGGCCAAAATATTAGCCAGCTTGCGCGCCACGTGCGCGTCGTATTCCGATGCGTAGCCGCCGCGGACCAAAAGATGAATGCCCATCTTTGCAGTTGCAAGGAACTGTTCGCCGAGCACCTTAATTTGCGTCGACTGCGCGCCCTCCTGCCAATTTGCCGCCTCGGGCTTATAACCGTTGCGAAATAAGGCGAGCGCCACTTCTTTGGCGTCGGCGACGAGTCTTTCGCGGTTCATGGAGACGCCGTCCTCGCGACGCAGAAAGCCCAGGTCGCGCGATTCCTCCGCGCTGGTGCCCACCTTGGCCATGGCAACGGTTTCGAAAATCGGCCGGAGCGCATGGAACAAATCCAAATCCTCTCCGCTCGCGGCCCGCTCATTGGCGCGAATGAGCATTTCTTTCGAGCCGCCGCCGCCCGGAATTAGCCCGACGCCGGTTTCGACCAAGCCGATGTAGGCCTCGGCTGCCGCTTGAATTCGCGTAGCGTGCAAGTTGATTTCACAGCCGCCGCCTAGGGCCATTCCTTGTGGCGCAGCCACTACCGGCTTCGGCGCATACTTCAACGCCAGATTCGCGTTCTGGAATTGCTTCACCGCCAGATGAATGTCGTCCCACTCCTGCTCTTGCGCGGCCACCAATACGAGCATCAAGTTTGCGCCAACGGAGAAATTCACTGCATCATTTGCGATTACCATGGCGTCGAAGTCAGTGGTCAGGCGCTTGAGGCCCTTGTGCAGCATGCTGATCAAGTCGGCGCCAATCGCGTTCATTTTCGCGTGGAATTCGCAGCACACCACGCCGTCGCCGAGATCGATCAGGCTCGCTCCCGAATTGCGTTCGACTTCGCGCCCAGCATCCTTCAGCGATTTGAGAAGCAGCACGCCGCTCGGAACGTCGACTACTTTTGCCGTCGCACTTGTAAGATCAAAGACCGTTGTCGCGCCCTTTGCTGACTCATAGAATGCGCTTCTACCGCTTGCAAGGAGCTTCTCGATCGCGGCGGGCAGGGCACGCCCTTCCTTTCGCACCTGTTCCGCAAATGCTTTCACGCCAATTGCGTCCATTACCTCGAAGGGGCCAAGCTCCCAGCCGAAGCCCCAGCGCATTGCGCGATCCACGTCCACCACGCTCTCAGAAATCTCCGGCACGCGTCGCGCCGCATAAAGGCACGTCTCCGAAATTGAGCCCCACAAAAATTGCTGTGCTTTATCGCCCTTCTGTCCCTCGAGAATTGGCCCGAGTAGCGCGCGCAAGCGCTGCCTCGTGTCTTCGATCGTCTTACCGTTTTCGATGGACGCGAATCGCGCTTTCTGCCGCGGGCGGTACTCCATCGTGTGTTCGTCCAATGTCAGAATTTCCCGCTCGCCGTCACCTTTGACGCGCTTGTAAAATCCTTGACCGGTCTTGTCGCCCAGCCAGCCGCGTCGCACCATCTCTTCCACCAGCACCGGCACGCGGTACGTTTCGCGCGATTCGTCGTTAGGCACGGATTCGTAAATGTTTTTGACCACATGCACCAGGACATCGATTCCCACGATGTCCGCCGTTCGGAACGTCGCGGACTTCGGCTGCCCAATGGCCGGCCCGGTGCACGCATCCACTTCTTCCACCGTCATCCCCAACGTGCCCATCAAGCGCAAGGCGTTCAACATCGAAAACGTCCCGATGCGATTGGCGATAAAGTTCGGCGTGTCTTTCGCAATCACCACGCCTTTGCCCAGCCTGCGATCGCAAAATTCGCTGAGCGTCTCGAGCACTTCCGGCGAGGTCTTCGGTCCCGGAATTACCTCCACCAATTTCAGATACCGCGGCGGATTGAAGAAATGAGTGCCCGCCCAGTGCTGCTGAAACTCTTCGCTCATGCCTTCCGCAATCAAGTGCACAGGCAGACCGGAAGTGTTCGTGGTGACGATCGCGCCTGGCTTGCGATACTGCGCGACTCTCGAAAGCAGCTTCCGCTTGATCTCTAAATTCTCTGCGACCACCTCAATGATCCAGTCCGCTTCCGCGCACCGCGCCAGGTCGTCTTCAAAATTGCCAATAGCCACACGCTCCGCGAGCGCAGACGTAAAGAACGCCGCTGGCTTGGACTTCTTCGCAGCTTCGAGGCCGGCGCGAACGATCTTATTTCGCTCCGCGGCTGGTGTTCCCGGCGGCAAATTCGGCGGTACGATATCCAGCAAAACGCACGGCAGCCCCGCATTCGCAAAATGTGCGGCGATGCGCGAACCCATAGTCCCCGCGCCCAAGACCACAGCCTTCTCAATACGACGTTTCATGGATGCTCTTTTCAGGAAATCAGACGGCAGGACAGGTTACAAAACCGGCATTCCCGGGTCAAACCAGATGCCGCACGCTGGCCCAACTGGCACTAAAATAGGTCAAGCATGCTCGAAGACCAAGTAACCAATGCTCTGGACTGGCTGCGGAACGCGAAAGACAAATTTCGTTCCTTCGCGACTGGCGAAGAGCGCCCGGCCACCGAACGCCCGCGCGTGGGGCTAGCGCTGGCTGGTGGGTTTGCGCGCGGCATCGCGCACGTGGGTGTGATCAGGGCGTTAGTGGACGCAGAAATTCCCATTGACTGTGTCGCCGGCACGAGCGTCGGGGCCTTGATCGGGGCGTGCTATTGCGCCGGCGTGCCTCTCGATGAAATGCAGCGCATCGCCAGCACCACGAGTTTCGCCGACTTCGGCCGCTGGACCCCCTCGTGGCTCGGGCTGGCCACGAACCAGCGCATGGAGAATTATCTTTCTAGATTCACACGCGTGAAGACATTCGAAGAGTTGAAGACGCCACTGGCCATCGCCGCCACAGACATCAATGCCGGCGTATCGGTTTATTACACAAAGGGATTAATCGCACCGGTGCTGCGAGGCTCCTGCGCTTATCCGGGGCTGTTCGTTCCCATTCAATTTGAGGGCCGCACGTTGGTTGATGGATTTTTAACAGCACCCGTTCCCGTCGAAGGCACTTTGCTGCTGGGCGCGGATGTCATTATTGCGATTCATCTTGAACCCGGAAATCTGGAGGATCCGCGCACCGTGGCCGACGTTATCAGCCGTTCCTTCACTATCATCCAGCGGCATGGGGATATCGCGTGGCGGCAGCAAGCCGACGTAATCATTGAGCCGGATGTGAAGCCTTTTGTGTGGGACGACTTCACCCGCACCAAGGATCTCGTCGCGGTTGGCGAAGCTGCGGTGAAAGCGGCACTGCCCGAAATCAGAGCAGCTCTCGGCGGTGAGAAGCGCGAACCCGCCGCCTGAAATCAAGGGAGTCTGGATACTTCCACTTGCACCGGCTCGCCTTCGCCCTTTCCGCGCTGGTTCAGCCATGCGCCGAGGCTCTCGGCGAAACGGTCTGGCGTCACCCGAAAACTTACTTCGACTGCGCCGGCTTCTAATGGCAGCGTGTCGTCAAACTCCGCCGAATTCGTGAAGTTCCGCATGCAGAACTGATCCAGCCACTCCAATGGACAATCACGCCGTTGGCCGCGGATCACTAGCTGGACTTTGAACTTTTGCGCGTACACGGCGCAATCATAACACTGCCATTCCAGCCTTTACTTCGTATGGACGCCGCCCTTTTCAAACCGTCGGGATACAGAGGTGGGTGTTCGGCTGTGCGACAACATATCCCACGAACGGACATTCGCACGGATCGCTTCTGCCGTGGTCTCAGGATAACTACCTAAAAACGAAGGACTTGCAGCTGTCGGCACGAGGCAGGGGAATTGCGCGTCGTCAGTATAGGTGAGTGCGTCCCTTATCGCCCAAGCGAGTGGGTCGTCCAGGAGACGTCCATGAAAAAGATGGAGTGGATTCGAGAAGCCCTTTCGGTTTGGCCCAGCCCCGAATACCTCAAGCAACGAGAAGCGGCTGGGTGGCGGCTGGCCGCAGTGGAGTGGGAGCGTGAAGTGCAAGCAGAAGCCGCTACTACATCTCAGGGACTTGGCCCCGGAGAGGAAATTCCGTACGGCA
This sequence comes from Candidatus Acidiferrum typicum, assembly GCA_025463055.1. Taxonomy (GTDB): domain Bacteria; phylum Acidobacteriota; class Terriglobia; order Acidiferrales; family UBA7541; genus Acidiferrum; species Acidiferrum typicum_A. The sequence continues at coordinate 133,147 of JAOAPV010000070.1, forward strand.
CGCGCATTGCCAGCGATTGCACACATCTTGAAGAGAATCCGACCGAAATGCAGGTTCTCAATCACCTGGCGGAGATGGTTGTCCAGGATCACTCCTATAACCATATGGCGGAGTCGTTGAACCAGCGCGCGTTCCACACGCGTGACGGGAAGCCTTGGACGGCGCTAGCCGTGTTCAAGCTGACGCCGCGGCTGATTGAAGTCGCGCCGCGCATTCTTTCTGGCGCCGAATGGGAAAATCGTAAGCGCCAACTCTCCCGCGTGGCTTGGAATTCTTAGCGGAGAAGCGGATTAGACGACAGATTTTTGTCGGGCGCCGCCGCTATTCCTCAAGGATACGGGCTAGGGAGTTGTGTACTTTCAGTCCGCCGTTGTAGTGGATGAATCCCAGCTTGCGGAATTTGTTCATGAAAAAATTGATCCGAGACCGGGTTGTGCCTACCATCTCTGCCAACGTGTCCTGGTTGATCTTCTCAAAAATGGGCGGCAGCTTGCCCTCTTCACCAGAGCGCGCCAACAACAATAGCGTGCGGGCCAGCCGCTTTTCGCTGGAATTAAAGAGGTGATCCATCAGGTTTTGTTCCATCCGCAGGTTCCGCAGCAACAAATAGTTGATGAAACGCATCGAGACCGTTGGATCTTCTTCCACCAGTCGCACCATGGCTTTTCGCTTGATGATGCTCACTTTGCTCGGTACCAGCGCAATAGCCGACGTCAAGTACACGCTCTGCCCGCTGATGCAGCTCTCCCCAAAAAAATCTCCCGAGCCGAGAATGCCCAGAACGGCTCCGCGCCCGCGGTTTGAAACTGACGTAAGCTTGACGATGCCTTCATCGATGTAGTGCACGTCCGTGCACTCATCGCCCTGCGAAATAATCCTCTCCCCCGAGTCGAATTCCACAATTTTTCTCGTCGGCAACGCCGTTGAAAAAAAAGGCGGCCCGTCGAGCAAGCCTCGCCCGCGTGATTTCATTGATCTCCTCATATTGGCACTACCCCGGTGCCTTCTGTCGGGTGAGCGACGAACGCCCTGCCCGGTTCAATCTGTCCGTTTTGAAGTGCCCTCTCTTCTACCCGCGGCACTACTCTTCGTCTGTTCAAAATTGAACAGACGATTCGCTTCTCCACCATTACCGTTCAACCCTAAACATTTAATTCCAATAGCTATCAGCGTGCCGTCCAGAGGGGTATCGCACACTCATGAAGCTCGGATATGACATCTTTCAGAAGCTCGATGATGGCAGTCCGCTCTGGATCGCCAATGTGCAAACGCGAGCGCAGGCATTGCAAAAGGTGGCGCTGCTGCGCCGTTCCGCTGCTGCGCGGTATTTTGTCCGCGATGCGGAAACGGGTGTGGTGATCAATGACTGTGAGCCGGGCTCCGTCGGAAGCACTGACGAGGGCGGGTAAAAACTAAGTTACACTTCGTGGTCGAGGCAGACCATTCCTCAAACTGGGTAGTGTCGCCTTTAAGTGCCTGTAAGGTATGTACCCTTGTTGCGAGCGGTATTTACCGGGGCAATTCCCCGGTGTTTTTTTCACTGCTGGTTGGCGGAGCGAAAGGGTGCCCGTCAGGGGCTTTCGGGGCTCTCCAAGGCATGTATGACCAGGGGTATTGTGATTCCTCCCATGAAGCCGATGGCTATTAGAATAAACTTTGGGAGTTTGATGGCGTCTTTCCTGCCATTGTCTGATTCCGAAGCCGCGGCGACTTCTCTTTCGGATGGATCCAGGAGCACGCGGTACTTCGCGCCTTCCGGTACCGTCTGGTTGTCGCCGTGATAAGAAAAATTTAAAGCTCCGCGCTGCGCATGGATGCGTAGCTCCTTTTGGCTGATAACGGAGATCCGGGCCATTGTCGAGGCATGGCCGATGGACCGAATCAAAGCATCGTCGGCGAGCACAGCAATATTGCTGGCCTGTCCCGAGGAAAAAGTTATGGTGCCGGAGCCGACTTCGGCCCGGACGTAGGCTTCCGGAGTAGCGGCGCGGCGGAGTATGACAGAGGACCGTGGATCGAGTTGCAGCGTGAATGCGATACTGCTGATGCGCAGGAAACCACCAATGTCTGTTGAGAGCCGGTCGCCATCATAAATTGTGCTTCCCACGGACACCTCAACTCCATCCACATGCGCCCGCTCCGCATGCGTGACAATACCCAACGGCATGACTTTAGCGCGCGACGGCGCCGCAACCAGCAAAGATGCCGCTGCTATCGCCACGAATTTGCGACTGAGAATCGTAGAGGGACTCATGCGCCGCTACCTGTAACATTGAACTTCTAGTATTGTATAACTATAGCGTTAACATAAAACTGTGTTTACTTAAACTATATAAAGGCACTAAGGCTGTCAAGCGAAAAGGGAGCCATGCAGCACCGCACGCCGGGGCTCTTGCTGCATACCACATCGCCGTTCGCATGCTTTTTGCCGCGCTTCGCAGCGCGGTATATAGTGAGAATGGGTCGCTGCCGCACGAAAAGAGCGGCGTGCCCGCTCGCTTTCAAGAAAACCGCAAAGGCAACCGTAACGGATGGCCGCAGACGTCAGCAAGCATCTGGATCGCGCCAAGCGATTCCTGGAGAAGAACCGCGTCGAGGATGCGATTGCGGCTTACAAAGCCGTGCTCGACGAGGCTCCGCAGCACCAGGAGGCAACGCAGGCATTAGGGGATCTCTACGCGCGCGCGGACAAACCAGACCGCGCCTCGGAGTACTACGGGCTACTGTTCGACATGCTCGTCGAGCCGCGCGACGAGAGCAAAGCGCTGGCGATTTACAACCGTTTTCTGCGCGGAGCCGCTTCCCCGCAACCTCCCGAGCGCATCGCGCGCTATGCCTTCCTGCAACAAAAGCAAAACCGCAACGACGAAGCCATGGAGCAGTACTCCAAAGCTGCGGACTTGTTCGCGGAGGCGGGCCGGCAGGAGGACGCGTTATTTTGTCTGGAGCGTACCGCGCAGCTCGATCCGGAGAATTTAAGCCGCCAGCTGCGGGTAGCCGAAACGGCGGAGCGTATCGGCAAGAATGCGTTAGCGGCGAAAGCTTTTCTTCGCGCAGGCCAATTGGCTACAGCCGGAGGCACGCCGGAGGAAGCACTGCGCCTCTTTGGGCGCGCGTACAAGCTAGCGCCCCAGGAACGGAGTGTCGCGCTGCTCTACGCCGAGGCAAACTTGCGAGCGGGTGATGCCAAGCAAGCTGCCGTACTGCTGGAGCCATTTGCCGCGGCGGATAGCGACGCCACTTTTTGGGAGACGTTCGCCGACGCTTTAATACGTGGCGGCGAGCTGGACCGCGCGCGAGAGATTTTGGAGCGCCTGCTGAAAGAAAAGAATCAGGGCCTACCTCGGCTTTTCGATCTTGTCGATGCCTATGGCCAAGCGGGACAGGACGCCAAGGCCGTGGAAATCCTGCAACTACTCAAGAACCGGATGTATGCGGATCGTAAGCAGAATGATTTTATCGCGCAACTGGAGAGCGTCGGAGGGAAGCATGCGAATTCGCAAGCCATCCTCGAGTTCTGCGGAGCCCTTTACAACGAGGCGAATCGCGAGACACAGTACTTTGAAATTCTAATTAAGCTCTTTGATGTGTATTTGAATGCGGGAAATGTTCAGAAAGCGTCGGACGCTCTCGAAAAGCTTCTCGACATTGACCCGTACGATAACCGGAACCAGGAACGCCTTAAGAAATTGCAGGGTCGCGTCGACGATTCATCCTTGCAACGGCTCGGTGCCCGGCTGACCAAATCCGGAAGTTCTGCTCCGCCGCGCCCGGTGCATGCGCAATCGTCGACCTCAGACAGCGTCAGCACTTCGCAGTCCGCCGGAGGAGACGGCCGGCACTTGCAAGCACTCGAGGACCTGATCGTACAGACGGAAATTTTCTTGCAGTATTCGCTGCAGAACAAAGCGCTGGAGCGCCTGCAAAAAATCGCCGCCACGTTTCCCGGCGAAGAAGAGCGCAACACCCGGCTGCGCAATTTGTATCAGACGGCAAATTGGTGGCCAGCGGGTTCTTCCCGCCCGAAGTCAGAGCCGGTGGTCACTGCCCGGCCTGTGGAGCCCATCCCCGAATCGCCAGGCTCCAGCATCACGCAAAAAACCGGCGTCTACACCGCTGAAACTCTTCGTGACCTGGCGAAAATTTCCGAGATTAATCAGAAGATTTTTCGGCAACAGACGCCGCGCGCCATGCTGAATACAGCGGTGAACGAGGTAGGAGCTTACCTGCACTGCTCGCGAGCATTGGCGGTGTTCGGAGCGCAGGGCCGCCCGCCGGAAATGGCGGCGGAATTTTGCGCCGGCGGCATTCGCGCCACTCCCGGGTCCCAACTAGTTTTATTGCTCGCGCAGATGGAAAAGTCACAACCGGACGAACTAGGCGGGTTCACGCTAACAGCCAGCGACGTCTCGATATTGAAAGAGATGGGCATCAGCACCGCCCTCGGAGTGATCCTTAGCGATAAAGAGACGCAGAGCCCCGCGGGAATGCTGATCGTGGGACACGCTGAGTCGCACAAGTGGAAACCCAACGAGGCTTACTTCCTGCAAGCCATCGGCGATCAGATGCTTATGAGTGTCAGCCACACACGCCTGCGCTCTCTGGTGCGGCGCATGGGCGTTTCTGACGAGCGCACAGGACTGCTCAGCCGCAGCTCCTATCAGAGTTGCCTGCTCACAGAGGCGGATCGCTCGCGCACGCAGGGAACGCCGCTTTCCCTGGCCATTCTGCAGATTGACCGCGGGGCCGAAATTCTTCGGCAGCAAGGCGAATCGCCGGTCGAGCGCTTTCTGGAGCAACTGGCGCGATCGCTGCAGCCTATCGTGCGCCAGAACGATGTCGCGGTAAAATATACCTCGTGGTCCCTGGCGTTCATCCTGCCGGACACCAGCCTGGCCGGCGCGCAGCATCTGGCCGATAAGCTGCGTCGCGCGGCGTCCGGGCTGAGGCCACCGTGGGATTCCACGCAAGTGACGCTGAGCGCGGGAATCGTCGAAGCGGTGGCGAAGGCGGACTATGAGAGCGAGGACATTGTCACGGACCTGATCAATCGCGCCGAGACCAGTGTGGAAGAGGCGCGCAAACGGGGCGGCGATACCGTCGTGGCGCTGGAAAGCCCCAAACACTAGCTGGGAATAAGAGAGGAAATATGTTTCCGACCGATGTGGTGATTGTTGCCGGAGCGCGCACGCCCATGGCGCGCTATACCGGCTCGTTTTCCGATGTTTCTGCGATCGATCTGGCGGCGCATGCCTCCAAAGAAGCGATTCGCCGCTCTGGCGCCGACCCTGCTGGGATCGATCACGCGATTTTTGGAAACGTGATGCAGACAAGCGCGGATGCACTTTACGGGGCGCGGCACGTGGGGCTGAAGGCCGGACTAAAAACGGAAACACCGGCTGTCACAGTGAATCGGTTGTGCGGTTCCGGGATCGAAGCCATCTCGCAGGCTGCTCAGAGGTTGCTGCTCGGCGAAGCGAACATGGTCCTCGCCGGTGGAATGGAGAACATGACGCAGGCGCCATTTGTGATTCGCGGCGCGCGTGGTGGTCTGAAGCTTGGCGGAGGCGCACTGGAAGATTCGCTGATGGCCGGCCTGACCGATTCCTATTGCGGATTGCCTATGGCGCTAACCGCCGAAAAGCTGGCCGAACAACATGGCATTACGCGCAAAGATGCAGACGCCTATTCGCTGCGCAGCCAGCAAGCAGCGGATGCGGCGTACAAAGCGTGCCGCATTCGAGAAGAGCTCGTAGCGGTTGAGGTCAAGCAGGGGAAGAAGACCATCGTGGTCAGCGAAGACGACCATCGCCGTCCGGACACCACCATGGAGATCCTCGAGAAGTTGCCGCCGTCCTTTAAGAAGGACGGAATCGTGACGGCGGGAAACGCCAGCGGCATTGTCGATGGCGCCGCGGCTATGGTCGTAACACGGGAGAAAACCGCGAAACAACAGGGGCTGAAACCAGTCGGCCGAATTGTTTCCTGGGCAGTAGCCGGCGTAGACCCCAGCATCATGGGCATCGGCCCTGTGCCCTCATCGCAAAAAGCGCTGAAGCTCGCGGGACTATCGCTCGAGCAGATGGATCGTGTGGAAGTCAACGAGGCGTTCGCCGCCCAATATCTCGCGGTGGAAAAGGTTTTAGGATTGAACCGCGACAAAACCAACGTAAACGGCGGTGCGATTGCCCTTGGTCATCCACTTGGGGCTTCTGGAACGCGGCTGGTGATCACGATTCTCAACGAGCTTCGACGCAACAATTTGCGTTACGGGCTCGCTACGGCCTGCATCGGGGGCGGCCAAGGCATCGCCATGATCGTCGAGGCGTTATACAATTAGTTCGCGGCGTTTCTGCTACACTTTTCCCGTCTGACAGGGTGGTTTTTCCTGCGGGTGCATTGCCGCTTTCTGGCGACTGACCGCGGTATTTCCTACAGAGGATCAGGATGGCGATTCAAAAAGTTGGCGTCGTCGGGTGTGGCTTGATGGGCTCGGGGATCGCACAGGTTTCGGCGCAAGCTGGGTTTCCTACGGTCGTGCGCGAAGTCAGTCCGGAGATTGTCGACAAAGGGCTGAAGAGCATCGAAAAGAATCTCGCGCGCCTGGTGGAAAAGGGCAATCTAACCGAAACGCAAAAAACTGAGACTCGCGGCCGGCTGAGGGGGACGACCTCATTGGAGGACTTGAAGGATTGCGACGTGATTGTGGAAGCCATCATCGAGCAGCTTCCGGCGAAGCGTGAGCTTTTCAGCTCGCTGGATGCTATCTGTCCGGCGTCTACGATTTTTGCGAGCAACACTTCTTCGCTCACCATTACGGAAATTGCCGCCGCTACGAAACGGCCGCAGCGCTTTGTGGGCCTCCACTTTTTCAATCCAGTTCCGGTGATGAAGCTCGTCGAAGTGGTGAAAACTATCGCGACCGATCCTGCGGTGTATGAAGAAATGGTGGCGTTCGGCGCAAAACTGGGCAAAACGCCGGTACGCGCCCATGACAGCACCGGCTTTATCGTCAATCGTCTTCTCGTTCCGTATCTCCTGGACGCGATTCGCGCGCTTGAAGAAGGTGTCGGCTCGATCGAAGACATCGACAATTCCATGAGGCTAGGCTGCGGGCATCCCATGGGGCCGCTCACACTGCTCGATTTCGTGGGCCTGGATACGACTTACTACATAGCGAACATCATGTTTGACGAATTCCGCGAGCGCCGCTTCGCTTCGCCGCCGCTGCTCAAGCGCATGGTCCTAGCCGGCTGGAATGGCCGCAAAGCCGGCCGCGGTTTTTACGACTATTCCGACCCGCAAAAACCGAAAGCGATGAAATTGTGAAATTGTGACCGGATAATGGCCTACGAAAACATTCTGTTTGAGAAGAAAGACGACATCGCGTACATCACCTTCAATCGCCCTAAGGTGCTGAACGCGCTGAATCGCAAAACGATCGAAGAGTTGCGTGACGCGCTGCTGAATACGCGCGATGATTCTTCCGTCCGCGTGCTGATTCTTACCGGCGCTGGAGAAAAATCCTTTGTGGCCGGCGCGGATATCAGCGAGCTTGCGCAGCGCACTCCTGTTGATGGCAAGGAGTTTTCGCTCTTCGGACAAAGCGTATTCCACCTCTTGGAAACTCTCGGAAAACCTTCGATATGCGCGATCAACGGATTCGCGCTCGGCGGTGGTTCCGAAATGGCGCTTTCTTGCACCATCCGGCTCGCCAGCAAGACCGCCAAGCTTGGCCAGCCGGAAGTGAAACTCGGCATCATTCCGGGATACGGCGGTTCGCAACGGCTCGCGCGGCTGTGCGGCAAGGGCGTGGCGCACGAGCTCTGCCTTACCGGGGAAATGATTACCGCTGAAGAGGCGCAGCGTATCGGCCTGGTGAATCACATTTACGAGCCTGCTGAGCTTCTGCCCGCAGCGGAAGCCATGGCGAAGAAAATCATCGCCAACGCGCCGCTCGCAGTGAAGTACACGATGGAAGCCATCGAGCGCGGCGTCGAGATGCCTCAGGAAGAAGGTCTATTCCTGGAAGCAACCCTGTTCGGACTTTCTTGTGCAACCGAAGACATGCGCGAAGGCACAAAAGCTTTCCTGGAGAAAAGGAAAGCGGATTTTAAAGGCAAATAGCCAAGTCACGATGGCCGAAAAACTCCAGCCTAGATCGATTAATGGCGAACTGATAGCTTCGAGTTTGCGCTTTGGAATTGTTGTGAGCCGCTTCAACAGCTTTATTACGGACCGCTTGCTCGCTGCAGCTGTCGATTCTCTGGAACGCGCTGGAGCTGCCAACGAAGATGTGGATGTGGTTCGTGTCCCGGGCGCGTTTGAATTGCCCCTTGCCGCAAAAAAACTTGCCGCCACGGGCCGGTACGATGCGCTTATCGCGATCGGCTGCATTCTGCGCGGCGAAACAGCGCATTACGATTACGTTTGCTCCGAAACCTCGCGCGGCTTGCAGCTCGCGCAAATGGACACTGGCCTCCCCGTCATTTTTTGCGTATTGACCTGCGACACGCTGGAGCAAGCCATTGATCGCGCCGGGCTGAAGGGCGGCAACAAAGGCTTTGAAGCAGGCCTGGCGGCTATCGAAATGGCTCAGCTCTCGCGAAAACTCAGGGGTGCGACGTCCGGAACGATCGCGTCAAAAAAGCCTTCTTCCTCTCGAAAGGCGGGGCGCAAGTAGGATGTCTCTCCGCACCAAATCCCGCGAGTTTGCCATGCAGATGCTTTTCCAGTGGGACATGAGCCACCAGGAGCCTGCCAAACTGGAAGCAAAATTCTGGCGTGCTGCTAAAGCCGCCGACACTACGCGCGAGTTTGCCAACCGCTTGTTCGAGGGCGCTGCAAAAGAAGTCACCGTTTTAGACGAAATCATCGTGAAGCACGCGGAAAACTGGCGATTCGAGCGTCTCGCCGCCATCGATCGCGCTATCCTCCGCCTTGCCATGCACGAGCTCCGTTCGTCCGACACGCCGCCCAAAGTCGTCCTGAACGAAGCCGTGGACCTTGCGAAAAAGTTTTCCGGCGAAGATTCGGGCGCGTTTGTGAACGGCATACTTGATACCTTCCGTAAGACGCTAAATCCACAGTAATTATGTGATTCCGTCGGGCGCTCGGCGAATTCCTCCCACCTGTACCAAACCTGTACGAAACTTTGGGCGCCTACGTGTGTTTTTTTCAACAGACTCCGAGGAGAAGTGTGCTCGCGCTCGACGTTGCAGGGTTGCTCGCTGGTGGTGCCTACGTGCGAGCTCCGCAGCCGACTCCGGACCAGCACGACATCCACAGCGACAAGAAAGACGTTCGGCACGACAGGCGCGACCTGCACAAGGACCGCAAGGGCCTGCGAGCCGATCGCAAAAGCAAGTAAAACTAGTAGAATAAGTTCAAATGCTTACTGCAGCATGTGATATTTCACGCCAAATCGCGCCATTTGCTATTGCACAAACCCAACGTTGGGCGTGGGGCCGCCTTCAGGCATTTCCTTGATCGTGCCGAATTGGGCCTCGTAGCGGGAAATATTTTCGCCGAGCGCTCGGAAAATGCGCTTGGCGTGGCCCGGGCTAACGATCATGCTTTTGAGAAGCTTGCCCTGTTGGCCGTTCGGGAAGATATAGATGAAGTTCAGCGTAAACTCCTCCAGATTGTGATGGATCATCACAAGATTGCTGTACTCGCCTTGTAGCTCTTTTTCGTCCGCTTTGATCTGCACTTGCCCCTGCACCGGCCGCTGTTCTTCCATCGTCTAAGCCTCTCCGTTTAGTCGCTGCATTTGCGCGCCTGTTCAAGGTATCACAGCGGCGAAACGCACGCCGCACCTCGGCCCTGTAGGAGGATGCAGGATTTGTTGTAGGCCAGGAAATAGGCTGGCGAGTTCCATTGACAATCGCTTATATTAATTATAGTTTATGAGTGGTATTTAACACGGTTAACTTCGTCCATGACCCCGTCGGCGCCAACCGAAATTGACAACGGTACTTCCCCTTCACCCTCCCCGTCCCAAGCCGGGGCAAGCTATTCCGCGGGGACGTTCCGGCCCCGTGTAGACACACTCCCGTCTTTGCCGGAAGCGCATCGCACTGTGCCGTTCAGCTCTGGCGCCTCCTGGTTCCGCAAAGTGTTGGCGTTTGCCGGCCCCGGCTATCTCGTTGCAGTGGGGTACATGGACCCCGGCAACTGGGCCACCGACATTCAGGGCGGCTCGAAATTTGGGTACACGCTGCTGAGCGTCATCGTAATGAGCAGCTTGATGGCGATGTTCCTGCAGGCACTCTCAGCAAAGCTGGGTATCGCCACGGGTCGCGATTTGGCGCAGGCCTGCCGGGATCACTATTCGCGGCGCACGTCGATGGTGTTGTGGGTCTTGTGCGAAATCGCCATCGCGGCGTGTGACTTGGCGGAAGTTCTAGGTTCGGCGGTGGCGTTAAAGCTGTTATTTGGGTTGCCGCTGCTGGCCGGCGTACTGATCACCGCGCTAGACGTTTTGATTGTGCTGGCGCTGCAGGGACGTGGATTTCGCCTGATCGAAGTTTTCGTGGTAACGCTCATCGCCACGATTGCTGCTTGCTTCGCTTACGAGCTTTTCTTCGCTCAGCCTCTGTGGCGCGAGGCCGCGCAGGGAATCATTCCGCGTGCGGAGATTCTCCGCAATCGCGAGATGCTGTACATCGCGATTGGCATTCTCGGGGCCACGGTGATGCCGCACAATCTTTACCTCCATTCCAGCATCGTGCAGACACGGGCGTTCGGGGTTTCGGCTGGCGATCGTCGCGAAGCGCTGCACTACGCGGTGTTCGATTCCACGCTGGCGCTGGGGTTCGCGCTTTTTGTGAACGCCGCGATTCTCATCCTGGGCGCGGCTGCGTTCCACACGCACGGGCTTCACAACGTAGCGGAGATCTCCGACGCATACAAACTGCTGAGCCCCGTTCTTGGCGTGAGCGTGGCGAGTACGGTATTTGCGTGTGCGTTGCTTGCTTCGGGGCAAAACTCGACCCTGACTGGCACGCTTGCCGGGCAGATCGTGATGGAAGGCTTTCTGAATATTCGCCTGAAGCCCTGGCTACGGCGGCTCATTACACGCGCGCTGGCGATCACTCCCGCGGCCCTGGTGATTGGATTTGCGGGCGAAGGCAAAGTGACCTCGCTGATCATTCTGAGCCAAGTGGTTCTAAGTTTTCAGTTACCGTTCGCCATCATTCCGCTGGTTCAGTTCACGGGCGACCGCGCGAAGATGGGCACACTTGTGAATTCGAGACTGACGAAGGGAATCGCCTGGTTGGTGGCCGCGCTGATTCTTTTCTTCAACGGCGAACTTCTCTGGTTTATTCTGCGCGGTTAGCGCTCTTACGATTCGCGTTTCGGAATTTTGCCTGCATTCGGTTCGTGTGCGAAAATTCCTGCCTCAATGCAGATTCCACGGAAACGAAGCCGCAATCTCCCGAAAGCGATATTCCTGCTGATTCTGGCTGTCGTCGCCACAGCGATTGTCTATTCCGCGGTGAATAAAGCGCCGTGGTCCTGGCCTGTTCCCGAAGAAGCGAAACAACTAAAGAATCCCTTGCAGCCTACCGCGCCCGCGCTGAAATCGGCACGTGAAGTGTACGCGGATAAATGCGCGCACTGCCACGGCGATTCCGGCAAAGGCGACGGCCAAGACGCCAGCAAGTACGATCCCGCGCCTACGGATTTCACGGACGCAAAGCGAATAAGCGCGGCTACGGACGGCGAGCTCTTTTATAAAATCAGCGAAGGCAAGAAGCCGATGCCGGTCTTCAAAAATAAACTGACCGAAGACCAGCGCTGGGAACTGGTGCTGTTCATTCGCTCGCTGGCACCGGCTGCTTCATCCGACAAGAACAGCGGCGGGCGCTAGGAATTGATGGTCGATAGCCCAAAGGCCCTTACACTTACGCATCGTCAAGTTAGTTCGGGTTTGCAGTAATCCAAGTGTTTTGAAATAATCCGGACCGGTTTGCAACCGTGCATGGTTTCACGAGAGGCTTCTTGAGCAGCGTTGCACCACCACTCGTTTCCGAAGCAATTTTTACTGGCGGCATTCCCCAAGAACGCGCTATCGGAGCGCTATGGCGACGCATCATTGCTTTTTTGCTGGACACCCTCCTCGTGGGCATTGCCAGCATTCTCCTGACGCTACCGTTCTTTGACACGCTCTCACGCCTGGGACCTTGGGGACGTTTGCTGGGCTTTTGCTTCGCCCTCCCTTACTTTGCGATCTTGAACAGCAAGATTGGCAACGGCCAGACTCTCGGGAAGCGCTGGATGCGAATCCAAGTGATCGATGCGAGCGGGAGGACACTCACGTTTTCGCGGTCCGCGGCGCGTTATGTGGTGCTCGCGATTCCTTATTTCTTAAATGGACTGATACTTCCGGTGACCAGAACGCCGTGGGCCATCGCGTCAGTTATTTCACTCATCGTCTTCGGAGTTGGAGGGGCAACGTTGTATTTAGTGCTGTTCAACCGTCGTACGCGACAAGGAGTCCACGACCTCGCTGTCGGTAGCTATGTGGCCGACGCGAGCAACACCGACACCATTGAGGTGCAATCTATTTGGAAGCCACACTGGGTGATTCTGAGTGCACTGCTGATCGCACTCTTAGCCGGTGGCGGGATACTCGGAAACAAACTAACCAAATGGGGGCCATTTCCTGAATTGCTCGAAGATGCACGGCTAGTCGAAACCGTCGATGGAGTTCAGTCCGCAGCTGTCCAAGTTCTGAGATCGAGCAACTGGGGAAGCGGGGAATCCAAGAAAACTTTGGTAATAAGCGTCCGCTGGACTGGAAACGCGGCGAGCGAGACTGCTTTTGTTGACGAGATCGCTCGTCTGCTCATGCGGCAGGATCCAAAGGTGCAAGACCAAGACTTACTTAGGATTGTCTTGATTCGTGGTTATGATCTTGGCATCGCCCACGCGCAGACGACCCATTTTTTCGAGCATACCCCTGCGGCTTGGAATGCGCGCCTCTTTGGCACACCCCCGACGATGGCTGAGCCGGCGAAACTCTAACGGGCATTTTCTAGTGCTGAGTAGGGTCGTGCAGGGATGTATGCTGCAAGGCTTTGCGTTGGACAAAATAGAACTGGGGGATTGATGCGCAGGACTCTGCTGATACTTTCATTCGTAATTGCTGCTGTTGCAGCGCCGCTCGCCACCGCTGCGCCGGGTGCTGTCCGCTGCGGGAAGCTGCTGGATGTGCGGTCGGGCCGCATGCTGACGGACCAGCTTATTGCGTTTGACGCGAACGGAATGATTACGGCGGTGGGTCCGGCTGGCTCTAGCGCGGTCAGTGGAGCCTCAGTGATTGATCTGTCCAACGCGACGTGCTTGCCGGGGTTGATCGATGTGCACACGCATCTTACCGGAGACCCAATGAGCAGCGGATATCAAGGTCTCGGGATATCGGTGCCGCGCGAGGCCCTCATCGGTGCCAAGAATGCGCGGCTTACAGTGCGTGCCGGCTTTACGACGGTGCGCAACGTTGGTGCAAGCGGCTATACGGATGTGGCTCTGCGAGACGGCATCGACGCGGGTGACATTGAGGGGCCGCACATGCTGGTCTCCGGGCCACCGTTGGGGATCACCGGCGGCCACTGCGATAACAATCTGCTGCCGTTCGAATTTCACTATAAGGCGGAAGGTGTGGCGGACGGCCCGTGGGCGGCGCGCGCCAAAGTTCGCGAAACGGTGAAGTATGGCGCGGATCTAATTAAGGTATGCGCATCGGGCGGTGTGCTGAGCAAAGGCGACCAGCCCGGGACGCCGCAATATACGCTGGAAGAACTGCAAGCGATCGCTGAGGAAGCACATAAGTTGGAGCGCAAAGTCGCTGCTCACGCGCACGGCACGCAATCCATCAAAGATGCCATTCGCGCCGGCATTGATTCCATCGAGCACAGCAGCTTGATCGATGATGAAGGTCTCGCGCTGGCCAAACAGCACGGCACCTACCTGGTGTTCGACATCTACAACGACGATTTCATTTTGCAGGAAGGCGCGAAGGCAGGCATGCTGCCCGAGTCGATCGAGAAAGAAAAGAAAATCGGTCGTCTGCAGCGGGAGAATTTCCGGCACGCGTTTCAATCAGGCGCGAAGATCGCTTTCGGCACCGACTCCGGCGTATACCCGCACGGCGACAATGCCAGGCAATTCGGGAAGATGGTGGAGTGGGGCATGAAACCGCTTGATGCCATTCAAGCGGCTACAATTCGTGCCGCTGACTTGATCGGATGGTCAGCGAAAGCTGGCGTGCTCGAGCCAGAGCACTTCGCCGACATTATTGCGGTGAGCGGCGATCCGCTCTCCGATGTCCGCGTGCTGGAGTCGGTTAAATTTGTGATGAAGAATGGAGCCGTGGTCCGCAACGATTTCAGCGTGAGATAGAGCCGCAGATTGTCCAATCTCTGGCAAGCAGGGGCGCAGCCGGGCGGCGCCCCTACCAACTAGATGACTAAGCCGTCGCGGCTTTTACTTGGCTCAGCGCGGAAGCTACTTCCTTCAGGTCGGGTACGACGGGAATGTCGTAATTCTTGAACCAGGCCACTTTGCCTTGCTTGTTCACAATGGCGATGGCGCGTCCCGTGATCCCCTTGTCGGCCATATACACACCGTACTTTTCGCTCATGGCTCCCTTGGGATGAAAATCCGCCAGCAGTGAATACTTGATTCCCATCTTGTCGGCATATGCTTTGTGCGACCACGTGCTATCCACGCTGACGCCGAGCACTTCCGCGTCGAGTTGATCGAACGACCTCATGTCGTTGACGAAGCAGGCGTGCTCGTTCGTGCAGGTCGGGCTCCAATCCAGCGGATACCACACGAGCAACACATGTCTCTTCCCCGCGAAATCGGAGAGCTTCACTTCCTTTTTGTCCTGATTCTGTAGCGCGAAATCGGGTGCCGCTTGTCCAACTGCTATCGCCATGTGCTTCCTCCCAGCAATCTGAATTAAGACAACCATATTATCCAATCCCCGGGGCCGAGCCAAACGACATGAGCACTTTCAGGAATCCATAGCGCCCAGTTTTTGGGTGTACACTCGTTCAGAAAACTGCCCGACGATGACTGCATGTCTTTCGAAGCAACCCGACGCCACTCTCCGATGATGCCGCTGCGCGAATTGGTCGATCGCTATCTCTTCATTGCTGGCAGCCTCGGCACTCCGGTGGCGCTTTCCTCTTTTGCTCTCAGTCACTCGGAAACCGAACGCTTGTTCGCAAGCTACGAAGAGGACTACCACATTTCTCGCTTCCTGCATTTTTCGCAGGATGCCGGCACTCCGTTCTCAATAAATGGTTTTCCAGCAACGCACGTATCTATCGACGCGGAGGTCCAATCCATATTGTGATTTGAGGGCGCGGAACCGCGATTAGCCGGAGCGTGCCAGGGAGGCGCCTTCGGTGCTTAAGCGGCGCGACAGTTTGTCGTGTTCTTCGCGGAGTTCCTGAGGCAGGCGTGCGCCAAATTTATCGAAGAATTGCTTGCTGTCGGCGAGGTCGTCTTCCCAATCTTCAGGATTCACGCTCAAGAGTTCTTCAATGGCTTCGGGAGAAATCTGCAAACCATCCAGCGTCAGCGCGTTGCGAGTGGGTACGAATCCCACGGGAGTCTCTTCGGCAGCGCCGCGGCCTTCGACACGCTCTAGAATCCACTTTAGCACGCGGACATTTTCACCGTAGCCTGGCCAAAGAAATTTATTATCGGCACCGCGTCGAAACCAATTCACGTGGAAAATTTTTGGCGGATGCGGGATGCGCGTGCCCATCTCAAGCCAGTGGTGGAAGTAATCAGCCATGTTGTAGCCGCAGAAGGGCAGCATGGCCATGGGATCGCGTCGGACGACGCCGACGTTTCCGGTGGCGGCGGCAGTGGTTTCGCTGGCCATGGTCGCTCCAACAAAAACGCCGTGCTGCCAATCAAAGGCTTCGTAGACCAGAGGCGCGACACGTGCGCGACGGCCGCCAAAAATGAATGCGGAGATGGGCACGCCTTCCGGCGCTTCCCACTTTGGTGAAATGCTTGGCGATTGCTGTGCGGGAACCGTGTAGCGCGCATTCGGATGCGCCGCCGGACCTTTTAACGTGTCCCACTTTTCGTTTTTCCAATTGATAAGGCCGGGAGGTGGCGTGCTGCCGATGCCTTCCCACCAAGGTTCGCGGTCCGGAGTCATCGCTGTATTGGTAAAAATTGTATTCTTGTGCAGGGCGCCCATCACATTGGGATTCGTGAGCATGCCCGTGCCAGGCGCTACCCCGAAGAAGCCAGCTTCGGGATTTATGGCGTGCAGATATCCGTCGTCCGCGACTTTCATCCAGGCAATGTCATCGCCGACGGTCCAAACTCGATAGCCCTGATCTTCCAGCGCAGAAACCATCATCGCTAAGTTGGTCTTACCGCAGGCGCTGGGGAAAGCCGCGCCCATGTAGGTAACTTTGCCGCCGGGAGATTCGAGGCCGAGGATAAGCATGTGCTCGGCCATCCAGCCCTGTTCGCGCGCCATATAGCTGGCGATGCGCAGCGCAAAACATTTCTTGCCGAGCAGCGCGTTTCCGCCGTAGCCCGAACCCACGCTCCAAATCAGCCTTTCCTGCGGAAAATGTGCGATGTAGCGGCGCATTGGATCGAGGTCGCCAAGGGAATGCAGGCCAAGAACAAAATCAGGCGACGAGCCGATGCGATCCAAAGCGACTTTGCCCATGCGCGACATAATGCGCATGCTGGCCACGACGTAAGGACTGTCTGTGACCTCGACCCCGGCTTTGCTGATCGGAGAATTTACCGGTCCCATGATGTACGGAACGACGTACATGGTGCGCCCGCGCATCGCGCCCTCGAACAAAGCGCCGATTTTGTGCTTGGCTGCGCCAGGATCCATCCAGTTATTGGTCGGCCCTACATCGTCTTTATTCGGAGTGCAAATAAAGGTGAGGTGTTCGGTACGCGCTACGTCATTGGGGCTGCTGCGATGAAGATAGCAGTTCGGGTACGTCTTTTCGTTGAGCGTTTCGGAATCGCCCTCGCGCAACATTTCGGCGACAATGCGCTCATTTTCCGCCGTGGAACCATCGCAGTACACGACGCGGTCGGGCTTGGTCAGCCGAGCCGCGTCATCAACCCATTTTTCGAGTGGAGTCCCCACAATGCTCCTTCTGCGAGAAGGCCAGCATGCGTCGCAGATGCCTGAAAGCCGTGGCCGATAACGAGTGACCGCTTGTGAGCCGCAGCTAACCGCACGCGGCGAAGCCAACCGGACGGCGTGAGGTGGGAAATTCAGGCCAGGTTGGCAGGGCGGTATGCATCGACACCAACAGTGTATGTTACGGGTCGGCGAACGCGCAAGACGGGCGGATCCGGTAGCAGAAGGGCTATACCGCTGAACCGGGGTCGCGTCGATGCTGGATTCTGTACGTGGCCGTGAAGTTAGCGTGCGAGGGAACGATTGTTTATTGGAGCGGGCTGGCTTAGACTTCCGGGAAATTGGGGAGGTCACGATGCAAACCCGAAGGACATTCTTGGGATCAGTGGGAGCGGCGGCCGCGCTAGGTGTCGTTGGACCCGCTGGCTTGATAGGCGACGCGGCGGCTGCAGAGAACGGCGCGACAAACATAAACGACGCCGAGCGGACCAGCGTGGACTCGGCTGCAGCTCCGGATCGCGGCGAGAAGATTTTGTTCTGGGTTGCGGCGTCCACCCCGTGCGACAAGAACCTGAATTTTGACCCGGAGCTCTATAAGGATTTGCTGGCGTATTTGAAATCGCAGGGTGCGGATGGAGTGGTCGTGTTGGGCACCACGGGCGAATTTCCGTCGTTTTCGTTTGCGGAGCGGAAGAAGGTTGCGGAAACCGCTTTCAAGAACAGAAAGGGCCTGAACATTATGGTGTCTTCGGGAACTTCGAATTTTCCGGAGACCATCGAGCTCTCTAAGCACGCGGAAGACAACGGCGCGGACGGCTTGCTGATTGTGCCGCCGTTTTATTACAAGCATCCGCGGCAAGAGGCGCTCACCAAGTATTACTCCATGATTTTCGAGCAGGTGAAGATTCCGATTAGCTTGTATCACATCCCATTTGCCAGCGGAGTGCCCATTTCGCTAGAGCTGCTGCACAGCCTGGAGCATTATCCGAATCTCGCGGGGATTAAAGATTCAGTGGATAACGCCGAGGAATATCACGCGTTTGTAAAAGAGTTTCCAAGCCTGAATATGCGCACCGGAACAGATGTGAATTTGAAATATGCGCTGGATCACGGGATGGGCGCCATTCTGGCGGAGGGCAACGTTTTTACGAAGCAGATCGCCTCAGTTTTTGCGGCCAAGCGCGCGGGCAAGGACATTGATGAGCCGATCACGAAGCTGTATGCAGCGGTGAAGCTGCTGCGGCCCGCTGGGGTCGACGAGTACGGACCAATGAAGTACGCGCTGAGTTTGCAGATGGGGACTCGGCAGTTCTATCAGCGGCCGCCGAACTCCGATGTTACCGAGGAACAAAAGACCAAGATTAAGGCGGCCTTGGACGAAATCAAGCGGATGGGGTGAGCGGCGCCCAAGGGGCATAGCCGAAATGGCTGTGCGGGGCGAATCGGAGGGGGCGGATGTATCGAGTGAATGAAAGGGTACTGCCGCGTTTAATTGTCCTTTCGGCCGTATTAGGACTGCTGCCGAGCATGGCTTCGGCCCAGTGGAAGGCTAAAGATTCAGAGTGGCCTACCTATGCAGCGGACTTAGCGGGGACGCGCTTCCGGCCGCTGGATCAGATCAATGCATCGAACTTCAACGATTTAGAAATTGCCTGGCGAATCAAAACCGACAATTTTGGCAACCGGCCGGAATACAAGTTGGAAGGCACACCCTTGATGGTGAAAGGTGTGTTGTATGCAACCGCAGGGTCGCGCCGAGCAGCGATTGCCGTAGATGCGGTTACAGGCGAGCTGCTATGGATACACGGCGAGCATGAAGGCGCGCGAGGCGGTGCGGCTCCGCGCCAGCTTTCCGGCCGCGGGTTGGCGTATTGGTCGGATGGAACAGATGAGCGCATTTTGTACGTCACGCCCGGCTATCAGCTCATCTGCCTGGATGCGAAAACAGGTTTGCGTGTAGCGGCCTTTGGTAATAAAGGTGCCATTGATTTGAAGCGGGACGATGATCAGGAGATTTTGCCGGACCTGACCACTGGCGAGATCGGGATTCAATCGGCGCCAGTCGTGGCAAAGAACACGATCATTATTGGCGCGGCGTTCCGCGAAGGCATGACTCCGAAAAGCATGAGCAACAACAAAGGTTATGTGCGCGGATTCGACGTGCGGACGGGCAAGCGATTGTGGATTTTCCACACCATTCCGAAAAAAGGCGAGTTTGGATACGACACCTGGCTGAACGGCTCAGCGGAGTACACGGGAAACAACGGCGTGTGGACGCAGGTGACCGTGGACGAAGAGCTGGGGCTCGTGTATTTGCCGGTAGAATCACCGACGAATGATTTTTATGGCGGTCACCGTCACGGGAACAATTTATTTGGCGAAACGCTCGTGTGCGTCGATCTGAAAACCGGTGCGCGGAAGTGGCACTACCAGCTGGTGCATCACCCGTTGTGGGACATGGACATTTCTTCGGCGCCGATCCTGGCGGACATCACAGTAGATGGCAAACCCGTGAAAGCGGTGGCGCAGCCGAGCAAGCAAGGCTTTCTATACGTGCTTGATCGCGTGACGGGAAAACCGGTGTGGCCAATTGACGAAAAGCAAGTGGAAGTGGGAACGGTGCCGGAAGAATGGTATTCGCCGACGCAGCCGATTCCATCAAAGCCTCCGGCTTACAGCCGCAACGGCGTCTTGGAAAGCGATCTGATTGATTTCACGTCGGACCTGCGCGAACGCGGTAAGGCCATCGCGTCCAAGTATCGTCTCGGACCGGTCTTCACGCCTCCTGCAGAAAGCAAAGTGGGGGGCCCGCTGGGGACGCTGACGGTTGGGACAGCATCGGGTGGCACCAATTGGCCAGGAGGGTCCTACGATCCGGAGACCCACACCGTTTACGCATTTGCGTGCAATGCGTGCGCAGAGCCGATCGGGCTGGTGCGCGCGCCGAAAACAGTGTCGGACATGAACTACATTGCCGGCACCGCGGGAGAAGAAGTGACGATTTTGCGAGGGCCTGGCGAAAACGCTGGTGCAGACTCGCCGATGCCGAAAAAAAGGTCAGCAGGCAGCGGCTATGTGGCGCTGAATGTGGACGGATTACCGCTGTTGAAGCCGCCGTATGGGACGATCAGCGCGATCAATCTCGACAAAGGCGAAATTGTGTGGCAGATCGCGCATGGCGAAACGCCAGATGTGGTGCGGAATCATCCGGCGCTAAAGGGTATGAATATTCCGCGCACCGGGCAGGAAACGTACAACATCGGAACGCTGGTCACCAAAACGCTGGTGATTGCAGGCGATGGCCAGATTACTACCACCTCTGATCATCCGCGCGGCGCGATGCTGCGCGCATATGACAAAAAGACCGGCGAGGAAGTCGGCGCGGTGTACATGCCAGCTCCGCAGAGCGGTTCGCCGATGACATACATGGCCAACGGCAAGCAGTACATCGTGGTGGCGGTAAGCGGCGGAGCTTATTCAGGGGAGTACATTGCGTTCAGCCTGCCGGCAGCGGAGTAAACGCAAGGAACGAATGGACGCGAGCAAATTTCCCATTCTGTTTGTTGGACTGCTATTTCTGAGTGGCTTCGGTCCAGGCATTCATGCGAATGCCGAGAAGCGTGGTACGCAAGCGCAGGCCTCGCAACCATCAGAAACGCGATCCGTGTGGGACGGCGTATACACAGAAGAACAGGCGAAGCGCGGCGAGGAACTTTATCGCAAGGAATGCGCGTCGTGTCATGGAGACACGTTGGTAGGCGGCGGTGGCGCAGCGCCACTAACCGGCGGGACGTTTCTCTCAAATTGGAACGGACTGACGGTTGGAGATTTATTCGACCGCGTCCGCAAAACGATGCCGCAGGGCTCGCCGGGAAGACTCACCAAGCAGCAGGACGCCGATATCCTGGCGTACTTGTTGAGTTTCAACAAATTTCCATCGGGGAAAGCGGAGCTGCAAAAGCAGGTGGAATTTCTGAAAGTGATTCGATTTGGAGCAACGAAGCCGGAACCGAAGTGAGGCCAAACGTAGAGCTGTGAGGAGGCAATATGAAGAAGCTTGTTCCAGTGTTGGTGATCGGCGCGGCGCTTGCCGGATTCCTCGTGGGGCAAGCTGTGCGGCCGCGACCTGAAGGCGTGCTCAGCGGACATTTCAACGAGCTTTCGATGATGCCCAGCGCCGTCGCGCAGGACAAAGGCGAAACAATGCCCTTCGGCTACAACTCTCCTCACGAACCGGCGCTGGCACCCGACGCGCCGCCCATTACCTACTGGAATATCGACGACATTCGGAAGGCGCACACGGAATTAGCCGACAAGGCGCAGAAAGCGCTGACACAGGCGGGCAGCGGAAGCTCCCAATCATTTGGCGGGGGGCCCGTGCACGTGCAAACGCGAAACTTCAGCGTCTTTATGTTGTACCGGGCGCACCGCGAGCAACCGGTTTTGAGCCTAACGAAAGTCAACAGCGTCTGGGATGATGCGGAGATGCACGCGGGAGCGTACGATTTTTATGTAATCACCGGCGGGACAGGCGAAATGATCGTCGGCGGAAAAATCGCGAACCGGCAGAATTTGCGGGACAAAGATGGAATTATCCCGGGGGAATACCGGGGGCAACCCATCGAAGGCGGGCAAACGTTCAAAGTGAAGGCCGGAGATTGGCTGCTGATTCCTCCAGACACGCCGCACCAGCCTAAGCCCGATTCGGGCGGATTCAGCTACATGATAATGAAGCTAAATGTCGGCATTTATCCCTGGAACTTGGTTCGCTAACGAACCCCTAGCCAAGCCCGTTCGTAAATTTCCTCAGCTGAAAGAGTTTGCCGCGAGCGGCTCCAGACGAAAGCATTCTTCCTGCCAAGTCGGCGCCCACCGGGAAACTTTCCGCCGCGCCCGCCGCCACTAGTGCCGTTGCGGCGTTGATCACCACGATATCGCGGCGCGGTCCCAATTCACCGGAAAAGATGCTTTCCAGGATGGCTGCATTCTCCGCCGGCGAGCCTCCTCGGATCGCATCTGCCGATGCGCTTTGCACACCAAAATCTTCAGGTGACACTGTGTAGCGCCTGATATCCCCTCCGCGAACTTCGGCTACCATCGTTTCGCCGGCCAAAGAAATTTCGTCCAGCCCGCCAGCGCCGTGAACGACAAATGCGCGACTGACGCCCAGCTCCGCGAGTGTTGCGGCAACAAGATCGATTACCTCGGCCGAAAAAACTCCGAGCACCTGCGCTTGCGCTCCGGCCGGATTCGTAAGCGGCCCCAGTAGATTGAAAACGGTCCGCGCCACAATTTGTTTGCGTGCAGGCATCGCGTGGCGCGTAGCGGCATGAGCCGCCGGAGCGAAAAGAAAGCCGATGCCCACCTCGCGAATCGCCTTTCCCACCTGCGCAAAGGGCACGTCAATCCGCACGCCTAGCGCTTCCAATACGTCGGCCGACCCGCTTCTCGAACTGACCGCGCGGTTGCCATGCTTCGCAACCCGCGCGCCAGCAGCCGCCGCCACAATTGCTGCAGCCGTCGAAATATTGAATGACCCGAAGCCGTCACCGCCGGTCCCGCAGGTGTCGACAAGGCACTCTGGGCACGCCTCGCCATCCTCAAAGATACGCGCCGCGTGACGCCGCATGACCGTTGCAAAGCCCGCCAGTTCCGCCACCAGAATTGGCCTCAGATTCAGCGCAAGTAAAAAGCGTGCGATCTCTGCTGTTTCCATACGTCCGCACAGCAATTCCTCCATCAAGGCTTCCGCTTCCGTGCGCGAAAGAAGCCGGCCCGCTTCCAGTTGCCCGATCAACGATATTGTCGTGCTTGCGGCCATTTTCAGGCGTCCTTGCTCCTCTTGCGCCTTTCCGAGTAAACTTCTTTGTTTTGCGGATGCACAAATTCTAGCACTGATGGAAGCTCGATGA
The DNA here is from genome assembly GCA_025463055.1 of Candidatus Acidiferrum typicum. Taxonomy (GTDB): domain Bacteria; phylum Acidobacteriota; class Terriglobia; order Acidiferrales; family UBA7541; genus Acidiferrum; species Acidiferrum typicum_A. The sequence goes on from JAOAPV010000070.1 coordinate 156,217, forward strand.
AGATTCACGAGTACCAGGCCAAAGCGATTCTCGCGCGCTACGGCGTCACCACGCCGCGCGGAGAGGTCGCTTACACGAAGGAAGAAGCTCGCGAGGCCGCCCAGCGTCTGAAGTCCAATGTGGTCGTCGTCAAGGCGCAGATTCATGCTGGCGGGCGCGGCAAAGGCGGAGGCGTAAAGTTGGCGCGCTCCGGAGATGAAGCCGAAGATATTGCCGGCCACATCCTGGGCATGACGCTGGTCACTCCGCAAACCGGACCCGCAGGCCGCATCGTCAAGCGCGTGCTCATCGAAGAGGGGCTGGATATCAAGCGCGAGCTTTATCTCGGCTTGCTCGTTGACCGTGCCAGCGGACTCCCCGTGTTCATGGCCAGCGCCGCCGGTGGCATGGAAATCGAAGAAGTCGCAAAGGAAAATCCCGAAGCCATCCTGCGCGAACCCATCCAACCAGTAGTGGGCCTTCAGCCCTACCAAGCCCGCAAAATCGCCTTCGGTCTTGGATTGCCGGGTGAAGTCGCCACGCACGCCACGCCGTTCTTCCAGGCTTTGTATCGCGCCTTTATTGATACGGACGCCTCGCTGCTCGAGATCAATCCGTGCGTGCTTACCGGCGACGGCAAACTTGTTGCACTAGACGCCAAGATGACGTTCGACGATAACGCTCTCTTTCGCCATCCCAGCCTTCGCGAATTGCGCGACATTGACGAAGAGGATCCACTCGAAGTGGAAGCCTCCAAGTACGGCCTCAACTACATCAAGCTCGATGGCAGTGTAGCCTGTATGGTTAATGGCGCCGGTCTCGCGATGGCCACCATGGACATCATCAAATACGCTGGCGGCTCGCCTGCAAATTTCCTGGATGTCGGCGGTGGCGCTTCCTCGGAGCAAGTCAAGAACGCCTTCCGAATACTAATGAGCGATCCAAGTGTTCGCGCGGTGTTCATCAACATTTTTGGCGGCATCCTGCGATGCGATGTGCTCGCCACCGGCGTGGTCGCGGCGGCGAAGGATTTGCAACTCAAGGTTCCCGTCGTCGTTCGAATGGAAGGCACCAATGTTGAGCTAGGCCAGAAAATCCTGCGTGAATCCGGACTGAATTTTACGATCGCAAACGGTATGAAAGACGGAGCGCAAAAAGTAGTCGCTCTCGCGGGAGGCGCGCGATGAGCGTTCTGGTCGACGAAAAAACAAAAGTGATCGTGCAAGGTTTCACCGGTCGCGAAGGAACCTTTCACGCGCAACAAATGATTGAGTACGGAACGAACGTGGTTGGCGGCGTAACGCCGGGCAAAGGCAACACGAAACATCTGGAGCGCTCGGTTTTCAATACCGTGTCTGACGCGGTGAAAGATACCGGCGCAAACGCGTCTGTCATTTTCGTTCCGCCGCCATTTGCGGCAGACGCCATTCTCGAAGCCGCCGAAGCCGAAATTCCGCTCGTCATTTGCATTACCGAAGGAATTCCAGTTCTCGACATGATTCGCGTTTCACTGGCGGTCGACCGCCAGAAAACGCGTCTCATCGGCCCCAACTGCCCCGGCGTCATCTCGCCTGGCAAATGCAAGATCGGCATCATGCCGGGGCGTATACACAAGCAGGGCAACGTAGGCGTGGTCAGCCGCAGCGGCACGCTCACTTACGAAGCCGTCGACCAGCTCACCCGGCTCGGCGTCGGTCAGTCCACCTGCATTGGTATCGGTGGCGACCCCATCATCGGCACTTCCTTCCTCGACGCCATAAAAATGTTCAACGATGATCCCGAAACGCACGCGATCATCTTGATCGGCGAAATCGGTGGCAATGCTGAGGAGCGCGCCGCCGAATTCATCAAATCCAATGTGAAAAAGCCTGTGGTCGGCTTCATCGCCGGGCAAACCGCGCCCCCCGGCCGCCGCATGGGCCATGCCGGCGCGATCATTAGCGGCGGGCAGGGTACCGCCAAAGACAAATACGCTGCCATGAGCGCCGCCGGAATTCACTGTGTAGAAACTCCCGCGGACCTCGGCTCCACCGTAGCAGCAGCGTTAAAGTAACGCAGGCATTTGCCGGCGACTCTCTCTCTTTCGGAGGAATTAATTTGGCTCTCGAGCGTACTTTTGCAATCATCAAACCCGATGCGGTTGGCCGTGGTCTACAAGGTGAAATTCTTTCGCGCATTCATAAAGCAGGTTTCCGCATCGTCGCGATTCGTTCCATGCGTTTGACTAAAGACGAAGCCGGCGGATTTTACGCGGTCCACAAAGAGCGGCCATTTTTTGGCGAGCTGACGGATTTTATGAGCTCCGGCAAGATCATCGCGATGGTTTTGGAAGCCGAAAACGCCATCGCCAAATGGCGCGACACTATGGGCGCCACGGATCCGAAGAAAGCCGCACCCGGCACGATTCGCCACGACCTCGGCACAAGCATCGGCAACAACGTCACACACGGTTCCGATGCACCGGATACCGCCGCGTTTGAGATCAGCTACTTCTTCGCCGGCCACGAACTGATTTGAGTCACCTTCGCTCGCCGACGAGCTGACTAAGTCTTATTCGCTCGCTTTGAGTTCCTTCGCAGCGCTTTGACTTCAAAACTCAGAAGTTTCAGACTGGCCTTATGGACCCACTCCGCGAACTCGGGAGGGCCCTTCTGATTCTGGGCGCCGTGAGCGCTCTCGTTGGAGCCTTGCTCTATTTCGGTGCGCGCCTTCCATTCCGCCTTGGTCGCTTGCCGGGCGATATTATTCATCGCGGTGAGCACACTACGTTCTACTTTCCTATTGTCACGTGTCTGGTGATCAGCGTCGTGCTGTCGGTTCTCTTCTGGTTCTTTTCTAATTTTCGACGCTGAAACTGGTGTAGCTTCGGGCAGAGTGGACTAGTTTTGGCGGTCCTGGAATTCTTCATGCCACGCCATTTGAATGGCTTCGAGCTTGCCCTCGTTGGAGGTTTTCGGGTCGCCGGAGAAACCGGGTAGCTCGGTGATCCATTTGTGCATGTCCGTGAAGCGGACGGTGAGCGGATCCGTATCCGGATATTTGTCGGTTAGTGCGATAGCAATGTCTTGGGTGTTATCCCAGTCGAAGGTTGCGGGCATACTGCTCCTCGGAAAATGCCTTCAAATCCATTTCAAATCTTATTGCAAATTAATGATGAGCCAAACCTAATTTCAAATTAGTGATCAGCTTCCTTGGCGTAATTCTTGTTCCATTCGGGGATCTCTACCACGATGTCCGTCGTTCCATCGGGAATCGTCTGGCAGCCCAAGCGCGATTTCGGAGTTATGCCCGGCGCTTCGTCTAGTTCATCGAGCTCCGCATCGGTCGCTTCGTTGCAGGACTCGAGCCCTTCCTTCACGATCACATGACAGGTGGAGCAGGCGCAGACGCCGCCGCACGCGTGGTCCAGCCCAGCCTTAATGCCTTCGGAAATATCAAGAATGCTGCCCGGTATGCCGTTGTGGCCGTACGGAACTTTTTCCGGGTCGACCTCGATCGTTTTTCCACTGGGAAGAAACGTGACTTTGTATTTCTTCGTGGCCGGCGTGTATTTGACCTCGTCTATATAGGGGTTGCTGCCGCCCATTTTCTCTCTCCTTACAACAACTCAATTCCTAGACTTCTGCCAACTTGCGTCCCTGCAATGCGGTCGAAACTGCGCTGTTCATAACCAACTCCGCCAGGTGCATCGTAGCGTTGTTGAGTTCGTCGATGCGCTTGCGCATCAGTTTGTAATCGCTGCCGGTCACAGATTCTTTCAGCGCTGCCACGGCCGCGTCAATGGTCTCGCGTTCTTCACGAGACAAGTCCGCAGCCTGCGGAGTGCCCAGCGCCTTTTGCGTCGCGGTCAGGATAGTCTCGGCCTCGGTTCTTGCTTCGATCGCTTGGCGTTCCGCAAAGTCCTGCTCGGCGTACTCGATGGACTCCTCGAGCATGCGCTCGATTTCCGTATCGCTGATGCCGTAGCTCGGCTGCACTTCGATAGTGCGCTGCTCGCCAGTTCGCGTGTCCTTCGCACCAACCTGCAGGATGCCATTGGCGTCGATCAGGAATCTCACTTCAATGCGTGGGAGGCCGGCGGGAGCGGGCGGCACTTTCAGATTGAAACGGGCCAGCGAGCGGCAGTCTTTGGCGAGTTCGCGCTCGCCCTGTAAAACATGGATATCGATGCCCGTCTGGTTGTCCACGCCAGTGGTGTACAGCTCCTGCGCGCTTGCGGGAATCGTCGAGTTGCGCGGGATTACTTTGGCGACAGTGCCGCCATAGGTCTCGATGCCGAGCGAGAGCGGCGTCACATCCAGAAGAAGCATGTTGCTCACGCCCCGCTCCAAAATATTGGCCTGTACCGCAGCTCCGAGCGCCACCACCTCATCCGGATTCAGCTCCGTATGCGGCTTGCGGCCGAAGTATTCCTGCACCGTGCGGCGAATCAGCGGCGTGCGTGTGGCCCCGCCCACCAGAACGACTTCCTCAATTTCGCCAGGCTTCAATTTCGCATCGGCGAGTGCCTGGCGGACCGGGCCCATGGTGCGGTCAACGATCGGCCGAATCAGCGCCTCAAACGCAGGCCGCTCGAATTCCTGCACGAACACCGCGCCGTTTGGTAGCGGAAAGCGTAGCGTTGCGGATTCCTTCTCGGAGATCTGATGCTTGATACTGATGATCTCTTTGCGCAGCTCTTGCGCGAGCTCGGACAGCGGCGAAATGTCAATGCTATGCTGCTGCAAGATTCTCTGGTGCACAAAGGCCAGCAGGAGATTATCGATGTCGTCGCCACCGAGATGCGTGTCGCCATTTGTGGAGAGCACCTGGTAGATGTCACCTTCGGCCGTAGATATGAGCTTTAGAACGGAAATATCGAACGTGCCGCCGCCGAGATCGTAAACCGCGACGTGGCCGCGCTGCTTTTCATGCAAGCCATACGCGAGCGCCGCGGCAGTCGGCTCATTCACCAGGCGCAGAACTTCAAGACCGGCGAGTTTACCCGCATCTTTGGTCGCTTGGCGCTGCGCATCATTGAAATAGGCCGGCACGGTAATGACCGCGCGGTCGACGCTTTCGCCAAAATGGGCTTCCGCCCAGTTTTTCAGTTCACGTAGGATGAAGGAGGAAATTTCCGGCGCTGTGAAAAACTTGTCGCCGAGGCGTACGCGAATTACGTTCTTGCTGGTGGGATCAATGCGGAATGGAAATAGTTTTAGTTCGTCTTGGATATCCGCGACGCCGCGACCCATCAGCCGCTTTACGGAGTACACAGTGCGCTCGGGCTGCGTTAGTAGGCGCCGGCGCGCAGGCTCTCCCACCACGATGCTGCCGTCCGGATCTAGGCTGACCACAGATGGACATAAGCTTGAGCCGTTTGGCCCCGAAATACACTTCGGCTCACCAGTCTGCGGGTCAACGTATGCAACCAGACTGTTCGTTGTGCCTAAGTCAATTCCAACGGTGCGTGCCATGTTAAGACCTTGCCAGTGCTGACCTAAGGCCTCAGGTTCACAAACCGGACCTGAGCTGCAGGTGCGTCATCTACGGGCTCGTAAATCTGACGCTACTGCAATTCCTTCTGAACGTTGGTCACCAGATTCCTTATGTATGAGCGGCGATTCAGCATCTCGTTTAGCCGAACCATGATTGCTTTGCGATCCGAGTCGCCGGCCTTCGCGTCAATTGCGGCGTCCCACTGGCGCGCGGCTTCTTGAAGCTGTGCGTCGACTTCGCCGAGCTTCTCTTGGAAATTCTTTTCCTCGGATTCGAGGCGGGATTTCAAAGCACCCAGATCACGGCCGGAGGCTTTTGCTTCGCGTAGCTCGTCCAGTGACTCATTCAACTCGAAGACTTCTTCGAGCAGCTCCGGCGGCGCTTGCTGCTTGTGCTCGCCTTCTTTGCGCATGCCTTCGATTTCGAGCAGGTATTCGACGCGCGCTACTGGGTCGCGCAGCACTCGATACGCGTCGTTTAGCTGAGAGCTGCCCTTTAGCGAAGTTTCCTGTTCTTCGGCGCTGGCATTCACGAATTTGTCGGGATGCAGCTTCCAGCTCAACTCTAGGAATTTCTTTTCAAGCGCGGACATCTCGATCCATAGCTTGCGCGACAAACCGAAGAGCGAGAAATGGTCGCCTTTTACCGAGGCTGTCGAAGGGGCACTCATCAAAAATCTTTCCGCTTATCAGGGTCAATGGGCGGCGCGGGCCCACAGTGCCCCCCTCCCCCCGGTTTTGCATAAGTGTTGATTCTAAAGGGAGTTAAAGTGCTTTAGTTTCATACACTTTTGCAAGTGTTCATTCTAAAGCTACTTACGGGCCGGGAACAGGGCTGAAGCTGAATCCGTTTCACTACGCCGTGAAGGAGCTGCCGCACCCGCAATTACGCGCGGCGTTGGGGTTCTGAAACACGAATCCCTGCCGCATCAGCGTCTCTTCGTACTCAAGCGTCGTTCCGTTTAGATACAGCAAGCTCTTGGGATCGACGAAGATGCGTGCGCCGTGCTCTTCGAATATCTTGTCGCGATCGCGCGCCTGAGTGTCGAGCCGCATCGCGTACGAGAGGCCGGAGCAGCCGCCGCCCTGCACACCTACGCGAAGGCCGCCCTGCTCAGGCGAGACGCCATCCTTCTCGAGCAGCACGCGGATTTTCTGCGCCGCACGCTCGGTCAGATGGATCTTCGCGATATTAGGGCTTAGTGTTTCCGTCGCCATGATGGTTCCTCTGCGCGGCTAAAAACGGGCGCAGCTAGCCGCCTCGATTAGTGCGCGGCCTTTTCCGCCACAGGCACTTCGACGCCGTGCTTCTTCTTCCAGTCGCCGATGGCCGCCTTGATGGCGTCTTCCGCCAACACCGAGCAATGAATCTTTACCGGCGGAAGCGAGAGCTCGCGAACGATATCGGTATTCTTGATGCTCAGCGCCTCTTCGACGGTCTTGCCCTTAACCCATTCGGTGGCGAGAGACGAGCTGGCGATCGCCGAACCGCAGCCAAACGTCTTGAACTTGGCTTCTTCAATGACGTTGGTGTCCGGATTGATCTTCATCTGCAGCTTCATCACGTCGCCGCACTCCGGCGCGCCGACCAAGCCTGTGCCCACATTGGGATCTTCTTTGGGCAGGCTGCCAACGTTGCGCGGATTATTGTAGTGATCTACGACTTTATCGCTATATGCCATTGCTGCTCCTTAAATCTTTAACTAGCCTTGGCTTTCGCCATGGTGCTTACCAAGCCTGCATCCTTCACATCGTCTTCATCCAACGAAACATTGGGAATAGACGCGGAGCGCCCGGCGGCCAACTGCCTTAAAGCATCCGCCGAGATCTGCGTGGGTACTCCCAAAGTTTTCAGAAATGCACGCACTTGCTGAACTTCATGAAACGACCGTACAGAAGCGGTAGTCTCGCCGTCTGTATCGTAGGGCACGAAAGAGACGCGAAACGCGGCCCCGGTGCCTCCGATCGAGCGGTGAATCCGAATTGTTCCATCGATAGCCATTTTATGTCCTTCTATTCGTAAAATTTTTTAGGCCGTCTGCCACTTCATCTTCGAGATGTCGATGCCTTCCTTGGCCATTTCGTAGAGCGGCGAAAGCTCGCGTAACTTGGTCACCACTTGGACCATCTTGTCCGTCACGTAATCGACCTCTTCTTCGGTGTTGAATCGACCGAGGCCGAAACGGATGGAAGTGTGCGCCAGATCTTCGCCCACGCCTAAAGCTTTGAGTACGTAACTGGGTTCGAGGGTTGCTGAGGTACATGCCGAGCCGCTCGAAACCGCGATATCATTAATGCCCATCAAGAGCGATTCGCCTTCGACGTAGGCGAAGCTCATATTGAGATTGTTGGGTAGGCGGTGCTCCATCGAACCATTGATGAAGACTTCATCGAGCTTGGTTTCGAGGCCCGCCTGTAGCCGGTCACGTAATGCCCGCATCCGCTTCGATTCCTCGGGCATCTCCTGCTGAGCCAATTCGCAGGCCTTGCCAAGGCCGATGATTCCCGTCACGTTCAGCGTGCCGGAGCGCATACCGCGCTCGTGGCCGCCGCCGTCGATAATCGCGGAAAGCTGCACGCGGGGGTTGCGGCGGCGAACGTACAGGGCGCCAACGCCCTTAGGGCCATAAATCTTGTGCCCGGAAATCGCCAGCAGGTCGATGTTGTCCTTCTGCACGTCCACCGGGATTTTGCCGACGGCTTGCACGCCATCCACGGCGAAAATGATGCCGTGTTCCTTGGCGATTTTGCCGATTTCCGCTATTGGGTTGATGATGCCGATCTCGTTGTTGGCATACATAACGGTGATCAGAATCGTTTTCGGCGTAATCGCTTTGCGCACGTCTTCCGGGTTCACGCGCCCATCGCGCTGCACCGGCAAGTACGTCACTTCGTAACCGTATTTCTCCAGGCGCTTACAGGTATCGAGAACCGCTTTGTGCTCAATGGCCTGCGTAATGATGTGGTTGCCCTTCTCGCGGTACATCTCCGCCACACCCTTTATCATCAGGTTGTCGGATTCCGTCGCGCCGCTGGTGAAAATGATCTCTTTCGGCGTAGCCCCAATCAGCGAGGCCACCTGCCCTCGCGCGTTCTCCACCGCTTCCTCGCCTGCCCAACCAAACGAGTGATTGCGGCTCGCCGCGTTCCCGAATCGCTCCGTGAAATACGGCAGCATCGCATCAACGACGCGAGGATCGACCGGCGTGGTCGCGTGATTATCCATGTAAATCGGCAGCTTAACAGCCATGTCAGTTCTCCTAAGTCCGCAACTCGACAAGCGCCGGCTCTTGCGGTTCCTCGCTCATCTGAGAAATCGTTACCGTGCTGAGCACGTTCAAAATGCTTTCGTTCACCCGGCGGAGCGGCTCGCGCACCGAGCAACGATCCGTCGCGTCGCAGTTTCCGTGGCTGGTCACGCAAGACGTAATCAGCACCGGGCCATCAATCGCAGAAATCACGTCGAGGGCACTGATTTGCTCGGGATCCCTGGCGAGTTGATACCCTCCGCCAGAGCCGTGCTTGGCGACTACTAGACCGTTCCGAGCCAATTTTTGCAGCACCTTGGCCATCAGCGTCGACGAAATCCCATATTCCTCGGAAATTTCATTGGCGCTGCAAGCATGCACCTCGCGATGGGTCGCCAAGTGCTTGACCGCGATCAAGCCATAATCCGCTTTTTTAGACAGCTTGAACATCGTTTGGCTTCCCATCCCGAAGCCACGTTCATCAATCGACCCAAGCAATAAGGGCCATATAGGACTGATTTAGTCGCAAATAAAAGATACCTTACCAGAACTTCAAAGTCAAACCGGTTTGATGCCGATAGGATGCGCAGGCAACTCAAAAGTTACGTATTTGCTTCAGGTTACAGTACGACCTATTTAGTCTGGATTTGCCACTAAATTTCATTCAACGGTCGAAAATGGCATTGAATGGCGTTTGTCGGGGTCTAACGGCGTGGGTGTGCCCGTGCATCAGTGACGTGCTAGGCTATTCGCTTCGTGGAGGCGCTTATGCGTGGACGCCGAGGGGCGTTAAGACTGCAATTGCCTTTGTTTTCCGTGCTAGGTGCCGGCCTGTTCTGCGCTGTCATCGCGTCTCTCTCCGGCGCACAATCCACGAGTAATACGAAATCCGAACCCGCCGCCCAAACCGCAGTCCTCGTCGGAGCCGGGGACATCGTCGGTTGCCAGAATCCGCAAGGCGCTTTGGCCACCGCTAAACTCGTCGAGAAGATCCCCGGGACGGTTTTCACCCTGGGGGACTTGAACTACGATGCAATCACCTTGCCTCAATTTCAGAACTGCTACGGTGCCGCATGGGGCAAGTTCAAGGACCGGACCAGGCCGGCGCTAGGCAACCACGAATACCGGGAACCCCACGCCGCGGCATATTTTCAATACTGGGGAGAACAAGCCGGGCCGCCGGGCAAAGGCTATTACAGCTATGAACTCGGCGCCTGGCATGTGGTAGTGCTGAATACGAATTGCCAGGCTCTGGGTTTGGGAGGCTGCACCGCCGGTTCTCCGCAAGATTCGTGGCTCCGCCAAGACCTCCGGGAGCATCGCGGGTCCTGCATCGTGGCCTACGGCCATCATGCCTTGTTCAGCAGCGGTATTTTCCGCTCGCACGCGGTGCATCCAGAGCTGAAGCGTCTGTGGGAAGACTTGTACGCAGCCCATGCTGACTTGATCCTCGCCGGGCACGAGCATTCTTACGAACGCTTTGCTCCGCAGGATCCGGACGGCCGAGCCGACCCGCAGCACGGCATCCGCGAAATTATCGTAGGCACCGGCGGGCGCAGCCACGACCCGTTGGGCTGGGCTCTTCCCAATAGCGAGGTGCAGAACTTCGACACCTACGGTGTGTTAAAGCTGACTTTGTCGCCTCAGGGTTATACCTGGGAGTTCATTCCTGAAGAAGGCAAGACCTTTCACGATTCCGGCGTAGGTGTCTGCCAGAACCGCGCTCCGCAGCAGGCGCGCGCAACCCCCCAGATTCATTAGAACCTTGCCAAACGCCCCTCTGTTTTATTTTGCTGAGCCACAGCTTCCGCCAGCCCCCACGGCTTCGACCAGTTTCTGTATCGGTGGCGCCGGCATGAGCAGAAGCTGAGACTTGGGTTTGTTCGCCTGCTCGATGACAGCGAGTTGCTGGGCCTTCCACTCGTCTGTCGCCGCACTGCCCTTCGTCGCAAAGTCCAGCGCAGCCAAGCCGATCCCAGCTATTGTCGACAGATCCTGCGAAGTTGCGGCAATCTCCTTCACAAGGAAAGAACGTTGCGTCAGCGGCTGCAATTTGGCGTCATTGTCGCGCCAAATAGAAAGCTGCGCCCTCAATTGCGCCGCAGCGTCCGCATCGCGGCAAGACGACGCCAGGTATTTATCCACGCGCTCTCCGAACCGCCGCGCCACATCACTTTCCAGCGGTACAGCATCTACCAACCTATTGAGCGGTGTGGCGCTCGACGGCTCCGCTGGAGCCGTTGCTTCCCGCGTGTAGTCCTTCACCGGCTCAACCACGTCGGCTAAAGTGCGTAAACCAGCCAGTTCATCCGGCGTGGCGCCGGAACCGGCAATCCGCCGCAACATCTGCGGGTAATAGGTTCGGTGCGTTAGCCCCAGCCATTCCAGCTCGCCGCCAATTGTGTGCAACCGTGCGTACATCGACGCAACATCCGTGACGTTTTGGGGCGACCACAGGCGCTCCGCTATGGCCGCATTGCGTGGCCAGATTCGCGAATCGATATTTTCCGGGTTCACGTATTCGGCCCACATGCAGGATTCGCCGCCTAGGATCAACTGTTGCTGTTCCGGTGTGAGATTCGCACCAGGGCCGCTCATCGGGTCTACCGCGTAATGGCGCGCCGCCGACCAACCTAGATCGAGGTAGTAGCCATTCGAAAGAATGCCGTGATATCCCTGCGCCGCGGCTTGCGCCAGCGAGGCTTGGCCGCGCCAAGACTGAATCACAATGTCTTTCGGGACGCCCGGAATAAAAACTTCGTCCCAGCCCACCACCGCTTTCCCGTGCTTGGTCACAATTTTCTGAATGCGCCCACTGAAGTACGCCTGCAGCGCATCGTTGCTCGTCAAATTGTGCGACTTCTTGAACTCCTGAATCTTCGGATTAGCGTCCCACTCCTTGCCGTTGACCTCGTCCCCGCCAATATGAAAATAGTGATCGGGGAAAAGCTTCGTCATCTCCGCGACAAGCTCGTCGAGAAACTTGTAAGTCTTCTCGTTCGTGGGATCCATCGCGGGATCAAAAATCCCCCACCTGCGCTCGATTTGGTACGGTCCGGGACCGCTCGCAAGCTCCGGATGGCCTACAAACCACGCCGTGCTGTGCCCCGGCATGTCGAATTCAGGCACAACGCGAATGCCGCGGTCTCGCGCATACGCAATTAGGTCGCGAATTTCGTCCTGCGTGTAGTAGAGCCCGTCTGAACCTAGCGTATGCAGCTTCGGAAACTTCTTGCTCTCCACGCGGAAGCCCTGATTTTCCGAAAGATGCCAATGGAAAACATTCATCTTCACGGCTTCCAGGCCGTCCAAATTGCGCTTGAGCACATCGAGCGGAATAAAGTGGCGGCTGACGTCGATCATCAGCCCACGCCAAGGAAAGCGCGGCTTGTCTTGAATCGTAACCACGGGAGCGGCGAAGCCGTCGGGCGAAACCGCCACTAATTGCAAAAAGGTTTGCAGTCCATGCATCGCGCCCAGCGGAGTTGGCGCTTCGATCTTCGCGCCATCCGCGGCGACCGACAGCGTGTAGGACTCGTCTTCGCCGAGTTCCTGGACGTCTTTGCTCGCGCGGTCCGTTTGCACGGTCAGAGTCGGCTTCGCGGAAGAGTTTGCGGAAAGAGGGAGCGCTGTCTGGCGCGAAAGCTGCCGCGCAAACCTCTGCACCGCGCGATCCAACCGGGGTTCGGTGTGCCCGGTCAGCGCTACAGAAAACGAAGAATCGATGCGCAAGCTGCCGCTGCCACTCTGCACATTCGCCGGCATTGGCATCAGATTCAGCCTGGGCTGCTCTTGCCCGCCCGCATTCGCCGCACACAGCAGCAGCGCAAACCCAATCACACAAATTCCCTGCATCCAGTGACCCACGCCCATTTCTCGCCCACTCCTTCACACCTGCAGCCGAAATTCACCCCTGCAACGCAGCCCCGCATACTGTCACAATGCACTGGCAGCACAAAACAAATTTACAACCTTTGGTGCCACGGGACATTTTAGAGGCCAAGCGTCAGTCGGGCGAGCGCAAGCACCAAATCGGCCGCCTCGTCGATAGTCTTCGGAAAAACTTTGCTTCCTGCCGCCCGGAAAGCCTGAGTTAGAATACGAAGTACCGTGCAACCGGCATGAAAACATCCATCGCCATCTATCCGGGTTCGTTTGACCCCGTGACCAACGGCCACCTCGACCTGATCGAGCGCGGGGAAAAAATGTTCGATCTTGTCATTGTGGCCGTCCTGCGCAATGCGGAAAAAGCTCCACTGTTTTCGGTGTCCGAGCGTGTGGAGATGCTGCGGGAAGTCACCCGCCAATGGTCCGGCGTGGAAGTCGAAGTCTTCGATGGATTGCTTGTTGACTATGCGCGCAAGCGCCACGCTGGGGTGATTCTGCGCGGTATTCGCGCCATCTCCGACTATGAATACGAATTGCAAATGGCGCTGATGAATCGCAAACTGGAGCCGCGCCTGGAAACCGTTTTTATGCTGCCGGGCGAAACGTACAGCTATCTGAGTTCGAAGTTAGTGCGGGAGATCGCTCAACTCGGCGGCCCCCTACAGGGACTCGTGCCGGCCGTTGTGGAAGAGCGGCTGCGCGCAAAAATTTCGTGAAGTACGCGGGAAAAATCTGAGTAACGCGGGCCGGCAAGACGCCCTTCGAGGCTCAGGACAAGCCGGCGCTATCAAGAGGAGAAAGCGTGCAACTGACCGAACGCATCAATCGCATCCAAATCTCGCCGACTTCGGCGGTAATCGCCGAAGCCGAAAAATTGAAAGCCAAGGGCGTAGACATCGCCGACTTCGGCCCCGGTGAGCCGGATTTTCCAACGCCCGAGCACATCAAGAAAGCCGCCATTCGCGCCATCGAGCAGAACTACACAAAGTACACCGCGACTGGAGGTATCCTGCCACTCCGCGAAGCGATTTGCGCCTGGCACAAACGCGAATTGAAGTCGAACTACGACCCGAAAGAATGCGTCGTCAACGTCGGCGGCAAGCACTCCATTTTCAACGTAGTCAGCGTGCTGGTGCAGCAGGGCGACGAAGTCATTATTCCCGCGCCTTATTGGGTGAGCTATCCCGATATCGTGAAGTATGCGGGCGGCACACCAGTTCACGTCGAGACGCGGCCGGAAGATGGCTTCAGTCTAAAAGCCAGCGTGATCGAGAAAGCAATCGGCCCGAAGACGCGCATGGTGATTCTGAGCTCGCCAAATAATCCCACAGGTGGCGTCGTTCCTCCCGACGAGTACGAGCGCATTCTCGCCGTCTGCAAAAAACACAACATCTGGCTGATGAGCGACGAATGCTATTCGCATTTCACTTACGAACCGCACAAGCCTTATTCCGTCGCCAGCGTGGCGGGCTCCAAAGAAAACGTCGTCATAATCGGCTCCATGTCGAAAACGTTTGCCATGACCGGCTGGCGTATCGGCTATACACTCGCTCCCGAAGCTCTGGTGCAAGCCACGGTCAAGCTACAAAGCCAGTCAACATCCAATCCTACGTCGATCGCGCAGTATGCGGCCGTCGAAGCTATGCGCGGCTCCATGGATTCGGTCCCGGTGATGCTGGCGGAATATGCCCGTCGCCGTCGTCGCATCGTCGACGGCCTGCGCGCCATCCCCGGCGTCACTTGCGAGGAGCCCGGCGGCGCTTTCTACGCCTTCCCCAACGTCGCAGCGCATCTTGCCAACGGCGGCACTGACGGCGCGCTCGCCAAAAACACTACGGAATTAGCCAAGCTGCTGCTGGATAAAGCACGCGTTGCCGTTGTGCCCGGCGATGCTTTTGGCGCTCCCGGATATTTACGGCTATCCTACGCAACGTCCATCGAGCGCATTGAGGAAGGCTTGCGCCGCCTTGAACACTTTTTCAGCCGCGTCGAGGCGGCCGCCTGATTTCCCCTGGATCTCTGCGACCCGAGCCGACACGCATCGAGCCAACGTTCAGTCCGCGCCTATGGGGCTCGCGCTCGCTTGCTCCTCTCTATCCGGAAAAAACCAATCTGCCGGAGCCGCTTGGCGAAGCTTGGCTGACTGGTGTTGATTGCAAAATCGCCTCGGGACCTCTGTCGGGAAAAACGTTAGGGGATGGATGGAGCGCCATGCCTGGCGAGTGGCGCGGCACGCGGTTGAACTCCCGTAATGAGTTTCCGATTCTCGTTAAATTTATGTTTCCGCGAGAGAAGCTCTCGATTCAGGTGCACCCGGATGACACTTACGCCGCGGCCCACGAAAAGGCCGCGGGCGGCAAGGGTAAGACAGAAATGTGGCACGCTGTCTCCTCAGAGGTTGGAGCGAGGCTGCTCTTAGGTCTAAAGCCTGGGACAGACAAGCAAAAGTTTCTGGACGCGCTGAAAGAGAACACGCTCGAAGATGTTTTCCAGTCGCATGATGTGAGGACGGGCGACACGTTTTTTGTTACTCCGGGAACTCCGCACACGATCGGCCCCGGCATGATTCTCTGCGAGGTCCAGGAATATTCGGATTTGACCTATCGCATTTACGATTACCGCCGGGTCGATGGCAACGGGCGATCCCGCGAATTACATGTCGAGAAAGCGCTCGAAGTGATGAAGTTCGGCGCCGCTGCGCCCGCAAAAATAGCCCCGCTGCATCTACCAGGCGAGCGCGTCCATAAAACTTTGCTGGCGGCGTGTTCCTATTTTGCGACGGAGCGCTGGGAATTTCGCGCCACGGTTGAGTCCGAATCCCGCCCGGACTGCTTCGAACTGTTTGTGATCCTCGATGGAACCGGCCACATTCATTGGCAAGGGTCGCCACTTCCATACCAACCCGGCCAGTGCTGGTTCATTCCCGCATCGCTCGGCAAATTTTCCTTGCAGCCGGAGCAAAGCACCTCGCTGATTCGAACCTACGTTCCGAATCTGCCCCGCCTATATACCGAGCTACGCCAAGCCGCGATTCCGGAAACCTGGCTTGCTCAAACCATTTTTGCTTAGTACAAGATACGCATGGCAACCGAAGCACTGACAGTGCACGCGGTAATCCTGGCCGGCGGCCGCGGCACTCGCTTCTGGCCGCGTAGTCGCACACGCACACCCAAGCAGTTGCTCAATATCGTCGGCAGACAAACTATGTTGGAGCAGACCGTCGCGCGCCTGCGTCCCCTGATTCCCGCCGAGCGCATCTGGACGGTGACCAACGCCGAACAGGCCAGCGAAGTGAAGAAGCAGTTGCCGGCAGCCGCGCGCAAGCGCGTCCTAACCGAGCCGGTCGGACGCAACACAGCCGCAGCCATCGCTCTCGCGGCCCTGCACGTACGCCACGCCGCGGGCGGAGATGCATTGCTCGCCGTTCTTCCCGCCGATCATCACATCGCGAATCCCGAGCGCTACCGCATCATCGTGCGCGCCGCGCTGGAAGTCGCGCGCCGCAAAGGCCGCATGGTCGTCCTCGGCATTCCCCCGACCCGCCCCGAAACCGGTTTCGGCTATATCGAGCGCATGGGCGAAGCGCTTGATTCGAAAGGCTTCCCGTTTTATGCCGTGCGCCGCTTCACGGAAAAGCCGGCACTCTCCGTCGCCAAGGTCTACGCCGGCTCTGGCGACTATCACTGGAATGCCGGAATGTTTTTTTGGCGCGCATCCACATTTCTCGAAAGCCTGGATAGACATTTGCCGAAAACTTTTGCCGCGCTTGAATCGCTTGGCGAAAGCATCGGAAAAAATGGTTACGAACGCAAACTGCGCGCCATCTATCCCAAGCTGCAAGGCATTTCGGTGGACTATGCCATTCTCGAGCCCGCGACTCGCCAACCTGGCGCACCGTCCGTTTTCGTAATCCCTGCGGAAGTCGGTTGGAGCGACATCGGGTCCTGGGCCGCCGTCTACGAGCTGCTGACGAAATATCCCGGTGACAACATTTCGCCCAGCGACGCGTACGCCCTGGATGCCGGAGGTAATCTCTTCTGGAGCAAGTCTAAATTCGTCGCGGCCATCGGGGTCAACGATCTGGTCGTAGTCGAAACTCCTGACGCGCTGCTGATTTGTCCGCGCGACCGCGCCCAGGACGTCGGAAAAGTAGTGAAGTGGCTCGAGGAAAATCGACGCAAGGATCTGCTGTAACGCGCCAATCTGGTCTGTCTGCGAAACTTCTCCTTCGCGTATACTCAAAACCCATGCACTCGATTCGGTTCGGCACCGATGGCTGGCGGGCCATTATCGCGGAAGATTTCATCTTTCCGAACGCGCGAATCGTCGCGCACGCGATCGCACGCTACGTTGTGCGCGCCGAAGATGCGCGTAAAGGCATCCTCATCGGCTACGACCACCGCTTCGCGTCAGACACCATTGCCGCCGCCGTCGCCGATGCCATCAGCGCCACTGGCACTCCCGTCTGGTTAGCCGACAAGCCGTGCCCCACGCCGGCGATCTCGCTGCTGGTTCGACAGCGCAAAGCTGCCGGCGGCATCGTCATCACGGCAAGTCATAATCCCTATCAATGGAACGGCATCAAGTACAAAGCCAGCTACGGCAGCAGCGCTTTGCCTTCCATCGTGGCGCAAATTGAAAGCGAACTCGTCAAAGTTCTGAGCGAGGGAGTTCCGCCGCTCCCGTCGCGCAAAGATTTAATTCATCCGCTTGAGCCGCGCGCTCCCTACCTGGACACCATTGAAAAATTGGTCGACTGGCAACGGCTACGCGAAGCGAAGTTTCGTTTCTTGAGCGATCCCATGTACGGTTCCGCCTCCGGCTTGCTTCGCGAGCTGTTCATCCGTAACGGCGTCGCCTGCGATGAAATTCGCGGAACGCGTGACCCACGCTTTGACGGCATTCACCCCGAACCCATCGAGCCGCATATCGAAGCCGCGCGTCAGGCCGTCCGCGCCGGAAAATACGATGCCGCATTCTGCGCCGATGGCGATGGCGACCGCATCGGCGCGATCGACCGCGACGGATCGTTCATCAACCCACACCAAATTTTCGCGCTGCTTGTCTGGCATCTCGCGGGCACGCGCAAGCTCCCCGGCGATATCGCCAAAACGTTTTCCGTCACCAAACTGATCGACAAACTCGCAGCAAAATTCAATCGCAAGCTCCACGAAGTCCCCATCGGCTTCAAATACATTTGCGAGCTGATGCTTGAGCAAAATATTCTGATTGGCGGCGAGGAAAGCGGCGGAATCGGCACCAGCCTCTATCTTCCCGAGCGGGACGCCACCGTGTCCGCGTTGCTCCTAGCCGAACTGATGGCTTGGCACGGAAAATCGCTCGGCGAATTGCTCCGCGCGCTGCATGCCGAATTTGGCGAATACCATTACGGCCGCGTGGATCTTGATGTGAAGCCCGGCCAAAAGGAAAAGGCCATCGCGCAGTTGTCCAATGGCAAGCTGAAAAAGTTGCTCGACTGGCCGGTGACCCGCCGTGAAGACATGGACGGTATTAAAGTCTATCTCGATGAAATTGGCTGGGTGATGGTGCGCGCTTCCGGTACGGAAAACCTTCTGCGCGTATACTCGGAGACATCCAAGCCGGAGACGACGCGGCGCGCTCTCGCCGCTGTAACCAGCCTTGTGCAGGATTTGTAGCGCTTCGCGCGCAAATCCATCGTGATTGCAGGTAATATCGTTAGCGAAAGGACCGTCGCCCCGGCTCGAGCCCGCCTGACCGCCCAGCAGCTCGCTCGCGCCGATGACAATCCCCATGGAACGCCGCTACTACACGCTTGACGTTTTCACTACCACGCGCTTCGAAGGCAATCCGCTCGCGGTTATCACCGATGGCGATGGTCTTTCCGATGACGCTATGCTCGCCGTAGCCCGTGAGATGAATCTTTCCGAAACGGTTTTCGTGCAGAAGCCCACAGAAGACGAAGCCTTGGCGCGCCTGCGCATTTTTACAACGCGCGAAGAGCTGAAGCTCGCAGGTCACCCCGTCATCGGGACATGGTATTTGCTCGCGGAACTCGGCGTCGTGCCCGCGCAAGAAGGTGGCGTTCACGTACTCCAGCAAACAGGCGCAGGAATTCTTCCCGTAGAAATTCGTTTCAAGGACGGCCGCCCGCAACGCGTCACCATGACGCAAAAGGATGCAGCGTTTCGCCCCGCCAAGCTGAACAAGAAAGCGTTGGCAACGGCGCTCGGTTTGTCAGTAAAGGATTTCGATCCCAAGCTCGAGCCCGAATACGTGTCCACCGGAATTTTCAATCTGATGATCCCGCTTCGCAATCGTGCAGCGCTTGGCAAAATCGTGATGAACATGGTCGAGTTGCGCAAGGTGCTTGGGAAAAACGCCACGATGGCATACTGCTTCACCTGTGGTGACAACGGCAAGACTTTCTCGCGCGGCATGCTTCCGTGGGAGCTGTACGAAGACGCCGGGACTGGTTCAGCGGCCGGCGCCCTGGGGGCGTACCTTGTGAAGTACGGCAAGCTCTCTCCCGCCCACACGCTCAGCATTTTGCAGGGCGAAGAAATGGGCCGGCCCTGCCACATCGAGGTGGAAGTAACGCAAAGCGGTAAGAAGCTAGTGCCGCGCGTCAGCGGCGCGGCCGTAAAGGTCTTCGAAGGCACCATTCAGATCTAGTTGCGGTTGTGTGTCCATCGGCTACCTCTCTGCGAGAATGCTCGTCAGCGCCGGACTCAAGTCTCGCTGCGCGAATTTATACCCTAGCTGTTCCAATCGTGAGGGCACAACGCGCTGGCTCGCCAGCAGCATAGCCTCGGCCATTTCTCCCAGCGCAAACTCTAACGCAAACGCCGGAGCCGGCACTATCGCCGGCCGGTGCATCGCGCGTCCCAGTGCTTGCGCAAAATCCGCGTTGCGCACCGGCTGCGGCGCCACTAAATTCACGGGGCCGCTCACCGCTCTATTTTGCAGCACCTCGCGAATCACGCTTACCGCGTCCTGCAGCGCAATCCACGACACCCATTGCTGCCCCGAACCCATTCTTCCGCCAAGTCCAAATTTGAAAGGCCGCATCATCTGCGGAAGCGCGCCGCCGTGCTTCGCTAAAATAATCCCAAAGCGCAAGCGCACTACCCGCAATCCCAGCGCTTCGGCCTTCACCGCCTCCGCTTCCCACTCCTGCGCTAAGCGCGCCAGAAACTCGTCGCCCGGCTTGCTTTCCTCGGTCAGCACTTCGTCGCCGCGATTGCCGTAATATCCGATCGCCGACGCGGATACGATCGTCTTTGGCCCGTCCTCCAGTTTCTCCAGCGAGCAGACCAGCTCGCGCGTGATGTGTATGCGGCTCGACCTCAGCACAGCTTTGCGCTCTGCGCTCCAGGTCTCATCGGCAATCGAGGCGCCGGCCAAATTCACCAAGGCGCCGGAACCTTCTACTTCTTCCTGCTCCGCGCCGAACGGCTCGCCTTCCAGGTCGCATGTATTCGGATTCCACGCGATGTCAATAATCTTTCCCGAATCGTTTTTTTGCGCTGGGCCGCCTTCTTTGGCGTTTCGTCCGCCGCTCTTCCCATTCTGTTTTTTTGCACTGCTTCCGGAGCGTTGCAGGCGAACGACCGTGTGCCCGTCGCGCACGAGCGAGTCCGTTAGCGCGGTGCCCACAAGTCCGCTCGAGCCGGCAATCACAATCTTCATGCGTTCTCCGTCATCAAGGACGCTACGCACTCCACTGGGCTGGGTCAAGTCGGGTAAACCTGTACCGGAAGTCGGCGGCGCATCCAGCGTCTTCTTCCGCTAGCCGCGCGCTAAGCGGCGGGTTACAATTCGTCTGTGAGCAGCGTGGCGCCATCCAGCGTAAAACCGTCCATCCGAGTGAAAGTCCTCTTCTTCGGCCGCCTCAAGGAAGCGGCTGGCGCGGCGGAAGAATTTGTCGAGCTCGCACCCGGCTCCCGCATCGAGGATTTGTTCGCCGGCTTTACCGCGCGCCGCCCCGAGCTGGCGCGATATCGCAGTTCGCTGGTTGCTTCGCGCAATCAGGAATTCGCCGCCTGGAGCACGCCACTCGATTCCGGCGATGAAATCGCCTTCCTTCCGCCGGTAAGCGGCGGCTAGTTAACTTGATGGCTACGCCTCCCAGTAGCGACCTGATCTTGCTTGTCCACCAAGGCATAGACGCCGACGCACTCGTTCACCACGTTCGCACCGGTGCGGACGGCGCCATCGTCACCTTCGATGGCTGCGTGCGCAATCAATCGCACGGCCGCCGCACTCTTTACCTGGACTACGAGGCCTACGAATCAATGGCCCTCGCCAAAATGGGTGAGATTGCCGCCGAGGTTCACACCAAATTCCCGATTGACCGGGTGGCAATCGCGCACCGCCTCGGCCGCTTGGAAATTGGTGAGACTAGCGTGTTTATTGCGGTCAGCGCCCCGCACCGCGCAGCCGCGTTTGAAGCCTGCCGCTACGCCATCGATACCCTCAAGCGCTCAGTGCCCATTTGGAAGAAGGAATATTTCGAGGACGGCGCTGTTTGGGCGGACGGCGAACTTCCTCCCGTGCCTCAGGATACGCAGGCACGGAAAAGTGCATCCTAAATAGCGATGCGCGGCCCATTTTATCCAGCTAATTCAGCGCGGCTGCTTGCATTTTTGAACTCCGCAGCTTTCCTTTGTGCGTGCGTCCTCTCGGCAACCCCGGGCTTCGCGCAAGACAAGCCCAACCGGCCTCCCTGGGCTCAGAAAACGAAGGCGGCTAGCGCGGAAAAGACTCAGCCGCAGCCGGCCGACCCCGAAGATTCGCAAGACGGCGCGTCGCAGCGCGGCCGCATTCGCGTCAGCGTCAATCTCGTCAACGTGCTCGTCAGCGTCCTCGACGAACACAATCGGCCCGCCGCCGACTTGCCGCGCGAGTCATTCCAGCTTTTCGAGGAAGGCGTCGAGCAAAAGATCGAGGTCTTCGAGTCCGAAACGCAGTTACCGCTCGACCTCGCGCTAATGATCGATGCCAGCCTCAGCGCCCACAAAGAGATCGCGTTTGAGGAGGAGGCTGCCGCGCATTTCATCCGCCAGGTATTGCGCAAGGGCGATCGCCTGTCCGTTTTCTCCGTGGATGAAGACATCACACAGCTCGCCGCGTTTTCGGATGATGTTCCTTCGCTGCAGGCCGCGGTGCACAGAATGCCGGCAGGCTCCGGCACGTCCATCTACGACGCCATTCTGCTGGCCTCGCGCACGCTCGGGCGCCGCGGAGAAGATCGCCGCCGCGTGATTATTCTGGTGACCGATGCCGGCGAGACTACCAGCCGCGCCGACTATGACGCCGCGCGAAAGGAAGCCGTGCGGTCCGGCTCGCTCCTGTACACTATCGTCATCCGCCCGGTGAAAAACGAAAGCGGCCGCAACACGGCGGGCGAGCATGCCCTGGAGACCATTACCGACACGATGGGTGGCGCCATGTTCTTCCCGGACTCTGCAAGCGAGCTTGACGGCATCTTCGACCGCATCAATCGCGAGCTGCGAACACAATACCGCCTCGGCTACTACCCCAATCCTCGCGGCGCCGCCAACACTTATCGCGAAATCGAAGTCAAAGTCTCCGGCAAATACCAGGTTCGCCACCGCAAGTCCTACCTCACCGGTCCCCAATAGGCTCGCACCGCCGATGTTGTCAATAAGCTAGACTGATAGCGAGGCGTACCGGACATGCTTAAAGTCGGATTATTTGAGGCTAAGCGGAAGCTTTCAGAGTTAGTTGAGCGCGCCGGACGGGGCGAGCGAATCGGGATCACTAAGCGGGGAAGGCTGGCCGCGGTGATTGGACCAGCGCAGCAGGAGCAGGTGGACCTGAATACTGTTTGCACGGATGGACGAAATTCGGAAGCGCTCGAAAAAACCCACAAATGTCAGTGTTAAGGACCTCATCGAAGAGGGACGGAAGTGAGCGATTTCGTGCTGACGCAAGAAACTGTGTCGCAGCTACTGCGCTCACTTTCGTGACTTGATTCAGTGTCACTTCGGGGCAAGCGTTCTATTTCTCGAGGTGCGGAGTTGGCACTCGTCGCGGATTTTCTCGAAATTTTTGCTAATGGTTTCGAGGTCGGCGTCGGAGAGATTTTCGATTTGAATCATTTCGTTGCGCGCGCCCTTGATGGCATGAATGATTTCGTCAAGTTTGAGGTGGATCGCCCGCGCGTCGCGATTTTGCGTGTTCTGAATCAGGAAGACGATCAAGAAGGTAATGATCGTGGTGGCGGTATTCACGACGAGCTGCCAAGTATCGGAGAAATGAAAGTAAGGGCCGCAGAGTCCCCAGAAGAGAATCACGAGGACCGCAGTCGTGAACGCCCATTTTGAGCCAACGAGTAGTGAAGCGCGTCCCGCAAAGGTGTGAAAGCTGCCATTGCTCCGCTCCAACGCGTGATTGTTCGTCGCCATTGGGAAAGCTCTCCTTTTTTTGGGCCGTGTATCTCGCAGATTTCTAAAGGTTTGATTCCGGCAGGGACAAAGAAGTTGGCGTGAGTAGGCTTACGCGAAGAGTAGGCCGGGCTACGGTCGTGTTAGCGACATCGACGGCAAAATAGAGCGAAAGCCTCGATTTTCCTTGAAAAATTGGCATCCTCCTGAGGGGCAAGGCATCTAAGCGTGAAGGCCCAAAAAAGTAGCCTAGACTGGATTTGCACAAGCCTTAGGGATTTACACAGAAAACCCCTAAATTTTTTGAGTCAAGGGCTTGACGAATCCAGCGAACTGGGTATACTTACAGACGGCTCGGGGGTAGACCGAGCTATCAGGGGCATCACAGTCGGGTCGAAGGTTCTTCCCAGCGTAAGATCAAGCGAAGGCCACGAAGTAGATCCTATAGTGAGGTTCTTTACGAGCACTGGCTAGAAAACTGTCGAGCTTCGCGCAAAGCCACTTAGATGGTGGCTTAGCCCGGCGCTCGACGCCGGGTTTTTTATTTTCTGGAGCAATCTGGAAAATCTCAGCGGAATGCTGAGGCCCTGACGGGATCAGGGTAACTGCTCTTTGACAACAGTAAGGCTGGCAAGTCCACGCCGATAATTCCGACCCGATTACGGTCTGGCGGAATGCCATGGTGTGGACGATTACAAGTTCTGCTCGAGTTGAGCAAAACTGTGGAAAACATTAAAAAGGCAGCTCAGCTAATTGTTCGAGGAATGTGGAAACGAAAGCCTGAGTCAAGTGGATCGACCCTAACCGGAAGAGAGATTTGATTCGAGGATGTATGGAGCCGCAGGAATCGAGACGTTGAGAGATCGCAAGATCGCAAGACGGATTAGGTGAGTTTTATGATTAAGCTACTAAGGGCGTACGGTGAATGCCTTGGCGCCAGAAGGCGATGAAGGACGTGGCAAGCTGCGATAAGCCTCGGGGAGCCGCAAGCAGGCTTTGATCCGAGGATCTCCGAATGGGGAAACCCGGCGAGATGAACTCTCGCTACAGCCCGCTGAATACATAGGCGGGTATGAGCTAACCCAGGGAAGTGAACCATCTCAGTACCTGGAGGAAAATAAATCACAGAGATTCCGAAAGTAGCGGCGAGCGAAATCGGAACAGCCCAAACCCAAGTGCTTGCACTTTGGGGGTTGTAGGACCGCGTGAGTAGAGTTACCAATTCGACGGCTAGGTGAATCCGCTGGAAAGCGGAGCCAAAGAATGTGAGAGCCATGTAACCGAAAGCTGATCGAACTCGAAGCGGCATCCTGAGTACCACCGGACACGTGTAATCTGGTGGGAAACTGGGGAGACCACTCTCCAAGGCTAAATACTCTCTGGCGACCGATAGTGAACCAGTACCGTGAGGGAAAGGCGAAAAGAACCCCTGCGAGGGGAGTGAAATAGAACCTGAAACCGTATGCTTACAAGCAGTCGGAGGGCAATGTGCGGACTTCGGTCCGTAAAAGCCTGACGGCGTGCCTCTTGCTTAATGAGCCGGCTAGTTATTCTTACGTGCAAGGTTAAGCGCAAGCGAGCCGTAGCGAAAGCGAGTCCGAATAGGGCGACAAGTACGTAGGAATAGACGCGAAGCGGGATGATCTACCCTTGGCCAGGTTGAAGGTCGCTTAACCGCGACTGGAGGACCGAACAGGTGTGAGTTGAAAATCGCTCTGATGAGCTGAGGGTAGGGGTGAAAGGCTAATCAAATTCCGTGATAGCTCGTTCTCCCCGAAATGTCTTTAGGGACAGCCTTGCGTGAATTGCCACGGTGGTAGAGCTCTGAATGGACTAGAGGCCAACTCAGGCTATCAAATCCAATCAAACTACGAATGCCGTGGACAAATGCGTGGGAGTGAGACTACGGGGGATAAGCTCCGTGGTCAAAAGGGAAACAGCCCAGATCGCCAGCTAAGGTCCCTAACTGTATGCTAAGTGGGAAAGGAAGTGTATTCGCTCGGACAGCCAGGAGGTTGGCTTAGAAGCAGCCATCCTTTAAAGAAAGCGTAACAGCTCACTGGTCAAGCGGATATGCACCTACAATTCAACGGGGCTCAAGCATACGACCGAAGCTGCGAAATGGTTATTCCTTCGGGAATAATCTTTGGTAGGGGAGCATTGCGTGGAGTCTGAAGGTAGACCGAGAGGACTACTGAACACTACACAAGAGACCCTGCCGGCATAAGTAGCGATAAACACGATGAGAACTCGTGTCGCCGAAAGTCTAAGGTTTCCTGAGGAAGGTTAATCCGCTCAGGGTTAGGCGGGTCCTAAGGTGAGGCCGAAAGGCGTA
>JAOAPV010000071.1 GCA_025463055.1 Candidatus Acidiferrum typicum
TCCTGACGATCGCGTCGGTCATTTCGCGAATGAGTTTGTCGCTCACATTGCACCCAAACTTGTTCCAACTGTTCCACCCCATCGGCGGAGTGGCCGCAATGGTTGTGGACTGTGCCTTAGCGGCCCGCGGCAATGTAAGGCTAACGAACAGAGCGAGCGACGTGAGCAAAAGAAGCGCTGCTCCGGCCTTCAACCAAGATCCCCTTGCGGTCCTGTCTTTCACGATCACCACCTCCGTTTTAAACGCCTGAATTATAAAAGGTGCGATCCAGCCCTCGTTTATTTCTTTGCCGTGCCGCGCTTCTGAGTTCCTGGCTTGACTCGCCGAATCGCCTCTATCATCCGGCCGGAGTTCGTGAAGAAGCGCGATACGTCCTCTCCTCGCTCCGCCAACCCCGCGATTTCACTTGCTGCCACTGGTTTTGCTTTCTTTCGAGTTTTCCTCATATAAGTTCGCGTTCAGGATTGATTGAGGAGCAGCCGATCCACGCGGCGGCTCACATCTCGAAGGTAAGCTTCGTCACCGGCGGGTAGTTCGACCGTCGCGCTATCTGTATAGTGAATCGCTGCGAACGCCTGGCGCACCGCAGGCCAATCAATATCACCTTCGCCCAGGTTCACCCAGGCATAGCTATCTTTGTTTCGCTTGAAATCCTTGAGATGCACCTTGACGATCCGCGGCCCAAGTGTGCGAATCCAGTCCTGCGGATAGCCGTAGAGCACCACGTTGCCCACATCGAACCACGCTTTAACCCAGGGACTCTGAAACTCGTCAACGTAGCTGGCCATTTCCAGCGGGCTAAGCAGGAATCGATTCCACACCTCTTCCATCGCGATTATCACCTTTAGCTCTTCGGCCAAAGGCAGCAGTTTTCGGATTTCGCGTTGAGAGCGAGTCCAAGCATCACGATAGGAAGTCTTTGGATCCAAGACCGCCGGAACTAGCAGGACCACGTCGGCGCCCCAAAGCTTGGCATTGTGCAGGGAGGTGCGCATGCCCGTCAGGCTCTTTTCCACCACGGCTGGATCGCTCGAGGACAGCGGATATTTCCAGTGGTCCATGTTCATAACCGAATCGATGCGAATTTGCGCGGCATCCGCGGCTTTCCTTAACTCTTCTGCCTTGCGCTCGTCCGGTTCCGTCGGAGCTTGCAACACCTCAAAGCCAATCTCCCGAGCGAGCTTAAGCCGCTCTGCGTACGCGAGATTCGCGGGCAGCATGTCGAGGAGAATGCCTTTTTTAATGGCCGGCGCACTCGCGGGACGCGCGCCTGCGACAGAGCCGGTAAGCGTCCCGCCGAGACTTACGGCGCATGCGGCTGTAACCGTCGACTTCAAAAATTCACGTCGTGATGTATTGCCCATGTCAAACCTCACGCGAGTTTGCTCAAATCGATTTTTGGATCAAGCACGTCGGTGGACTTCATAATTTCGTCCCAGGTGATCTCGTGATTTTTGTACGCCGCGGCGCGGGCAAGAATGCACGAAATAGCAGACTCCGCGCCCTTAGCAGCTTGATTGTGAAAGTTGCCGCTCGTAATGCTATCCACAAACGCCTTCTTCTTTTCCCGATCGGCAAACTCGAGGTTGGAAGTGAAATTTCCCGTGACCGAGAAGGCTTGCGACTCAGGGTTGTCTTTCGCAGGTGTCATGGGAGCTTGCCAAGGCTCGTCGCCCCAAATCCCGAGCGCCCCGGTGTAAGGAGACTGCGAAACTCCCTTGGTGCCAAAGAAACGTTCCGTAACGTCCCACCAACCTTTCGCAAACTGTGTCGAGCTGAAAGTGACGTCCACATTGCCCGGATAATGGAACAGCACGTTGTAATTCCCGTACGCGTCGCCGTCCGAACCAGGCCGCCCCTGACGGCCTCCCGTTGCGGACGCCTTCAGCGGATGCGCTTTCAAAATCCAATTGCAAATGTCGATCACGTGGATGTTCTGCTCCACGATGATGTCGCCAGATAGCGCCCGATCGTAGACCCAGTTGCGCAGCCGCCGCTCTATTGGAGAAGCATTGGGCCATGGCGGGCGATCGATGTAGCCGGTGAGATAGTGCGCCTCACCGCAGACGATATTGCCGAGTGCGCCTCCATGAATGCGGCGGACCAGTTCCACGAACGGCGGACAATCACGAATCTGGAATCCGACATCCAGGCTGAGCTTGCCCTCCGCGCGCTTCCCGATCTCTATGACGTGCAGCGCGCCGGGCACATCCACCGCCACCGGCTTTTCCAAGTACACGTGTTTGCCCGCCGCAACCACAACTTCAAGATGCTTCGGATGATAGTAGGGCGGCGTGGCAATCACGATAGCGTCAACTTCCTTCGAGCGCGCAATTTGCTCGTAAGCGTGAAGCCCAAGGAAAAGTTGCGACGCATCGATCGCCGCGTAGCCCTTTGCTCGCTGGATCTGATCGAAATGCGCATGTGCCGCGTAGAGTTGGTCGCCGAACAGATCGGCAACCGCTACGACGCGGGCGTTCCCGGTATCAATAAGATTGGTCGCGTCCTCGGTGCCCCGCCCACCGCAGCCGAGCAGCCCTACGCGCACGGCGGAGTTGGCCTCCGTGCCGCGCACTAGCGACGGCTTGATGAACATGACACCCGCGGTAGTCGCGGCAGACTTCAGAAATTTCCGGCGATCGAACCTGGAGGAGGAGTTTTCACCCTGCGACATGCAACCTCCTAGTGATTGGAGGAGGATTGTACGTGCGCCAGCCTTCAGGAAAAAGAAGAAACCTAACCCAGCCTGTCAGGCGCTCCAATCCGGGCCCAAATTTAGCTTGACTTAATTTACCAAATGTGTATGATAAAAGATGGGGAAGAAGA
Organism: Candidatus Acidiferrum typicum; assembly: GCA_025463055.1. Classification (GTDB taxonomy): domain Bacteria; phylum Acidobacteriota; class Terriglobia; order Acidiferrales; family UBA7541; genus Acidiferrum; species Acidiferrum typicum_A. Next base: position 2,828 of record JAOAPV010000071.1, read on the forward strand.
CCGTCCTCGCTGCAGTTCCACTAATCCAATTCATAGAAGCTGCCGTAACTTTATCGCCTATCGCTGCATGCTCGGGCTTAACCCCTTTATTTAGAACAGATCCGAAGCGCTCGCGACGTAAGTCCCGTATTTACAACAGATCCGAGAAACATAGGGGGAGGGGGCCTGATAGTGGCCCAGCCGTCGAGTACCGGCTTCGGATCCACAATTCCCGCCAATCCTTAAATAGACGGCATGCGGGTTATGGCAGCGCGTTCGGCGCTAACATCATCTCCGCGAAGTTCGCGGAGGGCATACGTCACGAACTCAGCCGTAACCTTCTTCCGCCAACTCATGTCGAAGTCTGTGTTGTCCAAGGGCTTAGCAATACGGGCCGCCAGCGCGGCGGCCTCCGCAATCGTTTCGGCGGTAAGCGAACGACCGACAAGAAACTTTGCAGCCTCCTCGGCAACAAGAGGGCGCGAAGCCGCAGAGCCAATTACGATGCGAGCCACTTCGATCGCGCCGCTCTTGCCGAACCGCGCGGCGGCCGCCACTGACAAGACCGGAAAATCAAAAGATCCGCGCCGCCGCAATTTCCAGTAAGTGCTGCACCAATCGTGCAAGGAATCGAGCAGCACCTCGGCAAGGATTTCGTCCGGCTTGCGATGCAGATAATTCATTCCGTCATTGTTGTAGAGGTCCGTGAGCGAAATCTCTCGCTCGCCGGATTGCGAGACAAGCCGAACGCGTGCGCCCAGCGCCATAAGCGCGGGTGCCGTGTCCGTGGAAGAAACCGCCATGCATTTTGGGCTGCTCGGCGCGACCCAGCAGGTCACGCCATCCTTTTTCATGCAGAAGTTGATGGCTTTGCGCCATTCATAACTCTGGTCGTAGTAGTTGCAGCGCGTATCGAGGCAAAGATTGCCGCCCAGCGTGGCCATATTGCGGATATGTGGTGTAGCAACCTGCGCAGCAGCTTGCGCCAGCGCCGTGGCGCCGTTGCGGAAGCGAGAATCGCTGGCGATGTCAGACAGCGTGAGGCACGCGCCGAGCCGCGCACCGAGCTCGGCGAACCGCATCGCACGCAGCGCATCGATCTGGCGGAGACTCAGCAACGTGTGCGGCACCTGCTGCCTGCGCTTCATATTAGGAAGAAGATCGGTACCCCCGGCGAGAGGCATGGCGTCCGGCCCTTCGCCGTGGAGAATGCGCGCTGCTTCGTCGAGCGTCCGCGGCGCGCGAAAGGCGAATAGCGGCAAGCGCATCATGAGCTGAGTACCTGGTCTTTCTCAGGAGTTCGCGATTTATGCGGTTGCTCCGGCTTCGCTTTGTCGCGGCGCGGCACGTCGTTGATGGCGTTGCCGTCGCCGCCCTCCCACGGCGGAGGAACGCGAAGCGCTTCGGGCCACTCCACGTGCGGGAAATGCGAAGGCCCGAAGCGCGGCGCGCGCCCGGCTTTTTTCTCCGCCAGCGCCTTCATGATTTTTTCGGGCGTGATCGGCACCTCGTCGATGCGCACGCCAATGGCGTCGTAAACAGCATTGGCCACGGCGGGCATGATGGGCAGCAAGGGTCCCTGGCCCACTTCTTTCGCCCCGAACGGCCCCTTCGGATCGGGCTCTTCGACAAGCTCGGTGAAAACGTCAGGCATGTCGAGCGAAGTCGGACTCTTGTATTCGAGGATAGATGGAAATTTGTGAACGAGCGCGTGCGAAAGTTTCTTTGGCAATCGCCGAAATTCCTGTTCTTCCATCAGCGCCTCGCCGAGCCCCATGTAAACGCTGCCTTCCACTTGGCCGCGCACAAGCGTTGGATTCAGTGCGCGTCCGATATCATGCGCGATCCAGATCTTCGGCACGGTGATCCAACCAGTGACCGGATTGACCACGACTTCGACCACAGCGGCTGTATAGGAATAGGTGGGTGACGGCCCGACCCCGCCACCTTTATACAGGGCCGGTGACTTCGGCGGAGTGTAAGAGCCAACTGTGCCAATGGTTCCGAAGCGCGCTTCCGCGAGGCAAACAGCTTCAGTGAATGTGACGCCATTTCCGGGAGCCGCCGAATCGAAGACGCGCTTTTCGGCAAAGCGCACGCGCTCCACCGGAACGCTGAGGCGCTCGGCAACGGCTTCGGCGATGAGCGCCTTCGCGCGCTCGGCGGCTTGCAACGCGGCGTTGCCTGCCATGATGGTGACCCGGCTGGAATAGGAACCGAGATCGACGGGGCCGAGATCGGTGTCGCCGGTGTAGAGCCGAATATCGAAGGTGTCGAGCCCGAGAACTTCAGCGACGATCGAGGCGAGCACATCATCGGAGCCTTGGCCGATTTCCGTCGCACCGCAGAAAAGTGTGACACCGCCTCCGCGATCAAATTTCAACTGCACGCCGGAGTGCGGCATTTTATTCCAGTAAATCGGCAAGCCAGCGCCAGTGAGATATGCGGAGCAAGCCAAGCCTACTCCGTGGCCTTCTGGGAGTTTGCGGAATTTCTCGCGCCAGTCAGAAGACTTCACCACGCGTCTAATGCATTCGGAAAGATTAACCGTGCTGAGCCGGAAGAAATTCGCAGTCACCGCATTGGACGATTCCGCGATGCGGAGACGCAAGTCGGCGGGATCGATTTGGAGCTTCTCAGCGATCTTGTCGAGCTGCACTTCCTGGCCGAAGCGCGGCTGCACCGTGCCATGACCTCGCTTGGGTCCGCACGGTGGCTTGTTTGTGAAAGTGCGGCAGCCCTGGAAGCGATAGCGCGGTACATGGTACGTAGTGGTTTGCAGCGCGCCGGTGTAGAACGTGCTCGCCACGCCATAGGACCCGTAAGCACCACCGTCGATTAGCGTTTGCAGGTGCATTGCGGTGATGCTCCCGTCTTTCTTCACCCCAGTTTTGAATTTCATCAGCACAGGGTGGCGCCCGCGATGGCAGTAGAAAACCTCTTCGCGAGTAAGGCAAATCTTCACGGGACGATCGAGAACGAGCGCGGCTTTCGCCACCACGATTTCGTGATTGAAGGGATCACTCTTGCCGCCGAAACCGCCCCCATTGGGAGTAGCAATGACGCGAATATGCGCGGGCGGCATCTGCAGGACTTTGGCGAGCGCGCGGTGCAGATAGTGGGGGGTCTGCGTGCTAGTCCAGATGGTGAGCTTGCCGTCGGGATCTTTCGTCGCGACGGAGGCATGCTGCTCGATGGGAAGATGCGTGTTGCCTTGATAGAAAAAAGTGTCTTCGAAGATTTCATCGGCTTCCGCAAAACCTTGATCGACGTTGCCGAATTCGAGCGCCACACGTTTGTGGATATTGCCTTCGTCGCCGTAATCGTGAATGCGCGGAGTTGGCGTGGCTAGAGCTTCTTCAGGATCGGAGATGGTCGTGAGGATTTCATAGTCGACTTGAATCAGGTCGAGAGCTTCAAACGCGGTCAGCTCTTCGCGGGCGATCACAGCGGCGACCGGATCGCCTACATGGCGGACGTGATCGAGGCAAAGCGCTTGCTCATCCTGGCTGACCGGTAGGATGCCGTATTCGATGGGGAGATCTTTCCCAGTGAGCACGAGGTAGACGCCGGGGTGCGCCAGGGCGCGAGAAATGTCGATGCTGCGAATGCGCGCGTGCGGGTGCGGCGAGCGAAGGAGTTTGCAGTGTGCCATGCGGGGAAGGGAAATGTCGTCGGCGAACCGGGTTTGCCCTGTGACTTTGGCGCGAGCGTCCACGCGGCGCCGCGCGTGCCCAATTACGCGGAGATCGCCGTCGTTCCCGTTGGGTTTCCCGCCTGGAGGACTTTTTTGTTCTGGCATAGGCGCTCCTGATTGTTGCGCGACCCTTAGGTTGATTTGCTGTGGCTGGCGATTTCGAGGACCGCGGCTTCGACTGCTTCAAAAATTTGCAGATAACCGGTGCAGCGGCAGAGATTTCCAGAGAGAGCTTCGCGGATCTGGTCGCGGGTGGGATGCGGATTTTGATCTAGCAGAGCTTTTGCCGTAACGAGAATCGCGGGAGTGCAGTAGCCGCACTGCGCCGCGCCAAGGTCGGCGAACGCATCTTGCAAGGGATGCAGCGTACCATTCGCGCCAAGCCCTTCCACCGTCTCAACTTCTCTAGCGTTGCACTCGACAGCAAGGAGCAGACAAGAGAGGACGGGTTTCCCGTCAAGGAGTACAGCGCAGGCGCCGCATTCGCCGAGCTCGCAGCCGTGTTTGGTGCCGGTGTGGTTGAGATCTTCGCGGAGAACCTCAAGCAGGGTTTTGTAGGGGGCGAAGGAGACATCGGTTTGCTCGCCATTCAGGATGAAGCGGATTTGAGCAGACTTTTGCGAGACTGGAGAAATGGTCACCATTGTTGGACACCTTTGCTTGCAATTTTCTTGCGAAGGTTTGCGGCGGGCCGGTCTAGAGAACGGCCAGTACGAGCTGGCCGGGCTGAAGCCCGGCTGCTACACAGGCCTCTTATAAGGTAGCTAGCAAAGTTTTCCGCCACAGAATCGGCGGACAGAGCGCCTTGCGGATGGAACCAGAGCACAGTGGAGTTTAGGGCGCCGAGGATCGCGCGGGTAACAAGGGCGGGATCGGTCGCAACAAACTCTGCGGAACGAATTCCGGCAGCGATCATTTGGCGGAGACCTTGTTCGTAGCGGTCGCGCTTGGCGAGCAGACGCTTCTGCAAGTGATGAGGGATGGAGTTGGTCAGCAGATGAGCGGCGGAGCCTTCCACTTCGTCGAGCACGCAGTGCAGATGAAAGGTAATCACCGAACGGAGTTTTTCAGTGGCGCCCATTTTTCCGCGGCGCGCTTTATCGAGATTGGCGATCAAGCGATCTAAAGCGCTGTCCTGGCAAAAGAAGAGGATTTCGTCTTTGCCGCGGAAATAGTTATAGAGGTTAGCGGGGGAAAGGTCGGCCGCGGCGGCAATTTCGCGCATGCCGGTTTCGGCAAAGCCGCGCGTGCGGAATTCGCGTCCGGCGGCACGCAGGATTTCGAGCCGGCGGGCGACATACCGACGCTGGATGCGTGAGGTACGCACGGGGATAGGATGGCACTCGGCGCTGTGAGTGTCAACGAAATCTGAACGGATGTTCAGTTATTGAACAGCAGTTCAGAAAGGTGACGCCACAAGCCCGGCCAACCACGACAAAACGTCAAAATCCCTCAGGTCCAAACGGCGGACCCTTCGAGGCTCAGGGTAAACCTGAGCTACAGGGTAGAGGCGGACATGGCGAGGCAGAAGTTTAAAGCGGGAACAGTTTAGCGGCCGTGTCGTACAGGATTCGACGCTTCGATTTTTCGCTTAGCGGAAGAGATTGGAATTTGTCAATGTTGCCTTTGATCTCAGGCACGCCGGGGCCGGGCCAATCCGTTCCCCACAGAACTTTGTCGGCAATTTCTTCGATGCGGGGGAAATACTCGAGTAGTTTTTGAGGCGGGATGCCGGAGATGTCCATGTACATGTTCTCATGGCGGCGCACGAGAAAAAAGGCTTCGTTCATCCAGAGAGGCCGGCCGCCGTGCGCGAGGATGACGACGAGATTGGGATAATCGATGCAAACGTCATCGCACAGCATCGGTTGCGCGTGAAGATTTCTGGCGCCTGGAAAAATCGAGGTGCCAGTGTGAATCATCACCGGCAGATTGTTTGCCTGGGCACGTTCGTAGACGGCGGCGAGGCCGCGATCCCCTTTCATGTAGCCGTTCGGCGAGAGAACCTGATGCGAAGGATGCAGCTTTAGCGCGCGGATACCGAGCTTTGCGATGCGATCGACTTCGGCGCCAGGATCAGCAACGGTGCTAGGGAGAACGCTGCCAAAGGCGATCAGCCGCTCCGGCGCAGCTTTGCAATAGTTCGCGCTCCAATCGTTGACCTCGGGCGTGAAGCCGATGATGTCGGGAGCGACGTAGTTGATCAGCCCTGCGCGCTCGATGCCGAGCTCATCGAGCAATGCGAGGAACGCTTTCGGATCGGCGCAATAGCGTTCGACATCGGCATAGTCCTTGCGCCCGCGCTTAATTAAGTCCAGCGCGTGCGGCTTCATCATGTGGAAAGGCATGATGTGGATGTGAATATCGATGATGGGCTGGGTGGTTAAGGGCACGCGTTGGCTCAGTTAAAGCGCACGTATTGAAAGTCTAGCGGCTTCCCATTAATGCCTTTCACCGGTGGAGCAATCCAGTTCGCGAATTTTCCGAGTTCGGCGACGCGGCCGCTCATGAGCGATTGCACATACGCGTAATCCTTGGGGCTCGGTAGCCACTCAAACTCGTGAGCCTTCCATTGTTCTTCGGTAAGGATCTGGCCGTCGGGGCTGATGAAGTGCCCGGTGAAATTGCCGATTTCGCGATGAAAGCCCTTGTGCGGCAGCGTGAGGCGAAACGGAATGCCGGCTTCGTCGATAACGCGCTGCCAGCGGTTCACGCCGGCTTGGATTTCTTCGATGTAGTCGTCGCGCAGTCGCTCGTTCAACGCGGTGAGCGCGGAAACCTGTTTGGTGTTGATTTTGTTCCCGACAACTTCGGAAACGGGATACACCGCCTCCTGAAGAGTGTGGTCGTCTTCGAGCTTGGTTTCGCGGAAACGGCCTTTGAGACCACTGGTGTAATAGTTGGCGGCATTGGAGGAAACGTCGGAGCCGTAGAGGTCGAGCGTGACGCTGTAGTGGAAATTGAGGTAGCGCTGAATCGTTTGCAGATCGATAACGCCTAGCGAGCGCACGTCAGACGGGGCGTCGACTTTGTTTTGTTTCATGACTTCGCACGTGCGTTGAATGATCCGGCTGACTCCACTTTCACCGACAAACATGTGATGCGCTTCTTCGGTGAGCATAAAGCGACAAGTGCGCGCGAGGGGATCGAACCCAGATTCGGCGAGTGCGCAAAGCTGGAATTTACCGTCACGGTCGGTGAAGAACGTGAACATATAGAAGGCGAGCCAATCGGGCGTTGGCTCGTTGAAGGCGCCAAGAATGCGCGGATTGTCGGTGTCACCGGACCGGCGCGCTAGCAGCGATTCCGCTTCTTCGCGGCCGTCGCGGCCAAAATAACGATGCAGAAGATAAACCATAGCCCAGAGGTGACGCCCTTCTTCAACGTTCACCTGGAAAATGTTGCGGAGATCGTAGAGCGAAGGGCAAGAAAGCCCCAGCATTTTCTGCTGCTCGACGGAGGCGGGTTCCGTGTCGCCTTGTGTGACCACGATCCGCCGGAGAATGGAGCGATATTCGCCAGGCACGTCTTGCCAAGCGGGTTGGCCCTTGTGCATTCCGAAGTTGACCTGGCGCTTTTCGTCGCGCGGCTGGAGAAAAATGCCCCACCGATATTCGGGCATTCTGACGTAGTCGAACTGCGCCCAGCCGTCTGGTTCGACGCTCGTGGCCGTGCGGAGATAGACCTCGAAATTGTGGCTTTCATTTGGGCCCATGTCGTACCACCAACTTAGATAGGCGGGCTGCCAGTGCTCGAGCGCGCGCTGGAGAACGCGGTCGCGGCCGAGGTCGACATTGTTTGGAATTTTTTCTGTGTAATCAATCATTGAATGCTCCTGCGGATTTGAATCGAAATGGTTTTACTTTCAAACTCTTTCCCAGTTGAATTTCACAGGTGCGCCGGTTCCATAGACTTTCAGCGCGCCATTCGGACCCACAGCGTTGGGGCGGATGAAGATCCAGTTTTGCCAGGCGGAGAGGCGACCGAAGACGCGGGTTTCCATGGTTTCCGTGCCGCCAAAACGGAGATTGGCTTCGAGCCCAGTGAGAGCATCGGGAGACTGCGCTGCACGAGACTCGATAGCTTGGCGAAGTTCGTCCTCCCAATCGAGGTCGTCAGGCGCAGAAGTGACCAAGCCGGCGTCGAGAGCTTCCTTGGCCGATAATTGTTTGCCGATTTGCTGACGCAACGAATTGATGCGATCGACGGATTGATAGAAACGCGCCTCCAGGCGAGACAAATGATTAGTCATCGGGAGGGCGCCGAAATTTATTTTGGAGAGCGCGACGGTCGCGGGTTCGCCTTCTTGGGCGTCTCGCATGTAGACGCGATCGGCAGCAAGGGCGAGTTCGAGCAAGGAGCCGGCGAAGCAGGAATTTGGCTCGATGATGGCGAAGAGAGAGCGAGAGGTGACGTCGATGCGAGCGAAGGTGCGACGGAGCATACCGAGGACTTCGCGAACGAACCAATTGTCTTCATGGGCGAGAAGAAAATCATCAATCGCGATAACGGCGTCGCGATTTCCTGTGGTTTTGAAGATCCAGAGGCCGAGGTCGAGTTCACTGGTGCGCAGAGTAAGAATTGCATCGTCGAGTTCGCGAGCCATTTGCAGCGGCCACCAGTTTGCGCCCGCGGCGAGGACTTTTTCTAACGTGTTGTCAGTCACAGCCTCGGGAGCGCGGACCGTGATGGTGGCGGTTCGCGCTTCGCGATTGTACTGAACGTCTACAAACTTGTAATGAATGCCGGACTCGTCCGCGGTGCGTTCGAGCGGCGTGAGCGTCACACCTTTCGCATCGGTGGGGCGATCACTTTGCTCCGCGAACTGGCGTGCCCGCTGCTTGATGTGTTCGGCGAATTGTTGCGGCTTCACAATTTCATCTACGAGGCGCCAGTCCTTGGCGCGCTGTCCGCGTACTCCATCGGGATTGGTGCAGAAAATGTCGGCATGATCGCGCCGAACTTTGCGCTTATCAGTGACGCGCGTGAGGCCGCCGGTTCCGGGGAGAACGCCGAGCAGGGGAAGCTCCGGCAGGCTGACGGCAGAGGAGCGGTCGTCGATGAGAATAATTTCGTCGCAGGCTAGGGCGAGTTCGTAGCCCCCTCCCGCTGTGGTGCCATTTAGCGCGGCGAGGAATTTCAGGCCAGAGTGGGCGCTGGCGTCTTCGATGCCGTTGCGAGTTTCATTAGTAAATTTGCAGAAATTCACTTTCCAGGCGTGAGAAGAGAGGCCGAGCATATAAATATTCGCGCCGGAACAGAAGATACGGTTCTTGGCACTGGCGAAGACGACAGAGCGAATTTCCGGATGCTCGAAGCGAATCCGTTGGAGCGCGTCGTGAAGCTCGATATCGACGCCGAGATCGTAGGAATTGAGCTTAAGTTTATAGCCGGGGCGGATCCCGCCCTCTTCGGCGACGTCCATGGTGAGAGTGGCAACCGGGCCTTCGAACGAGAGCCGCCAATGCTTGTAGCGCGAAGGGTCGGTACGAAAATCGATGGGGGCTGCGGTGGATTGGGCTTCTTGTGTTGCTGCGACGTCCACGATTCCTCCTACGGATTACTGCGCAGCGGCTGCGAGGGCTGCTTTGAGCTTGGTGAAAGTTTCCTCGACGGATTCGCCGGAAGTGTCGACTGAGGCGTCGGCTTTGCGATATAGCGGTTCGCGCGACTCGAGGATGCGGCGAAGATCTTCCATCGCGCGGTCGCTGCCGGCCATCGCGCGGAAATCGCCTTGAGCGATTACGCGGGACATGTGTTCTTCCGGCTGAGCCTTCAGCCAGATCGTGTAGCAATGGGCAAGGAGATAGTCGTATGTTTCTTTTTCGGAGACGATGCCGCCCCCCACGGAGATGACGGCGCGCTCGCTGGCACGAAGGACGCGCTCGAGAGTGCGTTTCTCGATGGCGCGATAGCCGGACTGTCCGTAGAGAGAAAAAATTTCCGCGAGCGGCATACCCGTGTCTTTTTCGATTTCCTGGTCGAGTTCGATGAAGGGCACATTGCGTTCCGCAGCCGCCTTGGAGCCGAGGGTGGATTTTCCGGCACCGCGGAGACCGACGAGCGCGATGCGGGCGAGACGCTGATTCTGTTCCGGTCCGAAGTCGCGCATTAAACGAGCGGCGGCCTCTTCGAGGCGGTGGCTAGGAAGGCGTTCGATGAAACGCAAAATGCTTCGCTTTTGGGAGGCGAGTTGCCGGTCGTTTCGCTCCGGTTCATCTTCTTCCGGCGCGAATAATTCTTCGAGGGAAACGCCGAGAACAGCAGCAATTCGGCGGAGAAGCAAGATGGAGATATTGCCTTCGCCAGATTCGAGCTGGGCCAGGTGGCGCTCGGAAACGTTGGATTCCTGGGCGAGGGTTTTGCGCGTCATTCCCCGCGTGTTGCGCAGCTCGCGTACGCGGGAGCCGAGTGAGAGCAGGAAGTCCTCGCCAGAAAGCGGCGGAACAAGCTTGGACTCGATTGGAGAGCGCGATGCCACGACTGTCCCCCAGGAATGCAATATAGTACGCAGTATCATGGCCAGGTCAATAAAAATGCAGCCAGCGTTACGTCGTTTTTGCAAGATATCTGTAAGTATATGAAGATAAGGACGTTGAGTAGCATCAGATGGTCACGCTCGGTCTTGTACTGGCGTGCAGTATAATGCTGTCTGCGAAAATTTGCCGCACCGAAACGGCTTCGCGGCCCGAGCAGGCCCGCATTTATCTTTATGTTAAGATGCCTCGGTGAGCTCGGGCCGGCGAGCCCGCCAGCTGCGATGACTATCCAGACGGGCACATTTGGGCTAAATTCGCTGTGTTAAGCGCGTAACCTGTGGAGCGTTTTTGCTATGTTCTTGCAAACAAACTTGCATGAATAAAGCACACGAACTGCTGACATCGTTTAAGGCTCGCTTCGGTACGGGCGCTTCGGTTTACAGGGCACCCGGGCGCGTGAATTTGATCGGCGAGCATACCGATTACAACGAAGGATTTGTATTGCCGGCGGCGATCGGATTTTCCTGCTGGGTGGGGATTGCACCGCGTAGCGACCGCAAGCTAATCGTCTATTCCGAAAATTTCAGGGAAGCGCATGAAACGACGTGGGATGCGTTAGCTGCCCGCGGGTCGGGGCATTGGTGGGACTATCCGCTGGGCGTTGCCTGGGCGCTGCAGGAGGCGGGATACCGCCTGCGAGGCGCGGACATTTATATTGCCGGAGATGTGCCGCTGGGAGCGGGACTTAGTTCGTCGGCAGCCATTGAGGTGTCGACGGGATATGCGCTGTTGTCGGCTGCTGGTCACGCGGTCGACCGCACGACGCTGGCGTTGCTTTGCCAGCGAGCGGAGAACGAATTTGTGGGTATGCGCTGCGGGATTATGGATCAATTTGTGTCCTGCCATGGGCAGGCGGGGCACGCGCTGATGATCGATTGCCGGTCGCTCGAATATCGCGTGCTGAGGCTGCCGGCGCAGGTGCGATTGGTGATTTGCAATACGATGGTGAAACACAAGCTTCAGGCCGGCGAATACAATGTGCGGCGGGCGGAGTGCGAGGAAGCCGTGCCGAAACTGTCCAACGCCGTGCCGACGATTCGGAGCTTGCGAGATGTTAGCTTGGAGCAGCTTTCGCAAAATCAGAGCTTATTGTCGGAAACGCTGTTTCGGCGATGCCGGCATATTGTCTCTGAGAATGAGCGCGTGCGACAGGTGGCAGAACTGTTTGAGCAGGGAAAGACGCAGGGACTGTGGGAGCTGATGGCGGCATCGCATCAGAGCATGCGAGACGATTATGAGATTAGTTGCCGCGAGCTGGATGCGATGGTGGAGATTGCTACGCGACAACGGGGAGTTTACGGCGCGCGCATGACCGGCGGAGGCTTTGGCGGGTGCACGATTAATTTTGTGGACGTGGAGCACGCACCGGAGTTTCAGCGGCGAGTTTCGGCGGAGTACGAATCCGCGATCGGGCTACGCCCGGATATTTATATATGTGAGGCATCGCAGGGGGCGGAGTTGGTGGAGACGACCGCTGAAAACCTTCCCAAGGTGACCCGCTGAGGAACGCAGACGCAAGACGGCGCGGCTCGTGAAACGCATGGATGCTTCGCTGCTGCAGGAAGTGCCACACCGCAGGTTCAATCCACTTACACGCGAGTGGGTGCTGGTTTCTCCGCATCGCACGAAACGGCCGTGGCTTGGGAGAGTGGAGAAGGCTGCGCCGGAGAATTTGCCCGCGTATGATCCGACTTGCTATTTGTGCCCGGGAAATGAACGAGCGGACGGCGCAAGGAATCCGAAGTACACCAGCACATTTATTTTTGACAATGATTTCGCGGCGCTTCTGCCCGATGCGCCTTCCTTTGATTTGAATGGCGGCGATCTGCTGGTGGCACACTCGGAGAAGGGGATTTGCCGAGTAATGTGCTTTTCGCCGCGACACGATCTGACGATTCCTCGAATGTCGTTAAGTGAGATTTGTGAAGTGATTCGCGTGTGGACGGAAGAGTTCCGGCGCCTGGGAGCGCTTGATTGGGTGCGCCATGTGCAGATTTTTGAGAACCGCGGAGCGTTAATGGGAGCGAGCAATCCGCATCCACACTGCCAGATTTGGGCGAATGCGTCAGTGCCGGTTCTGCCGGAAAAAGAGCGGGCTTCCTTCACGGAGTATCAGGCGAAGAAAAAGTCATGTCTGCTGTGCGATTACTTGCGGCTTGAATTGGAGCTTGGCGAGCGGGTGATTTGTGAGAATGATGGGTTCGCGGTAATGACTCCTTTCTGGGCGGTGTGGCCGTTTGAAACGCTGCTCGTGAGCAAGCGGCACTTTGCATCGATGGAAGATTTGGGCGGACGTGAGGCGGAATTGTTGGCGGATATTTTGCGGCGCATTACCATCCGGTACGACAACTTGTTCGAGACTTCGTTCCCGTATTCAATGGGATTTCATCAGCGGCCTACGGATGGGGAGGGTTATCCGGATTGGCATTTTCACGCGCATTATTATCCGCCGCTCTTGCGATCGGCCACAGTGCAGAAATTTATGGTGGGGTATGAACTGTTGGCGAACCCGCAGCGGGATATTACGGCGGAGAGTGCTGCGCGACGGCTGAACGAGAGTTCGGAGACTCACTATTTAGATCGGCCTTGAGTAAAAAAGGAAGAGGACGCGCTTGCCTGCACCGTCAGGATAAAGCGCCCTGAACTGAGGACTCATGCTGAAGAAACTTTTATTTGCGGTAGTAATTCTATTTGTCATCGCAGTGGCAACGAGGGCGCAGGAAAACCGATGGACCGAGAAGGATGCGGCGGATTGGTATACGAAACAGCCGTGGCTGGTGGGCAGCAACTACATTCCTGCCAATGCGATCAATGAACTGGAAATGTGGCAGCCGGATACGTTTGATCCCAAGCGCATCGATTTGGAATTGGGCTGGGCGGAAGCTATCGGACTGAACACGATGCGCGTGTTCCTGCACGATTTGCCGTGGCAGCAGGACGCGACGGGATTCAGGAAACGAATCGATGTTTTTCTGCAGATTGCGGCGAAGCACCACATCAAGCCGCTGTTTGTGCTGTTTGATTCGTGCTGGGATCCGGACCCGCGGCTCGGGAAGCAGCACGCGCCGCGCCCGGGCGTGCATAACTCGGGATGGGTGCAGAGTCCGGGAGCGAAGGCGCTGCAAGATCCGGCTCAGTATCCTCGCCTCGAGGCATACGTGAAGGGCGTGGTCGGAGCGTTTGCGAAAGATAATCGCGTGCTGGGATGGGACATTTGGAATGAGCCGGACAACGGAAACGGCGGGAGCTACAAGGATTTGGAGCCGAAGAATAAGAATGAGCTGGTGATTGCTCTTCTTCCGCGAGCGTATGCCTGGGCGCGGCTGGCGCACCCGACTCAACCTTTGACGAGCGGAGTTTGGAAGGACGACTGGGCGATTCCGGAGAAGCTCGGACCAGGAGCGAAGATTCAGATCGAAATGTCAGACGTGATTTCATTCCATAGCTACGACAAGCCGGAACTGTTCGAGAAGAAAGTGCTTTCGCTGCAGCAGTATCACCGCCCACTTTTGTGCACGGAGTATATGGCGCGGGGGAACGGGAGCACGTTCCAAGGGACGCTTCCGACCGCCAGGAAATACAATGTCGCCGCGATCAATTGGGGCCTCGTAGCGGGGAAGACGCAGACGTATTTGCCTTGGGACTCGTGGCAGCATCCGTACACGGATCGCGAGCCGGCTATTTGGTTTCATGAAATATTCCGGACGGATGGAACGCCTTATGACGCGGAGGAAACGGCGCTTATTAAACAAGTTACGGGGCGAGGCGATGCGGCGCGAGCACAGTAGAGTCTAATCTTACTGGCGCAGCACGCTGCGCCACTACAAAGAACAAGCCAGCCGAGATTTTAGCGGGCTGCGGTGATCGGGATGATGGAGGGGCGTTCCTCTTGGGGGAGCGCGACGCCGTCGCGGAAGGTGGCAAGTCTCCCTGAATTAGCAGGAACGCGGTCGCCTGGCACAAGGATTCCGACTAAGTTGAGGGGATCGGCAGCCGAAACGGTGATGATCTCGCCGGACGGCTCCTGTTTGCGCATGGCGCGCAGCGATTCCACCGCGACGGGAAGAGCGAATTGTTCCCCGAGGAAGCCGCTGACGAAGCGGCCACCACGGATCTCGCCACGGTCTTCAAGCCGGCGAAGAGTGATCAGAACTTCGCGCCACTTTGGCAGGATCGCTTCTCGTGTGAGCACTTCGCGAAAGACGATTCCGTAGCGGCGGAGAAGCATGCGGCAGATTGCTTCAAGAGCGACATTGCGATCGGTACTCTCGCCAGAATAGAGCAGCGACCAGCGGCCGGTGCTGTGGCGCGGACGCGCGGAACGGCCGCTGCCTTGACCCGCACGGCGTTTCGGATCGATGAGCGCACGCAAATTGTCGAAACCGTCGGCGGTGAGCAGGCCCGCGGCGACCAATTCCCATAGAGCAGTTTCCACTTCGGATTTCAGCTTGCCTGTGCCGCGCACGATGTCGGAAAAGAAGGAAGCGCCTCGCTGACGCAAGAACTGCAGAACGGCCGCGGCATCGGGGCTCAAGCTGTAATCGCCGGCGTCGCTGGATTCGCGGTGCGGGATCATCCACTCCGATTCGTCACGCGCGAAGAATGTGATAGGGGCCACGCTGCTGGGCACTACGCGTCGCTTGGCGTCTGTTAGGGATTCTAAGGTTGCGGGATGGGGCGAGAGGCGTCCCCAACCGACTGCGCCGGTGAGACATAGTTGGTCGAGCTCTTTGGGATCGTAATTGGCCACGCGTCGCGCGAGAATTTGGCGCTCCCAGGAATTCGCCGGCGCTTCAAAGCCTTGCACCTGGCGCAGCGCTTCGAGCAGGCCGCGCTCACCCAATAATTGCGTGCTCGGTGTGACGTGCTGCCAACGGAACAACCAGTTCATGAACTGTGCTGGAGTTACCGACTCGACTTGCTTGCGGAGTTGGCCGAGGGTGAGGCGATGAATCCGGGCGAGCAGGCGACGCTCGCACCATTCCATTTCTTCGCGGGCGGGATCGGTAAATTTTCCGCGCAGAATGACGCCGCTGGTTTCCAGGCGCATGAGCGCTTTGTCTGCATCGGATACTGCTACGCCCAGGATATCAGCAAGCTGAGTTGCCGAGACGGGCCCACTGTGCGCCATCCAGCCGGTGACCATTGATAGCAGCGATTCTTCACGCGATGTTGCGTCAGAGGGCACTTCCGGGAGAGGAATATCGAAGGTTCCGGACGGGAAAATCTCGCGGAAAGCGTTGGCGCGTTCAGCGGTAACCCAGTAGGTCTCGCCACAGTATTGGGCGCGTGCTGCGCGGTGCTCTGCCACAAGCTGCTGAAAGTGCGGAGTCCATTGCGGCACGGAACCGTTCAGCTTTGTTTCCAGGCTGTTGCTGGTGTGTGCGGCGCTGCTTGCCGGAATTCGCAGTGCAACTAACGAGAGCAGCGCGTCGTGCAGCTCCTCCGCATCGCGAACATCCGGCCACGCGTCATCGCGGACACTCGCGATCGCTGCCGGATCAAGGCGGCCGATTTCCGATAACACGGTTTCGGGCAGCATGCGGCGCATCTCAACAGCGCGGGCGCGTCGCTCCTCGAGCGGTGCGTCATCGAGATAGGCGTAGGGATTGGCGTTCAAGATTTCGTGCGAAAACTGCGATGGCACCGGAGTATCGACCGCGACGCACCGAATGCGGCCTTCTCCCATGTCGCTCAACACCCGCTTCAGTCCCTCGATGTCCAGCGCCTCGGTGAGAACGTCTTTCATCGTTTCACGAATGAGCGGGTGATCGGAGAGCGCGATTTCCCCTTCAAGATTTTCCGGGCAGGCGAGCGCCTCGGGAAAGACGGCCGCGAGCAGATCATCGGCACGCATGCGCTGAATGTTAGGAGGAACTTTCTTGCCTCCGCGAAAGCGGAGAAGAGCGAGCGAGCGGCCGGCATCCCAGCGCCAGCGCGTCGTGAAAAGCGGAGAAGGCAAGACGGCCTGTTCCAGAACGTGCTGCACGGAATTGGGGTGGAGGAAATGGAAAACGTCGGCGAGCGGAAAGCTGTGCTGCTCGCTTAGAGAGATATTCAGACCATTGTCCGTGGCGGCGGCTTGCAGCTCGAAATTGAAAGAGCGGCAGAAACGTTTGCGAAGCGCTAGTCCCCAGGCTTTGTTGATGCGAGCGCCAAATGGAGCGTGAATGATGAGCTGCATGCCGCCGCTTTCGTCAAAGAAGCGCTCGGCAATGACGGTTTGCTGTGTCGGGATCGCGCTCAGGATTGCCCGCCCGGCAGTCACGTATTCCGCAGCTTGTTCGGCGCCGGATTGATCCAAACCGCATTCGGCCTTGAGCCAGGTCACGGCTTCCGCGAAATCGGCCCGATCTTGCTTCTCTCCTTGCGTATTTGAGGCTGAGAAGGCACGCGGAACAAGCGCGCCGATTTGTTCTCGCAAATCGGCGACGTGGGCGGAGAGTTCCTCGGTCCGAGCCGGAGCTTCGCCGCGCCAGAAAGGTACGCTGGGCGCTGCGCCTTGAGCGTCTTCGACCAGGACGCTGCCCGATGTGACACGTCGGATGCGCCAGGAAGTGTTTCCGAGCAGCATGATGTCGCCCGCGAGACTCTCGACGGCGAAATCTTCATCCACCGTGCCGACGGTGATGCCTTCGGGCTGCGCGACGACGGAGTAGAGCGAATTTTCAGGGATTGCGCCGCCGCTGGTAATTGCAGCAAGCCGCGCGCCACGGCGTGCACGGAGAATGTGGTTGACGCGATCGCGATGCAGATAGGAAGCATAGCGCCCGCGCTGGCTAACGATTCCTTCCGACAGCATCTCGACGATTTCGTCGAAATTCTTCCGCTCGAGATTTCGATAGGGATAGGCGTGGCGGACGGATTCGTACAGAGCGTCTTCCGTCCAATCTTCAGCGGCGCACATCGCCACGATTTGCTGCGCGAGAATATCCATCGGGGAATCGGGAATGGCGATGCGGTCCAGGTCCCCTTGGCGGATGGCCCGAATCAATGCGGCGCTTTCAAGAAGATCGTCGCGCGTCGTGGCAAACAGGCGGCCTTTCGGAATAGCTCCGCGCCAGTGCCCTGCGCGACCTATGCGCTGCAGGCCGACGGATATGGAACGCGGGGAGCCGATTTGGCAGACGAGGTCGACGCTGCCGATGTCGATTCCGAGTTCGAGAGAAGCCGTCGCGACTAAGGCGCGAATTTCTCCCGCTTTCAATTTGTGTTCGGCAGTGAGGCGCAGTTTGCGCGACAGACTGCCGTGATGTGCGGCGACAGCGTCTCGGCCGAGGCGCTCGGCGAGGTGATGAGCGACGCGCTCGGCCAGGCGACGCGTATTTACGAAAATCAGCGTGGAAGAGTGCTGGTTCGCTAGCTGCGCGAGCCGATCGTAGATTTCGCCCCACATTTCATTGGAGGCGACAGGACCGAGTTCGCTCGGAGGCACTTCGACCGCAAGATCCATTTGGCGTCGGTGGCCGATTTGCACGATCGCTGGATCAGCGCTGTCTGAGCCGGTCAAGAAATGCGCCACTGTTTCAATGGGCTTTTGCGTGGCGGAAAGGCCGATGCGCGTGAGGCGCTTACCGGTGAGCTGATTCAGCCGTTCGAGCGAAAGAACTAGGTGGGCGCCGCGCTTGTCGTCCGCTACGGCGTGAATTTCGTCCACGATAACGGTTTCGACGGATTTGAGGATTTCGCGGCTCTTTGCCGCGGTAAGAAGGATGTAGAGCGACTCCGGCGTGGTGACCAGGATGTGCGGCGGGCGGGCGAGCATGGCGCGGCGTTCGTGGGCCAGCGTGTCGCCGGTGCGCACGGCCGTGCGGATTTCGGGCATTAGCAAGCCGCGCTCTCCTGCGAGTTGCAGGATTTCGCCTAGCGGGGCCTCGAGATTTTTCTGAATGTCGTTGCTCAATGCTTTGAGAGGAGAAACGTAGAGCACTTCGGTGCAGTTGGTCAGGTCGCCCGAGAGCGCTTTTCGTACGAGACGGTCGATGCAGATGAGAAACGCGGCGAGTGTTTTTCCGGAGCCGGTTGGGGCAGAGATTAGCGTCGTTTTGCCCTCGAGAATGTGTGGCCAGCCTTGCGCTTGTGGCTCAGTTGGAGTGCCGAAACGAGCAACAAACCATTCCTGGACGAGAGGGTGGGCCCATTCGAGGCCGGTCAATACAGGTTGTTGCGGTGCGGTGGCCATTGCTAATACCTAATTATAAGCGATTGCCGAGCGATTCGCCTTTTAGGCGGACCGGCGGATTGGTTTTGACTTGTAAGAGGAATAGAATCGCGCGGCCAAGTTCATTAGATGAGGGAAACGCGAAGAATGACGAGAAAACTTTTGGGGATTGACGTCGGGACCGGAGGTACGCGAGCGGTGTTGCTCGACGACGCGGGGCGCGTGCTGGGGGCGGCAACCGCGGAGCACGCTGAGATGGCGTCTCCGCACTTGGGGTGGGCGGAGCAGGATCCTCGCGATTGGTGGCGCGCAGCTCGCCTTGCGATTAAAGAATGCTTGGCTCAGACGAACACTAACGGGGGCGAGATCGCGGCGATAGGGCTTAGCGGCCAGATGCATGGACTGGTGATGCTCGATGCCGCTGGGGAAGTGGTTCGGCCAGCGCTCATTTGGTGCGATCAGCGGACGGAGGAGGAGTGCCGGGCGATTACGGAGCGGATCGGAGCGAATCGGCTGATTGATTTGGTTGCGAATCCGGCGCTGACTGGTTTTACGCTGCCAAAGATTTGGTGGGTGCGCGCGCATGAGCCGGAGCTTTGGTCGCGCGTGCGCTCAGTGATGCTGCCGAAAGACTATGTACGGTTCAAGTTGACGAGCGCGCGGGCCACGGATGTGGCGGACGCCTCTGGGACGCTGATGTTCGATGTAATCAACCGCCGATGGTCTGCGGAGATCCTGCAAGCGTCCGATTTGCCACCCGAGATTTTGCCGGAGGTTTTCGAGTCGCCGGAGATTACGGGACGCGTGTCGAAGGACGGCGCTGCAGCGAGTGGACTTCGAGAAGGCACTCCAGTGGTTGCGGGCGGCGGCGATCAAGCCGCTGGCGCGGTGGGAATGGGAATTGTTGAGCCGGGGAACGTCAGCGCGACGATTGGGACTTCGGGCGTCGTGTTCGCGGCGACGAGCAGCCCAGTCGTTGAGCCGAAGGGAAGAATTCATACGTTTTGCCATGCGATTCCTGGAAGATGGCATGTGATGGGGGTCACGCAGGGAGCGGGCTTGTCTTTGCGGTGGTTTCGCGATCAGTTTGGCGGCGGCTCTTCGTATGATGCGTTGATGAAGGAAGCCGCGGCCGCCCCTGCGGGAGCGGATGGTTTGCTATGGGCGCCATATCTAATGGGCGAGCGGACGCCGCATCTCGATCCGAATGCGCGCGGAGCTTTGGTTGGACTTACTGCGCAACACACGCGTGCGCATGTAATCCGCGCGATTTTGGAAGGCGTGGCGTTTAGTTTGCGCGACACGTTCACCATTTTTCATGAGCTGGGCGTGCCGGTGAAATCGATACGGCTGGGCGGCGGTGGAGCGCGCAGCTCGCTGTGGCAGCAGATCCAGGCGGACGTTTACGGGACGCCAGTGGACCTGATTGAGGCCGAGGAGGGAGCTGCGTACGGGGCGGCTCTGTTGGCGGGCGTAGGCGCGGGCGTCTGGCAATCTGTGGACGCAGCGTGCACAACTGCGGTACATGTGGCGAAGCGCGTGAAGCCGATCACGAAGAACGTAGACTTGATGAATCGACGATATGAAGAGTACCGAAAGCTTTATCCGGCGCTGCGGGGGATTGGTCACCGGCAGTGATGTTGGGTTTAATCGGCAGGTCGGAAGTAACGTACAATTGCTGAAAGTGGACGGACGGCTTCGAAATCTGGTGTTTAGCAAGGAATCGGAAAAAGCGTTATGTCGGTGACAAAGGATCCGAGGCTTGGGAATGCGGCGAAGATTACCGCCGGTGCTGGCGATCTTCGTTTGTCAGGCGACAAGGAATCGTTGGCGACGCTGTCGGGCCGAGAGCTGCAGCCCAATCGCGGCATACCGCTGAATTTGGATTGGATTGAGAATATCCGCGTGAACACTAGCGCGGTGGAGCGGCGCGCACAGACCCTGGTTACGCGGCGCACGGTGAAAAAGGACTGGCAGGTCGCGTGGCTCCTGCGCGCAATTTCTTGCATGGATCTGACCACGCTATCTGGCGACGACACGGACGAGCGTGTGCGGCGCTTGTGCGCCAAGGGGCGGCAACCGATTCGGCAGGATTTGGTGAAACTGCTTGGGAACGAATCGCTCAACATTCGAGTGGCAGCCATTTGCGTGTATCACTCGTTTGTGGAGACGGCGCTGCGCGCTCTGGAGGGAAGCGGCATCACAGTCGCGGCGGTGTCGACCGGGTTCCCCGCCGGGTTGTCTCCGCTGGATGAACGGGTGGCAGAGATTCGACGGTCGGTGGAAGCGGGAGCGCACGAAATCGATGTGGTTATCACGCGCTCACACGTTTTCGGCGGGAGGTGGCAGGCGTTGTTTGATGAGATCGCTACGTTTAAAGCCGCTTGCGGGAACGCGCACATGAAGGTGATTTTGGGGACGGGAGATTTGCTGACGCTGCGAAACGTGGTGCGCGCGAGCATGGTGGCGATGATGGCAGGCGCGGACTTCATCAAGACGTCGACGGGAAAAGAGGCGGTGAATGCCACGCTGCCGGTCGGAGTGGTGATGACGCGCGCCATTCGCGAGTACGCACAGCAGACCGGGATGGCGGTCGGATTCAAGCCCGCGGGCGGTATTCGCACGGCGAAGCAGTCGATTGAATGGCTTTCTTTAATGAAGGAAGAGCTAGGCGATTCATGGCTCAATGCCAAGCTCTTTCGTCTGGGCGCGAGTTCGATGTTGGCGGATATCGAGCGCCAGTTGGAATTTCACGCGACGGGAAGATACTCGGCGGAGTATCGGCACCCACTTGCGTAATTGCTTTGTAGGCAAGCTGCTTTGAGGGACGGCTAAGCACCAAGCATGAGCGTTACAGAAAAATTTCTATCGATGGAATACGGTCCCGCGCCGGAGGATCCGCGCGAGGCGCTGGTGTGGCTGGACCGGCACTCGCGTAAGCTTGGCCACTTCATCGACGGATCCTTTCATCCTCCCGCCGAGGGCGTTTATTTCGACACGTTTAATCCTTCGACAGGCGAGCCGTTGGCCGCGGTTGCGCAAGGTTCAGCGGCGGATATCGATGCGGCCGTGAAGGCCGCGCGCAGCGCTCTGCCGAAGTGGCAAGCGCTCGCGCCGCACACGCGCGCTCGATACTTATACGCTTTGGCGCGGCAGGTGCAAAAACATTCGCGACGGCTCGCTGTCCTCGAGACGATGGACAACGGCAAGCCGATTCGCGAGAGCCGCGACCTGGATATTCCGCTCGTTGCACGCCATTTTTATCACCACGCCGGGTGGGCGCAGCTCCTTTCGCAGGAATTTCCGGGTTACGTCGCGTGCGGAGTCGTGGGACAAATCATTCCCTGGAATTTTCCGCTCCTGATGCTGGCGTGGAAGATTGCGCCAGCTTTGGCGACGGGAAACACAGTGGTGCTCAAGCCGGCGGAGTTTACGCCGCTGACGGCGCTGGCGTTTGCGGAGATTTGCCATGAAGTGGGCTTGCCCGCAGGTGTGGTGAACATCGTTACGGGCGACGGGTCCACCGGTGAAG
Source organism: Candidatus Acidiferrum typicum (assembly GCA_025463055.1). Lineage (GTDB taxonomy): Bacteria > Acidobacteriota > Terriglobia > Acidiferrales > UBA7541 > Acidiferrum > Acidiferrum typicum_A. The sequence goes on from JAOAPV010000071.1 coordinate 24,736, forward strand.
CGCTGGTGAAACATCCCGGCGTGGACAAGATTGCGTTCACGGGGTCTACGGAAGTTGGCCGTGCGATCCGCAAGGCTACCGCGCATAGCCACAAGAAAATTTCGCTCGAACTGGGAGGCAAGTCACCTTTCATCATTTTTGAGGATGCTGACCTGGACAGCGCGGTGGAAGGATTAGTGGATGGAATTTGGCTGAACCAGGGACAAGTGTGTTGTGCGGGTTCGCGTTTGCTGATGCAGGAGAGCGTCGCCGAGACGCTGCTCGGCAAAGTGCGGGAGCGGATGAGCACGCTGCGCGTCGGGCCTCCGCTCGATAAAGCCATCGATGTCGGGGCGATCGTGGCGCGCGTGCAGTTGGAGCGAATCCAGCGATTAGTGGAGCAGGGTGTTGCGGAAGGCGCGACCTGTTGGCAGCCGCCTTCACTCGCGATGCCGTCGCGCGGATTGTTTTTCCCGCCGACGCTGTTGAGCAATGTGCATCCGACATCCACTGTGGCGCAGCAAGAAATTTTTGGCCCGGTGCTGGCGGCCATGACGTTCCGCACGCCCCGCGAAGCTGTGGAGCTTGCGAATAATACCGTGTACGGGCTGGCGGCCAGCGTTTGGAGCGAAAGCATCAATGTGGCGCTTCACGTTGCCGCGCAATTGAAAGCCGGCGTGGTTTGGGTCAACAGCACGAATCTGTTTGACGCGGCTTGCGGATTTGGCGGTTACAAGGAAAGCGGGTACGGGCGCGAGGGCGGTCGGGAAGGTTTGTACGAGTATCTTGAGCCCGCATGGTTCAAGCATGCGCCACGTTCGGCGACAAAGCCGACGGCTATCGATCAGCCGCCCGAACGAGTGGAAGCCGCAGCGCCGCCGATCGACCGCACGGTGAAATTGTACATCGGCGGAAAGCAGACGCGGCCGGATTCCGGTTACAGCACTGAGGTACGCGGCGCCGATGGCCGTCTGCTGGGTGAGGCTCCGCTCGGCAATCGCAAGGATATTCGCAACGCGGTGGAGGCGGCGCGAAAAGCGGACGGATGGGCCCGGACTACGGCGCACAATCGTGCGCAGGTTCTGTACTACATTGGCGAGAATCTTTCGCAGCGTGCGGAAGAAATCGTGGGACATCTGGCTGCAGCGGTCGGCAAGGAGCAAGCTGACGCGGAAGTGCGGCAGGGAATCGAGCGCGTTTTTTCTTACGCAGCTTGGGCCGACAAATATGACGGCGCCGTCCACAATCCGCCATTCCGCAGCATTTCGTTGGCAATGCATGAGCCGGTC
>JAOAPV010000139.1 GCA_025463055.1 Candidatus Acidiferrum typicum
CGAAGAATAAAAAGCCGTGACGGATTCATTGGGAAGCAGTTCCGCGATTCTGATTGCTGCCGGAAGTATTTCCGCGTCGACCGTGCTGGGCCTGCGCTGGATTGGCGCTCGGAGAAACGTTGGGTGCATTAGGATTCGCGGTTGCGCTCTGCGCATTCCGATTTTCCCCTTGCACGTGCGGTTCAACATGACTGCCCTGTTGCAGCTTGTCTTGTCCGTCAGTGATCACAAGTTCGTCAGGCGAGACTCCGCTTGAAATCTCGCTCAGATTGCCCTGAGTAACGGGAATCGTCACCGGACGAACTTCCACGGTTTTGTCGGCCTTCATTACGTACACGTAGGTTCCCTGAGGGCCGCGTTGAACCGCGGCAGAGGGGACCACAGTCACGTTCTTTTGCGTTTCGAGCAGCAGATGAATGTTTACAAATTGGTTGGGCCAAAGTTCATTGGCCTTGTTCTCGAAAACTGCCTTCAGTTTTCCGGTCCCGGTAGTTTGGTCAATCTGGTTGTCGATAGTGAGCAATTTGCCGCTAGCGAGTTTCGTCTGGTCATCGCGGCTGTAGGCATCTACCTGTAACGTACTCTTCCTCATGTGCTGCGCCACGTTAGGCAACTGGTCTTCTGGCAGGGTGAAAATTCCAGTAATCGGTTGAAGCTCAGTGATCACGAGCATCGGATTGGTGTCGGCCGCATGCACAATGTTGCCAGGATCGACCAAACGCAGGCCGATGCGGCCGTCCACCGACGCCGTGATGTGGCAATAGACGAGATTTAACTTGGCGTTTTCGACAAGGGCTTGATCGTTGCGAACCGTGCCGTCTAGTTGATCGACGGTCGCGCGCTGAGTATCAACCTGCTGCTGCGACATCGCGCCGGAGTTCTGCAACAGGTCTTTGTAACGTTGATAATTCAGCCTGGCGTCGCGCAGTGATGCCTGGTCTTTAAACAGCTGTGCCTGGGCCTGATCTAACTGCACCTGATAGGGCCTGGGATCAATTATCGCCAGCAACGCCCCCTTCTTCACGGACTCGCCCTCTTTGAATTTCACATCCACGAGTTGGCCGTCGACGCGGCTCTTTACGCTGACTGTGTAGTAAGCCTCGATAGAACCAAGTCCGGTAAGGTAAATGGGTAAGTCCTGCTTTTGGGCGGGAGCAACCGTCACTTGCACCGCTTGCGGTGCATTGGCGCGCGCCGACGAAGGACTTGGTCCGGAACAGGCCGTAAAAAAAGATGGCAAAATGAACAGCGCTATGAGGGCCGCAACACGCAAAGGCACCCACTCAGATTTCAGCAGATTAGAATGCATTGCGTAGCTCGCCTCCGAAAGGACGGTGCGCAATCATCTTAAATAATCGAAATAGACCTTGCTCAGACCGGTGCGCGATTGTCCACATTCTTGGATGAGCATTGAAGTCAGTTGTCATCAGGCATTTACAAAAATTTACCTGGCCCAGGGCGAGAAGCGGGTTGCGCCGGTCATTCACAATGGCGGACCTGGACGGGCTCGGTTATATTGGACGGCCAACGGGAAGCGTGATGTCACTCTCAATTGCTCAGTCTGCAATCATCATCCGCGATCTGGAAACCATTGCGGAGCTCGAACCTATGCTCCGGCTGGAGAAAGAGGTGTGGGGTCTTGCCGACGCGGATGTGACTCCAATTACCCTCGCCGTGGCCTTAAAATCAGCCGGTAGCATGTTGATTGGCGCTTTTGAGGGCCCCCAACTTGTAGGGTTTGCCCTGGCCTTTCCTAGCTTTGAGCGTGGCAGGGTCGGGTTCCACTCCCATATGCTGGCCGTCCGACCCGCATATCGAGAACATGGCCTGGGATATCGATTGAAGCTGGCCCAACGCGAGCGAGCGCTGTCACTTGGGATCACCGAGATGACATGGACCTTCGATCCGTTGCGCCGTCTGAATGCGCACTTGAATTTCTGCAAGCTCGGGGTCATCTCGGATAGCTACAGAGTGGATTTCTACGGCCCCCAAACCTCGAGTCCCCTGCACACCAACGGCACCGACCGGCTCTGGGTAACGTGGCATATGTCGGGTCAGCGCGTACAGGAACGAATGGGCGGTAAAGAACAAGAACGAAGCGCGGAGGTCCTGGACGCGCTCAAACATCTAGAGCCGCTCGTGCGCTTTAACGGTGCCGGTAGACCTGCGGAAGGAGATCTGGCGGCAGCGCTTTCACGGCAAAGGATTGCGATCGAGATTCCCGGTGATATAGACCGGATCGAACAGAAGGATAAAGAACTTGCCCGTCACTGGAGGCTTGCCACGCGCCATGCATTCACGGAAGCTCTGAAAGCCGGCTTCATCGTCAAAGAATTCTGCCGGTCGATTCGCGGCCAACAGGGGCCTGGGGCATATCTACTGGAACGCGCCAGCGAATGAGAAGTTCCATGCCAACTAACGTTTCTTCAGGAATGGGTTCGCTTCGCGCTCGCCTCCAATAGTAGTGAGCGGCCCGTGCCCAGGAACGACGGCAGTGTCGTCCGGCAGAGCAAGCAGTTTGTCATGCAATGAACGCATGATTTTTTCAAATGACCCACCGGGTAAGTCGGTGCGGCCGATGCTGCCAGCGAAGAGCGTGTCTCCGGCGATCAATTTCTTCTCAGCGGGAAAATACAGACAGATGCTTCCCTCGGTGTGTCCCGGCGTATGCATAACGTTCGCCAGCAAAGAGCCGGCTTTTACGGATTCCTGCTCGCCGAGATTCTGATCGACCTCGACTTTTCCCGGCGCCTGCATTCCAATCCACGCGGCCTGGATGTCTATCATTTTCAAAAGCGCGTAATCGTTGTCATTGAGCAGGATCGGCGCGCCCGTGGCTGCGCGCAATTTCATCGCCCCGCCGACATGATCGATGTGGGCATGGGTGATTACGATTTGCTTTACCGTAAGTTTGTGCTTTTCAATGATGGCAAAAATGTCCGCAATGTCATCGCCTGGATCGATGACCATCGCTTCGCGGGAAATCTCGTCGCCGATGACGGAACAGTTGCACTGCAAAGGACCGACGGGCAGAATTTCGTGGATCATGTGAATTTGCAGCTCCGCTTTTTGCCGTTGGCTCGGAGCTTGTGACACGTTGCTAACCGCTTAGACACGAGACGGCTCGAAAGTAAGCAGCTAGGAACAAGAGGGTAGGGCTACTTTGAAGTCGTTCGCAACCTCCGCGAAAATGTATATCCAAGAATTGCGCCAATAACAGCGCCAATGAGAATTTCGACGCGGGAATCAAGCAGCACTCCATACCAAGTCTGAGAATAGCTGTCCAGTGAACCAAAGAACGCCCCAACCAACGCCACTCCAAGTGTCCAGAAGATGATCTTTCGCATTTGGCCACTCATGCTACCCATCTCTCCGCCCTCGCATGTGCTCCCTAGGGCCCGCTACCAGCACGAGAGCCGACTTGCAGTTATTTCTTGGGAGCAGGCGAATTCCCAGGTTTTGCGGGAGCTGCTGGCGTGGACTTATAGTCCGTCAGAACCGATTTTGGTCCGGTCTTGTGCGAGGCGGCAATCGACAGCGTGATAGAGGTCAGCATGAAGATGATCGCGCACCAGGTCGTGGCCTTGGTGAGTATGGTTGCCGCGCCACGCGGGCCGAAGGCGGTCTGGCTGCCCTGTCCGCCGAACGCTGCGGCTATGTCGCCGCTCTTGCCGCTTTGCAGCAGGACAACAATGATCAAAAAGAAGGAAACGAAAATGTGAACTATATAGATAAGCGTAGTAAGCATGAATGCGGAAACCTTTGCTGGAACGAGTCTTTTCGGAGCTAGTGCTCCGGAACATGGTGCGGAAGGGGGGACTTGAACCCCCACGCCTTTCGGCGCCACCCC
>JAOAPV010000027.1 GCA_025463055.1 Candidatus Acidiferrum typicum
GGCGGCGCCGGGCACGGTGGCGAGCGCGTCCGGAAGAGACACGAGCTGGCGCTGATCAATCTCCTCCCGAGCGATCACATCCACGGGAGCAGGAGTTTGGCTGAGCTCTAAGGGCTGCGCGTTAGCAGTGACAACCACGTTTTCAGAGAGCTGCGCAATTTCCAGGCGCACATCGACTTTTCGCGACTCGGCAGGGGCGAGCTGAAGGGGCAGGTCGCGAGGCACAAAGTCATTACGTTCAAACCGGACGCGATAGGTGCCCGGAGGAAGTGACAAAAAGTAGTTTCCTCCGACTACGGACGTGGTCTGGTATGTTTGCGACGAATTAGGTTCCTCCCGTGTAGCAAGTACACGCGCGGATGCGATGCCGTAGCCGGAAGCATCGGTGAGCTGACCGGAGAGTTGAGCGCTGCGCGAATTGGACTGAGCTTGTGAGTCGAAACTTGAAGCGAGCAGCAAAAAGGCGAGAAACGCGAAACGAATCGTTGAGTTCATTTTTGTCCTCCGCTCCCGCACGCGTGGGAGCTTGAAGGTTGGCCTGGCGATGTGAATCGCACGGGCTGCGAACTTCGCCGGTCTCCTGGCTTGGCGGGAAAGTGCGGCCCTGATTGCGGGCCTGTGCGTGGCCTTCCCGCGACGCTGCCTGGCCTTTCCAGTGTGACCCTTGCCGGGTCGGCCAAGCGCTTCGCCGCAGTGGCCTGCGCAGTGTGATTCCGCCGTACAGTCGCGCGTCGGCGACGGCTTTCCTGTTTTGCTTCTCGATTCGATCGAGAGCGGAACAAGTGCAACCCTTTAGGTTGCCCGTCTTCCCGAGCACGAAGTTCGCGATGATTGTTGGGGGCCGAAGCCCGCTGTTGATTTCGGTGTGCCGCGAGTGCGTTGCGGCGCCAGGGTTTACGAAAAAACTGCTACGACTGGGTAGGAAGCAAATTCACACGTGGACGACCGTTCGAGCCTAGCTCCACGGTGAGCGGCGTGTGGAAAACCTGTTCCAGTAAATCGCGTTGATAAACGCTCGCGGGAGAACCGACCCGCAAGCTTTTGCCTTTTTGCAGCAACACAACCTGGTCGGCATATTCCGCAGCGAGGTTGAGTTCATGTGTGACGACGACAACTGTGTAGCGATTTTCCGCGGCTAATCGGCGCAACGTGGCGAGGAGATCGACTTGGGCCCCGATGTCGAGATGCAAGGTGGGCTCGTCGAGCAAGAGCAGCAGCGGCTGCTGGCACAAAGCTCGCGCAAGGATGACGCGCTGCCTTTCTCCCCCGGAAACCTCGTTCATCCAGCGATCGCTGAGATCTTCCGCGCCGACTTGCGCGAGAGCGTTGCGGGCGATCAGGACATCATCTTCGTTTTCAAAGCGCAGCGTGCGCCCGTAGGGATGGCGGCCTTGCAGGACGAACTCCCAAGCTCGTGCGGGAAAGAGCAGCGGAGTTTCTTGCTGCACCATAGCAATGCGCTGCGCGCGGGCTCGCGGCGCCAGTGTGTGCGTAACGAAACCATCTAGCAGAACGCGGCCGGAGAGAGGCGCTAGAGCGCCGGCGATTAGTTTGAGCAGAGTGGATTTCCCGCTGGCATTGGGGCCAAGGATGGCGACGATTTCGCCGGGACGAGCTTGAAAACTGTTGGCTTCGAGCGTGAAGAGCGGGGCTTGCGACGGATTGGCCGAGTAGGCGTAACTCACTTGCTCGACGCTGAGGCGAACTTCGCTCGCGGCGCGAGGAGCTTCGCCAAGATTGGGCCACGACGAGGAAGAATGCGCGGGGCTGCTCATGCGGATCCTCGACGCAGGAGATAGATGAAAAGCGGAGCACCGGCGATTGCGGTCATGGCGCCCACCGGAAGCTCGGATGGCGCAACGACGGTACGGGCGAGCGTGTCCGCCAGGACCAAAGCGATAGCCCCACCGAAAGCGGCGGTGGGCAGCAGCGTCCGGTGATCCGAGCCAAATAGCAGACGCATTACGTGTGGGACGAGAAGGCCGACGTAGCCAATGGCGCCACTGACGGAAACGGCCAGGCCGGTGAGAATCGATGCGGCGATGTAAACGACAAGGCGCACGCGTCGAACATCGACGCCGAGGTGCATGGCTTCTTTTTCGCCTGCGAGGAGCAAATTGAGATCGCCCGCGGTCGTATAGATGGCGCCAGCGGCGGCGAAGAAGCCGATTCCGAGAACCCAACGGAGGCTCGCCTGTAACGAACTGGAGAGATCACCCATCAGCCAGAAGGCCATGCCGCGGAAATCGCGACCGCTGAGCGTAGTCATCAAGAACATGATGATGGCTGACAGAAAGGAGGCGCTGATGATGCCGGCAAGGAGCAGTGTGGCGCTGTCGATTTGCCCTTGGCGCTGACCGAGGAAGTAGACAGCGGCAATGGTGGCTGCGGCGCCGAGGAATGCGCCAAACGGAGTAAAGAGTGCGGCGAGCCACACCGGTAACGCAAGATGCGGTTCGACGATAAGCGCGAGCACGGCGCCGAGGGCTGCGCCGCTGGAAACACCAAGCACATACGGGTCGGCAAGCGGATTTCGCAGCAAGGCTTGAAAGCTGGTACCCGCCACAGATAGAGAGGCGCCAACGACAATCGCGAGGAGAATACGAGGCAGGCGAATTTCAATCACGATCATGCCGTAATCGCTCGAGAGCGCTTTCGTCTGGTGGAGGAGAACGCTAATTAGGTCGCGGCCGAGCCCGTACAGGGAGACCGGAACGGCGCCGAGCTTGAGCGCAACAACGACGACAACAAAAAGGATGGCGGCCAGCAAGCTGCATTGCAGAAAGAGGCGTCGCAGCGTCAGCGGGCGCATAATTCTTCCTCCGATGGTGCGACGGGTTCGTTTAGTGACAGGAGCGAACTGGGCCGCGGAGACAGCGCTGGCCCTGGCGGCTTCGATTGTTCCTTGTCGTTCTGTGGTTTGTCGGTGAAGGCCTCCGGGTGCAGTTGGCGAGCCAGGTCTTCAACAGCCGAGACAAGGCGAGGAGCCGGACGGTTGATGGCATCGTTGATCGTGGCGTAGCGACGATTGCGCACGGCATTCAGCAGTCGCCAGCCAGGAAGGCCAGCCAGGGCATCGGCGCTATGTGGCGTTGCGCCAGAATGCGATTCCACAAAGATTAGAAATTCCGGCTGCAGCCGGACGACTTCCTCGAGATTTATTTGCGGCCAGTTCTGCGACGAATCGATGACGGAAACAGCACCGGCGTGACGCAATGCGTCTGCGATGAACGTATCGTTGCCAATAGAGATTAGCGGTTCGGTCCAGACGATGAACAGAACGCGGCGAGGAGATAGCGAAGCTATTCGCTCGTGGAGAACCGATACCTGATGTTCGAGATCGGCGGTGAGCGCGCTGCCTGTATCCGAGGCGCCGAGCATGTCGGCAAGACGAGCTATCGAAGCGATTATCGCGTCAACGGTATGAGGATCGGTGGCATACGAAGGTATTCCGATATCTGCGAGGGCTTGTACTGTTTCGGGGCGATTTAGACTCTTGGTCACCAGCACAAGGTCTGGGTGTAAGGCGGCGATAGCTTCGATGCTAGGATTGACGGCACCGCCGACCTTCGTTTTTTGCTGCGCTTCTGCCGGGAAATCGCAATAGTCTGTGTCTCCGACGAGGTGGTCCTGCAAGCCAAGAGCGTAGATCGTCTCCGTAAGGTTCGGTGCCAGCGAGACGATGCGCTCTATAGACTGCGGTACACGAATAATGCGGCCGATTTCGTCTGTGACTTGGCGATAGGGCGGATGCGTCTGGAGCGGTGGTGCAGTTGCTTGGGAATGGCAAATTGCCGCGCTGGAAAATAGCACGGCGTGCGCGGTGAAAGGAACAGCTCTTAGCGTCCAATGAATGAAGATCCGCAACACGAGTTCCCCGCTGCGAGAAGGGTACGGCAACGAAAAAGCCCCATGCGAGTGGCGATGGGGCTCAAAGACGGCGCCTCTTCTCGCGAAAAGCGCAGTCCCCGCGGCACGGGAGGGTAGCCTGGCTTACGGCTTTTCAGCCGATTACAGTGGCGGGACCGCGGCCGATTCGCACGGCCTTCCCCGCTTCCCTTGCCTGCAAAAAATGAACCCCGAGTGTATGCTGCGCTACAAACAGAGTCAAATGAGCCGCTCCGGCGTTATCTATTTTTTGCATCAGCGATTCTTCCAGTTGGGCTTGCGCTTTTCCACCAGGGCACGAAGACCCTCTTGCGAGTCTTCCAGGCGATAAAGTTCGTTGAGAAAAATCCCCATCGATTTTTTCAGCCCATCGCGGAGGGAGAGTCCCATGCCTCCGAGGATGGCTTTTTTGGCCATGGCGAGAACTGGACCGGACTGCGCGGTGATGCGTGTGACGAGCTCGTTGACGGCGGCTTCGAGCTTGGCTTCGGGGACCAGACGGGTGACCAAGCCAAGTTCGAGCGCGCGTTCGGCGGTGATAGCTTCGCCAGTCAAAATGATTTCAAGAGCGCGCTTTGGTCCGACGAGGAATGGCAGAATTGTGGACGCGAGAGGGGGGAAAACACCGATGGTGATTTCGGGTTGCGCGAAGCGGGCCTTGGGTGTGGCGATGACAAGATCGCCGAAAGCGGCTAGCTCGGCGCCTCCGCCGATCGCCGGGCCGTTTACAACGCAGAGCACGGGCTTGCTGACCTCAAGCATTGCGGCGAAGGCGGCCTGAAACGCGTCCAGCATCTGGTAGACGCGTTGCGCGGTGTATTCCCCGATATCCACCCCGCCGCTAAAGACTTTGCACGCCGAATCGATTGTGATCAACTTGGTGTCGTCGCGCTCGCCGGCAAAAACGATGCCGTCGGCAATTTCACGGAGCATGGCTTCGTTGAGCAGGTTGTGGTCCGGACGATTGAGGGTGAGGTGGGCGACGCCATCTTCAATCCGAAATTTTACGAACTCGAATTCTTCCGGCTTGCGACGTATTGCTCCGGTTGTGAATTGCTCCGCGATGACCGTCTCCACCATGCCGTGGCCTCCTGAACCCTTCGGACCTCATCAAAAATGCATAAAATGGGCCAAATCGATGCTAGCACAGGGCCAGCCTTTAACTTTCTATGTGACGAAAAGGCGTGCGCAAACAGTCTGCAGCTGAAACTCCGGCTGAAAAGAGGAAACTGCGCTCGGCACTGTAATCGAATGAGCACGCTTGGAGGAAGGGTCCATCAGTCATGCGAACATCAGAAGTGCCGAATATGGGCGACATCAGAACGGACACCGCGTTTGCGGTTCGAATGTCTGGCGCGGCGGACGCAGAAGGATTTCCGCCGGAGCGAGCCTGGGAAACGGCTCCGCCTATTTCCTTTAGCGCCGATTGGCAGGGGAAGAACACAGATCGGCGGCGCGAAACACAGGTGCGGCTACTCTGGAATCCGGACTTTCTGTTTTTCCGATTTGACGCGCTCTACCGGACGATCACCGTTTTTGACGGTTCGGAACCCTCGGGGCGCCGGAATCAGCTCTGGGATCGCGATGTTTGCGAAGTTTTCCTGCAGCCGCCCTGTTCGGCTGCACGTGCTTACAAGGAAATTGAAGTGGCACCCAATGGATTTTGGATTGATCTGGAAATTTCTCCGGGAGAGAAACGCGACTTGAACAGTGGCCTGCGCCGCCGCGTATGTGTCGAGGAACAAAACAGGCAGTGGCATGCCCTTCTGGCGCTACCGATGAAGAGCTTAGTTGCGGACTTCCAGATGCCGGCTGTCTGGAGAGTGAATTTTTTCCGGGTGGAAGGCGCTTCGGAGCCGCGTTTCTATTCGGCGTGGCGTCCCACGAATACGCCGGAGCCGAATTTTCATGTGCCGGAAGCGTTTGGCGCGCTCGTGTTCACAGAGGCAGCCAGCAAAATCCGGGGCTAGCGAAGGAGCGTCTTTTTTCCTATGCTTGCAGCGTGATGCCAGCTCTGCGACTACATTTTTTGACGTTCTTAAGTGTGTTGATCCTCTTAGCAGCTACCGTTGCAGCGGTCCCTCTTGCCGCGCGGCCCTGGCAGGTTTCAAGTTCTCCCGACAATTCTCCTGTCGTGACCAAGGTCGAGCCCCCAAATTGGTGGCTGCGATTGACGCCACAGCTCATGCTGCTGCTGAGCGGGCGGAATCTGGAAGCGACCGGAGTAACCTGCAATCTCCAGGATCTGGGGGTGGAACGCACGCAGGCCACTGCGGGAGGAAATTACCTTTTTGTGTGGCTGAAATTGGGTTCAGAGCTGAAGTCGGGCACGGCGGTCTGCCGAATCAACACACCCACAGGCGCTACCTCGTTTGAACTGCCGCTAGCGGCACGCGAGCCAACGATTCACAGGTTTCAGGGTGTGACACCGTCCGACGTCCTTTACCTGATCATGCCCGACCGTTTTGCCAATGGCGATCCGACGAATGACGAACCCGCAGAGTCCCCTGGATCGCACGACAGATCGAAGCCGCGTGCTTATCACGGCGGAGATTTGCGCGGTATTCGCGAGCACCTGGATTATTTAAAAGACATGGGAGTCACGACACTGTGGCTGACTCCAATTGTGAAGAATGGCGCGACGGAGGATTACCACGGCTACGGCGCAGTCGATCTGTACGCGGTTGAGCCGCACTTGGGAAGTTTGCGGGAGTATCAGGAACTGGTCGCCGCCGCGCATCAGCAGCGCATGAAGATACTTTTCGACATTGTGCCAAACCACGTCGGGCCCAAGCATCCGTGGGCCAACAAGCCTCCGCTGCCAGACTGGTTTCACGGGACCGTACAGCAGCACCTGAATTCGTCCGCCCCGGTGAATGGTACTTTCTATGGCGAAGCAAAGAACCAGGGCCACGATTTGTTTGAGGCCATCGTTGATCCGCATGCGCCCGCGCGATTGTGGCAGAATCTCACAGAAGGCTGGTTCGTCGATACTCTTCCGGACATGAACACGGAAAATCCAATGGTGGCGCAGTATCTGCTGCAAAATGCGGTTTGGTGGGCAGAGTCCTCAGGATTAGACGGATTCCGTGTGGACACCTTTCCCTATATTTCGCGGCAATTCTGGTCGCGCTGGCACGCAGCCCTACGAAGAATTTATCCGCAATTGACTACGATCGGCGAAGTGTTCCATCCCGACGCGAGCGTAACTTCGTTCTTTGCCGGTGGAAGGAAGCAAGACGACGGCATCGATACGGGCGTGAGCACGGTTTTCGACTATCCGATGTACTTCGTGTTGCGCGACGTCCTGCTGAATGGCGCGCCGGTCGGACGCATAGCGGATGTGCTGCGGCACGATGCACTTTATCCTCGGCCGGATAACCTGGTCACATTTTTTGGAAATCACGATGTCGCGCGTTTTGCGAGCGCGGAAGGAAGCTCGGCGGCGAAACTGAAATTGGCATTTGCTCTGACGCTCACGCTGCGCGGGATTCCGCAGCTTTACTGCGGCGATGAGATGGGCATGCCGGGCGCGGGCGATCCCGATAATCGGCGGGACTTCCCGGGCGGCTGGCGCGAGGACTCGCACAATGCATTCAGCGAGCAGGGCCGGACGCGCGAGCAGCAGCAATTGCTGGCCCACGTAAAAGAGCTACTGCGGCTACGGCGCGAACATGCGGCATTGAGAGACGGCCGTCTTTGGCATCTCTTCTCAGATGAGACATCTTACGTTTTTGCTCGAGAGTCGGACGAAGAGCGTCTGCTGATCATATTCAATAATTCGAAGGCGCGTGAAATCGATCTGATTTTGCGAGATACACCGTTGCAGCCTGTGGTAAGCGCCACTCGCTTATTCGGGGAAGCCAGCGTAAAGCGGTCCGCCACGGGCCTGCACATCGATGAACCAGCGCAGTCACTTTCGATTTTCGTGTTGAACTGACAATCAAAACGTCAGCGTAACGGCCCAGTTTTTTAAAGCATCCGGCACAGTCAGAATCACCGAGTGCGTTGGGCCATCGTAGCGCCACTCGTGACTGGTGCGATCGCCGATGCGTACTTCCTTGGGTTGAGCAGCGACGCCATAAACACTTACTTCGGCACTGCTCCACCACGGTTGAAAGGAACTCTTCTCGGTAGTGGAAGTAACCGTGATCGAAGCTGAGGAAGCTTGGCAGGAGTAGTTCACACGCAAGAGCTCGCCTCTTTGGTACGCGAAGCTATGGCCGTCGTCTTGGTAGAGCGAACCGCGACAGACATCTCCTGCATAAACGCGTAATTGAAGAGGTCCGGAAGGCTTTTCGCCAGTATTTTGCACAAGGGGCTGTGTGGGAATAATGGCGCCTGCACGAACGTATAGGGGCATCTCGTCCAGCGCCGGATGCAAAGTGATTTTGTTCTTGCTGCTGAGCTTCTTCGCGGTCCAGTAGTCATACCAGTCCCCCGGCGGGAGCTGCACTTCTTCAGCGTCGACCATCTCGGTAGTTACCGGGGCGACGAAGAGGTCCCTGCCGAAAAGAAAATCGCGGTTATTGCCGTAGAAATCCTCGGCCTGCGGGTAGTCGATAAATATCGGGCGCATAAACGGCAGGCCGGTGCGCGAGCTCTCTTCGACGATGGTGTAAATGTACGGCAGCAATTTGTAACGAAGCTCCACATACTGTCGGCGAATGGCTTCGTGCCGCGGTCCGTGCACCCAAGGCTCTTGGTCCGCCGTGCCGTTCGCGGTGTGGTCGCGGTAAATGGGATTTAACGCGCCAACCTCAAACCATCGTGTGAGCAGATCGGCCGGCGGCGAGCCCGCGAATCCGCCGATGTCATCTCCAACCATCGAGTAGCCGCAGAGCCCGAGGCTCAATAGCATGGGCGTGCTCATATTTAGGTGATTCCAAGTACTGCTATTGTCACCCGTCCAGGTCGCGGCATAGCGCTGCGTCCCGGAATACGCAGCCCGCGTAAGGACAAACGGGCGCTCGTCGGGTTGCAGCTTGCGCAAGCCTTCATAGGTGGCGCGGACGTTTTCCATTCCGTAGACGTTGTGAATGGCGCGATGATCGAGCGTCGTGCCGTCGTCCAATCGATGCAACGTATCGAGCGGCATCGTCTTGTCAGCGCGCTCAAAGAGGGAAGGCTCATTCATGTCGTTCCAAAACCCCGCAACTCCCATGCCAACGAAATCCTTGTAGAGCGTCCCCCACCAGTCGCGCGCTCGCGTCAACGTGAAATCGGGGAATACGCTTTCGCCGGGCCAGACGATACCTACAAAGGGAGAGCCATCCGGCTTTTTTATGAAGACGTCGTTCTTGATTCCGGAGTCGTAGGGCGCATAGCCGTGCCCCGGATCTTTTTTGATGTGCAAGTCGGTGATGGTGATGGTGCGGAAGCCTTGTGCGCGCAAGTCCGCGATCATCTGCTCGAAATGTGGGAAATATTCGCGGTTGATGGTGAAGGGCGCGTTCCCCTGCTGATAATCGATATCGAGATACAGGGCATCGGCTGGAATTTTCTTTTCGCGCAGCGTAGCGGCAATCTCACGAACGCGCTCCTCGGGGTAATAACTGTAACGGCTCTGCTGATAGCCAAGTGTCCAGAGCGGTGGCAAGGGGGAACGGCCGACAAGCGCGGTATATTCCTCGACGACTCTTTTGGGATCAGGGCCGGAGAAAAAATAATAGTTGAGCTCGCCACCTTCCGCACCGAAAGAGAAGTAGTCCGGTGATTCTTTGCCGAAATCAAAGTTGCTGCGATAGGTGTTGTCGAAAAACACGCCATAAGCCGTGCCTTTGCGCAGCCCCATGAAAAAAGTGAACGCCTTGTACATGGGATCGGTAGACTCGCCCCAACCGAAAACGTCGGAGTTCCACATGGTGAAGGCGCGATTGCGGCGATTCATAGGGCCGGTCTTGTCTCCTAGGCCATAATAATTTTCGTCCGCGGGCATCGTTTTCCAGGCGCGGACGCGGGACCCGTCAAAGGCCATGGGGAGCGTGGGCTCATCGGCGAGAAGCTCATGACCGGCCCCATCGGCGAAGCGAATGAGCAACGGCGATTTCTGGACGATGATCGTGGTATTTCCGGCGGTCAACTTTAGTTCATTCTTGGCGTCTTCCACTTTCACCATTGGCGGCTGCGGCGCGGCAACCACGGCCCAGGAATACTCTTTCGGGAAATTGCCCTGAGGAGCTACTCGCACCCGCACCGTGGAGTCATTGAAAGCAGTGATGCGCACTTTCGCGCGGCCAGCGGTAAGCTCCACGCCATCCTTCAGTTTTTCGACTCGCTGCACGTTGCCCATGTGTTGCCAGCCCTGCGCATAGCCGCACATGGCGCTACATGTGAGCGCAAGCAAAGCTAGAGCGGAGCGTCTTGCAAGAAAGAACATGAATTTTCCCCCGGTATTACTTCGGTGATGGCGATGCGAATCTGAAGTGGATCTATAGTACAAACATTCGTTCCTTAGGCCGCCAACCACGATTCGAACAGCGCGGAAGCCTTGGCGCCCTCCATGCGGCGGCGTACGGCGTTCAGCACTCGGCAGCGCAAGGCGACATTGCCGTAAAAGCCGAGCCAATACGGCATGTGCAATTCGAGAGGGTCTGGCGCGATTTCCAGTTTCAAATCACGGACTTTGAAGAAGCCCTGCTGAAAAATCACCCGCAGAACCTTTTGGCGGAGTGCAGCCTCGGCCGCAGCCCTTTGCAGCGAAGGCGCAATGCGATTTCGCGTGTGAATGCTGACAAGCTCACTTGCGGCGGGCACCCTCGGAAAAGTGAAGAGATCCAAAGAACCGTTAACGGCGTCGATCGCGAATAGGCTTGTGTGCGCAGCCCGGCCCATATTGTACTGAACGCGATAAAGCCAATACGGGACATAGACTTCAGCAATTCGCTGCAGCGGACCGCTGCGCATTTTCCAATAAAGAGTGGAAAGCCCTGCACCGGAAAACGTGCGTAGGGCTTCCTTCTGAGTGACGTTAGGCTTCAAAGCCTGAATGTAAGTTGCGCCCATGGGATTTGCGTCGTTGCCAGCGCTTAGCGAAAGTAAATCCACAGGCCCACGACCGTGGCGACGAGCAAGAGGCTGAAAATCACATTTAGGCGATGTTCTAACGGAGTCTCCTGCGCTGGCTTACGCACCGGAGTGCCAACGGCAACGGCCTCCATTTTCTCGTCCACCGTTGCGAACGTAAGTCCAGCCAAGCGCTTGCGATCGGGTGCCGGCGTCATCAGGCTCACGCTAATAAGTACGACGGAGCAGATCACGAACATGAAAATCGCGTAATGCAAAAAGTTCATGTCGATCAGCCAACGAATAGCTGGCGACTGGAAGTGGCTGCCGCCGGCGCGATCGGCAAGTTCAAGTACAAAACGCGTCGCACCCAACACGAAGCCGGTCAAGAGTGAGGTGATAGCGCCTGCACCGTTGAGCCGGGGCCAGAGTATTCCGAGAATAAAGCACGCGGAAATCGGCGGACTGATATAGGCCTGAACGCTTTGCAGATAAATGTAGAGTTGGCTGCTGATGTAGCCGATGAAGGGAACCCAGAGCAAGCCCAAGAGGACCATCATGCCGGTGGCGACTCGGCCGAAATTGACGAGCTGCCTTTCGGACGCTTGGGGACGAATCTTCTTGTAAAAATCGAGCGTGACAAGTGTGGAAGCGGAATTGAACACTGAGCTCATCGCACCCATAACGGCGGCCAGCAATGCAGCCATTACCAAGCCGACAAGACCGACCGGCAGAAGGTTTAGGACGAGAGTGGGATAGGCAAAATCTGGTTTCCTCACCTGCTCCGGGAAAAGCGCAAAGGCGATGATGCCGGGCAGGACGAGCATAAAGACGGGTAATATCTTCAGGAACCCGGCGAAAATCGTTCCTGCTTTGGCATGGCCCTCGTCACGCGCAGAAAGCACGCGCTGCACGATGACTTGGTCCGTACACCAATACCAAATGCCCAGGATAGGCGCCCCGAAAAAGATCCCGGTCCACGGAAAGTTCGCGTCGGATACTGGTTTGATCATGTGGAAGTAATCGGGCGGCACCATCGTGCGGAGATGTTCGAGGCCCCCGACTCGTTCAAGTCCGATGACCGTGAGTGCAACAGCACCCGTGATCAGGATCAGAGTCTGCACAGTGTCCGTATAAATGACCGCGGCCAAACCGCCTGCAACCGTGTAAATGCCTGTGGCGATGACCAGAACCACAGCGGTCTTCCAGAGTGACCAGCCCGCGACGCGCTCCAGGACCACGCTTGCGGCATAGAGCTGTACCGAAATCTTGGTAAAGATGTAAGCGATGATGGAGATTGCCGCCAAGTACACGGCGCATTGCCGATTGAAACGCCGCTCCAAGAATTCGGGCATCGTGAAGACGTTGCTGCGCAGATAAAAGGGCACAAAAACCCAGCCAAGAATCAGCAAAATCAGGCAGGCGAGCCATTCAAAGTGGCCGACCGCCAGCCCCGAAGATGCGCCCGTCCCAGACAAACCGACGAAGTGCTCGGTGGAAATATTGGAGACGAACAAAGAGGCGCCGATGAAGAACCACCCGATATCACGGCCAGCCAGAAAATAGTCTTCCGATGTACGTTCTTTGCGTGCAAAGTACATGCCGATGCCAAATACGATGGCAAAATAGACCCCGATGATTACCAGGTCTATTGTTGCCAGGTTACGGTGCGCGACCGCGACCTCAGACGCATACAGCATCTACACCTCCTTTAAAACTTGCCCGTTTGCCATGCGCCGAATTCTCGAGCGCGCCAATGAGCAAACGGCGCGGAGAATCGGTCCCCTTACATAGATAAGAAACACCGAACGGGTGCGCGCGAAGTCTATACCAGTGAGGGTGCAGGCTCAATGGGCACCGTGAGGCAACATGGTGAAGAGGAAACATGCGTTCAGCAGGGCAGAGAGGCATGATCCGGCGCAGCAAACGGCCAATTTGCAGCCTGGGCTGATTCCATGTAAAACGATAGCGGAGGAAAAATGATCAGATTATTCGTTCCGGCAATGCTCGGCCTGATCCTCTTCGCATCGGCGTTAACCGGCGCCGCAAAAAACGTATTCGACTACACGCTGAACACTATCGACGGCCAGCCCGCACCTCTCTCCGCATATAAAGGCAAAGTAGTCATGCTGGTGAACGTCGCCAGTCGCTGTGGCTTCACCCCGCAATATACGGCGCTCGAATCGACTTACGAGAAGTATAAGGAGCGCGGCTTTGTGATCGTCGGCATTCCGGCCAACAATTTCGGCGCCCAGGAGCCGGGAACAAACCAGGAAATCAAGACTTTCTGCCAGTCGAAGTACAACGTGACCTTTCCAATGATGTCCAAGGTCTCCGTGAAGGGCGACGACAAAGCTCCGCTATATCAATATCTGACGGATAAGTCCGCAAACGAGAAGACCGGCGGCGACATTCAGTGGAATTTCACGAAATTTCTGGTTGGGCCAGATGGTCAAATCATCGCTCGCTTCGAGCCAAAGGTAACTCCCGATTCGCCGGAAGTCACTGGAGCGATTGAACAGGCGCTGGCTTTAGTAAAGCACTAAACAAAGAGCGCGCTCGATTTCTGATTATTTCGCATTTTGGTTGGCGCGGCGATGTTGCAGCGCCAGAGCCGTCAGCTCATCGTTTCCTCATGCCGATTCTCTCTCTCCAGAACGTTACGAAGGACTATTTTGCCGAAGGACAACCAGTCCGGGCGCTGAAGAATCTCGCGCTCGATGTCGCGCGCGGTGAATTCGTGGCCCTGGTGGGGCGCAGCGGTTGCGGCAAGTCGACGTTGCTGAGCCTGGCGGGCGCAATGGACTTCCCCACTTCGGGCGTGGTGCTCGTGGATGGCATGGCGACAACGTCGTTGCGGGACGATGCGCTGGCCAAGATCCGCCGCGAAAAGATCGGCTTCATTTTTCAGTCGTTCCAATTAATTCACACGCTGACTGTATTTGAGAATGTGGAATTACCGCTGCTGCTAGCGGGTAAGAGGGACGCGCGCAAGATTGTTCACGAGCGGCTTTCCTGCGTGGAGTTGGACGGACTTGGCGCGCGCTATCCGCATCAGCTTTCAGGCGGGCAGATGCAGCGCGTTGCGATCGCGAGAGCTTTGGTGCAAAACCCGGCCATCCTGCTGGCGGACGAGCCGACGGGCAACCTGGATACGTCAACCGGAAACTTGATCCTCGAACTCCTGCGGCGCCTCACGTGTGAGCAAAATACTGCGACAATCATGGCCACGCACAGCGTCGAAGCTGCGGCACTTGCAGACGTCGTCGTGAAACTGCGGGACGGGGAAATCGCGGAGGTGATCCGCCGCTAAAATGTCACGATTCCTTCTTTTCTACCGGTTGATTCTGCGCCCCCTGTTCCGGGAACCAGTGCGCGCTTCCTTAACGCTTTTGGCAATCGCGCTCGGCGTTGCCGTCGTTCTGGCCATCGACTTGGCTGGCACCGCTGCAGCGGGATCGTTCCGATCGTCAATGGAAACGCTAGCAGGCGAACATGATTTAGAAGTCGTAACCGCTGGCGGTGTGCCGGAAAATGTGGTCGGGATGCTGGAATCTCTGCCCTATCCTCTTCGCATCACGCCCAGGATTGAGGACTATGCGATTGTCGCGGAGACCAAGAAAACGCTCCCGCTGATCGGACTGGATCTTGTGGCACAAGCTGATCGCGCCAAAGGTTCTTTCAGCTTCTCTGGCGCAGATAACGCATGGGAGTACTTCGCCGCGAAGGACAGCATCTGGGTTGGCGAGAGTTTGGGACACAAACCCGGCGAGCACATCGCTCTGCTCATCAACGATCAGATCGCAAGATACACAGTGCGGGGCACTTTTCCGGATTCAAATGGCAGCGCACCCGCAGTCGTGATGGACATTTCCGCCGCGCAGGATGCCCTTAGACGTTTCGGGCGCATCGATCGAATCTTGGTCCAGGTTCCGCACGCTCCAAGTTTGGAGGCTTGGCAGCAGCGCCTTCGACAAGCGCTTCCCCCAGGGGTACAAGTGCGCGCGGCAGGTGCGGGAACGAATGAGAATCGCCGCATGCTGGCGGCGTTTCGGTGGAACCTGCGCTTGCTGAGTTACATCGCGCTCGTGGTGGGCGCATTCTTGATTTACAACACAATCTCCGTTTCCGTAGTGCGTAGGCGTGCGGAAATCGGAATCGTCCGCGCACTCGGCGCAAGCCGCGCCTTGCTTCTGGCCGCCTTTGTGGGAGAAGCTGCGTGCTTCGGCCTTCTCGGCGCCCTGATCGCCATGCCCTTGGGCCGCCTCATGGCCGGCGGAGCAGTTCAATTGATGGGCGCCACCGTTGAGGCGCTGTACGTCAGTAGTCGGCCGGGCGTGATCGCGTTGACCCCCCTTTCGGTTTCGCTCGCGCTACTTGTCGGTGTAGGGATTGCTGTCGCTTCGGCGTACTCACCAGCCCGCGAAGCTTCTTTCGTTCCGCCAGCCGAAGCCATGGCCCGCGGACGGCGAGAGTACACAACGCAAGTGCATAAAACGCGCGACGTTTTGATTGCTCTTGCACTGGGATTGGTGGCCGCAGCGGCGTCGCGCGCCCCAGCGGTTGGTGGCAAGCCCCTGTTCGGCTATCTTGCATCACTCTTGCTGATCTGCGCCTCGGCGTTTGCCATGCCCGCACTGGTGGACGTAATTTCCTCACTTGCTTCACGGTTGCTGAAAAGCATTCTTGGCGTTGAGGCGCTGCTCGCGTCGCGGAGCCTTTCCTCCTCTCTGCGGCGCACCTCCGTGCTGGTCGGCGCCCTCTCCACAGCCATTGCCATGATGACCGCCGTGGGAATCATGGTCGGCAGCTTTCGCGAGACCGTCTTGCTCTGGATGGGCGACCAGCTCCCAGCCGACCTGTATATGCGCCCCGCCGGAAATCCGGCGGCAGACCGGCATCCAACAATTTCGGCGGAGTTAACGGAAAAAATCGCGCAACTGCCCGGCATCGCCGCAATCGACCGGTTACGCGAATACGAGATCAGCTACGAAGGTATGCCAGCTGGTCTAGGATCAATCGAGCTGAATATTCTTCGTTCCTATCACAACGCGGACTTTCTGTCTGGCCGTAGAACCAGTGAAGTTCTGGCGGAGCTGCGCGATTCCAACGCTGTTCTAGTGAGCGAACCCTTCGCAAATAAGCATCATCTGCGTGCGGGTGACCCGATCACTCTCTCGCTTGGAGACAACGTCGCCTCCTTTCGCGTCGCGGATATTTACTATGACTATTCCAGCGAGCGCGGCAGCATTTTGATGGACCGTAACGTCATGCTGCGCCACTTGCCGGACCCCGCGGCATCGAATCTCGCCATCTACGTGGCCCCGAACGCGCGCGTCGAAGACGTTCGCGCGGAAATTGAGAGCGCAGCCGCAGGTCACCGCGTGCTGATGTTCACCAATCGCGATCTGCGCGGCGAGGCCCTCCGTATTTTCGATCGCACATTTGCGATCACTTATGCCCTGGAAGCGATCGCCGTTCTCGTTGCCGTAATGGGCGTCGCCGGCGCTCTTCTTGCCTTGGTGATCGACCGTCGTCGCGAGCTGGGGCTGCTTCGTTTCCTTGGCGCCACAAGCGGACAAATTCGCAAGCTCATCGTAATCGAAGCCGGATTGATCGGCCTGCTAGCCAATTTTGCCGGCATCGCACTGGGCTTCGCGCTCTCTCTCATCCTGATTTTCGTCATCAACAAGCAATCGTTCGGTTGGACGATTCGCTTCCACTGGCCTGTGGCGGTTCTCTTGGGGGCGTTGACCATGGTCTATGCCGCCACCGTTTTGGCGAGCTTGTACCCAGCGCGGGTTGCCGTGCGACTCAATCCCGTCGAGGTTGTGCATGAAGAGTAGATGGACATGTGCCGCCGCGCTGCTCCTCTTCACGACGTCGGCAATCGCGCAATACAAAGCCGCACTTCCTGGTTACCACTACGAATTTCCCCGCGATCATTTCAACCATCCAGACTTTCAGACCGAGTGGTGGTACTACACGGGAAATCTCAAGTCGGCGGATGGCCATCGTTTTGGCTTTGAGCTGACATTCTTCAGGCAAGGCGTCGATCGCAACTTAAATACGACCCGTCCTTGGGACGTCCGCGATCTCTATTTCGCGCATCTAGCACTGAGCGATCTAGACGGCGGCACATTTCTTCATACAGAACGCACGAATCGCGCAGGTCCCGGCATCGCAGGTGTCAGCGACTCGGACCGTCGGGTCTGGAATGGCAATTGGCAGGTTGCGTGGCGAGGCGACGATCAAGTCTTACAAGCCATTGACGAACGATTTTCACTTCATTTCACACTGCGTTCCGCAAAACAGCCGGTGATTCACGGCGAGAACGGAGTCAGCCAAAAGGCGGAGGGATCAGGCCGCGCGTCACACTACATTTCGCTGACGCGCCTCAACACCAGTGGAGAAATCCAACTCGGGGACCGGAAATTTCAAGTGACGGGCACAGGCTGGATGGACCACGAATTCTTCACGCATCAGCTCGATCGTGACCAAATCGGGTGGGATTGGATGAGCATTCAGCTCCAAGACAACACCGAACTGATGCTCTTTCACATTCGCCGCAGCGATGGCTCAATTGACCGCTATTCTGCAGGCACGTTTGTGGACGCCCGCGGTAATACGACCCACCTGCTCAACAACGAATTTACGTTGGAGCCTATCGGGTCGACGTGGACGAGCCCGCATACACATGCCGTTTATCCGCTGCGTTGGAAAGCCTCCATTCCAAAGCTCGGAATAGAACTCGAATGCTCGACTTTGTTGCCCGCCCAGGAACTTTCGTCTTCAAGAGGATTGCTGCCCGCGTACTGGGAAGGCGCGATTTCCTTTAGCGGGCACAAGCGCGAGGCGACCCTCGGAGGCGTCGGATATTTGGAAATGACCGGATACGATTATCCGATTAAGGGGTTGCATTAAACCATAAGTAAAAAGCCGGAGCGCTGAGCGCCCCGGCTCCTAAATGAATCCAGTTTCGGTACCTATCGTCCGGCGGTGCGGATTTTATCGCGCGTACTGGTTTCTTCGGTGCCGTAGGTCTTGGAGAAGTCGTCCACTTGGCGCTCTGCCTCGTCCTTCGCAACTGCGTAGCGCTCTTGGATCTTCCCGACCAGTTGATCGCGTTTACCACCAATCACCTGAAGGTCATCGTCGGTCAGCTTGCCCCACTTCTCCTTGATCTTGCCCAACGCTTGTTTCCACTTTCCTTCGATTTGGTCCCAGTTCATAGAAACCTCCTGTTAGCGCTAATCCATTCTCAGGGAAACACAAAGCGGACGAAAGAAGGAATAGGGCGGAGTATGGACGGAACCTTACGGCGGCGTCTGTGTTGGTAAACCTACGAAACAGCGGTAGTTATGCTTCGATAAGAGCGGCCTTAGGCTTCTATGATGTTGTTGCGAACCGCGTAGCGCACCAGTTCGCTCACCGAGTGGCAATCAAGCCTCCGCATGATATTGGCCCGATGAGTTTCCGCGGTTTTGACACTCAAACCTAACTGCACTGCCACTTCCTTGCTGCTCTTGCCCTCCGCAAGCAGTTGCACAATCTCTCTCTGCCGCGGAGTGAGCCGGGTCTTTGGAGACTCTGGCTGCGGCTTCTCCTTCTTCGGCGCTTGATCGAGGTAGCCATCAAGAACCATCTGCGCCACCTTAGCCGTGAAAAATGTTTTATTACTGCGCACCGCATTAACCGCCGTTACCAAGTCCCGGCTCGCATCCGTCTTTAGCACGTACCCGCGTGCACCCGCGTCAAGCACGTCTCGGATCAGAGGATCCGACTCGTGCATTGTCAGGATCAAGATCTTCGCGCGTGCATCATTTTTGAGCATTTGGCGCGTTGCCTCCAGCCCGTTCAACGAGGGCATACCGATGTCAAGGACGGTGACATCCGGTCGCAGTTCCTTCGCCTTCTCCACCGCCTCACGCCCGTCGCTTGCCTCCCCGGCGACTTGCCACCCAGGTTGGGCTTCCAGAAGCGATCGCAAGCCCTTGCGTACGATTTCGTGATCATCAGCAACCAGCAAGCGAAGGGGTTCCATGTTTTCCTCCAAAGGCTCGTGAGAAGTGCAGTAGACCTGAGAATCCTTCCGCCAAGCACACGTCGAATGCCCAAAGCAAAGGAAGCATGATTCCGGCCAATTGCGCACCGAATCAAAGCTCCCGCCAAATGACTGTACGGCAGGACCTTACAGGAGAGCATGGTTTTAGTACTGGGCAGCAACGATCGAACCCGGCTGAAGTTTTTACATTCTGCGCGCTAGACTACGCAGTGTTCACGTGTTGCGCCTCCTGCGGTTTGCAGAGGCATCTCGCTACACGATAGCTGAGAAACCCCTAGGGTGTAGCCCGTATGGAGTACTTCTCGATTTTTCGCAACACTGAGGCAGAATCGTGGCCCGTGCGCGATAAGCCAGGGACCATCTCACAGCCCGATTCCAAAACTGGGCGCTTTTCCATACCAGACAGAACCTAACAAAGCACAGGAGGACGAGGATGTTGCGCTGGGCACTCGGGTTTTTTATCGTCGCATTAATTGCTGCCTTGCTCGGATTCACCGGCATTTCGGTTGCCGCCGCGGGAATCGCGAAGATTTTATTCTATCTCTTCTTGATTCTCTTCCTGGTCACCTTAATGGGGCACTTGCTGCGCAGGTCGTAAGCGAAACGAACATATGAGACTCATTGGCATCGTGCTCATCGTCATTGGAATCCTGGCGCTTGCCTATCAAGGCATCACTTACACCACACATAAGAAGGTCTTGGACATCGGCCCCATCCAGGCCACTAAAGAAGAACACAACACGATTCCGATACCACCCATCGTGGGAGTCTTGTCCTTGATCGGCGGAGTAGTCATTTTGGCATCTGGTCGTCGCGTTTCTTGAGGATGCAATAGTTGTCCTGGTCATTGTCGTAAAAGGAGGCAGTTCTGATGAAAATTAAGCGATTTACGGTGGTAACGGCCGGAGCGCTGGCACTGATTCTCTTCTCTTTGCCGGCGATTTCCTCGGCAAAGGACAAGGACGAAAAGGAAGTCGACCGCATCAAAAACGCCGCAACGGTTCTAAAAGAGATCTTAGACATTCCGGATGATATTCCGCAGGACCTTCTGGACAAGGCTCGTTGCGTCATCGTGTTCCCCTCGGTCCTCAAGGCCGCCTTCATCGTTGGCGGCAGTTACGGTCGCGGCGTGATGGTTTGCCGTTCGGGCAAAGACTTCTCAGGCTCATGGGGAGCTCCCGTGATGATGGCTCTGGAAGGTGGAAGTGTGGGCCTCCAAATCGGCGGCCAAGCAACCGACTTTGTTATCTTGGTAATGAATGCGCGCGGAGCAGAAAGCATTCTTCACAACAAAGTGAAGCTAGGTGCTGACGCCTCAATTGCTGCGGGCCCGAAGGGGCGCGATGCCCAAGCTGCCACTGATGTGACGTTCCGCGCCGAAATGCTGAGCTACTCTCGTGCGCGGGGCGTATTTGCCGGTGTTTCGCTGGAAGGCTCCACGCTTCGCCCCGATGACGATGCCAACCGGCGCCTCTACGGCAAGGATGTGAACGCGGAGAAGATCATTACTGAATCCAGGGTTCAGGCACCTCCAGAGGCCCATCAATTGCTTGAAGTCCTGCAGAAGGCCTCCCCGCATGTGAAGCAGTAAGATATTTGGATCTCATTGGCAAAGGGCGGAGAGCGATCTCCGCCCTTTGTTTTTGGCAAGCTCCAAAGCCGCTGCGTCGCCTAATCTGTCTGTTGTAACCCAACCTCTGCAGCCGAAGCCGGCACAGATTTCTCGACATTACCCGATAGCGTCTGCCAGCCGCGGCGTCCAAGGCTCCAATAAATTAAGTAGCCTGCTACTGCCGCGCACGCGAATAACAACAGTCCCGTGACCCATGCTTGCAGCACAAACTCGCCGATCCCGAACATCGCGCAGTAAACCAACGTGCAACCCATCACCCAGTCAAATGTGTTCGCCGCAAAATCGCGAACCGGCGCAATTTCTGGTGCGAGCGCAGCAATGCGCTTCCACCCGTGAATTGTCGGCTGCACGCGCCGGTAAAATTTGACCAAAAGTTTATCGTCCTCCGGCTGTGTAATCAGGGTGGCCATCAGCCACACCGCAGTGGTAGCGAGTGTAGTGATCATGGTGCTCTTCGCGAATACCACCGAGCTGTTCCCTGAAAAATGAACCCACTGCAAGGACATGGATACGACAAACGCCGCAGTCATTGACGAAATTTCGCTCCACGCGTTAATGCGCCACCAATACCAACGCAGCAGCAACACTCCGCCAGTTCCTGCGCCCATGCCAAGCAATAGCTGCCAAGCAGACTGAATTGAGCTGATGTGCGCCGCTGTGTAACCGCTTAAAATCACCAGAAATACGATAAATAGCTTGCTAGCGAAAACGTAATGCTTCTCGCTGCCTTTGCGCACTATAAAGCGGCGATAGAAATCATTGATGAGGTAAGACGTGCCCCAGTTGAGTTGCGTGCCAACGGTGGACATGAATGCCGCGAGAAATGCCGCGACCATCAAGCCGCGCAATGCGGGCGGCAGGAAGTCCCGCAGCACCATCACGTAGCCCTTTTCCGGTTCAGCGGCAAACTCTGCGCTCGGGTGCAATCCTCCAATGGGCGAGTACACGGCTACAGCGACAAGGCCGGTGATAATCCACGGCCACGAGCGCATTGCGTAATGCGCGATGTTGAACCAGAGCGTCGCGCCCAGCGAATTTTTCTCGTCCTTAGCGCTGAACATCCGCTGCGCAACGTAGCCGCCGCCGCCGGGCTCCGCGCCCGGGTACCAGCTTGCCCACCACTGCATCGCTAAATACAGTACGAAGGTGATTACCGGCAGTGTCCAGATCGCATCTGTGGTCCAGCCCAAGTGAAATGCTGGAAAGAATGAGAGCGCCGAGCCAGTCGGCTGACCGCTCTGCCGCACCGCGTCGTTAACGTGTGAGAGCTGGATCTTCAGGAGCGTCATCCCGCCCATCTTCGCCACAGCCACCCAAGCGAGCACGATGATCATGGACATTTTTAGAATGAACTGGAACAGGTCCGTTACCAGAACGCCCCAGAGCCCACCAATGAACGTGTATATGCCCGTGAAAGGCACCAGAATCAGCACGCAAATCAGTAGCGCTGTGTGCGCCGGATCGCCCAGCGTGTAATGCATGAGCGTGTGCCCACCTAGCGCTATCTCCAACACACGGCCTTGCGCGATCGCATCGCCCAACAACACCGTCGTGATGCTGATCATTGCCTTGATTACCCAGCCGAGAATCAGGCAATTCATAAGCGCGCCTAGATACAGAGCGCGAAAGCCCCGCAGAAACGCAGCCGGCTTTCCCCCGTAGCGCAATTCCACAAACTCCACGTCGGTCAGGATTTCCGCGCGGCGCCAGTAACGCGCGAAGAAAAAAACCGTCATCATTCCCGAGAGGCACTGCGACCACCACAGCCAGTTCCCTGAAATGCCGTTCTTCGCAACCAGCCCGGTCACCAGCAACGGCGTATCCGCCGCAAATGTTGTGGCCACCATTGATGTGCCCGCCAACCACCAGGACACATTTCGCCCGGAAACGAAAAATTCCTCGGTGCTGCCCGAGGACCGCCTGCGGTAATACAAGCTGATTAGTAGGTTCAGGGCGAGGTAAATTCCGATGACTATCCAATCGGTCGCCGTTAGCGCCATTGTTATCCTCGCTTCTCGAGGGTTTCCGTGTGTCAGATAGCTATATAGCTCTATAAACGGGTTGTCAACAAATTGTCACGACTTAAAACGGATTAAGCGTTACACTTTACGGCTGGCGCGGCCAGCGCTCTATAACACGCCCACCGGAGATCGAATGCCGCAAAAGCAGAAAAGTCGGGATGGCATTCCGGCCTACCAGCGAATTCAGACCGTCATTCGCAAACGTATTGAATCCGGGCAGTTGCGCACCGGCGACTCCGTCGCGTCAGAACGAGACCTCGCTAAGATTCATCAAGTCAGCTTGATGACCGCCCGCCACGCGTTGGCAACTCTAGAACGTGAGGGCATCGTCGAACGCCGCCGCGGCATCGGCACCTTCGTGGCAAGTCCCAAAATTCACTTCAACAAGTTGATGAGCTACACCGAGCAGATGGCCAGCCGTAGTCTCACCGCGGGCTCCAAAATATTGTTCGCGAAAATTATCTACGATGAACAGGAGATCGCTGCGCGCCTCGCTCTGCCCACCAATACAGGAATTATCAAGCTGGAACGCCTTCGACACGCCTCTGACGAGCCCTTCGCCCTGGAGACTTGCTACTTCTCGTCCGCCGAATTCCCCAACCTCCTTTCCACGCCCCTCAACCGCGATTCCCTTTTCAAAATTCTGGAACGCGAATACAAAGTGGAGCTCGGCTACGCGGACGAGGAAGTTGATGCCACTGCCGCCGATGCAAGAACAGCCGAGCTGCTCTCCGTTCCGCGGGGAGAGCCGCTCATGCGCATCCGCCAGCTAATCTACTCCACCAAGGGGAAAGCGATTACTTATGTCCTGGGCTTTTATCGCTCGGATCGCCACAAGCTCCTGATCCGGCGGTTTCGATAGAATCATTGTGTCCAAGGCGGCGCATCCGAAATGCGCTCACAAAGACGAAAAGATGCTCCTGGTCCTGAAACCAAACTCAGAAGAGCTCGGCCGCGAGGCAGCGCGCGTGGTAGCCAATGCCGTACGAAGAAATCCTGCGTTGCGCCTGGGATTAGCCACCGGAAGCACGATGGTGGGCATGTATCAAGAGCTCGCTCGTCTTCATCGCGACGAGAAATTGGATTTCTCGCGCGTCGTCACATTCAACCTGGACGAATATCTGGGCCTTCCCTCGAATCATCCACAGAGTTTTCATCACTTCATGCGGCAGAATTTTTTCGCTGACGTCAACGTAACGCCCGGCAACATCCACATCCCCGATGGCGCCATCAATGGCGATTACCAGAGGTATTGCGCCTGCTACGAAGAAACCATTCGTAATGCCGGCGGCATCGACCTGCAGGTTCTCGGCATCGGCCGCAACGGCCACGTCGGATTCAACGAGCCGACCTCCAGCCTCGGCTCGCGAACGCGCCTAAAAGTTCTCAGCCGCGAAACCATCGAAGACAATCGCAAGTTCTTTGCCGCTGAAGAAGAAATTCCGCAGTGCGCGATCACTATGGGCATTGGCACCATTCTCGAAGCGAAGCGAATTCTCCTTCTCGCCAGTGGCTCTTCCAAGTCAGCGGCTATCGCCAAAGCCATCGAAGGACCCCTTACGGCTTCGGTGACCGCGTCCGCATTACAGCTCCACAGCGATGTAACCTTCATCGTCGACCGCGAAGCTGGCGCGAAGCTCAAGCAGCAGGAGTATTACCAACGCGTGCTCGAGATGACCGCCATTCTCACGCCCGAGCGCCTTTAGGCCGCGGTTCCCCCTTCCATTCCGCCTTGCACCTCCGGGCTGCGCTAGAATCTCTTCGCCAATCATCCTGGCCGCAGGAGCTAATTCATGGCCATCCGCCTCGCTGAAAACAGCTACGGCAGTTCGCGAATTCATTTGCTACGCGTTTCCAGGCAGCAGGGCCGCCACGATGTCCGGGAGATCGCGCTCTCCATACGTTTCGAAGGCGACTTTGAAGCCGCCCACGCGCAAGGCGACAATCGCAAAATCCTCCCCCCGGACACCATGAAAAATACTGTCTACGCCCTGGCACGCCAGCATTCCATCGAGCCATTAGAGGATTTCGGCCTGCACTTGATCGAGCATTTTCTTACTTACAACGCTCAGGTCACCCGCGTGGTTATCGACGCGAGCGAGAGCATTTGGACCCACCTTCCGCACGGCGGCAAGCCTCACCCTTCTGCCTTCTCGCGCTCAGGAGACCAGGAGCGCACCTCTTTTCTGAGCGGAACCCGCGAGCGAACGCACGTGCGCGCTGGCATAGAGAACCTGCTTGTTCTAAAAACGAGCAACTCCGCTTTCGAGGATTTCAAGAAAGATCCATACACAACATTGCAGGAGGAAACTGACCGCATCCTCTCAGTCATCATCAATGCCAATTGGCTATACACCGAGGAAGACGTCGAGTTCGGCCCGCTATGGCACGCCGTGAGGAAGACCTTGCTCGAAGCTTTTGCCGAGCACCACAGTCATTCCCTTCAACACACCCTCTACGCCATGGGCGACGCTATCCTCGGCAATTTTGAGAACATCAGCGAAATTCACCTGTCGCTCCCCAGCAAGCATTTTCATCTAGCCGACCTTGCCCCGCTAGGGATGGACAATCCCGGGACGGTCTTCCTGCCCGCGGACGAACCGCACGCGATCATTGCGGCCACGCTCAAGAAGAGCTAAAGCCTCAGACATAACTTGAACCTGCCGCATGTCTGTGTGCACAAGCGACACGCTTTGTTTGGCATCCCACAAACGCACCGTACAGCTTTCGACGCAGCGCTCGCCTGGACCAAAACTGACCCATAGGGCAATAGCAATTCCATTCCTCAAAATTTAGTTTAAGTGTGCAGTCGGGACAAGACGTAGCAGCAAATCTGTGACCCCGGTCTACCCCCCTCGGTTCGGTCTCAGGGCTGTTCGGATCCCGTTAGGAAAGCAAACGATGAGACCAGATCAAAGGGTAAGGGTGTATCTGCGCGCGTTGTTCCTGGTTACAATTTTTTTCTCAAGCGCG
Source organism: Candidatus Acidiferrum typicum (assembly GCA_025463055.1). Classification (GTDB taxonomy): domain Bacteria; phylum Acidobacteriota; class Terriglobia; order Acidiferrales; family UBA7541; genus Acidiferrum; species Acidiferrum typicum_A. The sequence goes on from JAOAPV010000027.1 coordinate 25,586, forward strand.
CGTTCGGCCACCGCGTCAACGGAGACTCTTCTAACAACCCAGACACCGCAGTTTGTCAACGCGAGTGATGGATCAAGCACTAATTATGAGCTCGGCGCGAAATTCACGAGCGCGGTCGCGGGCCATATCACCGCGATTCGCTTTTGGAAGGCGAGTCGAGAAACCGGCACGCATGTGGGCCACGTCTGGAACGCGTCGGGGCAACTACTGGTTTCAGTCGCGTTCTCAAACGAAACGTCTTCGGGATGGCAGCAGCAATCCCTGGCTACTCCCTTAGCGGTGAATGCGAACACGGTTTACGTTGTAACGGTAAATACGGGAAATACCTATTATGTCGATACGCACAACGGCTTTGCCGCCAAAGTCTTGAACCGTGATCTTAGCAGTGTCGTCGGGAATAATGGTGTATATGGGCCCGCAGGTCGGTTCCCCACCTCAAGTTGGCAAGCGTCGAACTACTTTCGCGACGTGGTCTTCAGCCCGAAAGTTTCCGCAGGTTTAACGTCGGCTCCTGCGAGCTTGAATCTTGGGAACGTGAATGTTGGTAGCAGCATTTCTCAGACGCTTACGCTTACTAACAACGCGAGCAGTACAGTGACGATTTCGAAAGTGGCCCCGACGGGGACTGGGCTAACCGTGAGCGGTATCAGCGTTCCCTTTAGTTTGGTTGCTGGCAAACAAGTTTCGCTCAAAGTGACCTTCACTCCGCCCTCCATGGGCACAATTAATGGAAGCGTGGTAGTGAGCAGCAATGCTAGTAATCCCAGTCTGACCGTCGCGCTAAGGGGTGTGGGAATGCAGCCGCAGATTTCTGCATTGCCCACGAGCGTCAACTTTGGTCCGGTCGCCGTCGGTGTATCGAACACTCAGACTCTTACAATCAAGAATTCGGGAAATGCCAACTTAACTATTTCACGGGAAACAATCGCTGGGAGTGGATTCGGTATTACCGGACCTACTCTACCCGCCACGCTCACTCCGGGACAATCCCTTGCGTTCAACGTGCGCTTTTCCCCAGCAACTGCTTCTAGCACCACCGGGACAGTGAGCATCGCCACCAATGCACCCCATTCGCCGCTTGTTGTGGCCCTGAGCGGCACTGGTGTCAAGCAGAGCCTGCAATTGTCAGCCAATCCTTCGGCATTAGCCTATGGGAGCGTCACGCAAGGCAGCAGCAGCAAGCGTTCCGTTACTCTCACAAACATCGGGAACTCATCTGTGAGTGTGTCGCAGCTCACCCCGACGGGAACCTATTTCAGCATCAGCGGGCTGAACATGCCGGTAAGCCTGGCACCTGGGCAAACCGCCACTTTCAGCGTGGCTTTCGCTCCCACTACTGCGGGCAGTGTCAGTGGCAGCGTGTCCGTCGCAAGCACAGCCAGCAATTCACCATTGTCCATACCACTTTCTGGCGCCGGAGTTGCCGCGCGCAAAGCCACGCTAAGCTGGACGCCGAGCACGTCCCCTGTCTCGGGCTACAATGTCTACCGAGGTACGCAGAAAGGTGGCCCGTATACAAAGGAAACGTCTTCGCTTGTTCCCGGGTCGACCTACACTGATCTCGGGGTTCAGGCTGGTCTGACCTACTACTATGTGGTCGCGTCCGTGCAATCGAACGGCGTTGAAAGCGTCTACTCATCCGAAGTGTCGGCAACGATACCGTAAGCTCGTTCGAGCGTTTTGGGCCGGGTGCGGCACGCTCGCACCCACCCATTCCCCACGCCCTCTATTTAGCATTTGGTTGGTCACGGCCGGCCCGCTACGTTTGTCTCTCTTCGTCGACTCCAAAGCTGTTCTTCCGCTATTCTTCCAATCCTATGCATGATTTGAGTTATTTCCGTGAGCATCTGGATGTCTTTGCCGACATGGCGAAGAAGCGCGGGGTCGTCCTGGATCTCGAAGGATTCCGCGCGCTGGATAAGGAACGGCGGGAACTGATTACCGCGACCGAGCAACTCAAGGCGCAGCGCAACAAAGCTAGCGACGAAATTGCCCGCCTGAAAAAAGCAAAAGAAAACGCTGACGCCTTGCTCGCCGAAATGAAACAAGTTTCGGATCGCATCAAATCCGCCGATGAGCGCACCTCACAACTAGATGCCAGGCAGCGCGAACTGCTCCTGACCATTCCCAATGTGCCGCACGCAAGCGTCCCGGTCGGACACAGTGCCGCTGAAAATGTCGAAGTCCGCTGCTGGGGAACTCCGCCCAAGTTCGATTTCACCCCGAAACCGCATTGGGAAGTGGGTGAACGCGCGGGAATTCTCGATCTCGGCGCCGCAACAAAAATTACGGGGGCGCGCTTTGCCATATACAAAGGTTGGGGAGCGCGTCTAGAGCGCGCGCTGGCGAATTTCTTTCTCGATGTGCACACGCGCGAGCATGGCTATACCGAGATCCTTCCCCCTTTCCTCGTCAACAGCGCCTCATTGCTCGCCGCCGGCCAATTGCCAAAATTTGCCGCCGACCTCTTCAAGGTCCAGGACACCGATTTCTGGCTAACGCCCACCAGCGAAGTCGAGCTCCACAATCTTTATCGCGACGAAACGCTCCCCGAAGACAAATTGCCAATCAACGTGACTGCGTGGACCGCCTGCTTCCGCTCCGAAGCGGGCGCAGCCGGCAAGGACACGCGTGGAATCTTGCGTCAGCACCAGTTCCAAAAGGTCGAGCTATTCAAGTTCACGCAGCCTGAGAAAAGCTACGAAGAGCATGAATCGCTGACACGAAATGCGGAATCATTGCTCCAGAAACTCGGTCTACATTACCGGACGATGCTTCTGTGCACCGGCGATATGGGCTTTGCCTCGGCCAAAACCTACGACATCGAGGTCTGGCTGCCCTCCAGCAACGAATTCCGCGAAATTTCCTCCTGCTCAAACTGCGAGGCGTTTCAAGCCCGGCGCGGCGGTATCCGGTTCAAGCCCAAGGGCGGCGGAAAGAGCGAGTTCGTGCACACGCTGAATGGATCGGGCTTGGCTGTCGGGCGCACCTGGATCGCCGTCGTTGAAAATTATCAGCAGGCCGACGGCTCAATTGTCATCCCAGACGTTTTGCGCCCATACATGGGCATCGACCGCATACCGCTTTTTAGTCCGACTTAAGCTAGAATCGTCCGTTTGGCTGGCCAAATCCAAGAACCCGGCCAACCTTTCTCGTAACCGACAGATAACACATAGCTTATGGTCGAGCCGAGCCGTACGAAGCACCTCGGCGGAATCGGTTTTTCAGTGCGCAAACTATTGAAATCAGAGGATTTCGTTTGACTCCGCCTTTTCCCCTTGCATACGATGGAAACAGGGCCAACAACATCGAATGAGTTTTCTTCCCGGTTTATGCGATTTTTGATTTGGCTAGTGGTACTGTTCTGGACCGTGGCAATGTTGCGACGCGCTGTGTCCTGGATGCTGCGTGGCTTCTTGAGTTCGCCAACACGCGGCCAAAACGCGCCCGCTAACCAGCAGCAACCAGTCACCAGTTCGCGGCGGCTAGTGCGCGATCCGGTCTGCGGCGTGCATATCGCGGAGAATCGAGCGATTCCACTGCGCGTTGGAGCCGAAGTCGTGCATTTCTGCTCGGTGGCGTGCCGCGATCAATACGCCGGCAACGAACAGAAGTTCGCGGCCAACGGCTGAAATCTGAGCTGCAACGCTTTTTGATTCGGGTAACCCAGAAAAGTAAGGCAACAGAAGCACAGGCGAGCGGACCTGCGTCGCGCCGCCTTAAACGAAAGGACCGAAGCCCATGGCCACGGTCGCAAAGCCAACAATCGCACCGATGATCCCGCGCATTGCGCCGCGGGAGGACTTAAATCCGTTCCGCATTGCGCAGATTCAATTCGACATGGCCGCCGAGTTCCTCAAGTTAGATCCGGGCCTGCGTCAGATATTGCGCACTCCGAAGCGCATCCTCGAAGTCTCTCTGCCCACCAAGATGGACAACGGCCAGGTGAAAGTCCTGACCGGATATCGCGTCCAGCACAACGTCGCGCGCGGCCCGGGCAAGGGAGGCATTCGCTTTCATCCCAACGTAACGGTCGATGAAGTGAAAGCGCTCGCTGCATGGATGACCTGGAAGACCGCGCTTGTTAACGTGCCGTTTGGCGGAGCGAAGGGTGGCGTCATCTGTGACCCCAAGCGTATGTCCAAGAGCGAGCTCGAACGCATGACCCGCCGTTTCGCTAGCGAGATCCTCCCGCTAATCGGTCCTGACCAGGATATTCCCGCGCCCGACGTGTACACGGACGCGCAAACCATGGCCTGGATCATGGACACGTACTCCATGATGGTGGGCCACACCGTCCCCGGAGTGGTTACCGGCAAGCCGATTTCTGTGGGCGGTTCAGTCGGGCGCGCCGAAGCGACTGCTCGTGGCTTGGTCTTCGTGGTCGAAGAAGCTTGCAAGCTGAAGAAGATTTCCCTGCGCGGTGCTACCGTCGCCATTCAGGGCTTCGGCAACGCCGGCGCTACTGCGGCGCGCCTCTTCGTCGAAAAGAAAGCAAAGATCATTGCCCTCAGCGACACGCGTGGCGGCGTCACAAATTCGCGCGGCATCGACCCCATCAAAGCCATCCGTTACAAGGAGCGTTCCGGCACCGTTGTAGGCATGCCCGGAGCCTCGCGCATCTCCAACGAAGACTTGCTTACTATGAAGTGCGACATTCTCGTCCCCTCCGCACTCGAAAACGTGATCACCTTGAACAACGCGGAAGCCATTAAGGCCCGCATCGTCGCGGAAGCCGCCAATGGCCCGACCACGCCGCATGCCGACGAGATTCTTGCCCGGCGCGGCATCACCGTCCTTCCAGACATCTTGGCCAACGCCGGCGGTGTCACGGTCAGCTATTTCGAGTGGGTGCAGAACCAGGAAGGTCTGCTCTGGGACACCGAAGAGGTCAACCAGCGCCTGCAGCGCATCATGGTCCGCTCGTTCCATGAAATGGTGGACACCATGCGCAAGCATCACGTTCCTCCGCGCGCCGGCGCTATGATTCTCGCCGTCAGTCGCGTCGCGGAAGCCACCCTCGTCCGCGGATTGTTCCCGTAGGCGATAGCTGTCCGCGAAAATCATCCACGCGGCGATTTTCTTCAAATTTTTTCTTGCGCTCAAACTAAAAACATGCGTACATTCGCATTTGCCGGTCCGCCTCTTCGGGCGTACCGGCACTTTTCACTTAGTGGAGCGAAGACTGCGGTAATTGTAGCGATGCTTAGAGTTCGGTGCACCCAGATGGAAATTCGGGTTACGAGGCGCAAAGCACGACAAGATGGCCAATCACAATAATCATTTCAATCCTACTCCTCCAATTCTTCTCAGCATCGCGGGGTTCGACCCTTCCTGCGGCGCCGGCACCGCGGCAGACTTGAAGACCTTTGCCGCGCACGGATGCTACGGCGTGGCGGCGATCACCTCCCTGACTGTGCAGAACACGCAAGGCGTGGAAGAAGTGCAGAATACGCCGAGCGCGCTGCTGCGCGCACAGCTGGATGTCCTTGCTAAAGACTGCGAGATTGTCGGCGTAAAAATCGGCATGCTAGGGAATCGAGGCAATGCCGTGGCTGTTGCCGAATTTCTGGACTCCAATAAGTTTCTTCACGTCGTCCACGATCCGGTCATGAAGTCATCGACCGGAACGGAATTGCTGGACGCCGCGGGAATCAAATATATCTCTGCTGAGATGCTGAAGCGTTCGAGCGTCATCACGCCCAACGTGCCCGAGGCCGAAATCCTCACTGGCTTGACCATCAAGGACACTGGCGACATGGAAGCCGCCGCGCGAAAAATTGTGGAGATGGGCGCTCGCGCCGTCATCGTCAAGGGCGGCCACATGGATAAAGCCGTCGACATCTTGTTCGACGGCAATGACATGATGCCCCTCGCCGGAGACAAGGGTAAGGAAGAAGTTCTGCACGGCACTGGCTGCACCTTCGCCAGCGCAATCGCCGCTCACCTTTCCGCCGGGCGATCCCTGTTCGAAGCTGCCACCCTCGCCAAAGCCTACGTCACAAAAGCCATTGAGAAGGGCTACGCGGTCGGCAAAGGCCGAATCCCCCTCGACCACTTCTATCGGCACAAGATCGAGCCGCCCGCTCGTGGCCTGCACGAAGTCCCACAGCACGGTATGCATCCCGCTGCCGAACCCGCCACCCATTAATTTCATCCACTGGGGAAACCGCCTCTGCGAACCTCTGCGCTCTCCGGGTCTCTGCGTTAGATTTTTTCTTTGAATTCCGAGTAATGATTAGGTCTTGTGGACGAAGCGGCCGGCGACGATAGTCGCCACCGGACCGCCCTTGAAGCTGCGTTGGTCAAAAGGAGAGTTGCGCGACTTGCTCTCGTATTCCGCAGCCTGGAAGTTCCACGGTCGATCGAGTGAAAAAATGGTGACGTCGGCGGGCCTTCCGGCCGCAATTGTGCGCTCAAGACCGAGTACCCGCGCTGGTCCAGAGGTGAAGAGCTCCACCATTCGCATCAGCGGAACGCGTCCGGTGTGAACGAGTTGTTCCAGCGCAAGGCTCAGCGCCGTCTCAAAGCCGGTGATACCAAAAGGCGCGCGGTCAAACTCTACATCCTTCAGCGCCGGCTCGTGCGGCGCGTGGTCCGTGGCAATCGCGTCCACTGTGCCATCCGCCAGACCCGCAAGTAGCGCCTCGCGATCCTCCCGCGCGGCCAGCGGCGGATTCATCTTGTAGCGCGAATCGTACTGCACATCTTCATCAATCAGCGTGAAGTGGTGTGGCGTAACTTCGCAACTGACGCGCAACCCGCGTTGCTTCGCCGAGCGCACCTGTTCGAGCGATCCTTTCGCCGACAAATGCGCAATGTGCAGCCGCGCGCCGGTCAGCTCGGCAAGCTGGACATCCCGAGCCACGCAGACGGATTCCGCCGCGGCAGGCATACCGGCTAAGCCCAGGCGCGTGGACGTCACCCCTTCCCGCATCACCGCCCCGGCGGCCAGTGAAACGTCCTCGGCATGCTCGATCACTGGAATATCCAGCGATCGGCAGTAGTCCATCACTTGCCGCGCAAGTTTGGCGGTGGCGATCGGTTTTCCGTCATCGCTGACCGCCACAATCCCCGCCTGCTTCATCGCCGCAATTTCCGCGATCCCTTCGCCTTTGCTGCCCACGCTCGCTGCTCCAATGGGCCAGACCCGCACGCTGCCGGAGGTCTTTGCGCGATCAAGGATAAATCCCGTGACGCTCGCACTATCGTTCACCGGTTTAGTGTTTGGCATGCAACAAACCGCCGTGAATCCGCCCCGAGCTGCAGCCCGCGTTCCGCTTTCAATCGTCTCAGACGACTCCTGCCCCGGCTCACGGAGATGTGCGTGAAGATCTATGAACCCGGGAGCGACGACCAATCCACTGGCGTCAAAGACCTCGAACCCGTTGCTAGAAATCTTCCCTGGCTGCGCGATCTCAACAATCTTCTCGTTGTCCAGCAAGAGGTCCATCGAGGCATCGGTATTCCGCGCCGGATCGACAACTCGTCCGTTCTTAACGAGAAGCATGCGAGGGGTCCTTTACGTCGGTAGCGCGGCGATTTCGTGGCTGCTGGACATCATTCACTGGGTGCGATCCTTCTTCGTTATGGCCGGCACTCAACAAAAAAAGCAGAGCCATGCGCACCGCAATGCCGTTGGTAACTTGATCGAGCACGCACGATTGCGGTCCATCCGCGACTTCCGGAGAAATCTCGACGCCACGATTCATCGGTCCCGGGTGCAGCACGACCGCATCCGGTTTCGCCCGCAGCAGGCGCTCGCGATTTAATTGGTACAGCAAAATATAATCACTAGCCGAGAGCGCCGGCTCGTGTAGCCGCTCCGTTTGCACCCGCAACACAACTACGACATCCGCGTCCTCCAGCGCTTCTTCAACTTGGAATACCCGCCGGATCGATGCACGCGGAGCGATCTGCTCCAGCTCGCGAGGCACCCACATCGCTGGGCCGCAAAGCGTAAACCGGCAGCCGAATTTTCCAAGCATATGAATATTCGACCGCGCCACGCGACTATGCTGGATATCTCCCAGGATCGTCACATTTAGATTGTCGATCCGACCCTTCCGGTCCCGGATTGTCAGCGCATCCAGCAACCCTTGCGAAGGATGTTCGTGCGTGCCGTCACCGGCGTTGATTACCGGAATGTCCAAATGCCGCGCCACAAAGTCGGCCGCGCCCGAAGCTGCATGACGCATCACCAGGCAGTCCGGCTTCATGGCATCCAGCGTGTGCACCGTATCTAACAGAGACTCGCCCTTTTTCAGGCTCGATGCCTCCGCCTGCAGATTCATAGTGTCCGCGCCCAGCCGCGAGGCTGCGGTGCCAAAGCTGATGCGCGTCCGCGTCGAGCTTTCAAAAAACGCCAGCGCCACGGTCTTGCCGCGCAGCGTTGCTAGTTTTTTCAACGGATGCTTCTGGATTTCCTGGAACGGTTTGCTTTGGTCGAGAAGAAAAGTGAGTTCGTCCGCCGTAAGCGGCTCAAGTGCCAGCAGGTCACGAAACCGATGCGTCACATTTTCACTCAAATAGGGTCACAGGTCTCGATTTTATCCTAACAGCCAACAAACTACCCGTCGACGCGGTCCACAAGCACTACGCGCTCTTCACTGTCGATCTCGCGCAGCCGCACCTCGATAATCTCGCTATTGCTGGTCTGCACTACGCGCCCGGTAAACTGAGACTCGATTGGCATTTCGCGATGTCCTCGATCAATCAGCACGCACAGCGACACCCGCTTCGGCCTGCCCAGATCAAAAAGTCCGTTCATTGCCGCCCGAATCGTGCGACCCGTATACAAAACATCGTCGACTAGCACCAAATCCATGTTGTCCACACCGAAAGGAATATCCGAAGACTGCAGCACCGCGTGCGAAGCCACCTTGGACAGGTCATCGCGGTATAGGGTGATGTCCAGAGTGCCGACCGGTACCTCTACCCCATCGATCCCGCGCATCGCGAACGCAATCCTTTCCGCCAGCGGCACCCCGCGCCGTCGAATGCCGATCAGTGCCAGATGCTTGGTCCCTCCGCTTTTTTCCACGATCTCGTGCGCCAGCCGCTGCAACGTGCGGTCAATTTCCGGCGCCGACATAAGCTGTGCTTTTTCAACGATGCGCATGGTCGCGTAATCCTAGCACAAAGAAAAGATGTCAACGCGGAGAGCGCAAGATCGCCTCGCTCCGCGCGGAAGGTAACAGCGCCGTAAAGCTCACGTGGTAAACTGCCGCGCTGCAAAAACCGGAGACCCAATGCCTGATCGAGACGCGAATCAAATTGTCCGCACGAGTCGAGCCTTCTTTCCATTCCTCATGATCGTACTGGTGCTCATTACCGCGCGAAGCTTGCAAGCGCAGACTCCCTCAACTTCGCGCGCCAAAGCGTCACCGACTAGCAAACTCTCAGCTGACCCTCGGAAGAGACCGTCCGCCCGCCCCAAACTCGTCGTTATGCTTGTCGTCGACCAGATGCGCGCCGATTATGTCGACAAATTCCTTCCGCAATGGACCGGAGGCCTCCGCCGCCTTGTGGAGGAAGGCGCTTGGTTCCGAGACGCAGCCTACTCGTACGCAGCGACCGAGACCTGCGTAGGCCACGCAACTATTTCCACCGGAGCGCTTCCCGCCTCCCATGCCATGGTGGCTAATGCCTGGTGGGATCGCGAAACCCAGAAGATGGTGACCTGCACCGCAGATCCCAACGCCAAGAATTCCGGTTACGCCGGCATTTCCGCAAAGGGCGGCGACAGCGCCTGGCGCATGGAAATTCCCTCATTTGCCGAGGAGCTGAAGTTCCAGACCAACGGAGCCACCCGCGTAGTCACGTTTTCGCTGAAGGCGAGAGCGGCCATCACGATGGCCGGCCACAAGGCCGACGCGGTCACTTGGGCCGACGGTGGCGGCTGGGTAACCTCGAGCGTGTACGGCGCCATGCCGTTCGTCGAGCAATACGCCAAGACGCATCCGATAAAGGAGGACTACGGCAAGACGTGGACCCACTCGCTTCCCGAAGGTTCTTACTGGTACGACGAAAAGGCCACTGGAGCCGTCCCACCCGAAGGTTGGAATCTGACCTTTCCGCATCCGCTACGTGGCAAAGCCGCCGCCAACGAACCGGACGCGGCCTTTTACGAGCAGTGGGCCTCGAGTCCTTTCGCTGACACCTATCTGACTAAGTTCGCAGAAACAGCCGTCGATTCCCTGGGCCTTGGGCAAGGCGGCGGCACGGATTTCCTCGGCGTAAGCTATTCCTCGGTCGATTATGTTGGCCACGAATTCGGTCCGCGCAGTTGGGAAGTCCAGGACGTCCTGGTGCGCCTCGACACAGACCTTGCTGACCTCTTTGCCCATCTCGATAAGAAAGTTGGCCGCGGCAAATACGTCGTGGCTCTCAGCGCGGACCACGGCGTAGCACCGATTGTCGAAGACATGCAGAAAACCGGCGCCGACGTTGGAATCCTCCGCTTGGCCGAACTACAAGATCGCATCGAAAAAGCACTCGAACCCTTCAGCTTCGCCAAGCCGGCGGTCGCCCAGATTAACGGCAGCGACCTCTACTTCGCTCCCGGCGTCTACGACAAATTACGCCACGACGACAAAGCCATGCGCGCTGTAATCGATACTGCCCTAGCCCAGTCCGGCGTCGCCGCAATCTTTCGCGCCGAACAGTTGCAGGATCGCCCGGCAACCCAAAGCCCCACCCGTACCGCCCTCGCAGACAGCTACTATCCCGGCCGCAGCGGCGACCTGTTTATCGTCCCCAAGCCGTACTGGCTTATGGACCGGAACCCCGCAGGCAAAAACCGCTCCTACGGTGCCGGCCATGGAATGCCATACAACTACGACCAGCACGTCCCAATTCTCTTCATGGGCTTCGGCATCCGGCACGGCGAATACTTCGACTCCGTCACGCCCGCTGACATAGCCCCAACCCTGGCCTCGCTCTGCGGCATAACCCTTGCCACGCGCGATGGCCACATCCTGGCAGAATCGCTATCTAAATAGCACCATCTGCGCCCTAGCCCCGCTTCGTGGTAAGCTTTGGCCGAAGTGAGTGCCGCAGACGCTGTCGATCTCAGCGTACAGATTGGCGCCCTGCGCCTGCGGAATCCCATTCTCGCCGCCAGCGGTACATTCGGTTACGGCATTGAGTTCGCCCATCTCGTTGATCTAAACCGCCTCGGCGGCTTCGTCGTTAAAGGCCTTTCCCGCGAACCCATTGAAGGCGCCCCTCCTCCCCGTCTCTGCGAGACACCATCAGGCATGCTAAACGCAGTAGGCCTGCAAAATGTCGGCGTCCGCGCCTTCGTCGCGGACAAGCTGCCCTTACTGCGAAAGTACGACACACCCGTCCTCGCCAATGTCTTTGGCTACTGCCTCGAAGACTACGTCGAGGTCATCCGCACCCTTGAGGATGCCGAGGGGCTCGCCGGCTACGAACTCAACATCTCTTGTCCAAACGTGAAAAAAGGCGGAATGCAGTTCGGAAGTAACCCCGCCCAAGTGGCCGAAGTGGTCAGCGCAGCCCGCAAAGCTGCCGCGCGGCGGCCCCTCTGGGTGAAACTATCGCCTCTTGTTGCAGACATTGGGCTTATCGCTCAAGCCGCCGAATCCGCCGGAGCCGATGCCCTCACCGTCGCCAACACTTACCCCGCTATGGCCATCGACACCCGCACCCTAAAGTCACATTTGGGGAATCTAACCGGAGGCCTCTCCGGCCCCGCAATTAAACCGATCACCCTTCGGCTCGTTTGGGAGACAAAGAAAGCAGTGAAGATACCGGTGATCGGCTTGGGCGGCATCGAGACGGTGGAAGACGTGCTTGAATACCTGTCCGTAGGTGCTTCGGCCGTGCAAGTCGGGACGGCCAGCTTTGCTGACCCGAGGGCCAGTGAGCGCTTAGCAAGCACCCTTACGGACGCTCTAGTACGCACTAAAGCAAGCAGAATCAGCGATTTACATGCAAGATTCGTGTCCGAAAACGGTTGACATAACGACTCATCCCCGCTACACTTTTTTGGAAGCTGTAGCACAAAAACAACACTATGAGAAACCGACTCTTCGTGATTTGGGCTGCACTCCGTTGGGTTCCCCTAATGTTCCTCATCGCTCCGGTGATGGAAGCGCCTCTCGTGGCACACCTGAGCCAACCTCCTAAAGCGATCAAAGCCTGGAGCGGCAACGCCAGTTGGTATGGCCCGGGCTTCAACGGTCGCAAAACCGCCAATGGCGAGATCTTCGACAGCGAAGCTCTCACCGCGGCGCACCCACACCTTCCTTTCGGCTCCCTCGTGCGCGTCGTAAACACACGCACCGGCAAATTTGAACTGGTACGTATCAATGACCGCGGTCCCTATCAAGAAGGACGGGAAATTGATGTATCCTATCGCGTCGCCCGGAAACTGGGTCTCATCCATGCGGGCGTGAGCCAAGTCCGGCTCGAGCTAATGGAGCTGCCCCAGAAACGTTGAGCTTCGACGCCCATCCACGAAGCAGCTTAATAGTAGCTCTCGATTTTGATTCTTTATCTTCCGCGCTAAAATTCGCCAAGCAGGTCGCCGATCTTGTCGGTATGTTCAAGGTCGGCGGCCAGCTCTTTACCGCTGCGGGCCCTGCTGCCGTCAAAGAAATAGCCGCGCTAGGTCCTGGCATCTTCCTGGACCTAAAATTTCACGACATTCCAAACACAGTTGCCGGCGCGATACTTTCCTGCGCCGCGATGCCCGGAGTGCAGCTCGTAAACGTTCACGCCCTTGGCGGACGCTCCATGCTCCACGCCGCAGCGCAAGCCATTAGCGCTACGCAGGCCATGGGTGCCGACCGCCCGCGTCTCCTCGCGGTCACCATACTCACCAGCATGGACCAGAAGGCCATGCGCGAAGTAGGCCTCAGCGGCACCTCGCAAGCCCGCGTCCTGCAGCTTGCGCAGCTCGCCAAGAAAGCTGGCGTCGACGGCGTCGTAGCCTCCGTAAAAGAAGCGCGTGCCATCCGCAAAGCCTGCGGGCGCGATTTCCTGATCGTCACTCCCGGCGTGCGGCCAAAGGAAAAAGCCGCGGCAGCGAAGGACGACGACCAAGCTCGCACCGCGAGTCCTGCCGAAGCCATTCGTGCCGGCGCCGATTTCTTAGTGGTAGGCCGCCCAATCCTAGCGGCTCCCGATCCTCGCGCCGCAACGCAAGCCATCGTGGACGAAATCACCGCCGCTAAATAATTCTGCCTTCGCAATGGTGCAGGAGTAGTTTCAACGATGCAATTAGGAGACGACTTCGGCCACCGGGTGAACGCACTTCTCGATCTCGGTTGCTGTCCCAGATCGTCTTTCCAGTTCTAGATCGTAGAAGTTTTGCAGATTCAGCCAAAACTCAGCATTAGTCTTGAAATATCGGGCTAGGCGCAAGGCGGTGTCCGCCGTGATGCGCCGTCGTTCGTGAACTATTTCGCTAATGCGAGTGGCAGGAACGTGCAGGTCGAGCGCCAGCCGATTCACGCTTAAATGAAGAGGCTTCATGAAGTCCTCCCGGAGGACCTCACCCGGATGCACCGGCGTCATTAATGTCTCGGAACGGCTCATACTGCCTCCCGCCTAATGATAGTCCACGATTTCGACCTCATATGCGTGACCATCTCGCCAAGTAAAGCAGATTCGCCATTTTTCATTGATGCGGATCGAATGCTGCCCCTTCCGATCGCCTCGCAAAGCTTCCAACTGATTACCTGGCGGGGAAGCAAGGATACCGAGTTCTGTTGCGGCATGCAGTTGCAACAATTTTCGCAAGGCCACGCGTTCAAAGGAACCGAAACGCTTGCTGTGGCGATATTGAAACAGCGATTCAGTGTCCCTGGAGCGAAAGCTCTGGATCACATCCAAATGATCACACGTGTCGCGTTACACGTCAAGCGTTATACGCCCATTTCCTGAACGCTGCCGCGCCGTTGTAACCTCTTGGAGAAAGCTGGAGCCTTCTTGACCCGAGCATGAGTTCTAAAAACGTAATCGTCGGCACGGCCGGCCATATCGATCACGGCAAGTCTTCGCTGGTCGAGGCTCTGACCGGCACGCACCCTGACCGCCTCGAAGAAGAAAAGCGGCGGGGAATCACCATTGACCTGGGCTTCGCCTTCCTGGAAGAAGCCGGCGTGCGCTTCGGCTTTGTAGACGTCCCCGGACACGAGCGTTTCGTCAGCAACATGCTCGCAGGCGCCGCCGGTGTCGATCTCCTTCTGCTGGTAATCGCTGCCGACGAGTCCGTCAAACCGCAAACGCGCGAGCATTTCGATATTTGCCGCTTGCTCGGCATCAAGCGCGGCATTGTCGCGCTGACTAAAAGCGACATGGTCGACGCCGATACCGCCGGTCTGGTTCGGCTCGAAGTCGAAGACTATCTCCGCGGCTCATTCCTCGAAGGCGCTCCCATCATTCCAGTAAGCGCGAAGACGCAAACGGGCCTACCAAATCTGAAGAACGCGTTGTTAGCTGCTGCCCAAGAAATGCCCGGAAAAAATGCCGCGCGTTATTTCCGCCTGCCTATCGATCGCGCATTCGTCGTTAAAGGTTTTGGCGCCGTAGTAACCGGCACGCTGATTTCCGGAAGCGTCGGTCCAGGCGACGAGGTCCAGTTATTTCCCGACGGCCAACGCCTGAGGGTCCGCGGTGTCCAGTCCGGCGGGAAATCTGTCGACCGCGCCCTCGCCGGCCAGCGAACCGCCGTTAATCTCGCCGGCATCGAGCACGCCGCGTTGCGCCGCGGTATGTCTCTAGCCACTCCAGGCAAGTTTCGTGTTACTCGAAGAATTGACGCACGGCTCGAGCTCCTGCCATCAGCTCCGAAACTAAAGCAGCGAGCCAGGGTCCACTTTCATTCCGGAACCAGCGAGACCGTCGCGGAAGTATTTTTGTACGGCAGCAAAGAACTCGCCCCAGGACAAAGCTCCTTGGTTCAACTTCGCCTTCAGGACGACGTCCTGGCCCTCGCCGGCGACCGCTTCATCGTTCGCCAATTCTCTCCGGTGACTACTATCGGCGGCGGAGTAGTGCTCGACCCGCTCGCTCGCCGCCCAACGGTCCGCGATACAGGCCGCGTGCCCTTCCTCGAATCCCTGGAGCGCGGCGACAAGTCAGAAACACTTGCGGCCATGGCCGAACGCGCTGTCCTCGGTTTAACCTTCGAAGAGATCATGGCCCGTACCGGCTGGCTTGAAGATGAGATCGCCGCAGCCACAAAGACACTGATCGCCACCGGTCGTGCGAAAGCCATTTCCGCAGAGCCGCTCATTTTGCTTGCTGGCGCGGCGTTCGACGAAGTTCGCCACAAAATCAATTCGCGCGTGGAGAAGTTTCACAAAGAAAACCCCCTGCTACCAGGAATACCCCGCGAAGATTTACGATCTAGTTTAGGGCGGCGCGTGCGGACAGAAGCGTTTCGCGCCGCGCTCGATGACTTGCTGGCACAAAAAAAGCTCGAGGCTCAGGGCGAAATCGTAAAATGCGCGGGCTCGACCATCAGCCTCGATCCCGAAGAAGCCCGTGCCAAAGAGCAAATTGAGAAAGCGTTCGCAGCGGCGGGCTTGGCCGTTCCCGCAGTCAAAGAGGTCTTGAGCAAGTTGCCCGTCGAAACCAAGCGCGCCGAGAAGATTCTCCAAATCCTTTTGCGAGACAAAAGCCTCGTCCGGGTCACGCCCGAGCTGATTTTCCACCGCGATGCGCTCGCCCAGCTCCGCGACCGCCTTTCTGTCTTCAAGAAAACGAAGGGCGAGCGCATCTCTGTCCCGGTGTTTAAGGAGCTGACCGGCATCACCCGGAAATATGCGATCCCCCTCCTCGAATACCTGGATCGCGAGCGGGTAACCCGGCGCGCAGGCGACGAGCGTGTTATCCTGTAGTCGTGAGGCCTATCGGTACGGCTAGTTGCCGACTGCTATGCTTGCCGCGCTGGGCTGTCCTGAGTTAGGGTTGTGATTAGCGCGCCATCGTTGGTGCGTGGAGGCGATTCATGGGCGAGTTTAGTCCTATTCATTGGCTGATAGTTTTGGCGATTATCCTGCTCCTCTTCGGCGGGCGAAAAATTCCCGAGCTGGCCCGCGGCCTGGGCGAGGGTATCCGCAGCTTCAAAGAAGGCATGTCTGGGAACCATCCCCCGTCGCCGTCAAATAACCAAACCCCACCTCCAGCGGACAAGCCTGCGGAAGAAAAGAAAACCTAGTCTCTCCTTCCATTTAGAGGTTTCAGTTTTCAAATCGGGCGGCTTGAGTGCCGCCCTTTTTTCGTTTTTGGCACACCATTTGTGCCCAATTGGTACTAAAAAACTGTTCTACACCCCGAAAACCTGTCCCTCAGTTCAGTAGTCACTCACCAACTTACCTCGCACAATTCCGATATCACAGAGTGACCCGGTCCTTACACGTTTTAAGCGAATATAGGAGCGAACGCATGAACGTCACATTTCTTAAGTGGGGCGCAGGATCGCTGGCGCTGCTCGTGAGCGCGGCGGGTGTTACTACGGTGTTAGCGCAAGACCCTTCTTCGGCGCAGAGTTCACCCGCCGCAGCAACATCGGCGCCGCAACCCGCGAAGAAACCAACCGCCGCGCATTACGGCAACAACAAAGTTGGTCAGCGCCGTGAAAATCAGCAAGACCGCATCGCACAAGGCGTAAAGAGCGGCCAGCTTACACCCGGCGAAACGGCCAAGCTCGAAAAGCAGCAACAACGCATCAACAAGCAAGTCGCCAAAGACCGCAAGGCCAATGGCGGCACCCTGACGGCGAGCGAAAAGAAGCAGATCAATAAGGAGCAGAACCAGGCGTCGCGCAATATCTATCGCAAAAAGCACAACGCCGCGACGCAGCCCGACGCGAAGCCCAAGCAGTAAACCCTTTCCCCACCCCCGTACCACCCGAGGTGCTCCTCGCAAGGGGAGCACCTTTTTTTATCCAAGTAGATTGGAATCCAAATCCCCAGACCATCCAAGCTCCTGAAGCTCCTGGCACAATCGCGCAAGCGGCAAGCCCACAATATTGAAATAGCATCCTTCGATCCGCGGAACATAGCGGCCCGCGCGGCCCTGGATCGCGTAGGAGCCGGCCTTGTCGAAAGGCTCCCCGGTCGCAAGGTAACGCGTGATCTCTTCGTCGGGAATTTGCGCAAACTGTACGTGCGTGGTTTCGACAAAGCTGCGCCGCTCTATGTTCGGCAGTCGGACCAGCGTCACTCCGGTCAGCACGGAATGCGTGCGGCCCGAGAGTTTCGCAAGCATCTGGCGCGCGTCTTCGCTGGTGCGCGGCTTGCCCAGCACCTGACCGTCAATCACTACCTCCGTGTCCGCGGCAATGACGATAGCTGGTCCGACGGCGCGCGCCGAAACCAATTCTGCCTTGGCATCCGCGAGCCGCTGCACTAGTTCCTGCGGCGATTCGCCCGCCATCGGCGTTTCGTCTACAGCCGAAGAAAGCACAGTGAACGACAGCCCCGCATCATGCAGGATTTCAGCGCGGCGAACTGAAGCGGAGGCAAGGATCAACTTCATGGCGAAATGGTGACGGAGAGCATACTACAGGGCAACGCCAAGAAGATGCATGTGGATCAGATGACGACGGATTCCTGGTACTCGCCAAAAGCGCGGCGCAGCGTGTCCGAAATCTCCCCGACCGTGCAGTAGCCTTCAACGGCTGTAAGAATGGCGGGCAGAAGATTCTCTTTCGTCGCGGCGCGGCGCTCCAGTTCAGCCATTGCTACTTTCACTTTGTTCGCGTCGCGCTTGGCACGTAGCGCTTGCAGCCGCTGGATTTGCTCGCGCTCGATTTGCGGATCGATACGCAGCGTGGGAATCCCGCGCTCTTCTTCCGCAATGAAATCATTAACGCCCACGACCACTTGCTCCTTCGTCTCGACCGCTCGCTGGTACTCGTAGGCCGCTTTTTGAATTTCCGTCTGCACGAAACCGGATTCGATCGCCAGCAGCATCCCCCCCAGCGAATCAATCTTCTCGATGTACGCCAGCGCGCCGCTTTCGATTTCGTTGGTCAAATGTTCAATAGCATAGGATCCCGCCACCGGATCGATGGTATTCGCCACACCTGTCTCATTCGCGATGATTTGCTGCGTCCGCAGTGCAATTAGCGCCGCATCCTCCGTCGGCAGCGCCAGCGCTTCATCCAGAGAATTCGTGTGCAGCGATTGGCAGCCGCCAAGTACAGCCGCCAGCGCCTGGATCGCCACGCGCACAATATTGTTTTCCGGTTGCTGCGCCGTCAGCGACGAACCCGCCGTCTGCGCATGGAAACGCAGCAGCAGCGATCGTGCATCCCGAGCATGAAAGCGCTCGCGCATCAATCGAGCCCAAAGCCGCCGCGCCGCCCGGTACTTGGCGATCTCCTCGAGCAAATCATTATGCGCGTTGAAGAAAAACGAAAGCTGTGGCGCGAAGTGATCTACGTCCAGCCCGGCATCCAGCGCCGCTTGCACATACGCAATAGCGTCCGCCAGCGTAAACGCCACTTCCTGCACCGCCGTCGAGCCCGCCTCGCGAATGTGGTACCCCGAAATCGAAATCGTGTTCCATTTCGGCAGGGAATCGCGGCACCACGCAAAAATATCCGTTACAATTCGCATCGCTGGCCGGACCGGATAAATGTACGTGCCGCGCGCGATGTATTCCTTCAAAATATCGTTCTGTACCGTGCCGGAAAGCTTCGCCAGATTCGCGCCCTGCTTCTTCGCAACCGCCACGTAAAGCGAAAGCAAAATCGCCGCCGTCGCATTGATCGTCATCGACGTCGAAACTTTTTCCAGCGGAATCCCGTCGAACAGCCTCTCCATATCTTCCAGCGAATCGATGGCTACCCCGACCTTTCCCACTTCGCCCAGCGCCAGCGCATGATCGGAGTCCATCCCGATTTGCGTCGGAAGATCAAACGCAACCGAAAGCCCACTCTGCCCTTTGCTAAGCAAATATCGGTAGCGTTGGTTCGATTCCGCCGCCGAGCCGAACCCGGCATATTGCCGTATGGTCCACAGCCGGCCGCGATACATCGAAGGATAAATCCCGCGCGTATACGGAAATTCACCGGGATATCCGAGTGCCTCCTCAGGATCCCACCGGCCGAGACTCTCTTCCGTATAGAGTCGCTCCAATGGAAGCCCAGACGGCGTAGTAAAGCGGTCGCGCCGCTCTTTCGCTTCCGTAAGGGGTGATTTCGTTTCAGACATACGTCAGCGTACTTTGCGTGCGCGGATAAATTGCGTTACGGAAAAGAAACCAAATAGCCCGGCGACACAAACCGCCAGCGCAATCAGCCAGTGCGCCACGTCGCGTGTCCACGCGCGCACCGCAGAGTTGATCCAAGCCAAGGCCAAGACCGCGAACACCGCTCCGGTTGTCTCATGAAAAAGCTGTTTTAGAACACGCCAAAGCCGGCGAAAGCCTCTTGGTTCAGGCGTTGGCTGCGCTACGCGGCTTAATGTGCCCACAGGACCATCTTAGCGCAGAATCAGGAGCGCAATGTATTGCCAAGCCTCTCCGGAAGGCGCAAATTTGAGCTTAAATGGCTGTGAACACTTTGGAGACAACACCCTCAACCTTGCTTGTATCCAACACCGGGTGAGCCTAAAATGTTATACAGAGGTAGGGGGGCCGCCTTTGCAACTAGACGATAACCTGAAAAACCTGCTGCGTGAATTGGGACACGCCATCAACGACACCGTATCGGAGTCCGACCGCATAACCGGCGCCATCGCCGGCGTTCGTGCGCACGGCTACGATATTGTGTTGAAGCTCGACGCCACCATCGGCCTCGCAAAACGCGATGCCGCGGCGGCTGCGGCAGAAGCAGGTTCAAAGCTAACCACCCAGGATCGCCGCTTTTTGGAATCCCTGCGTATTCAGGTGGATCAGGAATCGTTCGACCAGGACGCCGACAAGAAGACTGTGGCGGCGCGTCTGGCCATGACGCCTCAGGATGTGCGTTTCCTCAAGTCCCTGCGAATCGCCACGGACGATTCTGAATGAAATCGTTGAAATTGCTTGCGGGTCCCGGGATCGCCGCTGTGCTGCTGGCGGCTGGATTTTCGTCTCCGGCCTGCGCGCAAGCCCCCATTCCTGTGGTCGCTCCCATCATCGTAGACACCGCTGTGCCTATAATCGTCAGCGCCGTCAAGCCGAAGCCCAAATTCACGGGAGCCGCCAAGTTTGAAGGTTTCGTCATGAACGCCAATATCGCGCAAATCACCGTGCGCGCCAAAGGCAACGACTTGGGACTTCGTACTTTCGCCCTGTCAGAGGCGGCCTCTGCAAAAATGCAGCAGATCGTCGATAAGGGCGGCTATCAATACGGCGACAAAGTCACCGTGGTCTACGATCCCGCTTCGCAAAAAGCTCTTCAAGTAAAAGGCAAACCTTCCAAGCCTATCTGATTCATTTGAGCTGATATGCTTCGCCTTCCCGCAGTCGCTGGGCGCTTTTATCCCGATAATCCTGAAGAGTTGACCACGCTAGTTCGCGAATACGCGAAATCGCAGCCCGACCAAAAACCGGCGCACGCGAAGGCTGGTCTCGTGCCGCACGCCGGCTACAGGTTCTCAGGGCAAGTCGCGGGAGCCGTTTTTTCCCGCATCGCACTACCTAGAAAAATTCTGATTCTCGGGGTCCGCCATTTTCCCCGCGGCGAACCCGCCGCCGTAATTTCCAGCGGAGCTTGGAGAACCCCTATCGGCGATGCCCCCATTGACGAACCTCTGGCCGCCGCGCTAAAGAACGAATCCCCGATTCTCCGCGAAGACGCAGTAGCCCACAGCAGAGAGCACTCCCTCGAAGTGCAACTTCCATTTTTGCAGGTTCTCGCACCCGGCTTTTCGTTTGTTCCAATCGCGCTCGGCACCGTGCGTTTCGATGACCTCGTCGCCGTCGGTGAAGCCCTCGCCCGCGTTCTCGCCCCCAACCCCGAAGCGCTGTTGCTCACCACCTCCGATTTAAATCATTACGAAGACGATGCAACCACGCGCCTAAAAGACCAGAAAGCGATCGACCAAATTCTCGCGCTCAACCCTCTCGGTCTCTACGATATTTGCAGAAGCGAAAATATCTCGATGTGTGGCCTGGGACCGGTCGTCGCGATGCTCACCGCTCTTCGTGCGCTCGGTGCAGATCGCGCCGAACTAGTCCGGCACGCCACGTCTGCGGATGTATCCGGAGACACAACCAGCGTCGTCGGTTATGCCGGTTTCATTTTTTCCTGAAGAGTGTGTTGTGCCGCTCCGCTAGTGAGGCCGCCCACCACCGGCAGACGGGTGCGCTGCGCCCGCAGAAGCAGAAGGCGCCGAACGAGGCGCCGAACCTGCAGACGAGCCTGAGCCGCGCGAAGCCGCGCCACCCCATCCACCGCCGGACCCTCCGCTCGACGCCCGCGCCGGTGGCGGCGCCATCGCACGCGACGGAGGAGCAACCGAGCGCGATGGAGGCGCCACGGTTCGTGCACTATTAACAGGTATACGCATATTTGAAGCAGCGCCCGCGGACGGACGGCCCGGAACGCCAACTTGCCCTTGCCCAGCACGTTCACCGGCTGGCGCGCTTTTCGACGCCACATCAGCCTTCGCAGCGCTAGTGGCCGAGGCACTCTGCGGCGCCACAGCCCCATTCACAAATCGATGTTCACGCGCATCGTAAACAATCGAACCGTCGCGTCCCACCGTAACCACGCGCGCGCTATTGCCCGCGCCGACGATCGTCCGCGAAACGCGTGTCGGTGCACCCGATGCCGCCACCGCCGTATTCGTGAGCGCCTCCCGCGGCGGCGCCTTCATTACCTTCCAGCTCTCCGCAGTCGCGCCCGAACCCGTCAGCGCCTGCTGCGAAACCCCGCCCCTCGCCACCGGAAAAACTCCCTTAGCCAAATTAATCGGCTCTTTCCCCTTCACATCCAGCGGATGCGCAGGCACTAGCCCCAGCAAGCCATTTTTCGAGCGAATGAAAACACCCGTCACCGGCCGGAAGGGCAAAAACCCGTTAAACCCAAACCCGCCAAATCCAAGTCCCGGCGACCACAGCCATCCATAAAATGGATCAAACACCCATCCGCCATAGTGATAAGGTAGCCATCCCCACGGCTGCGAGCCGATAAACGCCGAGCCATATACCGGATCCGAGAACCAACTCCCGCTCGCAAACGGTGACCATCCCAGCCCCACTCCATATGGCCGCCAGCAATTCCCGTACCCACTCACTGGATACCACGACCCGTAAGTATAAAGATCCGCAACACCCGAGCTGTAGTAAGGCGAGCTCACATATTGCTGCGCCGCGGTAGTCGCGGTCACCACAGCATCTTCCCGCCCCGATACCCACCGGTCAAAATCATCATTCTCCGGAAGCCGCGCGATCTCACTCGAGTTCTTGTCGCCCGCCCGCATTGATAGCGATTGCCCCTTAATCAGGGCGGTCGTCTTATCCTTCCGCAAAACGCTGACGCGCCCTTTGGTCACATCCACAACGCTGCCATCATCAAAATTGTCCAGGCGAAAGCCTGCGCGCCCGTCAGCCTCCACCGTGAAGTCGCCGCCCGTAACGCTAAAATAATCCTCGCCACCGGGATTGACGTAAAACGAAGCCGTCCCCTGCCGCAGCACTAGCCGCGTAGTCTTCGCTCCATCCTCCAGCGACAAGTCGTAAAACTCCAGCACGGTGTTTTCAGCGAGAAACGCCATCGCGCCATTCTCCAACTCCACTTCCGCGCGTCCATGGTCCGTCGCCAGGACGTAGCCCTGCCGAATCGGCAGATTCAGCGTAGCGCCTTCCCACGTGGCTTTGTCGCTCGTCAGCGGGTCACCGTGTACGTCCCGCGCAAAGCGCACGTCGCCTTGCACCAGGCTCAGGCGAATAATCCGCGCATGGCTAGAGTCAGCCCGCGCAGGAACCCACCCACCAAGCAAAAGTGTCAACAACGTCAGAAAAATCGATCTTAGAAGAATGCGGGAATTCATGATGACCCCCTTGGGGTGCACAGCCCACTTTATAGGAGGGGCAATAGACCCTGCGGGTTGCAAGACCCCACGGCTGCCTTACATGGTCCTCCGCCGTTTTGCCCGCGTCAAGCTCCCCCGACGCAAGCGCCAAACTATCGTGAGCAGTATTCCCAATGAATAATTTGCGCCAAGGAAATCAGCTTTTTCACTCTTCTTGACACCATGATGCCGAATAGCTAGGTTGAATGCGGGGAAGTGTTCGCCAGAATCCCGCGTGGTGGTCCTGGGTCGATCGTCCTGCTTTGGGCGTTGTTCAACTAACGGGAAACACTCACGATGCGTGGGAGTGCTTTTCTTTCTTTAATTCGATAACGGGGTGATGAGATGCGAGAAGTGTATAAAATTTTGGGAGCCATGTTGTTGCTAGCTGCGCTGCTGCTTGGAAGCCGTGCCTACGGCCAAGGCGGCGCCACCGGAGCCATCGCCGGCGCGGTGGTCGACACCAGTGGTGCGTCCATCAGCGGCGCGGAAATCCAGATCATCAGCGCCAGCACGGAATCCACGGTCCGCAAGCTTTCCACGAATGCCGACGGTGAATTTGTCGCCACGCTCCTGCCACCGGGCACCTACGATGTGATTGTCAACAAATCCGGTTTCGGCGAAGCCAAAGCTCAGGCCATCGAAGTGCGCGTCACGGAAACCACCCGTGTGACCATCTCCCTCAAGCCGGGCGGCGTTTCAGAAACCGTTCAGATCTCTGCCCAGGTCACCAGCGTCGAGACCAGTAACGCCACGACGGGCGAATCCATCGGCGGCTCCACGATCCGAGAGCTCCCGCTCGCCACGCAGAACTACCAGCAGTTGCTTTCACTTTCCGCGGGCACACAAAGCGAACTAAATGCTTCCGCGCAGCTCGGGCGCGGCAACGCCCGCGTCATCGTCAATGGCCAGCGCGAGGACAACAACAACTATCTGATCGAAGGCATCAGCGCCACCGATTACAACGTGGCGCAGGGCACGAATGTCCCGCTGCCCAATCCCGACGTCATCCAGGAATTTAAGGTGCAAACCTCTCTCTACGACGCCAGTCAGGGCCGCAACGGTGGCGGCAACGTCAACGCCATCCTGAAATCCGGCACAAAACAATTTCATGGCGACGTTTATGAATTCTTTCGCAATGACGTATTGAACGCCAACGAATTCTTCCTGAATGCGGCCGGACAAAAACGCCCATCCGTTAAGCAGAATATTTTCGGCGGTAGCGTGGGCGGTCCCGTAGTAAACGAAAAATTTGGCTTCTTCTTCGTCAATTACCAGGGCACCCGTCAGCGCAGCGCCCTCTCTCCCGGCACGCAGATCAACAACCCCGCTTTTCCGTCGCTTCCCACCGACCGCTCTGCCGCCTCAATCGCGGCCGCTCTCAGCACAGCCAACTTTCCAATCACCGCGGCGAACATCGATCCCGTCGCGCTCGCTTTGCTCCAGTTCAAGAGCAATCAGTTCGGCGATCCCAACGGCTTCCTGATCCCCTCGGTCGGCACGCCGAACATGGACCCCGCCAAAACCCAAGGTTATGCCACTGCCCCGTTCATCGCCACGAAGCCAGGCAAATACACCGACGACCAGTTCACTACCAATTGGGACCGCGAGTTCGCTGGCGGTCGCGACAAAGTCTCCGCCAGGTTCTTCTTCTCCGACGCGGAATCGTTCCTTCCTTTTGGCGCAGGAGGCCTGCAAGCCTCTCTGGGAGGCACGCTGGCCAGCAGCATCAGCGCAACCGATTTGAACTTTCCGTACGATCTTCCCGTAGCCGCCCGCTTTTTCACCGTCAGCGAGACGCACCTCTTCTCGCCGACGCTCGTCAACGACTTCCGCTTCGGCTATGTGCGCATCAACAACAGCCTGCTAAACGTTCCTCCGGTCACCGCTACCGACCTCGGGATTAATCGCCCCACCAACAACGTCACCTCCTCCATCTACAAATTCACTCTGGGAAGCTCCGGCTTTCAGATCGGCCCTACGCCCCCAGCCGATCAATTTCAAACTCAAAACAACTACAACTTTGTTGACACCGTGAGCTGGGTCAAGGGCGAACATGTGTTGCGCTTCGGGGGTGAATTCACCCGTGTGAGTTTGGACAAGCTGTTCCCCCAGGTATTCAACGGGCAACTCTTCTTCGTCAATACACCTGGAGCTGCCACCGACTTCCAGAAATTGCTCGTAGGCGCGCCGGACTTCAGTTTTGGTGGCGGTGGCGTCTTCAACCACCAGTACCGCACCAACGACTTCGGCGTTTTTGGCCAAGACGATTGGAGGGTCCGTCGAAATCTAACCTTGAACTTGGGTCTTCGCGTGGAAGTAAATGGCGGCTTTCACGACAACAAATGCCATATTGGCAACTTGGATGAGACTCTGGCCAATACCGGCAAATACCCGTTCATCTATGGCAGTTGCGTGAAGGGCCTCAACATCGCCGGCCTCAGCCCCACCGGCAGCGACACCACCTACAACAACAATTACACCACCGGACTCGCGCCCCGCCTCGGCTTCGCTTATGACCTCGGCGGTCACCAGACCACCACGATTCGCGGAGGCTACGGAATTTACTTCGCTCGCGAAGACGTTGGCACGGTGGATCAGCTCAGCTTCCAGGCGCCATTTCTCCCTGTCGCGTTCAGTGGCGGCCCGGCAGGCAGCTTAAGCAACTTTTTCCTCACCGCCCCCAACGCCTTGCCTAAAGGTGGCGTTCTCGACCCCAACTTTGTTCCATGTCTTGGTGTCTTCAACGGCTTCGTAAACAATGACCCCAACAACTTCCCCAATTATTCTTGTGCCAGCGGTAGCCCCGGTGTAGTCCCATCCCAATTTCTTTTCGGTCTAACCGTGCCGCGCCATTTCGTCGCGCCCAACACCCAACAGTGGAACCTGACCTTTCAGCGCGCCCTCGGTAGGCAATGGGTCCTGGAAGTTGGCTACATCGGCACGCACGCGGTGCACCTGCGCGAAACACGCACCAGCATCCAAGCGCGCCTCGCCAGCCCTTCCAACCCTATCGTCCTGACCGATACCGCTGGAAATCAGTTTACTATCACCACCAATACGACCTCCAACGGTCCTGCCCGCTCCAACAACGCCGGAATCAACGGCTATAACGGCTTCCAGTTGTTCGCCGATGACGCCTATTCCCATTACCACTCTCTTCAGACAACCCTGTCCCGGCGCTGGGGTGCGGGTTACTTCCAGGCCGCCTATACCTTCTCCAAATCCACCGATGCCACCTCCAGTGGCAACACCGCGCTCAATACCGCATTCAACGATGAATCCACACTGAACGGCTCCCGTGGGCTCTCCGATTTCGACCGCCCGCACCGTTTAGTGGTCAGCTATCGCTACGATTTGCCCGTCTTCTCAAAGGCGGACGGCTGGAAGCGCGCTGTTCTGGCCGATTGGGCGATTAGCGGCATAACCATTTTTCAATCCGGAACTCCGTTCTCCGTCACCGATT
This sequence comes from Candidatus Acidiferrum typicum, assembly GCA_025463055.1. Lineage (GTDB taxonomy): Bacteria > Acidobacteriota > Terriglobia > Acidiferrales > UBA7541 > Acidiferrum > Acidiferrum typicum_A. Next base: position 52,043 of record JAOAPV010000027.1, read on the forward strand.
CCGCTGCGGGCACAGCGTTTCTCGGCCCCGGCCTGACACCCGCTACCTTGGGAGCACAATTGGCTGGCTCCTCCATCGCTGCCGGCGTGACCGGCGGAAGCACCCACGACCGCGTGAACAATGGCTACTTGAATCCCGGCAATTTCACCACCGCGCCCTTAGTACCGGCATCCCAGGGTGGTGATGGCACCGTGACCTTCTTCGGCAATCTCGGCCGTAACATCTATCGAGGACCATTCCAGCAGAATTGGGATTTTGCGCTGATCAAGAACATTAAAATCACCGAGCGGCAACAGCTTCGCTTTACTGCCGACTTCTTCAACATCTGGAACCATGCCAATTTCGCAAATCCGTCCATCAATGACGTTGAAACAATCACTCACGACCCCATCACCGGTGCGGCCACCAATGCAGGGCCTTTCGGAAAAATCTTCTCAACCGTAGGTACGCCGCGCCTGATCCAGTTCTCCCTGCGCTACGCCTTTTAACAGCGACCTATGGGGGTGTCGTCCTGACACGACACCCCTGCTGGCTGCAAATCTTACATTGAGACTAAAATTACTGTTGCAATAACTCGGGATCTGTACTGTGCTCCGTCATGTCAGCCACACAAAGCCTCGTAAGCTCTTTCCTTCTTATCACATCCCTGCAACCCAATTGTTTTGATGAACTTACGCACTCTTTTGCGCAACGGGGCGCCGCTATTCCCTTTGTTATCAGGTCTTTCCGCACTCTTTCTATCGCAACAGGGGTGGTACCCCCTCCCTCAAATCGCGAGGCCGCCTCACATCTGATAGGATTCTGAATTCGACCATGGCACAAATCGCATCACGCATAGCAGAACTCAACGGCGAGGGTGCCCTCTCCGTCTTTGCCCGCGCCAAAGAATTGGAAAAGCAAGGCCGCTCCATTATCCATCTCGAGCTCGGCGAGCCCGATTTTCATCCTGCCGCACCCGTAGTCGATGCCTTGCGCAGCGCTGTGGCCGCGGGCCGCGACCGCTACGTCTCGCCGCGCGGCATTCCCGCCCTGCGCGAAGCCGTCGCCGGTTACCTGCAGCGCACGCGCGCGGTGCACGCCGCTCCCGAGCAGGTCTTAATCGCGCCGGGCTGCAAGATGGCGCTCTCGCTCGCGATGATGGCCCTCATCGAGCCTGGCGACGAAGTCCTCTATCCCGATCCGGGATTTCCTATCTATCCCTCGTTTGTGCGTGGCCTCGGCGCCAAAGCCATTCCATTTTTCCTCGAAGAGAAAAATCAGTTTCAGCCCGACCTTCGCGAGATCGCTGCAAAAATTTCGCCGCGTACCAAAGTCCTGATTTTCAATTCCCCAAATAATCCCACCGGAACCGTTTTCTCCGACGCAACCCTCAAGCAAATTGCAGAGCTTGCCCCCAGGCACGACCTCTGGATCATTGCCGACGAAATCTACGCGCGCATCCTTTTCGCCGGCACCTACAAATCCATCTGGTCGCTCCCCGGAATGGCCGAGCGCACCGTCATCATTGACGGCTTCTCCAAAAGCTTCGCGATGACCGGATGGCGCCTGGGCTACGCCGTCGCGCCGCAGCGTGTGATCGACGCCATGGACCTGCTCGTCCTGAACACCTTCACGTGCGCAGCCGAATTCACGCAGGTCGCCGCAATCGAAGCGCTGCGTGACTCCACAGACGCAGTGGACGCCATGGTTGCGGAGTATCGCAAGCGCCGTGAGCTGTTCGTCGCCGGACTGAATCGTATTCCCGGCTTCTGCTGCCATTCCCCCGAAGGCGCCTTCTACGCCTGGGTCAACATTGAAGACACTGGCGTACCAGCGCAGGAGCTAGCCTCAATCCTGCTCGAAGAAGCCGGTGTCGCCGCAATCGCAGGAGCAGCGTTCGGCACCGCCGGCAAAAACTACCTCCGCTTTTCGCTAGTAAGCGCCCGCAAACTACTCGAAGAAGCCCTGGAACGCATCGAGCGAGTATCCGCGCGTTGGCGTAGTGGCATTGTCGCGGCGCGGACGTTGTAGGGGCGTGCTTTAGCGCGTCCCACCTGTAGTGGCCGGGCTTTAGGCCAGGCCAGCAACTCGCGCCATCAGATTCAGGAGCGTGGAATGACCAGAATTATTCGGATAGGGTTCGTCTTCGTTGCCGTTCTCGCCACGGGGACTTCGGCGCGCGCGCAAGCGAAGCCTCTGGCCTCCCCGCAAGACGTCCAGAAAATCTACGACAAGCTTTTGCCCCAAATCGACCGCATCCCGATCTACGACAATCATTCGCACGCCACATTCCCCGACGACTCCGACATGGACGCGCAAGCCGCTCCTCCCGATGAAAGCTCTGTCCTACGCCTGCGTGACACGAATCCCGAATTCATCGCCGCAGCGAAGTCGCTCTTCGGCTACCCATACGATGATTTTCAACCGGAACATGCCAAGTGGCTGGTCGAAAAAGAAAAGGCCGCGGAAAAAGACGGTGGCACCGCGTATTGGAACAGCATCCTGGACAAACTCAATATCGAAACGTGCCTCGCAAATCGCGTTGCCATGGCGCCCTATCTCGATCCCAAGCGCTTCCACTGGGTTTTCTTCGTCGATTCATTTCTCTTTCCCTTTAACAATCGCGACCAAACCGGCAAGAATCCGGACATGGGCGTATACATTCCTCTGCAAGAAAAAGTTCTGCATCGCTACATGCAGCAGGAAAATGTAACCGGCCTCCCCGCCGACCTCGCAGGCTACGAAGCCTTCGTACGCCAAACCGTCGCCAATAATCAGAAAAAAGGCGGCGTCGCCATGAAGTTTGAGGCCGCCTATTTCCGCACGCTCTATTTCGGCGATCCGCCTCGCGAGAAAGCGGAGGCCATTTACGCGAAGTATCACGCGGGCGGCGTTCCCTCGAACGATGACTACCGCACATTTCAGGATTACGTCTTTCGCGTCCTGATTGATCAGGCCAGCAAGCTCAATCTCCCCGCGCATTTTCATAGCGCAGTAGGCATCGGCGACTACTTCAGCCTGCGCAACGGCAACCCTCTCAATCTCGAAAATGTCTTGCGCGACCCACGCTACGCCAAAAACAAATTCGTTTTGATCCACGGTGGGTATCCGTACACGCTCGAAATGATCTGGCTCACCGCGGCCAAGAACGTCTACACGGATTCTTCTCTCGTGGGTTACTACGTCTATCCCTCCGAGCTGAAAAACATTCTGAAGCAGTGGATCTCGCTCTATCCTGAGCGCATAATGTTCGGCTCCGACGCGTTCCCGTTCAGCGATGCCTTGGGCGCGGAGGAAACTTTCTGGCTCGCCGCGCGTTCGGCGCGCACCGCCATCGCCGCCGCTTTGGCCGAACTCGTCGCCGAAGGCGCATTCACCGAAGAAAAAGCACTCGAGTTCGCGCGCATGTATCTGCACGACAATGCCGCGCACCTCTATGGAGAAACCAAATGAGCGCAGCAGCAAAAATGAAGTACATTCCCTGGAAAACGGTCGAACGCGAAAAACTGAATCCGCTGATCGACCGCGAAATGCTCGTCGGCGACAAAGTGATGCTCGCACGCGTGCTCATGAAAAAAGGCGCGCACGTTCCTTTGCATCATCACCACAACGAGCAAGTCACCTACATCCTGGAAGGCGCGCTGAAATTTGCGATCGACGGCAAAGAAATCGTAGTGCGCGCCGGCGAAGTGCTCTGCATCCCCCCGCACATGCCCCACGAAGCCTGGGCACTGGAAGATACAATCGACCTCGACATCTTTGATCCCCCGCGCGAAGACTGGCTAAACAAAACCGACGATTACCTGCGCGGCGGCCGCTAGCGCCAATAGACGTTCATGGAGCAGGTCGATTCTTGAGCACGAAAAACTCTTGCAGGCGTTAAATGGAAGATGACTACAGTTGGAGCGGTTTCAGAGGCACTTCTTGCGATGCGACCAGGAGCTGTCCGCCGAACGCGCATTCTGCTGGTCGCCGGCCCAGCGCCTCTTCCGCGGAAATTCGCGCCAAATCTGGATTATTGTTTTCCAGCGACAGATGCGCCAGCACCAGGAACCGCGCCCGCGCATCGAATCCGTCCGGATCAGCCAAGAATTCGCTCACCGCATGGTTCGACAAATGCCCGGTCCGGCTAAGCACCCGCTGCTTCACGACCCACGGGTATGGCCCGACTTTCAGCATGTCCAGATCATGATTCGATTCCAGCACCAGGCAATCCGCGTCGCGCAAATGCACCTTCACCAGCGCCGGCATATATCCCAGGTCCGTGACCAGCGCCAGCTTCACTCCGTCGGCGCGAAACGTAAATCCGATCGGATCGGCGGCATCATGCGGAATCGCAAACGCATGCACTTCGATATCGCCAATGCAAAACCTTTGGCCCGCTTGGATTTTTTCCACGCCGCGCAGCCGCTTCCCCAGCGTTTCCGGCAGTGTGCGCTGCAGCGCATCCATGGTCGGCTCGGTCACATACAGCGGCGCCTTCCACAAGCCCAGCATCTGCGGCAAGCCGTTGCAATGATCGCTATGCTCGTGCGTAATCAGAATGCCGTCGAGCCGGTCAACACTTTGCTCAACAGCGGCGAGGCGGGCCAGGGTTTCGCGCTTGCCAAGTCCGGCGTCAATAAGGAGTCGAGTGCTCTCCGTCTCGAGTAAAGTAATATTCCCCGAGCTGCCCGACGCCAGTATGGACACCCGCAAGCCGATTGCTTTCCCCCAGTACGTATCCAACAAATTTTCAGAATCATCGCATCGCGCAACCCCGCCGTCAATGAAATAGCGCTGACCTTGCTTAAAGTTTTATGTCTTGGCAGATTTTCGAAGTCAGAGGAAATTAGCAGGCGAGGCGGGAGCGATCTAGCGTGAAACCGTTCAGGGAGCCGAGCACTGTGACCGCGATCTGCTCGGGCTTGAAGAATTCTTGCGCGAGCGATTGCACGTCTTCGCGCGTCACGGCGCTGATGGACTGCAGAATCTCGTCCAGCGAGTAGAAGCGCCCAAAGTACAGCTCTTGCCGCGCCAGGTTTGACATTCGCGCGCTCGTAGATTCCAGCGAAAGCATCAGCGAGCCCTTTAGGTGATTCTTCGCGCGCAGCAGCTCTTCCTCGCTGACCGGCGATTCCTTCAAGTCACGGAATTCCTTCACGATCAAGTCAATTACTTGGCCGACCGTTTCGCGCGCTGTCCCCGCATACACGGTCATCATTCCCGCGTCCGAATACGGCGTCAGTTCACTGAAAACCGCGTACGCCAGGCCCAATTTCTCGCGAATGTTCTGGAAGAGGCGCGAAGACATCCCGCCGCCCAGCAAATTATTCATCACTGCGACCGCAAACCGCCCCTTGTGCGCCAGCGGGTACGAAGGCACGCCCATGCACACATGCACCTGCTCAAGATCCCGTTTCGTTTCCAGATGAATCGGCGCCTCGGTGGAAGGCGCAGCGTGCCCTTCAACTTTTCCCGCCGCCGTCAATCCTCCAAATTCGCGCTGCACCAGCTCCAGGACTTTTTCGTGGGGCACGTTTCCCGCCGCCGTCAGGACAATCCGGTCCGGCGCGAACCACGAATCGAATCGCGTCCGGAGCGCATCCTTGTTGAATTTACGCACCGTATCCGGAGTCCCCAGAATTGGCCGCCCCAGTGCGTGCCTCGGCCAGAAGCCGCGCGTGAAAATTTCATGCAGCAGATATTCAGGATTATCCAGGTCCATCTTGATCTCTTCCAAGACCACCTGGCGTTCTTTCTTCACATCTTCGGAATCGAACTTCGGCCGCAACACCAAGTCCGCGATGATGTCGAACGCAATCGGCAAATGTTCGTCCAGAACCTTGGCGTTGAAGCAAATCTGTTCTTTGGAGGTGAACGCGTCCAACATCCCGCCGATGGAATCCATTTCCCGCGCAATCGCTTCCGCTGAGCGCCGCTCCGTGCCCTTGAAGACCATGTGCTCCATGAAGTGAGCCAGGCCGTTCTCTTCCTGGACCTCGCGGCGCGAGCCGTTGCGCACCCAAACGCCTACGGAAACCGAGCGCACGTGGGTCATCGTCTCCGTAATGACCACCAGGCCATTGGGCAGAACATGCTTGCGGATATCTCGCGGCTCCGTCGTCATGATGGAATTGTGACATACGGAGGAGTAAAGAGGAAATCAGGGGAAAATAGGGCGGCAACTCACGTGTTTACTTGGAGTTGCGGAGAAAGCGAACAGGAATCCCCTTAGAGCTCAGCGGAAAATTGAAAATGGAAAGGCGCGAACTCGCTAACGGCTTTCGACGAAAGAACTTATGGTTTACCGCCCCAGTTACAATCGTGCGGCAAAGACGATTAGAGCAGCTTCTCCGCAGGGTTGAGCTTTCCGTATTCGCTGGTGTAATGCAGCGGCACATCCGCGTACGTGCCCTTCTCGCGCTGGTAAATCTCGCAAGTGTCAAACGGCTTCGAATACACGTGGATGCTCACCGCGCGCTGGCTGAATTCCACTAAATTCAGCACCTGGTGCACCGGCTCCAGCGGATTCACGTATGCAGGGTGTGTCGCATCCATATCGTACGTGTCGGTAGGAACGATGTGGCACGTGCCGCAGTTCGCGTCGCGCTCCTCAACTCGAAAATTCTGCACGCGCAGCCGCCCGATCGGTGCGGACATCCAGCAATTCTGGTCGCGATGGTTGTGAATGCGGCTGAATTGGCCAATCTCCCAGCAAATCGTCATGCACTCGAACACATCATTCTTGAAAATCAGATTCCGCGTGTAATTTCCTTTGGAGAAGAAAAGATATTTCTCCAGTGTCTCCGGCCGCACCGCATGTTGCAGGATGTAGTCCTGCACCCCTTGCAGTGTGAACTCACGTTCGCGTATGGCTGCCAATCCCGCAACCCACTCACCGATGGGCAGTTGCTCTGTCGCGATTTTCACTTGTTTGGGCATTTCGTAAGCCTCAGGCGTTTCGAAGCTGGACTTTCGCCAAATTATACCGCGCGGCGGCAAAGAAGTAGAGATGCTGGATTAAATTCCGGGGGCGGGAGTATAACTTGTTGTTAAGAAATGAAGATGAGCGCGAATGACCCTTACGACCTGCAACGCTTTGTACAGGCACAGAGCAGCTGCTTCGAGAGAGTATGCAGTGAATTGCGTGAAGGTCAGAAACAAAGTCACTGGATGTGGTTCGTTTTTCCGCAGTTAAGAGGCCTGGGAAGCAGTCCACTGGCCGTGAGATATGCGATCTCATCACGAGAGGAAGCTCAGGCTTATCTAAAGAATTCCATTCTTGGGCCTCGACTAACACACTGCACTGAGTTGGTTTTGACCGTGGAGGCGCGTTCGGTCAAGCAGATATTTGGGAGCCCTGATGATCTGAAGTTTCGCTCTTCGATGACCTTGTTTGCGAACGTTACCTCCGAAAATATGGTGTTCAAAGATGCCCTCCAGAAGTATTTTGCCGGAGAGCCTGATCATCTGACGATTGACCGGATGTAATCGGGCCGAGTCCTCAGTGCGCGAATATCTGGTGCGCTTCGTGAAATAATGGACTAGTAAGGACGGCCATGGAGCTTCTAGGCAAATCCAAGAATGAGCTGCGCGATTTCTGCATATCGCTCGGCGAGCCCGCCTACCGCGGCGGCCAGATCTACCATGCATTGTATGTCGGGCGGAAATCTTCGGTCCGCGAAATCAGCAATCTTCCTGCGTCCCTGCGCGAGCGCCTTCCCGCTGAAGCCACGATTACGTGGCCGACCGTGCGCCAGACCTACGCCTCGCAAGACGGCTCGGTTCGTTACCTGCTAGGGCTACCGGATTCGGGAGCGGATGCAAAAAGAAAATCGGGACCCGCGTCAGTGGAAGTGGTGTTTATGCCCAGCACCGGGCGCCAAACGATCTGCATCTCCACGCAAGCCGGTTGCGCCGTCGACTGCCAATTTTGCCTGACCGCGCAGCTCGGACTGATCCGCAATCTCACGCCCGGGGAAATTCTCGCGCAAGTTCTGCTCCCGCTCGAGCTGCACAAAGCTCAACTCGCGCCGCAAACTAATCTCGTCCTCATGGGCCAAGGCGAACCGCTACTCAACTTCGATGCTGTAATGGCAGCGCTGCGCATCATCCTCGATCCGGAAGCCCTCGCTATCTCCCCGAAGCATGTCACCCTTTCGACCAGCGGCATCATTCCCGGCATCGAGCGGCTCGCCCAAGAGAAAATTCGCCCGAAGCTCGCCATCTCGCTCAACGCCTCGAACGACGAGCAGCGCGACTCGATCATGCCCATCAATCGCAAATATCCGCTCGCCGCTCTGCTGGCAGCGTGCCAAAAGTATCCGCTTCGTCCCTGGGAGCACCTCACGTTCGAATACGTGATGCTCGGCGGCGTGAACGATTCCGCGGAAGACGCTCGTCGCGTCGTACGCCTGCTGGCCAATCTGAAGTCTGTAAAGGTAAACCTGATTCCGTGGAATCCCGGCGAACTCCCGTATCACGAGTCTTCACCGGAATCGATCGAAGCGTTCCGCAAAATTCTTGTCGATCGGGGCGTTCCCGCTTTCGTCCGCTATTCCCGGGGGCGCGACGTAATGGCTGCGTGCGGCCAACTGGCTCTGCTAAATATCGCTCCGGTAAACGCCAACGGCGCGGCGACACAACATTAATCCGCCATACGACTCCAATCTAGCGACCCGCCGATTTCTTTTCTTCCGTTCGAATCCCGATCACCGCCATCATCCGGCCGCTCTGTGCGCCCTCTTTGCGATAACTGAACAGAAGATCCCGCCGGCACCCGGTACACAAATCACTCACAAAAATATTCGCTGCCGGTACGCCCGCCGCTTCTAATTGCGACCGGTTCGCCTTCCGTAAATCCAAAAGCACTTTCTTCGGCGGCGGCTGATGCCCCGGCGGCATCATGTTCAGCCATTGCAACGGATTCGGCTCGTCCCCCGTGCGCAGCTCATCGAAAAATTCCGCCGCATTCGCGAATTGTCCGCTGAACGCCGCCGCTACTTCGGTTCCCACCTCATAGCAGCATCCGCCAATGGCCGGGCCAATCGCCGCAAGCAAATCCGCAGCCTGCGAGCCAAACTGCATCTGCATCCGGCCAATCGCCTTTTCTACGATGCGCGCCAGCGTCCCGCGCCATCCCGCATGCACTGCGGCGACCGCGCGATTTTTTGGGTCGACTAATAAAATGGGGACGCAGTCCGCCGTCTGCACTGCCAGTAACAGCCCCGCGGTCTTTGTAACCGAGGCGTCCGCGCGTGAAGGCTCTGTAGGCGCCGATTCGAAATGCAAAATCGCGTCGGAATGAAATTGTAAGAGCGAAACCAATTTCAAGTCCTGCGCGCCAACCGCGGCCTGCAAGCGCGCCCGGTTTTCCTTCACGTTCTCGCGCGCGTCCCACTCCGTAAATCCCAAGTTCAAGACGCGCTGGCCATCCAGTTGGCTCGCGCCACCTTGCCGCGTGCTAAACCCATGCACCAGCCACGCCAGCTTCGCCAGCTCCGGAACCTGCAAGATCCGAAGTCCTCGGTGAGTACGCTCCGTCCAATTCGTTGCGTCGGCTTGACGCCGGGTGCGCTGCTTGGTTTTTTTGTTCTTGGCCCTGGTTCCCTTGGTCGCTGCCATGTGGGTACCAGTATAATCGCAGTTCACGAGCGCTCGCCGCTCGAGAGTTGGAGATATTTTGATCATTGGTTTGGGTGTGGACATTGCCGAAGTTCCGCGCATCCGAGCGGCCATTGAACGCCGCGGCGAGCCATTTCTCCGTCGTGTCTTCACTTCCGCGGAAATCGAATATTGCGAGCGCTTCAAGAATAAGTTCGAACGCTACGCCGGGCGCTTCGCCGCGAAAGAGGCGGCCATGAAAGCGCTCGGTACTGGGTGGAGCCGCGGGGTTCGCTGGGTCGATCTGGAAGTGGTCCGCGAGCAGAGCGGCCGCCCCTCCATGGCGCTCGCCGGTGAGGCCGCAAAAATTGCCGGCCACCTAGGCGTGAAGCGCATCTCGATCAGCATCACGCACACCGAAGCGCAAGCCCTGGCGCAAGTTATTTTTGAGGATTAGGAATTTAGAACCGCTGATAGCGCAAGCTCGCCGATGGATGCATCAGCATCTGTCATGGCCACGTCCAGCCACTCATTCGCCGCAAATCTCCCTTGTACGCCAATGCGCAAATAATTGCTCGACAACGCGGGCGTCCTCTCCGCGCGATCCGGTTCACTCCGCAGCGTCAGAACACGCAACATCCGCCCAACCTGCGATTGCCGAAACTCTTTAGCTTTCGCGTCGCCTAACGCTCGCAATTCCCGAGCGCGATTCTTGATTGCGGACGCTGGCACCTGATTGGGAAGCTCTGCCGCTTGCGTGCCCGGCCGCTGCGAAAACGAAAAAACATGCAAATAGCTGAACGGAAGCGCCCGAATAAACGCCACCGTCTCAGCATGCTCCGCGTCGGTCTCTCCTGGAAAACCTGCGATCACATCCGCGCCAATCCCCGCGTCCGGCAATCGTTCCCGAATCAATTCCACGCGGCGCGCGTAATGCTCCGCGCGATACCATCGGTGCATCGCGGCCAGCACGCGGTCGCAACCCGATTGCAGCGGCATATGAAAATGCTGCGCCATCCGGTCGCTTGCAGCGAAGAGGGCAACCAGATCCTCGGTTACGTCCATTGGCTCAATCGAGCTGATGCGCAACCGCTCGACCCTCGTCTCGTCCAAAATTCGCCGCAAAAGATCAATCAGCTCGACCCGCGGCGTTAAATCCCGCCCGTACGTGCCTAAATTGATCCCGCTCAAAACAATTTCCCGGTACCCTGATGCGCTCAGCCGCGCAATCTCTTCAATCACCTGCGCTGGTTCCAAGCTGCGGCTTCGTCCGCGCACAAAGGGAATCACGCAATACGCGCAGCGGCTGTTGCACCCGTCCTGTATCTTCACCACCGGTCGCGTGTGGTTCGCCTCGCCGCCAACCACCGGAGCCGCTAACAGCGCTCTCTGCTCGAAAATGTCCCCCGTCAAAATCTTCGCCGGGCCGTGTAGCAAAGAAAACTTTTCTTCTCCCAACGCGCTCGCCGGCACGAATCCAGTTGCCGACTGGACAGTTCCGTCGACTAGCGAGTCCATCAACCACGGGATCTTCGCCTTGTGTGAATTTCCCACCACCCAGGAAACGCCTGGCAAGGCCGCCAACTCTTCCGGTGCGCGCTGCGCATAACATCCGGTCGCAATCACTCGCGCCGCCGGATTCCGCGCATGCAGCTTGCGAATCGCGTCTCGCGCTTGCGCATCCGCGGCCGCAGTAACCGTGCAAGTATTCACAATCACCACGTCTGCACACGCCGATCCGCTTGCCGCGGCAAATCCCCGCTCGCGAAGTTGCCGCTCAATCGCCGCCCCATCGGCCTGCGTGGCGCGACACCCAAACTGCTCAATGTAAAACGTCGTCATCGCCTCACCATCATAGCTCGAAGGCTGTCCGCTTTACTCGCCTTCGCGCCGCCGTTACAATCCCCTCCGCATGTCGACGCGTCGCAATCCCTCTGGACTCCACGATCCCAAGCTCTCCGTGGTTATCCCTGTCTACAACGAAAAGCCGACGATCGACGAAATCCTTCGCCGCGTTATCGAAACGCACATGCGCAAGGAAATTATTCTGGTCGACGACTGCTCCACCGACGGCACCCGCCAGATCCTCGAAACCTTAGCCGCTCGCCAATCCCGCGGCGAAAGCTCTGCCCCTGCCAACGACGGCGATGACCCCATCGAGCTGCGCGATCTGCGATTTTTCTTTCAGTCACAAAACCAAGGCAAAGGCGCCGCACTCCGCCGCGGTTTCGCGGAAGCAACCGGCGAAATCATTCTCGTGCAGGACGCCGACCTCGAATACGATCCGCGCGACTACCCCAAGCTGCTCGAGCCCATCCTCGATGGCCGCGCCGACGTCGTCTTCGGCTCCCGCTTCCTTGGCGGTCCGCAGCGCGTTCACTATTTTTGGCACTACGTCGCCAACAAATGCCTCACCTTGCTATCGGACATTTTCACCAACTTAAAGATCTCCGACATGGAGACCTGCTACAAGGTTTTTCGCAAGGAAGTATTGCAAGGTATCCAGATCCGCTCGGACCGCTTCGGCTTCGAACCCGAAATCACCGCAAAAATTGCCAAGCACAGTTGGCGCATTTACGAAGTCCCTATCACCTACGCCGGACGCACCTATGAAGAAGGAAAGAAAATCACCTGGAAAGACGGCGTGCAAGCCCTCTGGTGCATAATCCGCTTCAAATTTTCCGACTAACCTTGAAGGCCGCGGTCAGCTTAGGCGCGTAGGCACGAACGCAACGTTGTAGGGGCGTGCTTTAGTGCGTCCCAGCCCCGAAAGGGCGAGACTCTTCTCACACTGTTTTGCCGGAATTTTGACGGCTACGGCGTCGCCATGCGCCGCTGGAACGTGAGCAAAATCAAGTCCGCCCGGCGCCGCACGCCAAATTTGCTCAGCAGATTCGACACGTGAAACTTCACCGTGCGCTCCGCGATGTTTAGCTTGCTGGCAATCTCTTTATTCGACAGATTCTCCAGCAGCGAATCCAGCACTTCCTGCTCACGCCGGCTCAGGTTCGTCACCGAATCCGTCTTCAGCCGCCGCCCTTGCCCGGACAAAATCGAATCCACGAAACCGGACAGCACCGACCGCGGCACCCAGAATCCTCCCGCAGCCACTAGCGGCAAGGCGCGAATCAACTGATCCCGAGCCTCCACGTAGGTCAGCAAGCCCTTCACACCTAGCCGCAGCATGGAAAAGCTGTTCGCGTCACTATGCTGCTCGCCCACTACCATTAAGCGCGATTCAGGGCAGCGCTCGAGCAGGTTCGTCAGCAGCGCTCCTGTCGCCGGCCTTGCCGCATGGGCATCCACTACGTATACGTTGGCCTTCGGTGGGTCCAGGGTGCGCAGGTCCGGCGCCAAGGTCGATTCCAGTTGCTTCAGAATCACTTTGAATTGTGACTTGGCGAGCAAGCGTTCGAACTCGCTCAGCACCAATGGGTGCGGCGAAAGTATGCAAACCGTCAATTTAGAGTTAGAGCGTTTCGTAGCCACGGTTTTTCCAGCGTAGGGGATAACTGTACCAACGGGCAAGTCCCACGAAAGCCTATGTTCTCGAACTGTTACTGACGCCTACGCCGCTTTTTGCACCTTGGGTGGCCGCCGGTTGGCCGCCGCTTTCACAGCGTAGCCGGCATCGCGCCGGTTTGACGCTCCGTCACACCTCCCTGGGTAGGTTCCGCGTTCTTCTAAGCTGCCCCCATCGCACCCCCTCAAAATCGCCATTCAACCCGCAAAAAGCCCCCTTCAATGCAAGCTGGTTCGTGCCCTGTGGAAAACACAGGTAAAATGGAGTTAGGCGGAGTGTGGTCGTTCGGCTTGTAATCCCACCCCGCGTTTGAAACCAAGGAGCTAAACACTTTCGGCCCATGCGTAATCTGACGGAATCCGCCAGAGCCCTTCGCGACTTGCTGTCCCAGCGCATCCTTGTGCTGGACGGCGCCATGGGCACCATGCTGCAGCAATGTAGTCTCACTGCCGAGGACTTCGGCGGCGCCGCGCTCGAAGGCTGCAACGAAAATCTCGTGCGCACCCGGCCGGATGTCGTTCTCGACATTCACCGCAAGTATTTCGACGCGGGCTCCGACATCGTCGAGACCAACAGTTTCGGCAGCGCTCCGATCGTCCTTGCCGAGTATGGCCTAGCCACCGACGCCCACTTTCTCAGCCGCCGCTCCGCAGAACTCGCACGCCAAGCTGCTGATGAGTTCACCACGTCCGCGAAGCCGCGCTTCGTAGCCGGCTCCATCGGCCCAACCACCAAAGCCATCACGGTCACCGGCGGCGTCACGTTTGAGGAGCTTCGCGAAGCCTACTACATCCAAGCCAAAGGTCTGCTCGAAGGCGGCTCCGACCTTCTCCTTATCGAAACCAGCCAGGACACGCGCAACATCAAAGCCGCGCTGCTTGCCATTCAACGCCTTTCGCACGAAATCCGCCAGCAGGTCCCCTTCATCATCTCCGTCACAATCGAGCCGATGGGCTCCATGCTCGCCGGGCAAACCATCGAAGCCATGTGGGCCTCGCTGCGCTTCGCCAAGCCACTCGCTTTCGGCATGAACTGCGCCACCGGCCCCGAATTCATGACGGATCACATTCGCACGCTGAGCCAGCTCACCGGCGAATTCGTCTCCTGCTATCCCAACGCCGGCCTGCCCGACGAGGAGGGTAAATATCTCGAGACGCCAACCTCGCTCGCAGCCCAGCTTGAGAAATTTGTCGACCACGGCTGGCTCAACATCGTTGGGGGCTGCTGCGGCACGACGGAACAGCACATCCGCGCCCTCGCGCAAATGGCCGAAGGCAAGAAGCCGCGCCAGCGTCCAGCGGAGCAGCATCGCGCCATCTATTCCGGCATCGAGACGATTGAAGCCGAAGACAGCACGCGCCCTCTGCTAGTGGGCGAGCGCACCAACGTCATCGGCTCGCGCCTCTTCAAAAATCTCGTCGCCGAAGAAAAGTGGGAAGAAGCCAGCGAGATCGCCCGCCGGCAAGTTCGCGGTGGCGCGCACATCGTCGACGTCTGCCTGCAAAGCACCGAGCGTGACGAAAAGAAAGACATCCCGCCGTTCTACGAGAAGCTAATCCGCAAAGTAAAAGCTCCGGTGATGATCGACACCACTGATCCTACCGCCATCGAGCAAGCCCTCACTTATTGCCAGGGCAAGGCCATCATCAATTCCATCAACCTGGAAGACGGCGAGGAAAAATTCGAAAGAGTTGTCCCGATCGCCCACGATTTCGGCGCCGCCGTAGTCTGCGGCTGCATCGACGAAGACAAGCTGCAGGCCCAAGCTTTCACCCGCGAGCGCAAGCTAGCCATCGCGCAGCGCAGCTACAAGCTCCTCACCGAAAAATACGGCCTCGCCCCCGAAGACATCGTCTTCGATCCCCTCGTCTTTCCCTGCGCCACAGGGGACGAAAACTACATCGGCGGTGCCGTCGAAACGGTGGAAGGCATCCGCCTCATCAAGCGCGCCCTCCCCGATGCGCGCACCATCCTCGGCATTTCCAACGTCTCCTTCGGCCTGCCTCCAGGCGCACGCGAAGTCATAAATTCCGTCTTCCTCTATTACTGCACCAAAGCCGGCCTCGACCTCGCCATCGTCAACACGGAAAAGCTCGAGCGCTTCGCCTCCATCCCCGAACACGAGCGCCGCCTAGCAGAAAACCTTCTTTTCTCCCATCCTCCCGCGGAACTTCCTGCCGATCATCCGCGAGCCGCGCTCCTCCGCAACGTCCCCTCCGACTGGCGTGAGCAAAACAAAGAGCAGCGTGCCGCCGTAAACCAATTCCACATCGCCGCCATCACCGAGCATTTCCGCACCGCCAAGAAAAAGGACAAGGCCCGCGCAGCCGACCTCCCGCTCGACCAACGCCTCGCCAGCTACATCATCGAAGGCACGCGCGACGGCCTCGTCGCCGACCTCGACCGCAAGCGTGCCGAGGGCGTCCCGCCGCTCGACATTGTCAACGGCCCGCTGATGGCCGGCATGGCCGAAGTCGGCCGCCTTTTCAACGCCAATGAGCTTATCGTCGCCGAAGTTTTGCAATCAGCTGAAGCTATGAAGGCCGCCGTCAGCCATCTCGAGCAGTTCATGGAGAAAGCCGATACCGCCAAGCGCGGCCGTGTCGTGCTCGCCACCGTAAAGGGCGACGTCCACGACATCGGCAAAAATCTCGTCGAAATTATTTTGAAAAACAACGGCTACGACGTCGTGAACCTCGGCATCAAGGTTCCGCCCGAAGATTTAATCAAGGCCTATCAGCAGCACAAGCCCGACGCCATCGGCCTCTCCGGCCTGCTCGTGAAAAGCGCGCAGCAGATGGTCATCACCGCCAACGATCTCCGCGACGCCGGAATCGAAATCCCGCTGCTGGTCGGCGGCGCCGCACTTTCCGCGAAATTCACGCAAACCAAAATCGCGCCCAGCTACGGCAAAGCCGTGTGCTACGCGAAAGATGCGATGACCGGTCTCCGCTTAATGAACGAGCTAATGGACCCCGCCACGCGCGAAACCGTAGTCAGCGCCCACACCGCGTCCGGCAATGGTGCCGGCGTCACCACCACGGTAAAAGTAAAAGAAATTTCGCCGCTGCCTGCGCGCTCGCCCAAAGTTCGTACCGACATCCCTATCCCCGCGGTGCAATCTCTTGACCGCAAGGTCCGCCTAGTCCCCGACCTGCGCGAAATCTGGAGCTACATCAATCCTTTCATGCTTTACGGCCGCCATCTCGGCTTCCGCGGCGACTTCGAAAAGCGTTTCGCCGAGCGCGATCCCAAAGCCGTCGAGCTGTTCGAATCGATGGAAGCAGTGAAAAACGAAGCCGCCGAATTCATGAAGGTTCGCGCCACGTGGCAATTTTTCGAGGCCGAGTCCGAGGGCAACGCGCTGCATCTCTTCGCGCTAGGCGCAGCCGCGCCGCTGCACACATTTAATTTCAAGCGCCAGCGCGCCGGCGATTTTCTCTGCCTCAGCGATTACGTACTCGCGCCGCAAAACGGCCAGCGCGATCACGTCGCTCTCTTCGTAGTCAGCGCCGGCGAAGGCGTCCGCGAGCGCGGCGAAAAGGCCAAGAATGACGGCTACTACTTCAAATCCCACGGACTGCAAGCTCTCGCCATCGAGTCCGCCGAAGCCTGCGCCGAATGGCTGCACCGCCGCATCCGCGAAGATTGGGGCTTCCCCGATCCGTCCGACCTGACCATGGCCCAGCGTTTCACTTCGCGCTATCGAGGTAAGCGTTATAGCTTCGGCTACCCGGCCTGCCCCGACCTCGAAGACCAGGTTGGCCTCTGGAAGCTCCTCCGGCCAGAAGAAATCAACGTCCAGCTAACCGAAGGCATGATGATGGACCCGGAAGCCAGCGTCAGCGCGCTGGCCTTCCACCACCCAGACTGCACCTACTTCAGCGTAGGCGATAGCTCCGAAGTTTGAGCTAAACCAAATCCTCCATCTTGGGTGCGGCGGTACCTTTCCATGACGCGTCAAATTGCTTGCGCACAAACGTGGCGTCATACGTTCGCCCCTGCGCCTTCAGCGCCTGCTCCAGCCCGAACAGCGACCGCGGATTCCGCGGATTGCGTTCCAGGTCATCGCGAAAGACCTGCTCTGCGCCGACTTGGTCGCCGCTTATCAGCAGGGTCGCGCCCAGCGACTCACGCACCGGATAAAACCAGTCCTGCGGCTCGTTGTACTTCAAGCCGTCCTGGATGGCTACGGCCACCCGCAATTGCCTGATAGCCGCCTCACTATCCTCTTTCGCTTGTGAAATCTTCGCGCCCAGCACATTTTCGGCAATCTTCAGAATATCTTTGGTCTTGTTATTGATCGGCATCTGAAAAATTGCGTCCGGAGGGGTCTTTTCTTCCGCTTCCGCCACCAGCTTGTGCTGCGCTTCCGCTTCTTCCAATTTTCCGGTGCTTGCCAGCGCCAGCCCGCGCGCGAAGTGCCAGAAAACCGTCGCCGTCTGCATCGACGCATCCGGCCGCGGCGCCTTTAAAATTTCGTTCCACTTGTGAAAGCGCACCTCCACAGCCAGTGGCACGGTCATAAAGCCTTCCAGCGGCGGCATTTCCTTCACGTGCGGACCCACGTTCGCCGCGAGCATCTGTGCACCGTGTCTCGATTCCACATAATTCCCGTTCATCGCCGCCGCCATCGCGATGAAATGTAAATTGTGGCTGTAATACATCATCGGGTAGATGCCTTGCGCCTTGCTCGCCGCTAGGTACGCCTGGTCCGCCTGCGCAGCTTTCTGATTCGTCTTCACGGCGGCCTCGTAGTCCCCGGTGCGAATATAAATGTGCGCGGGCATGTGCACGATGTGCCCAGCCGCCGGCGCCAGTTGCGCCAGCCGGTTCGCCCCTGCCAGCGCCCGCTCCGGCGAACGCGACGCCTCGACGGCATGAATGTAGTAATGAATCGCGCCCAGATGATTCGGCTCGCGGCGAATCACCGATTCCAGTGTGGCCACAATCTCTTCCGTGCCTTCTTCCGGCGAGCCGTCAATGTGCCACAGTCCCCACGGGTGCAAATTCATTCCCGCTTCCGCAAAGAGCGTTGCTGCGTCCAGATCATCCGGGAATTTCTTCGATACCTCGCGCATCGCATCACGATATTCTTCCGCCGCCGCGCGAAAATCCGATTTCGGGTCCGCGGGAAACCTCTTTGTCAGCGCCACAATGTACGCCCGGTCGCTCTCGGAAGAGTCTTCCGCCAGGCTCGCCGCCTTCTCGATGGCTTGATGCGCCTGCACAAACCGGTCTTCACTCGCTGGATCGTTGTAATTTGGACCTACTGCTTCCGCAATCCCCCAATACGCCATCGCCAATTTCGGGTCCAACTCCGCCGAGCGCTGGAAGGACCGTGCCGCCTCATCATGATTGAATGCGTAAATCAGCCGCAGCCCTTGATCGAAAAACGCCTGCGCCTGCGCATTTTTCGTTGACACCGGGTGCCGCCAATCTCCCAGCCCCGTCATCAACGTCGCTGTCTTGTTCTTCGCGGGAATCGGATGCTCGTGCTCCTGCGCAAATCCCGCCACACAAAGCGCCATCGCCAGCGCCAACAAAACGCCAAAGCGCCTAATCATCGTCTTGAATCCTCCTCAAGGCGAAGTAACCCGGTAGGGCTGCTTCGTAGTCCCGTATAAAGATGCCCGCATTCCTATGTGGACGACAAACAAAAAGAGGGAGCGAACATCGCCCCCTCTTCCTGAGGTAATCCTCTCAATCAGCTATTTGTGGCCGGAGTGCGTGATACGCGCCAGGATGTCGCGGCGGCTGTCAGCCACCGTCGCGCCGGCGTATTCCGCGCGTTCCGCCGGAGTCCACTTGCCCATTGTTGCGTTGATGGCTGCCGCCCATTTGTCCATGCCCTCGGCATCGGGATAGGTGATGACGACGCAGCGCGTCGAAGGCGCCGAGGTGTTTACGTACTGCTCGTCAACGCCCCAGTAGGAAGCCACGCCCTTCTTGAGTTGTTCCTCGAACGTGGGCACCAGGAGCTTCTTGAGCATTGTGGTGTAAACCTCCGGCTTATCGGGCTTCACATTCGAGCAGATCACTCGCAAGTACGCCGCGTTTCCGCTGCCGGGGTGGGACATCCTCGTCTGCATCAAGTAGTCTTCGTGCTTGGTCGCCGCGACTTGACCCGGCCGTGGACCATTCTTGCGAACTTCGTCGAGCACCTTCGTAAGTCCCGAGATGGTGCTGGACGACCACGCCGCCCCGTGCGTATATCCGTCCGGTGTGTGCACGAGCTGCTCAAAAGTCGACCAGCTAAGGATGGTTCCATCGGCCGTCAACTTCTCGAGGATCGGGACGATGGACTTCTCGCTATCTTCCGAGTATCCCGCCCAATTGGCGCGCGGTACTTGGAATTGGCTTACAAACGTATACACCGGCGGCGCGGATTCCATCTGCGAAACCGCCGCCGGCACAATCATCACCGCAAACACTATGACCACCAGGCCCGCTATCCATTTCAACATGGTTCTCTCCTTGAATTGATTGGCAAGCCGCTCGGCGCAGTGCCGTGGAAGGTCGCTCCTCGTCGCTCATTCGCGGATGTTCGCGTAGGCTGCGGGAAACGGCGATCGATCGTCTATTGGGGTACCTTGAAAATGTGGCTCGCGCCCGCGGTTCCAACAACTGTTTCGACCAATGTGCGCTGACGTTATGCCCTAACCGTGCACAAGTCAAGCTCTCAGCGCTTCACTTCGATCGACCGCTTCTCCTTGACCCCTCTGCCACCCGGGTGTACATTTCGCCCACGCACACGTTCTTTCCCCGTAAGGCACCAGTTCGCAAACGAGTCACTGCAAGGAGGAAGTTATGTCGTTCCGCAAAGCCCTTTGGGCCCTAGTTGCTGTGGTGTGCTTGGTGGCGCCCGCCGCCGCCCAAGCGCAAGGAGATTACCTTGATGTTTACACCGTCAAAGTGAAACCGGAGAAACTCACCGATTTCCAAGCCCTCACCAAGAAATTTGCCGATGCCAATCGCCGCTTCAATGGCGAACGTTGGCTCGCTCTCGAATCCGTCTATGGTGAAGGGAATGTCTACCAGTTCACCAGCACCCGCAAGGATTACGCCGATATCGAAAGAGCCAATGAAGCGGAAATGGTCGCGGTCAGCAAAGCCTTTGGCAAGGAGGCCGCTCAGAAGTTCGGGCAGGACTTCGATAGCTGCTTGGTGTGGTCGCGCAACGAGCTTCGCCGCCGCCGCTGGGACCTAAGCCGCAAAGCCCCACAGGACCCAGAAGCCTACGCCAAGTTCATTGGCGAATCTCGCCTGCTGCGTACCACCGCCGTGCACATTCGTCCCGGCCACGTGCCCGATTTTGAGGCTCTGATGAAGGACGTCAAGGAAGTGGCCGAAAAGAATCCGAACACCGCGCCGGTATTTGTTTCCCAAGTCATCGAAGGCGGCAAAGGCGCCATCTTCTATGTCTCCACCCTGCGCTCGTCCATGGGCGGCTTCGACCACAATCCCACCACCAAGGAAATCCTCGGCGAAGAGGGCTTCAAGAAATTCCAGCAAGTCAGCGCCGACTCCGTTGAGGTCGCTGATTCCGCTCTCTATCGCTTCAGCGCCGACCTAAGCAACCCTCCCGAAGAAGTCGCCAAAGTGGCGATGGACTTCTGGCACCCGAAAGCTACGGTGGCTTCCGCGAGCAAACCCAAGACCAAGACCACGATGGAACCCGCCGCCGAAAAAGAACCAGTAAAGAAACCCCAGTAACGCAGCAGCCCAGAAGAAAGGCCAGTGGCACAGACCCAAATCTGTGCCACTGGCCCTTACGTTCCGACGTGCGGACTTCCGGCTGCCGCCTACATTGCCATCTTGCCGGTGGAGGGCATCAGGTCCCAGGCTTGCCAGAAAATTTTCATTTCTTCCGGCTTGCCCAGAGAGATGCGAATGTACTTGTCCAGCGCGGGATACTTCGGGCCGATTAGGATGTTGTGCTGCTTCAGGTGCACGATGACTTCGTCCGGCGGGCGCTGCGGATTCATCATCACGAAATTCGTCTGTGAATCGATGCAGCGTAGCATGCGGGCATTTGCCTGGTTCATGAACTCCTGCCGGTCATCCGTATTCCGCTTCACTCCGATGCGCACGTACTCCACATCGTCGAGCGCGGCGGATGCGGCGCGTGCGGAAACTACGCTGACGCTCCAGCCGGGAAAGCCGGCCGCGAGCCGCTTGGCATGTTCCGGACTGGCCACGGCGTAGCCGATGCGCATGCCGGCAAGCCCGTAAATTTTAGAGAACGTTCGCGCGACGATGACGCGCGGATCGCCAATCGGCCGGTCAAGGAAAGATTCGTAATCGGCGCCCGGCGTAGCGAAATGATGGTACGCCTCGTCGATCAGCACCGTAACGCCGCCCGGCAACTTGGAGATGAAAGCTTCAATGTCTTTGCGCGGGGTAATCGTCCCTGTCGGATTGTTCGGATTCACGATGTACACAAGCCCAGTGCCAGACGAACTCGTCGAAGTGGCAGAAGAGCGCTCGACTTTACTGAGCATCGCCGGCAGGTCGTGCTCGTAGCGTTTGTTCAGCGGAACGTCCGCGACTTCGACGCCCGCGGTCTGCGCTAGTTTGCCGAGCGCCGGAAACGTGGGCGCGGCTTCAACCAGTTTTTTGCCCGGTTTGAGAAACGCCATGGCGGCCATGCACAGGATTTCGCCGGAGCCGCAGCCGAGCACGATTTGCTCGCGCTTCACCTTGTGCCGCGCGGCAAGTTTGTCGACCAGCGTGTCGTATTCCGTGCGCGGATAACGGTTCCCGCCCGCCGCCGATTCGCGCATCGCCGCAACGACTTTTTCGGAAGGCCCGTAAGGATTTTCATTGCGATAAAGCAACACGGGCTCAGCGGCGCCGACTCCACCGGACGCGGGCTGCGCGGCCGACGCGGAGTTTCCCCACAGTGCTTCTTCCATCGAAGGCGGAAGCGGGAATGCGCGAAGCGCAGGCGCGGCTGCACCGAACATGGCGCCTGCACCAAGATTGCGAAGGAGATTTCTGCGCGAGAGTAACATGGCGGTCCTCCTGAAAAGGACGCAAACGATACCACCAAAGAAGCAAGTTTGCTGCGAAGCTATCTTAATGGGTTGCAGCGCGAGATTGTCAGTCTTTTCGAAACGTCTTGGCCAGACGCAGGGAGGCACAAAGTGATCGTGGTTGCGGGCGAGCCGTCGTCACAGTTACCGTCAGCGAGAACTGCCTGGAGGCTGGGAGGAGGAGGTGAACAACGCTCAGTGTGCGCGAGCTGGAAGTCGAAGTAGACGCCGGGCTGAACGACGCCGAAGCGCCCGCAGACAGTCCGCTGACGCTGAGCGAGACTGAACCGCTAAAGCCGATGTTGCAGTGACGCTGTGAAGTGTAAGTAGCGCCGCTCGTCTGCGCAATAGTACGAGAGGATTGGAACTACGTATGCGTTAAGGCCCCTGGGTGATCTTTCCGCGATAAAGTGCTACGGCTGGAAAGGTTACTGGTCTAGGTGGAGTATACGACGCGTATCGTTTCAGAACGCTCCCCCTTATAATCCTGCGTTTCGATTTCATGAGGCCCTGAGATCTTCGAGTGAGGAGAAATCATGTCCGGCTCACGCGAGAAACCGCGCACCACGATGTTCAACGAAAACAAGCTCAAGCTGGGCATTTTTTCTCCAAATTGCTCCGGTGGCATGGCTGTCACAAGAGTTCCGGAACGCTGGGACGCCTCCTGGGAAAACAATCTGAAACTCGCACAAATGGCCGACGAGGCGGGCATCGAGTTTCTGCTGCCGATCGCGCGATGGAAAGGCTACGGCGGAGAAACTGATTTTGAAGGGAGCACGTTCGAGACAATCACCTGGGCCTGCGGGTTGCTCGCCAAAACCAAGCGCATCACCGTCTTCGGAACTGTGCATGCGCCTCTGGTGCATCCGATCTTTGCTGCGAAGCAAATGGTGACGGTTTCTCACGTGAGCGAAGGGCGCTTCGGCCTGAATATCGTTTGCGGCTGGAACCAGGACGAATTTGAGATGTTTGGCATAGCACAGCGCGAGCACGACACCCGGTATGAGTACGGGCAAGAGTGGTGGGACGTAGTGCAGAAGATTTGGCAGGAGAAGAATCCGTTTGATTACGATGGCCGTTTCATCAAGCTGAAGGGCGTTGTGGGAAAACCGAAGCCGTACAAGTGGAGACCGGTGGTAATGAACGCCGGCTCCAGCGGAGCGGGCCGCAGCTTTGGCGCAAAGAACTGCGACTTCCTGTTCACGGTTTTGATCGACCTTGAAAAAGGCAAGCAGGACGTGCAAAGCATAAAGCAAATCGCCGCGACTGCCGGCCGCAATATCGACGTCTTTACCACGTCTTACGTGGTGCTCCGACCGACGCGCAAGGAAGCCCAGGAGTATCACGAATATTACACGACGCAAATGGGCGACTACGCCGCCGCCGACCACCTCATGGAGCTGCAAGGGCTCCACGCTCAGTCCTTCCCGCCAGAGGCATTCAAGCTATTCCGGCAGCGATTTCTGGGTGGTCACGGCGTCTACCCGCTGATTGGCGATCCCGATGATGTAGCTGCGGAGTTGGCGAAAATCAGCGCTGCCGGATTCATCGGCACCACAATCACCTTCGTCAATTATGTCGATGAGCTTCCGTATTTCCGCGATGAGGTGCTGCCGCGCCTGGAAAGATTAGGGCTAAGAAAGTCAGTGAAGGCAGCTCAAGTTGTCACGCCTGCTGCCAGCCTGCTCTGATATACTCCACGGCATTCAGCGCTGTTTCCTCGGTTTGGGGGTGAGTGTCATGAACCGAAGTAAGCCGTCTTGTGTGTCCTTTGCGGTTCCCCTTTTCTGCTTGCTTGTAGCCGTTTGCATCTCTGCGCCGTCGGCAAAGAGCCAGGCTATTACCGCTACATTGTCGGGAAGAATTTTCGATACCTCCGGAGGCAGTGTCGCCAAGGCGAAAGTGAGTGTCGTCAGCGCTGCGACCGGGTTCACGAGAACGGTTCAAAGCTCAGATGTCGGGGAGTACACGATTCCCGCTTTGCCCGCGGGTGAATACACTGTATCGGCGGAATTCACCGGCTTCGGGAAGCAAAGCAAGAATGTGATTTTGCAGGTCGGACAGTCCGCGGGATTGGACTTCACTTTGACGCCTGGCGGAGTGGCAGAAAGCGTGGAGGTTGCCGCTACCTCGGAGCTGGTGGAACCTACGCGAACCGAAGTAAGCACGGTAATAACCGAGCGGCAAATCATAAATTTGCCGGTGAACGGTCGCGAATTCATTAATTTCGCACTGCTCTCGCCTGCGGTAACCGTTGGCGACACCACTTCCGGAAATACGGACGTTATCGTCGAGCCGGTTACAAAGCTCTCCTTCGCCGGCCAGAATATTCACTACAACTTTATCGCGGTCGACGGCGCCGATGATATTTCCACCGCTTCTGGCATTCAGCGCGGCACCCCGCCGCAGGAATCCGTGCAGGAATTTCGCGTCATCAACACGGACTACTCCGCGGAGTTCGGACGCGCCACCGCCGGCATCGTGAACATCATTACGCGCAGCGGCACCAATGAGTGGCACGGATCGCTGTACGAATATTTCCGCAACGACAAGATGGACGCAGTCAATCTCTTGCAGGCCAGCGGAGCGCACGTGCTGCGGCAGAATCAATTCGGCGCCGCCATCGGCGGTCCGCTGCAGAAAGACAAGACGTTTGTTTATGGAAATTACGAGGCGCAGCGCCGCGGCGAGTCGCCTTTTTACAACTCGGCCGTGCTCGGAAATATAAAAGCAATCAACGAGGTGAAAGCCATTTACGGCCTCGCCCCCGAACCAAATCTTGGGAGCGTTCTGCGCACGAACGACAGCGACAATGGATTTGCCCGCATCGACCATCGTTTCAGCGACAACCAAAATATGTTCCTCCGCTATTTCATTAACGATGGCCGCCTGCTGAATCAGTCTCCGCTGAACGATGGCTTCGACCTGCCGTCCGCGTTCAAACAGAATTTCTACCGCGATCAATCTATTGCGGGCACTCTCGCCTCGGTCATCAATCCGAAGCTGGTAAACGAGTTGCGCATGCAGTATGCCCGCCGGTCCTTTGATTTCCCGACCGTCTCCACGCAACCGCACCTGGAGCTCTCGAACACGTTCACGGCCGGAGTGAATCGCGGCAACCCTGACTTTTACCGCGAGTCG
The DNA here is from genome assembly GCA_025463055.1 of Candidatus Acidiferrum typicum. Lineage (GTDB taxonomy): Bacteria > Acidobacteriota > Terriglobia > Acidiferrales > UBA7541 > Acidiferrum > Acidiferrum typicum_A. The sequence continues at coordinate 77,309 of JAOAPV010000027.1, forward strand.
CGCTTTGAATTGGTCGACAACGTTACGCGCACCTTCGATCGCCACACGGTCAGCTTTGGCGGCAACTTCAATTTTGTCGACACCACGGAATCTTTCCCGCTCTTTTATCCCTTTGAAGCGGACTTCCCCAACCTCGGCGCATTCCTTGGCAATGATGGCGTCAACGGCGCGCAGTGCGTGTCGGCGCCTGGGGATGTCGGTGGACCCGGACCAGCCGGTTGCCAGCACCCGAACGTGATTTTCTTCGAGCGCTTCCAAGCTCCGAACTTCAATGAGCCGAGCCTGAATACGTCGGTGTATTCGGGGACGAGCTTCACGCCGGCAATCCGCAATGCCGCGCAAGGCCAGATGAATCACACTTACAATGGCGTTTACATTCAGGACAAATGGCGCGCCACGACTCGACTCACCCTCAACGGCGGGATTCGCTGGGAATGGGAAACGTGGCCGTCAAACGTGCTCAACACCCAATGGAAGAACATTGATCCGCGGCTGGGCCTCGCGTACAACGTCGGCACGAAGCGCAACATCGTCGTGCGCGCCGGTTTTGGTTTGTTCCACGGCATTATTCCGGCGCCTTTGTTGGCGTGTCAGGAGCCTTCCTGCGGGGGAACTATCGGCAGGTACCCCGGGCGACCGTTTGAAAACGGACTGAACGCGAAGACCGAACTCTTTGCGTTTGCCAGTGCACCGTTCATTACCGCTACCGCGTTGACTAACCTTGTCGCAAATGGGACGTATCCGGATGCGGTTACGTTTGCGTGCCCTGGGGGGACGTTGGCCGGGTGCGGATTCTTCGGTCCCTCGGTGGTTGTGCGTTTCGACCAGAATCATAAGAACCCTTACGGTGTGCAGGCCAGCCTGGCTGTCGAATTCGATCCGCTGCCGGACACAACTGTCAGCATCAGCGGCTTGCATGTTCGCGGCGTTCACCTCGGCAGCTTTTTCAACGTGAACCAGCCCGATGTGCAGCAAGTCGTCACTCTGCATGATTCGCAGGGCCGTACTGGTCCGAAGAATGAATACTGTGCGCCTGGGCCGGTGCCTTGTCCGTTTAACCCGGGAGTGCGAACTTTCCCCATCGCCATTTATTTTGAAGCTACCTCGCGTTGGGATTCGCAGTTTGACGGACTGCTTATCAACGTGAACAGGCGTTTGGCGCACAATTTTTCCTTTGGCCTCAGTTACACCTGGGCCAAGTCCATCGACGATGGGCCGAACCCCAGCTTTGTGCTGATCCCGCAGGACAGCCAGAATTTCCGAGCGGAGCGCGCACTTTCGTCCGACGATGTGAGGAACCGCATCGTGGTGAATGGGACGGTTACAACTCCGAAGACCTGGAATCCGTTTGCGCGCGACTTCCTCTTCAGCCTCATTGCCACGGTTCAGTCGCCTATGCGCTTCACCAAGTTTGCCGGCTTCGACGCCAACGGAGATATTTTCGGTAACAATGACCGCGTCGGCATCGAGCCGCGCAACACCTTTTTAGGCGACAACTTCCGTACCGTGGATTTCCGCATCGGACGCACGATTCCTTTCCGCGAAAAGAGAAGCTTTGAAGTGATCGCGGAGGCTTTCAACCTTTTCAATACAACCAACATACGATTTTTCAACACCGTTTACGGCGCTTCGGATTTCTGTCCCGCGGATCCTACGGCATTCGGGTGTGCCGGAGCGACCGGCAATCGGGAAGGTTCGCCGAACCCGCTGTACGGGACCCCGCGGGCGGTGTTCAATCCGCGACAAATACAGTTGGCGCTGAAATTCAACTTCTAGAGAATTGTCGTAGCCGCATGGTGGTTGGGGGCATACGCCCGCCCGCTTTGTAAGTGGATTCTGGAAGGAGTTGTTCCGGCTTGCCCAGTTCTCGAACACTTACGCGTGATTCCTTAATCACGGAATCCGAACTAGCCGGGTTTGCAGCGATGAGCGCGCGGCGGCTGTTTCTGCTCGGCGGCATTGCGTTGATTCTCACCGGGATGATCTTCGGCGACATCTTCGCCGTCTTTACCTTGCACCAGAATGCGGCGCAGGTCGGTGCGAATCTGGCGGCCGCGGCGAACGCTGCGCTGGCGGGAAACCGTCACGTAGTGCTCGCCAATTTTCAAAATGTCGGCGCCTTCCTGGAGAACCGCGGCACCAAGGTCGATACGCATGTCCATATGATTGACTTTGGTTATTTGGCGCTGCTGCTGGCAATCCTTCAGCCTTGGGTGGCTTTCGCGGAGACCTTAAAGAAGAAGTTTGCGTGGGTCTTCCTCGCCGGCGCTTGGCTGCTGCCGATCGGCGTCTATCTTATCCATTATGTGGGGTTGGCACATAGCCCGGTGAAAACCATTGGATGGGCGAGCATTGCCGCGGACTTTGGCGGTTTGCTCGTTCTGGTTGCCACATTCGGTTGTCTGGTTGGTTTGTGGATGCATTTCGGCGGGAAGCGTATCCGTCCGACCGACAAGCTGCTCGGTGATCGCAGCACGGAAGGGCGCATGCTATTTGCGGGAGGGCTTGCGCTGGTCCTCCTTGGATTTTTTCATGGCGCCTACTATGCGGGGGCCCACCTATACAAGCATGAGGCGCAGGATTACTCCCTTTTGGCGCAAATGAGTGCGGGGGCCGCGGCAGGCGCTCGACCGGTTGTCAACGATGCGCTAACAAGTTACGGGCAACTGCAAGGCGCGAAGGCCGTGAATATCGCCGCACACGCGCACAGCGTTGAATTCGGTCTATTGGCTATCATGCTGGCCTTTTTTCAACCATACGTGAAGTTGCGCACAACCTGGAAACGCCGCTGGGCTGCGGTGCTTTTGCTCGGATCGCTATTGCTCCCGGTGTGCGTGCTTTTGGAAATAAAGTACGGGCTGATTGCCGGAGGTATGGCCGATTTCTCAGGCCTGCTGATTATTTTCGCGCTTCTGGCGATGTGGATCGGAATTTTGCGGTACACCGGAGAACTGGACGCATCAATGGCGAACACGCCAAATTCGGGGGACTCGCAATGAGCGGGTCGCGCCGCCTTCTGATTATCGGAGGTATCGCGCTTGCTGTTTGGGGCATGGGCTACGGCCTCTGGTACGCGGTGTTCGCCGAGCACCAGGCGCTCGACAGCATCGGAGCGTCTCTGGCCGGAAGTTTCGCCGCCGCCGCGGACCGAAACCCGATCGTCATGGAGACTTCGCTCGAGCAATACCGGGAAGCGAAATATGTTTACGATCGTCAAGTGGATGTTCACGGTCATTGGATTGGGCTGGCGATGCTGCTGATTGTGCTTGGTATTGGCTTCGAGCGCGTGAATTTCCCGGAACGTTTCCGGCAGTTCCTCGCGCAGGGCCTCTTGGTGGGGGCGGTTGTTTTTCCACTGGGGGTGCTGCTGCAGACGTTCAGTCACGGCCCTTTGCCACGAGCGATTGCCATCGCGGGATCGGGGTTTGTGATCGTTTCGCTGTTAGGGTCTGCTGTGGGTGTTGTGGCGCGGGGTTCTTCCCCCTCGGCTGCGGACTGATCTCTCTAGCTCTCTTTTTTATCTATCTTTTTTACCTGCGCGTCTTGAACTTTCTGAGGCATTGTTCGTAGGATTCCATCGTATCGAAGTCTTCCAAAATCGAACTGGTCCTCACGTTCAGTACGCGGATCCGTTCCGGAGCTCTATAAATGACCTCTCGAGCGGTCCCAGCCTCCAAAAACTCCGGGCGCACGGCTGCGGAGACAATCACCGGGTGTCCATCGGCGTCCCTGCGCCGCGGCATCACAATTTCCTCGGACGCCGAGCGCGCGCGAAACGCGCGCACTAACTGCGCGACTATTTTTCGCGTTATGAGCCCATGGTCTACAGGGTAGAGCAGAAACGCGGCGTCAGGGTCGATTCTCTTCAGAGCGGCTTGCAACGAGCTGAGCTGCCCTTCACGCCATCGGCGATTGATTACAACTTCAGACGATTTGGGTACGGCTGGCAAGACACGTTGCGCGTCTGCGCCCAAGACCACCAGAATCCTGCGAGAAAAGGAACAATTCTCGACGGCGATATCCAGCGCCGTTTTCTTACCGAAACGGGCCAACGCTTTTGGAAACGGCAGGGCCCGCGAACTTCCCGCTGCCAGAATAATAGGAATGATTTCTTCGCGGTTACGCATCCGGAGGCCGGGGCAGAATAAACGAACGGGGCGGCAAACTCCAGCGCGTCCGTTACGCTCTGAGCACGTTAGCAGCCTTCTGTAACGTGCGTTTCGCCTTGCGACTCTGGGGCAATCGCAATAAAATGCGCGCGACGAGATAACACCTTCGTTCGTTGCCGCGGACCAGCCACTCTTAGAGGCGAGCCGACCAACTGTGTACGCACATCCCTTCACCTACCATCGCGCTCAATCGCTCGGAGAAGCTACAAAACTCCTGCACCAGTTGGGAGAGGAATCTCGGGTGATCGCCGGGGGGCAAAGCCTGATTCCGTTAATGAAAATGCGGCTGGCACGGCCGACTGCACTGATCGATATCAATTTCATTCCACGCTTGAGCGAAATTAAAGACCACAACAGCGAGGTTAGGTTTGGAGCGCTGGCGCGTCACGCTGACATTGAAATGTCCGAGCACATCGCCGGGATTCCCATCCTTCACGATTGCGCCTCCGGAATTGCGGACGTGCAGGTGCGCAATCAAGGCACTATCGGTGGTTCCCTGGCGGAAGCGGATCCAAGCGGTGATTGGGCCGCCACGCTGTTGACGTTGGAAACTTCTCTGGTTTGCGCCGGTCCGCAGGGTGAACGCTTAGTCCAAATGGACGATTTCTTCAAGGACGCTTACACGACGGTTCTAGGAAGAGAAGAGTTAGTGCGAGAAGTCGTTGTGACGAAGCCCGCAAAGAATAGCGGCGGCGCGTATCTAGCATTTAAGCGCAGTGCCTGTGTCTACGCTACAGGCAGTGCCGCTGTCCAGATAACTCTCGATGCGAAGGACACGTGTAAGGACGTGCGCATCGTCCTTGGCTGCGTGGGGCTTACTGCCATTCGCGCCAAGCAGGCCGAGGCCGAACTGCGAACCAAGAAAATTGATGAGCGTACGATCGCTCGCGCCGCAGACGCCGCGCGTGAAGCGGCAGAGCCGCAGAATGATATGCGCGGCTCGGCCGACTACAAGCGCGCCTTAGTTGCGGCTTTGGTGAAACGCGCGATTGGGATTGCGGTGCGGCGCGCTCGCGGTGAACACGTGGAGGCGGGACACGAATATGTCGGCCGCTGAAAACATTCTTGTTCGCATTCGCGTGAACGGCGAGGCGCGAGAGGCGCTGGTCGAGCCGCGAACGTTGCTCGTCGATTTTCTGCGTGAGAACTTGAATTTGACCGGAACGCATATCGGTTGCGACACCACTTACTGCGGCGCTTGCACAGTGCTGCTCAATGGCCGTACCGTAAAATCTTGCACGTTGTTTGCGCCGATGGCGGACGGCGGCGAAATCACTACGGTCGAGGGCCTCTCCACTGACGGCGCGCTACATCCAGTGCAGAATGCTTTCGCGGAATGCCACGGACTTCAGTGCGGGTTCTGCACGCCCGGGCTTCTGCTCTCTACGATTCACCTGCTGAAGAAGAATCCGAAGCCAAGCGAGAAGCAGATTCGCAAGGCTATTGCCGGAAACACTTGCCGCTGCACCGGCTATCAAAACATTTTGAAGGCTATTCGGATGGCGGCGGGTGAGATGGGGAAACCCTAGCAATGGAGATCAAGTTCAGCGGCGTCTTCACGGTAAGGAAAACGCCGCAGGAAGTTTACGATTTTCTCGTGGACCCGAATCGGTTTTGTCCGCTGCTGCCGGATTATCAGAGCATGGAGATTCTGGATGCGAAGAATTTCCTTGTGAAACTTAGCGTCGGGATTTCGCACATTCGTGGCACCGCGGCGGTGAAGATGTCTCTGGTGGAGGCGGAGCCGGCTACTCGCGCGGTTTACGAAGGCAAGGGCGACGTGCCGGGGGGCTCGGCGACCTTACGCGCGGGTTTTGATCTGCAGGCCGCACCTGGCGGAGAAACCAAGGTGAGTTGGCTGGGGCAATCGAATGTTGTCGGCCGCATAGCTTCACTTGCCGGCGGATTGCTCGAGCCTCTGGCCAAGAAAAACGTACAGAAATTGATTGATGGCTTGCAGAAAGCTTTGGGGTAGCGTTCGCGATCATGGCAACTACATTGCGCACGAAAACGAAGAAAACGAAAGCAGCGGCCTCGAGTAGCCCGGCAAAGTGGGTCGGCCAGCCCATTCGTCGCAAGGAAGAAGACCGCCTGGTGCGCGGCAAGGGGATTTTTGTCGATGATCAGAAATTGATGGGCATGTTGCACATTCGCTTTGTGCGCTCGTCGTATGGACACGCCAAGATTACGCGGCTGGACGTTTCGAAGGCCGCGGCTCTGCCGGGCGTAGTGTGCACGCTTACTGGCGCCGAAGTGAAGTCGATGGTGAAGCCGTTTATCGAAATCGGCCCGGATGCCGGACAGAAGATTGCCGACTACCCGATGGCAGTCGATAAAGTTGTGTTCCAGGGGGAGCCTGTCGCAGCGGTCGTGGCCGAAACTCGACTGATTGCGGAAGACGCTGCGGAGTTGGTTGAAGTGGAATACGAGCCGCTCCCGCCCGTTCTGACTGCGGAAGAAGCGCTGAAGGATGCGAGCCTCGTGCATCCGGAGATGGGCACGAACCGCAACTGGCACGGGGTTTTCGAGTACGGCAACATCGAGAAGGCATTTCAGCAAGCCGCGCATGTTGTGCACATCGGCCGGCTGCACTTTCATCGCTTCTCGAGCACGCCGCTGGAAAATAATGCGGTGATCGCGGTGTGGGACTCGCGCTCGGAGCGGATCGAATACTGGTCTAATAATTCGTTTCCTTCCTTCGCCGCGCAATTTCTTTCGCCCGCGCTCGGAGTAGGTATCGATCAGATTTTGATGAAGAGTTTCGACATTGGCGGCGGGTTCGGGATCAAGATCACGAACTATCCGTACATGGCGGTTTGCGCTTTGGCCTCTCGCAAGACCGGTGGCCGTCCGATTAAATGGGCGGAAACGCGCACGGAGCATATGCAAGCCAGCGCGCACGGAAACGAGCGCACATTTTTCGACACGCGCGTAGCGCTGGACAAGAACGGCGTGATCACGGCGATCGATTCCCGCCATGTAGATGATTGCGGCGCTTACCCAAGGTACGAGCCGCTCGGCTGCGTCATCTGGGCGCAGGTGCTGCCCGGGGCGTATCGCGTAAAGAACGTTCGCATTGACGTGAACCAAGTGGTGACGAATAAATGCCCGGTTGGCCCGAACCGCGGCTACTCGCGCATGCAGCAACTCTGGTTCATCGAGCGCATCCTGGATATATGCGGGCACACGCTTGGCGTCTCGAACGATGAAATGCGTCTCCGCAACTACATTCGCAAAGAAGAAATGCCGTACACCACGCCGAACGGGTGCGTCTATGACTCCGGCGACTATGCCGGCATGCTTGCGCTCGGGAAAAAACTGATCGGCTGGGACGATTGGAAGAAAAAACAAGCTGCTGCGCGAAAGGAAGGCCGCTGGATCGGCATGGGTATTGGCTCGACGCTTGATTCCGGCACGAATAATTTTGGCCAGGCGCAGATCATCAACAATTTCGCGCCGTTTTCCGGGCAATCCAAAGCCGCCAACGTCAAGCTGGATATTTACGGGGAGGTCGTCGTTAGCCTCGGATCGGTCCCGCAGGGACAGGGACACGAGACCACGGCGGCACAAGTCGTCGCCGACGTGCTGGGAATTTCTCCCGACCTCGTCAAAGTGAAACCCGGTTTCGACACCGAGCAAAACGTTTACACCGGGCACACGGGAACCTACGCGAGCCAGTTTGCGGTCACGGGACTTTCGGCGATTCACGGCGCAGCGGTCAAGCTCTGCAACGAAATTTCCCGGTTGGCTGCTTGGGCATTGAAAGGCAAGGAGAAGGACCTGGAGTTTGCGATCGGCGCGCAAGGGCCGGAGGTTCGCGACCGGCGCACTAAGAAATCAATAAATTATTGGGGGCTCGCAAATCTGGTGAATGTGAATAATGCCGGCATGCCGGAAACTCTCTGGGACGTCACCCTGAATTGCCGCCACGTGTACCATGCGCCATTTCAAGTGCCGGATGTAAAGCGTAAGTACGGAAATTTAACGCTGACCTACGCCGCGCAAATTCATGTGGCCGTTATTGAAGTCGACCGAGAAACCTTTCAGCCCAAAATCCTTGCTTACGCCTGCGTCGATGACTGCGGCCGCACCATCAATCCTCGCATCGTCGAGGGTCAGGTCCACGGCTGCACCGCGCACGGCATCGGCGCCGCGCTGATGGAAAATTGTGCTTACGACTCTGATGGCAATCTGATGGCCTCCACGTTCAGCGACTACACCCCAATTACCGCGATGAATATGCCGGATCTGCTCTATGGCCACATGGAGTCGCCCTCCCCGTTTTCCTACAACGGCGCAAAAGGAATGGGCGAAGGCGGTGCCGCCCCGGTGCATACGGTGTGTGCGGCGTTGCAGGACGCGCTTTATTCGAGTGGCGTCATTATCGACGACTCGCACAACACCGGCGATTCCATTTTTCGCGCGCTGCAGCGGGCAGGCTCGGGTGGATTTGCCTCGATGGTCCGCGTCGAGCATCCGCGCCCGAGCCGATAAATACGCCGCGAGCTTAGACAATTTGATCAAGCGAATCTGCATCATCGGCTGCGGCTCCATCGGAAGCCTCTACGCCGCCCACTTGGCGAAAATTGCCGAGGTGTGGGCGTTCGTGCGGCGGTCTGAACACGCGGAAGCGCTGAACAAGAATGGCCTGCGCGTCTCGGGAACGCACGAATTTCACGTCAACCTCAGCGCATCGTACGAGCCCTCGAAATTGCCGCAATTCGATCTCGGTATCGTCTCCAGCAAAGCGACACAAACCGCTGAAGCGGTCCGACCCGTCGCGCATCTTTTCAAAAATGGCGTTGTCCTCTCATCGCAAAATGGCTTGGGCGGCGAAGAGATCATTGCTGACCTCACGAAGACATCCGTGATTCGCGGCACAACCTTTATGAGCGGCACGCGGCACAGCGACACGCACGTTCAATACGAGCTCGACACCGCAACCTGGATGGGCCCGTTCGAACCGACGCACACGCGATTCGCCGTCGTGCAGGAAGCTGCCGATCTGATCTGTGCGTCCGGCCTGAAAGCCGTGGCTTTGCAAGATGCGCGGCCAGCGCAGTGGTCGAAACTAATTTTCAATGCTTCGGTCAACGCGGTCTCCGCGCTCACCGAGTTGCCGCACAGCTTTCATTTCGCGCTGGAAAATCAATTCACAGACTTAGGGCACCTTCTTCACGCGCTCATCGACGAAGGCAAACAAGTGGCCGCCGGCTTGGGCGTCAAGCTCCACGAAGATCCTTGGGAGATGAATAAAATCGGTGCGCAAACGGATCACCCACCTTCGATGCTTTATGATGTTCGCCACCGATTTAAAACCGAAGTCGACTTCCTTGGCGGAGCCATCGCCCGCGAAGCCGAACGCGCAGGAATTCCCGCGCCGCTGCACACCGCGCTGTATCGATTGATCAAAGGCAAAGAAAGTTCGTGGAGCTATCACGGTAAGGAACACACAGCGGCAAAGTGATCAGCAAAATGGGATACCCACTCGACCAGGAAAAATGGCACCGCGTCCGCGAAATGATGGAGCACAACGAACTTGATGCCATCGTCGCGCGCGCGCCGGACAATGTTCTCTACCTCACGAACTATTGGACGATGAAAGGGTACGACCTCGCGATTTTCCCTCGCGAAGGCGACCCCTCGCTCCTGGTTATCGAGCCACAATTTCGCGAGGCTCAACGCACTGCCTGGAACAAAGACGTTCGCTTCTTCCCCTTTTATCATCTCAAGGATCCGCGCCCGCCGATGATTCGCGCAGTGGAGATGGCTATCGAAGTCCTAAAGGAACGGAATCTGACGCGTCGCGTGGGCATCGAGCTCTCGCAGATGTCGCAGATCTGCGATCGCATGGTCGGCGAACCCACTGTTTATTGGCAGGGCTTTTATGATTCGTTTCGCGCTAGCTGCAAAGAAACGATCGACGCTGCGCCTCTTCTCGCGCAAGTGCGCATGATCAAAACTCCCCAAGAAATCGAGCGCATGCGTCTTGCAAACGAACTCGCCGCCATTGGCATGGAGCACGCACGCGACAACATCAAGCCCGGCATGAAAGAAAGCGAAGTCGCCGCCATAATCGAGGGCCACATCCACCACGTCGGCGTCGGCTACAAAGGCAAAGTCGAAATGGCTCGCGCGTTCACACTCGTATGGTCCGGTCCCGGCATCGCGACGTTTACGGCGACCAGTCATCGTCCGGTAATCGAAAATGAGCCAACCCTCGTGGAAATCTGGGTCTGCGCCGATGGTTATTGGACCGATCTCACGAAAAACCTCTGCCTAGGTTCACTCACGGCAAAATACAATGTGCTCCTCGACCAACTGCTGAAGATTTTCAACGATGCTATCGGGTGCGTCCGCGACGGCGCTCCGCTCGGTGATATTGATCGCATCATTCGCAGGGGAATCGACGCCGCGGGCTATCCTGGCCAGCCCTCGCACCCCGTGGGCCACGGCGTTGGGGCGCGTGCGCACGAGCCGCCCTACTCGCATCAGGCCGCGGCGGGGACGATGCAATCGGGCATGGTCTTGGCCATCGAGCCGGGCATTTACTGGGAAGGTGGCGGAGGTCTGCGGCTCGAAGACAATTTCTTGGTGACGGCCAACGGGTGTGAGAAGCTTTGCTCGTATCCCGACGATTTTCGTCGCTGAACACAAAACGAATATGACGCCACACGCAGCGGAAGCGCATGGTTCGATGACAGAGGACCTCGCGAAAACCATTCTTGCGCAAATTCGCGAAGATGAGATCGTCGCCATGTGCTGCGACGTTGTGAACATCCCCAGCCCCACCGGCGAAGAGCTGGAGATGGGTCGCTACATGCGGAAAGCCTTCGAAGAAATGGGGCTCGCCGTTTCCTGGCAAGAAGTGGAAGACGCGCGCGCGAATGTGGTCGGCTTGTGGGAGGGCACGGGCAACGGCAAGAGCTTGATGTTCAACGGCCACATGGATACGTCCAACACCGGTCGCGAATCGTTTCTCACCGGGCTTGGTTACAAACCTAAAGCTGTGATTCGCGACAAAATGATTTACGGCCTCGGGATCTACAACATGAAAGGCGCGCTGGTCTGCTACACACAAGCGGTGAAAGCGCTGATGCGCGCCGGAGTAAACTTGGAAGGCGACGTCACGATCGCCGCGGTTGTCGGCGAAATCGAAAAGACGCAGTGGAGCGATGAATTTGTCGGTAAGGAATTTCGCGGCTACGGCGTGGGAACGCATCATCTAGTCAATCATGGCGTTTTGCCAGACATGTGCATTCTCGGCGAGCCCACGGATATGCAGCTGGTGCTCGGCCACTACGGTACGGTTTGGGTGCGCCTCTCAACGCGCGGCCACTACGTCCACACGGCATTCACTCGTGGAAAGCAAGACCACGGCTCCATCTTTCGTATGAAACAAATCCTCGATCCTATTTACAACTGGATTTCCGGATGGGAGAAAAAAGCCGCGTACGCCGGCCAGCCCGGCGTCGTGAACGTCGGCTGCATTCGCGCCGGCTTCCCGTGGCGCGTCAGCCGCACTCCCGACCGCGCCGACATCTTTCTGGATGTGCGCGTCCCGCCGACGATGCCGCTCAAAGAAGTCCGCACCTCCATCAAGCAGCTCGTTCTCGATCTGCGAAAAAAACACCCCGACTACGGCATCGAATCCGAAACATTTGTCTCCGTTCCCGGGGCCGAGATTTCCAAGGACCATCCGCTCGTCAAGACTATCGAGTCCTGCCACAACCGCGTGCTCGGCGCCGCTCCCAAACACGCCACTGTTCTCTGGGACTCCGATGCTTCGGTAATGACGCGCTTCGGCATCGAAACGCTTAATTACGGACCGTCGAGCGGGCCGCGCGATGCGGAAGGTGAAAAGGTCGCCATCGAAACACTCGTCAACACCACGAGAGTGTATGCTCTCGCCGCCGCGGAAATCTGCGGAGCGCATTAGCCGAGGTCATTCGCCAAATGCCGAGCCAAAAAGAGATCGACCGCCGCTACCACAATATCCGCAGCGCGATGGAGGCGGAAAAAGTCGATGCCCTGATCGTTTGCGGGAATCAATACGCCGGATTCGAAGGCGCGGTGCGCTATACCTCCGGTTTCGAAATCGTTCACCGCTATGTTTACGTGCTGATTCCCCTTTCCGGTGACCCTGTCCTCGTTTTTCCGCGCGAAGCGCGCTGGATTGGCGATAAGAAAGCTCCTTTCGTCCAGGAAAAAGTCTGGGCGGAAATTCCAGGAAAATGGCTACGCGACGAAGCGGAAAAGTGCCATTGGAAGCGCGTGGCCGTGTATGGCATGGACTTCATCATGGCCGTGCGTGATTATCGCGAACTCCAAGGCCGATCTTTCGAGCTAGTCCCTTTCGATTTTTACTTCGATATGGCCCGCGCGGTGAAAAGCGACGAAGAGCTCGAAGGCTTCCGCGACAGCATGGATATCATTCTCGATGGTTTCCACGCGCTGCTCGCCGCGTATGAACCCGGAAAAAGCGAAGCCGAAATCATGGCACCGGCCGTCGAGCGTTTTTTCGCTCGCGGCGCCGGTCCGCGAATGATGAACATCGTGCTAAGCGGCACAAACGGTGAGGCGGAAGCGTTTTTCAAGGTTCCTTCGCTACGCAAGGTCGGCTCCGACGACTTGCTGCTCTATTCGCTGGAAGTCACGGGTGCCGCGGGTTACTGGATCGAATTTTCTCGCGCGCTCATTCGCGGCAAAATCAGCGCACGCACCCAAGCGATGAGCGAAGTCTATCCTCACGCTATGGAAGCCGCTCGCGTCAGAATGAGCGACGGCACTCCCGCCAGCGAAGTTCACAAGGCTGCGGCTGATATTTTCAGCAAAGCGGGCTTTTCGCTCGGACACCTGACGGGACATTCCATTGGCATGACCATGCTCGAATATCCGGCCATCGGCGCGAACACGAAGATTCAGCTCAAAGAGAACATGGTGGTCAGTTTTCATCCGCAAGTTGTCGACCAGGAAGGCCAAGTCTGCCTCTACACGCAAGACACTTATCGCGTGGGCAAGAATGAAGGAGAGTGCCTCGCGAATGTTCCGTGGCGCTTCTACACCGGGCTGGAGGCGCGGAAGACCGCATGAGCGTGAAGATTTGCATCGTCGGCTGCGGCGCCATAGGCAGTATTTTCGGGGCACACCTCGCGCGCCTCTCTGATGTGGAAGTTCACGCCTACGACGTCTCCGAGGAGCATACTCGCGCTATCAACGAGCGCGAGCTGCGCATCAGTGGCGCGGCTGATTTCACCTCGCGCCTGCACGCGACTACCAATGCGAAAGAAATTCCTCCATGCGAATTCGGAATCGTTGCCACCAAAAGCACGCATACGCGGCCCGCGATTGAACAAACTGCTCATCTCTTCACTGACTCCAGCGCCGTATGCTCAGTCCAGAATGGCGTCGGCAATGAGGAAATTCTCGCCAAGCACGTGCGCTATGTCATTCGCGGCACCACATTTCCTGCCGGTCACGTAATCGAACCCGGTCACGTCGGCTTCGATATTAACGGCGACACCTGGATCGGTCCTTTCGAACCGACGAACACTCCGTATTCGCGCGTTGAAAAGTTAGCCGAGCTCCTGAATCGTGCTGGGCTGAAAGTCGTTCCGCTGCAAGATGCTCGCGGCGCGCAGTGGACCAAACTTATTTTCAACGCTTCCACTAATCCGGTGGGCGCGCTCACGCTGCTCCATCACGGCGCTGCGACGCGCCTTCCGCAAACCGGCGCACTCTTCAACGCGCTTATCTCGGAAGGCGAAGCGGTCGCGAAGGCCCTCGGCATCCAGCTCCACGGCGATCCCCGCGCGCTTGTACAAAAGGGCGCGAATGCTCCCGGCAAGCACAAAGCCAGCATGCTGCAAGACATTCTTGCCAAGCGCCAAACAGAGGTCGACTTCATGAACGGGGCGATCGCTGATAGCGGCGAAAAACTTGGAGTGCCCACGCCGCTGAATCGCGCGCTATGGCAGCTTGTCAAAGGTTTGGAGCATTCCTGGAGCGATCCCGTTTAGAAACGGCGAGCGCATCGCAATTCACGAATGGAGAAAACCGAACTGATGAGCATGCCATTCAAAATCGGTGTGTTGCAGCTCAGTATGGAGCCGCTGCAGGAAACCGTCAGCATGGCGCAAGCGTGCGACGTGGCCGGCTTTGACACTTTCTGGCTCGCTGAAGCCTACCCGTGGTGGCGCAAGCATTCCATGGAGGCGCGCTCCTCTACCGCCGTCACGGCGATTGTTGCGCGTGAAACAAAACGCATCACGATCGGGTGGGGCATTATTTCGCCGTACACGCGGCACCCTGTGCAGATCGCAATGGAAGCGCGTGTTTTGCAGGAAGCGGCAGGCAAAGATCGCTTTCTCCTTGGACTCGGCGCCTCAAAAATATTCATGAAAGAAATCGGCGAAGGCGAAAAGGGAAAAGAGGTCGGCCCCGCTACTGTGATGCGCGAAAGCATCGAGATTATCGAAGCCATGCTCGCAGGCAATGAAGTCAAATACGAAGGCAAAGCGTTTCAAGCGTTCGCGCCCGCACTGAAAGCTGATACCCACGTTCCCCGCTGGCGCGTGCCCATCTATATCGGCGCCACCGGCCCGGTCCTTCAGCGACTAGCCGGGTCGCATTCCGACGGATTGCTGACCGCCAGCATTACCACACCTAAATTTGTTCAATATTCCCGCAAAATGATGGAAGAAGGCGCACGTAAAAGCGGCAAAGACCCCGCCAAGCTTGATCTCGGCTCGGTAATCGTCGGCAGCGTGGGAGAAGATACCAAAACCGCCCGCGAAGGCGCGCGTGAAATGGCCGGTATGTACCTGGCCAACAAAGTGCAAAATATTCGCGGCTCTGCCGACACGCTGCTCGAATGCGCGGGTCTCAGCTTCGACGAAATTCGGCCCATCGCCGAAGCTATGGAGCAAGGCGGACGTACAGCCGCGGCGCGGGCAGTTACCGATGCCGTTCTGCAAAAAGTTTGCCCGATCGCAGGGACTCCGTCGCAATGCATTGAGCGATTGGAGGAATACCGCGCGTCCGGGTGCACGCATATTATGTTGGAACTGTGGGGAGACGACCGCCTTGAGCAGGCGCGCCTTTTCGGCCAAAAAGTATTGCCGCACTTCAACAAAAAATGACGACTCGAAGTCCTAAGCCGACGCCGCGCGTTTGATGCGCTCGGTGATTTCACGAAACTCATTATCCGTAACGAGTCCCCGCTTTTCGGTCCCCGCTTGCTTCACGGCCGCCAATGCTGCCTGCTGTTCTTCCATGGTCAGGGAAATGCCTAGCTCTTTTGCCTTGATCGCAATGCTGTCGATACCACTCTTCTTGCCAAGTACAATCGCGCGCGTCGCTCCGACGAGTTCCGCCGAGAACGGCTCAATCGCCTCCGGAATATGAAACTGGCTCGCCACCGCCCCGCTCTCCCGCATAAATAGATTTTCGCCGACCACTGGCTTCCAGGGCTCCAGTTCGTGCCCCGCCGTGCGCCGCACCAAGCTCGACACTTCTCGAATCTTCGTTAAATCCAGCCGCACCGGCACGCCATAAAGTCCTGTAAGCGCCATGGCCACCTCGCCGAGGTCCGCATTGCCCGCGCGCTCGCCCATCCCATTTACTGTGCCCTGAATCCATTCCGCCCCGCCACGCACCGCCGCCACCGCGCAAGCCGTCGCCATCCCAAAATCATTGTGCCCGTGAAAATGCAGCGGCACATTCACGCCAACCCAATCCCGCACTTGCCGCACCAGGAACTCCACGGCCTCGGGTCCGCATGCGCCGATTGTATCCACAACTACCAACTCTTCCGCGCCGGCCTCCAGTGCACACCGATAAAACTTCTTTAGCGTTTCCAACTCGGTGCGCGTGCCATCCACTGTGAAAAACGCGACGGTGACTCCATTCTTTCGTGCGTACCCGATCGCCTCCGCGGCGCGCCGCATCGCCTCGTCTACGCTCAAGCCGTACGCCCGGAGCTTGATCGCGCTCGTCGGCGTCTCAATGACGGTCGCATGCGCACCCAAACGGAGCAACTCGTCGATGTCCGCTTTAAGCGCGCGCCCAAATCCCCAAATCTCTGCCTTCAACCCGGCTTTCGCAATTAGTCCAAAGGCCTCTGCATCCTCAGCCGAGACTCGCGGGAACCCGGCCTCAATCCGTCCGACACCCAAGCCGTCGAGCGCCCGCGCAATCTCCATCTTTTGCTGCGGCGTCAGCACCACACCGACACTCTGCTCGCCATCCCGCAGCGTGGTGTCATAAAACTGCACGGCGCGCCCCAAATCAAACGGCTTCCGCACTTCGGGCCGGCGATTCAGCTCGCTAACCCAAATGCCGTTTTTTTCTGCGCTACTCATCAATTCGGTTCGGTCATGCTGCGGCTACAGACTTGCCGCCGTGCTTCTCTCTATACGAAACCACGGGGTTGCGCAGCACGCCAATCTTCTCAATCTCGCATTCCACTAGGTCGCCAGGCTTCAGATACAAAGATTTTGGGTCGCCGCTGAAAGCCGCAACGCCCGAAACCGTTCCGGTCGACAGCACATCGCCCGCCGAATATCCCATCGGCGAATAATGCGCAATGATCTCGGAAACTGTCACGGACATCTTGCTCGAGTGCGACTCCTGCCGCACTTTGCCATTCACTCGCAGCTCCATCGCCAAATTATTCGGGTTCGCTATCTCGTCCGCGGTCACGATGTGCGGGCCCAGCGGACAAAACGTATCGATCCCCTTGCAAAAGCTGAACACGCCAGACTTCATCTCCGTCCGCTGAATATCCCTCGCCGTGATGTCGTTGAAAATCACATAACCGCCGATGTAATCGCCAGCCCGGTCCGCCGAAAAGTGTTTACCGCTCTTCTTCATCACGACCGCGAGCTCCAACTCGTAGTCGAGCTCTTCGGTAAGATGCTCCGGGTAAACGATCTCCTCATCCGGCCCGATAATCGCATCCACATTTTGGAAAAACACGATCCACGGCAGCACCGGATGCGAAAACCCCGCCTTCTGCGCCTCCGTATGGTGCTCCCGAAAATTACCGGCCGTGTGAAAAAACTTCTTCGGAACAATCGGCGCCTTGATTCGAACCGCATCTCTGCGAAATATAATCGCTTCCCCGCTCGGCCCCGTTGTTTCCGGCCCCTCCTTCAACGCATATTGCAGCGCCGCCCGCGCAGCGTCCAATCCACGATCGCCATTCTCAAAGAGCCCGCGCATCTCCGCGGGAACCCGCGCATCTGCGAGCGCATAAAACGCGCCCTCTCGCTCAACATTCCGCAAATACAGCGCGTAAGCCGCATTCAAATCCACAATGCTTCCGTCTGCCGCCACAGCTCCGACGCGATCTCCGCGCCCCGAGTGATGAAACGTAACCAGCTTCATGCCAGGCCCCGCTTAGTTCCTTCGCCGACGGATGTTACCAAAGCCCATAGTCCCCGTCACGGACCCCGGTGTCGACGCCGCCCCGCGCCTATACTAAACTCATTGCAGCACCCCACTGGACGGGCCTGTAGCTCAGCGGTTAGAGCAGCGGACTCATAATCCGTTGGTCGTAGGTTCAAATCCTACCGGGCCCACCACAACCAAGCCAGTCCCGCCTAACGCGTGGTGAACCGCTGCCTCAAGCTAGCTAATTGGAGGTCCGCGAATTGTAGTGTTTTGGGAAATTTGCGGCGCAGCCAATTCAACGCGCCCTGCGCCCAAACATAGTGTGAGGAAAGAATTACAAGCCCTAGGACAATAAGCACCACTCCAGGAATAAACGGCAGTGCCATCCCCGCGATGCCCAACCCAATGATGATCCAGCCGCTAACGGTAAATCCGACCTTTTTCATAGCCCTCGGTCCCGACCCTTCGCGCTCATTTGATGCAATCGATTGGCCAAAGAAATACGTTTAAGTGTGCATCCCGGCTTATGCACTGCTAGCACTCCGTCGCTCGCACAACCACGAACGACCAAGCTCATCCTCTTGTAATACGCATCTGGGTCGCAAACTTTTCACACGCAGCACAATCTAAGCTGAAGGAGGTTTCACATGGCAGCCAGGAAATCTGGTTCAGGGCGCAGGTACAGCAAAGGCGCAAGCAAAACGGTCGCCAGTGCAATGCGCAGAAGAAAAAGTGGCACGCTGCGCTCAGGCAAAGGCGGCAAAGGTGGTCGCGTAAAGAGCCGAAAGCAGGCCATAGCGATCGGGCTCTCCGAAGCCCGCAAAAAAGGCGCCAAGGTGCCTCGAAGGAAGTCCAGCTGATCACTTCCCATCGAGTCGATCACGTAGCTCAGCCATCTTGCCGCGACGCATTGCCGGTCGCTAAACACTCCGTCTTTCCGTAACTTCTTCCGCAAATCCGTAACACTATCTGCTTCCCTTCGCCTCTCGACTCTGCCGGGTGTATAGTCTGCCCCGAACGCGCGCACATCAGCCGATTCGGAGGCAAGCCATGCGACTCTCCCTCTTCTCAATTTGTTTTCTCCTCATCACCAACTCTCTTTCCGCCCAACAGTCACAAGTCCCCGAAATCCGCTACCACTCCGTCCCCGACTTCCTCAAGCTACCCGCCGACCTCCATCTCGGCGAAGCTGTAGGCGTCGCCGTCAACTCCAAAGGTCACGTCTTCGTCTTCTCCCGCGGCAACACCACCGGCCCAGCCTACGGAGCCGCCTCAGCCAACCTCCTCGAATTCGCGCCTGACGGAAAATTCCTCCGCGAAATCGGCTACAACCTCTACGCCTGGTCCTTCGCGCATTCCGTTCGCATCGACAAGGAAGACAACATCTGGGTCGCCGACAAAGGTTCCGACATGGTCATCAAGTTCAACCCGCAAGGCCGCGTCGTGATGGTCTTCGGCCGCAAGCAGGAGGCCTCCGACGAAGGCACCGAGCCGCTTAAGCATCCCAAGCCGCCGCTCCCTCCCGTCGACGGCATGTTCCGCCAAGTAACCGACATGGCTTGGGATTCCGCCGGCAACACCTACATCAGCGACGGCTACATCAATTCACGCGTCGCCAAAGCCGATAAAAACGGTGTCTGGCTCAAATCCTGGGGTGAGCCCGGCGATCAACCTGGCCAATTCAACACGCCCCACAACATCGGCGTCGACGCGCACGACAACATCTACGTCGCCGACCGCGGCAATCGCCGCATTCAAGTCTTCGACACCGAAGGAAAATTCCTGCGCCAGATCACGATCGACCTCCCCATCGGCCCGAACGCGCGTCCCGCCATCGGCAATCGTCCTACGCAAACCACCGGCACCATGTCCCCTGGCGCTCCCTGGACCATCTGCATCACCCCGCCACCCAATCAAGTCCTCTTCACCTCCGACGCCTTCCCTGGCCGCATTTACAAACTTAGCCTCGATGGCAAGCTCCTCGGCTGGTTCGGCCAAGCCGGCAAGCAACCTGGCGACTTAGGCTGGGTCCACGAAATCGCCTGCCCGTCCCAAAACGAACTTTACGTCGCCGAAATCCTGAACTGGCGCGTCCAAAAGCTGACGCTCGAGCCCACCCACTGACACCTTGTCCAGACATTTGCAGCCACCGCCGTAAAAGGTGTAGTCTCTCGCCCGAACAGCACGCGAAATCATTCTCAGGGGAGACGAAAATGTCCGACCGTCGCAGCTTTCTTCAGACCACCGCTGGCGCTGCAGCCGCCCTCGCCCTTCCTCGCTGGACGAGCGCAGCCGCCGGTGCCGGCCTCGACCCCATCGTGGCGGAAATCGACAAGCGCCACGACGAATCCCTCAAGCGCCTGCAAACCTGGATTCACCAGCCCTCCATCGCCGCGGAAAATCGCGGCATGAACGAAGGCTGCGAGCTAACCATGCAAATGCTCCGCGAGGTCGGCTTCAGCCAGGTCGCCAAGGTCCCTACCGACGGCCAGCCCGGCATCTTCGCCACTCTCGATTCCGGCGCGCCCAAGACGCTCGGTCTCTACTTCATGTACGACGTCAAGCAAGTCGACCCGTCCGAGTGGTCCTCGCCGCCATGGGACGCCGCGCTCGTTGACAAGCCCGGCCTCGGCAAAGTAATCATCGGACGTGGCGCAGTAAATCAGAAAGGTCCGGAAGCCACTTTCCTAGCCGCCCTTCACGCCATTCGCGGTGCCGGTCGCAAACTCCCCGTCAATCTCGTCTTCGTCGCCGAAGGCGAAGAAGAAATCGGCTCCCCACATTTTCACCAAGTCGTTCATCGCCCCGACGTCCTCGCTGCCGTAAAAAAGTGCAGCGGCATCTTCATGCCCTCCTCCTCGCAAGGGCTCGATGGTGAAGTCACCATCACGCTCGGCGCCAAAGGTGTTGTCGAGCTTGAGCTCATCTCCAGCGGAGAAAAGTGGGGCCGCGGCCCGCGCAAAGACGTGCACTCCAGCAACAAAGCGCGCCTCGACAGCCCGGCTTGGCATCTCGTCGAAGCGCTTGCAACGCTCGTCGCGCCCGACGGCAACGATCCCGCCATCGAAGGCTTCGCCGCCAAAGTCCGCCCCGTTTCGGCCGCCGAAAAGAAAATGATCGCCGAAGCCGCGAATCGCCTCAACGAAGCCAACGCAAAGAAATTACTCGGAGTCGATCACTGGGTTCACGACGTAAGCTGGCAAGAAGCTCTCGAGCTTCTCGTCTCGCGGCCCACGGTCAACATTGAAGGATTAGTTGGCGGCTACACCGGCCCCGGCGGCAAAACCATTCTTCCCGGCCGCGCCGTCGCCAAAATCGATATGCGCCTCGTTCCGGATATGACAGCCGCCGAAGCCCTCGCCGCGCTGAAAGCGCATCTCGCCAAGAAAGGTTTCGCCGATATCGAAGTGAAAATGAGCGGCGGCTACGATCCCACCAGCACGCCCGCCGATGCCGAGATGATTCGCGTCTCCAACGCTGTCTACCGCCGCCATGGAATCGATCCCGTGCTCCTGCCGCGCAACGCTGGCTCCTGGCCCGGCTACGTCTTCACCGGCGAACCGCTCCGTCTCCCCGCCGGACATTTCGGCCTCGGCCACGGCAGCGGCGCCCACGCCCCCGACGAGTACTACGTAATCGAATCCGCCAACCCCAAAGTCCAGGGCCTGGAAGGCGCAACGCGCTCCTACGTAGAGTTCCTCTACGAACTAGCCGCCACCGCCTAGCTGCAGTTGTTTTGGGACGACAATCCCGAGCGAACAAATTGTGCGAGCACCTGTAGCGGCCGCCGACCGTGGCGGGCGCTTTCTTCACACGACGCCGGTGAAATCAGGGAGCACTTCTTTTCTGCGGAACCTCAGTGTCCTCTGCGTCTCTGCGTTATCTTTTTCTTTTTCCGAGCAGCCACTACCGCATGCCCTCAAACACCCTCTTCGCCTCCTCCAACCTACCCATCACATACTCCTTCTCCGCCGCAGAATTCCAATCCGGGTACTGCGATGTCGTGTCGATCGTCCGCTCAATCCATGCCACAAAATATTTCGCTTCCTCCGGCGACCGCGCCTTCTCCCCGCCAATCGTCACGTAAATCGGACTAGTCGTCGCATAAACATAATTGTCCAGCACCGGATACTCCGCTTTGTCGCTAGAAGCCCGCAGCAAGCACCACCCGCTCTCCTTCAGCGGAATCGTCCCACTAACATCCGCGGCATCTTTTCCGGCTAGCGACTTCACGACTGCCCCGTTACAAACAATCTCCAATTGATCCACAGGCACAATCGATCCCATCTTCACCCTGAACGGAACCTCCGCTTGCGCCGCACCAAACTTCAACTCCCCACCAATGTTCTGGCTACCCAACGAAAAATCGAGCAGCGGTCCATTCGTAGCAACCGTTCGCCCGTTCTTTACCGCATCGAGAAACGTCTCAATCTTCACTGGCCCTGCCGGCACGCGCGCATAAACCCGATCCATCCCCACGTGTCCACGAATCGGCGCAGCATAATTCGTAGTCGCATCCGTCCCAGCTCCTGCTGGAAGGCGAAAACCCAAATTCAGCAATCGATACCAAACCGCCGCCGTCGCTCGGTGATCGCTGAACCCTACGATCTCGATGTAATCCAACTTTCCCAGCGCCACATCCACCGGCAATTCATCCGTGATTCGTTGGAGCGGAGCCGCAAACGGGTCAGGCGCCTCATCAAAGGGATGCACCTCTCCCACCAGCGCACCCTGCGTGTGCGCCATGTCATAAACATCCGCGTTCATCGGATACAAACTAGCCGCCGCCGTATTCGGATACCCCGCATACCCCGGCAACAACACATTTTCATGCAAATTCAAAATTCCCCGGTGTCCCCAGTAACTCGTATGAAATTCCTGCCCGTGAACCACTAATGTGCCCGGCTTCGAAGACCGATCAATTCCCCGTCCTTCATACGCAATATCCGGAAATTTCTGCTCCTTATTCACGATCAGGTTGTTCACCACCTCGAGGTGTTCCGCCTCGGCCTGCTCAACCAAATGCTCCGGCGTATTGCGATACGTTCCGCCGTAATTCATGTGTACATGCAAATCACCGCTGATCCACCGTTCTCCGCTCAAACTTATTTCCTTCGCCGGCGCGATCAGCGCGCTGTACCGTTCTGTCTGTCCAGCCTTCAAATCAAAAGAGTGCCGCGTGATGACGTCAAAGGGCGCAATCACTTCCAATTCGATCTTTCCCGGCGGCACTTCAATCTCCACGTCACCTTTCGAATGAAAATAGTGTGCCTCAAAAGCACGTTCCGCACGGTCGAATCCGTCATCCGCATGAATCCACGCGTGCAGCGGAGCATAAAATCGGCCCGCAGCGTCCGTTACTGACAATCGCGCCGCCACCAAACTTCCCCTCGGGCTTCGGACCGTCACAAGCAAGCGCGCCTTCGGCTTCAAATATCGCCGCTCGGTCACCCTTAACTGCCGTTGCGCGCCTCCCGGAATCATGTGCATCCACAACTCGGTTTCGCCAGTTCGGTTCGAAACAAATGCCAGCAGCTTCCCATCCGGCGACCAGCGCACATTCGTGTCATCCCAATTCCCGTAAGAAACCGCAAACGCATCTCCGCCCTTCGCCGGCATCATCCAAAGCTGATGCCACTCCCTCCCTAAATACGAGCTGTAAACCATCCGCGATCCATCCGGTGAAAAATCAGGCCGCGCCTTCCAGTTCGTCTCCTCGTAATGAATCTCCCGCGCCTCCGACCCCGGCTCCGCCTTCATGCGCCAGAATCCGCCGGTCCCGTGAATGTGTCCGCGATTCGAGGTAAATAAAATCTCTTTGCCGTCCCGCGTCCACACTGGATTGATCTCCGTATCAAACCCGCTGTAGTAATATCGCGGCAACTCGCTCTTCGTCTCCCCAGTCAGCCGCACCATGTTCACTAATTTCCCGTCGCTCACGTCCGCCCGGAAAATATGAAATCGTTTGTTGTACGTGGTCGAAACAAACACTATCCGTTTCCCATCCGGAGACCAGCGTGGCTCCACATTCACTGCCCCGCCATTCGTGAGCTGCTGCGCCTCCCCGCTCACCAAATTCAGCAGCCACAATTCCATCGCATCCTTCTGATAAGACACGAACACAACGCTCTTCCCATCCGGCGACCAATCCGGCTGGTAGTCGTATCCCGGCCCATCCGTCAATTGCGCGGCCAAAGTCGAATCAATCCTCTGCCGCCACAACGAACCGGCCATCGAATACACCACTTCCTTCGAATCCGGCGACCAAGCCACGCTGCTCGGCCCGCTCGTCAACTGCGGCAAATACAGTTCGCGAAAGTAATAAGCATGCGGCAGGTCAATCTGAGGCAAAACCGGCCGTCGCTGCGCCAACGTCGGCTGACACCACATGACGGCGATTGTTAGTGCGAGGGAAAATTTCTTGATTGCGGGGAGCACCAAATCGAGTTGACGCCTCAGAATCGTCACCTGTAGCTCAGGTCCGTTTTTTGGACCTGAGGCTTTTGGTCGTGTGCTACGAATAACTATCTAAGCGAGGCCGGCCTTCGTCAACGGCAGTTCTCGAATGCGCTTCCCGTTCGCCGCAAAAATCGCGTTGCACAGCGCCGGAGCAAACGCCGGCAACCCTGGCTCGCCAATCCCACCTGGAGGCGCATCGCTCTCCACGATATGCACGTAAACCTCGCGCGGCGCATTATTCATCCGCGCCATCTGAAACGTGTCGAAGTTTGATTGATCGATCGCGCCATTCGTAGCCGTGATCTCTCCGTACAGCGCAATGCTCGCCCCCATCACCGCCGCGCCCTCGAACTGATTCCGCGCCATCTCCGGGTTCACCACCGTACCCGCATCCAGCGCCGAATCTACGCGCGTGATCTGCATTTTGCCGGCATCATTAATATGCACCTGCACCACCGAAGCCGCGTACGTTAAGAAGCTGCGGTGTACCGCGATGCCCATGCCAAATCCGTTTCCATTCTTCCGTTTGCCCCACCCGGCTTTTTCTGCCGCAAGCTGTGCCACTCGCTTAAACCTCGCCGTGTCGATCGGATACTCATCGTAGCTGCCGCCATAGTTCGTGTAATCCTTCGGCAGCTCAGACTTAGGCACAATGCGGTCGGGCCCCAAAAGCGCCAGCGTGTACTCCAGCGGATCCTTACCCGCCGCGTGTGCCAGCTCGTCCGTAAACGACTGGATCGCGAACGCATGATAAATGTTAGCCACCGACCTCAGCCATCCGATGCGCACATGCGCCGTAGCCGGCCCATTCTCCGAGCGATGATTCGGAATCGCGTACGGCAAATCCGAAAATCCCAATCCAAGTTCGCCTGCGTCCGAATACACGGCATTTGCGTCAAACGTCGATCCGATCGGCGGAAACACCGTGCGTTGAAGCCAAGCAGTCGGCTTCCCGTCCGCACCGACCGCCGCCTTCATATACATCGCTGAAACCGAATGATACGTATCGAACCGGATGTCGTCTTCCCGCGTCCAAACCACCTTCACCGGCTTCCCAGTCTTCTTCGACAGCACCGCCGCCTCGACCGCAAAATCCGGAAACGACTTCCGCCCAAACCCGCCGCCCAGCAGCGTCACGTTCACCGTTACATCTTCCTTCTTCGCGCCAACGGCCTCTGCGATCGCGTCCCGCGCGCCTTGCGGATTCTGTGTAGGCGCCCACGCTTCCACTTTGCCGTCGCGATACACCGCCAAAGCCGCGGGCGGCTCCATCGAGGCGTGCGCCAGCAGCGGCGCATAATATTCCGCTTCGATCACTTTTCCGCCCTTTGCGAACGCGTCGTCCACATTTCCTACTTCGCGCACCACTTTCCCTGGCTTCCGCGCGGTCTCCTCCAACTCCTTGCGGTACGGACCCGAGTTAAAGACTTTGTGCGCGCTCTCTTCCCATTGCACCTTCAACTTCTTCCGCCCTTGCATCGCTGCCCACGTGCTGTCCGCCAGCACCGCCACGCCACCCAGCGCCTGCATATTCACCGGTGGCTTAAAAGTAGGGATCGTCTCCGTCCCCTTTACTCCCGTTACCGCGCGCGTCTCTTTGTCATCGACGGATTTCACCGTGCTGCCCATCACCGGCGGATGCATTACCGTCGCGTACAACATCCCTTCCATCCATGCGTCCTGCCCGTAAATTGCTTTGCCTGTGCACAAATCCTTCAAGTCATAGCTAGCCGCATCTTTTCCGATGTAGCGCCACTCGCTCCGCGGCTTCAGCTTCAACTCTTCTTTCTTCGGAACGTCCTGCTTCGCCGCCGCGGTCACCAGCTCGCCATATCCCAGCTTCTTTCCCGATTTCTTGTGCACCACCGTGTGCAATTCCGTCGAGCATTCCGTTGCGGGCACGTTCCACTGTTGCGCCGCAGCGCGCACCAACATCAATCGCGCGGTCGCGCCCGCTTCGCGCAGCGGCACAAAAAAGCTCACCACCGAGTGCGAACCGTCCGTATCCTGGTCGCCGTACTTCTCATCGCCGGTGGCCTGCACCACTTTCACGCGCGCCCAGTCCGCATCCAATTCATCCGCAACAATCCGCGGCAGCGCCGTTCGAACGCCATTCCCCATCTCCGACCGGTGCGCCACAATGTAAGCGGTCCCATCCGTATCAATCGCCACATAAACGCTAGGATGCAGCGGCGCCGCATTCATTGACCCGGAGGGATCAACTCCGCCAACATCGCCGCTCGCCAGCAAATCCACCGGCATCAGCCGCACGCCCAAAACAAAGGCGCCCGCGCCCACCACCCCCTTAAGAAATCCACGCCGGCTAACATTTTCAATGGAGATCATGCGCCCTCCCGAAGAACTTCGACCCGATGATGCGACAGAGTTGTATGGCCATGCCACACCCGCCTGCACCCGCTGCCAACACGCTACATCCTACCGCCATTTCGAATGGTTGCAAGCCCAGCCGCGACGTAGTGCAAGCCCAGCCACCGCGTACTCTTCGGGAGAATCGCGACAGCCGGTTGCGAGCCCAAGGCCCACCTACAGCGTAGCGAAAGCGATACCGACGTGCGAGCTGAGCGACCACGCAGCGCAAGGCGGGCGACCGCGCGAGCGAAGTTAGTATTTGGTTTTGTTCGCCTGCTGCTTCCAGGCGGCGAACACTGCGAGGGACTCTTCGCGCATGAGCTGAATCATGGGGATGCGCCGCGACTCCGGCGGGCGCTGCAACTCTTCGTAAATGAACGCGTCATCAAAGCCGGCGTCCGCGGCATCGGCGGCGGCTCCGGCATAGAAGACGCGGGCGGGACGGGCCCAGTAAATCGCGCCCAGGCACATGGGGCACGGCTCGCACGTGGTGTAGAGGTCGCAGCCGGTGAGCTGAAAATTCCCGAGCGCTTTGCAGGCTGCGCGTATCGCGACGATTTCCGCGTGCGCGGTGGGGTCGTTTGTGGCGGTGACGCTGTTGGCGCCTTCCGCGATTACCTTGCCGTCTTTTGCGACCAACGCCGCGAAGGGGCCGCCGCGAGCGCAGCGAACATTTTCGAGCGCGAGCGCGATGGCGCGGCACATGAGTTCTGCGGACACAGGGATGTCCGGCGAAGTGATTGGCCTGGTGCTCCGCAAATCGCCCATGCTTGCGTTCCGCCCTGCTCGCGACGCGAGTGACCGTCAAACAAAATCAAAAAATAATGTCCACCATTATCGGTTCGGCCCGTCGCCTGGAAAACTGAAACTTAAGATTGCGGCCAGGTACCTAGGGCTCGGCGCAGATCTACTAATTGGCCTAGATGATAGGCGTTGTGGTCTGCTAGCACGAGGGCTTCGCGCAAAATTGTCTGGTTGTCGCCGTGCGGAATGTTTGCGAAGAGATCCGTGCGCGGATTCTTCACCAGCTCGATCATCTCGTTCAAATCGTGCTGGAAGGACTGCACGCTTTTTTCCCACTCCGCGTCGGCCGGCGGTCCTGGCGTTTTCGGCCAATAGCCTTCGGGAAATCCTGGCGACACGTGATTTGGATTGCGGCTGAATTCCAGGATGTCCCACTGCGCGATTCGTGAATGTTCCAGCAACTGCCAGCCCGTGTGCGGCAAACCGGGCGCGAATGTGCCACGTTTGTTCGGCGGAAATTCTTCCAGCGCGTCCATGAATTGCACGTGTGCCGAGCCGCCCTTTAGCAAGTCGGCCAAGTGCTTGCGGAGCACCCCGTCGTTCACAACGGGGTTCGCGCCCATGCCCTTTCCGTTTAGAGTTTTTGCGACCGCACTCTTCTTGCTCGTTTTCTTACGGCTGGCCCGCCCGATTGGCTTTTTCTTCAAGCTGATTTCTCCGAGACGATTATCTGCTGCGGCATTTCCGGCACAGGATGCAGCGTGGACTTCGCAAATCCCGCATTGCGAAACATTTTCTCGTACTCTGAAAATGTGTACGCATCGCCGGAATCCGTATTCGCCAGCATTATCAAGCTGAAGGCCGCCGCTGTCGGCGGCGTCACGCGATCTTCGTTGGGTACGAATTCAAGGGTGATCGCCTTGCCGCCGGGTTTCAGCGCCGCCTGTACTCGCTTCATCAGCTTTTCGCACGTGGGCATATCGAAGTGATGGAAAATATTGGTTAGCAATACGTAATCGTATTCGCTACCCATCTCCACCTCAAACGCGCTTCCGGCGCGCACGCTAAAGCGATCCGCCACGCCAAATTTCTGCGCGTTTTCCTTGGCCACCTGCAGCACCGACGGCCAATCCAGCGCCACAATCTCAGCCTTCGGATTTTTCCTCGCTACCGTGATTCCATACATCCCGTGGCCCGCGGCGATGTCCAACACCTTGCAGGGTTTGCCCTCGTCTGCGCGAAGCAACCCAGCAATAAATTCCGAGGAAGGCACCGTCAGGGGAGCCATCGAGCGCGCAAACGCTACCCAAAATTCATCGTTGGGCTTGGTGTTGTCGCGGCCCGAAGAAACCGAACCGCCATTGCGCACCGCTTGCGTGAGCGACTCGAAGTTGCTCCGCAACTCCTCGCCTCCCAAGAATTTCGCCATTGACCCCGCGCAGGCCGGCGATTTGCGGTCCAGAAAAACCGCTGATTCCTGCGTCAACGCGTACCGGCCCTGTTCTTTGGTCAGGAATCCTTGAATGGTCAAATAGTCGCAAAGGATGCGCACGCCTTTCTCTGCTGCTCCCGTTTTAGCCGCGATCGCCGTCGTCGTATTCGCGCCGGCTCCAATTGCGGTGAATACGTCGAGTTCAATCGCGCTTTTCAATGCCGCGGTCTGCTGATATGCATTCAGCGTATTAAAAATTCGTTCCGGTGTAGGACGTCCCGTCGTTGCCGTTGCCATAACTTTTCCCTCCGAGGTAGGTCGACTGAGTGCGCCTATTCTACACGCCGAAATTTATTGCTCCAATCCCGAACCTGCTGGCATACTTCCTCACCCCGCACACCAAGCGAACAGGCACTGTTGTTGACCCTGGCAGCGCGAAGGGCTGGTGCCTTGGTGGGGCTCACAACCATGAAGCGCGAAATTCATCGCTGGCATTCGCCGCGCCTCGGGATCGAACTC
>JAOAPV010000039.1 GCA_025463055.1 Candidatus Acidiferrum typicum
GCCACGCGGCGGACTTCTGCGCGCGCAGCATTTCCGTCAGGTCATCCACGACCAGAACGAAACCGGTGTTCGCGCGGCGCGGACCCAGCGAACTGACGGTAACAGCGGCGTGCAGGACGCGCCCGGCAACCACCGTTTCAATTTCACGCGAAACCACGCCCATGCGCAGCGACCGTCGCATGAGCTGTTGCACCGTGCGCGCAGCTTCCGCCCCAAGGAGTTCCTCGAGCGAACGCGCATCGCGGGCGGCGGTGCCGAACATCCGCCCCACTGCCGTATTCCCCCGCAGAATGGTGCCGCCGGCATCCAGAGAAATCACGCCAGTAGGAATGTTTTCCAGCACCGTTTCCATCAACTGCCGCCGGCGCTCCAGTTCCTGGACCGCCTGTTGGAGGTTGCGGGTGAATTGATCAATCTGTGAACGGTTGTCGCGCAACTGCGTGGTCATCGCATTGAACGAGCGCACCAGTACGCCCAGTTCGTCCTGCACTTGATCAGGAACCTGATAATCAAAATTTCCCGCGGAGACTTCGCGCGTACCTTCCGCAAGCGCTTGAATTGGCACGGTCACCTGCTTGGCAAGGAAGAGCGCCAGCCACGTCACCGAAAACAGCAAGAGGATGGTAAAGAAAGCGAGAATCAGCAGCATCTGACGTTTCAGCGCCCGCAAATTCTGTTTTTCAATTTCGTACTCTCGCGTCTGCGTCTGAATCAACGTGAACCGGTTGAGAAAATCGGGGCTCGTGCGGTAACCAGCGGCCACATACCCGGAGGTCTTTCCGCCATCGATAGTAGGAATGCGCGCGACCAGATAATTCTTTCCTTGCGCTTGCCACACTTCGACACCGCTGGGCAGTGTGCGCAGCAGGCTACCTAAAACTCCGGCATGCTGACAGATAGCGCCACTGCGGTCTTCCGGTTGCTCCTCGCACACCACTCCTCCGCGCAATGCGTTGCCGTCTTTGTCGAGCAACCAAACAGCGTCCACGCCCGAGGCGAAGGCGCGCTGCAGCAGTTCGTTGATGGGCAGCGAGGCGTTTGCTTGTGCCTGCCGGGCCTGCGTGCGCAGACGCGGCAAGGTAGTGGTGCGCCCAAGCTCCGTTAGGAGTGTCTGTGTCTGCTCCGAAGCGATTTCAAGGGGACGCGGAAACCAGCGGCCCAGCGTGCGATTGAGCAGCGAATAGCTCACAAAAAACATAAAGAGCACGGGCAGCAGCGATAGGGCCATTGCGCCTACGACCATCTTGGTCTTGAACCGCGCCCCGAGCTGCTCTCTGCTGCGTTCGGTCCATAGGCGCAGCACCGTGCGCGTGAGAATCAAAAGAAAGACGAGCAATGCCGCGGTAATGAAGCTCGAAACCGTGTACAGAGCCATGGCTTCGCGCCAACTCTTAGGCTCGAAGGGCACGTCCAGCGAACCAAACGTAAACACCGCGGAAAGCAGTAGCGTGAGAAGAGCGGCGCCAATACCCAGGGTCCAGCGTTGTTTTGGCTCGAGTGAACTCATAAAGAGGCCTGCATCGTGTGCGGCAGAAAGGAGTGCAGCGGGCACTCACTGCAGCGAGGATTGCGTGTGCGGCAATACTCCTTGCCAGTGCGAACGATTAGGGCGTGGAATTCATTATACAGCGGCGCGTCACCGGGAACGCTTTGTTCAAAGAGCTGGCGGATCTCTTCGTAGCTTTGCGACGCCGTGGCGAGTTTGTGCCGCTCGAGCAGCCGGCGAGTGTACGCGTCCACCACGAACACAGGGTGCTTACCCGCGTAGAGTAGGATGGAGTCCGCCGTTTCCGGGCCGATCCCGTGGA
This sequence comes from Candidatus Acidiferrum typicum, assembly GCA_025463055.1. GTDB lineage: Bacteria > Acidobacteriota > Terriglobia > Acidiferrales > UBA7541 > Acidiferrum > Acidiferrum typicum_A. The sequence continues at coordinate 1,809 of JAOAPV010000039.1, forward strand.
CAGACAGAAGTCTTTCGCGCAGCACCGCCGTGGGTGTGCGGAACATTCGCGCGAGTGAGCCGCCGTACTCAGACCGAAGAAAGCGGACGAAGCATTTCAGTTTCTTGGCTTTCTGGCGGAAGTAGCCGGAGGAGCGAACAAGACGCGCGAGCCGCGCGAAGGAAACGTCTTCAATCGCACGAGGCGTCAGGAGTTTTTCCCGTCGCAGATTCCGTATCGCGATCTCGACGTTGCTCCACGAAGTGTTTTGCGTAAGGATTGCGCCGACAATGATCTCGAACGCCGTGCGGCCCGGCCACCAATGCTGCGGGCCGTGAGCGGCGAACAGCGCATCGTAATACGTACGTAGCTCCGCCGGAGACGCGAGCACCGCGCCGCGAGCCGAATCATGATTCGAGCGCTCGATTTGCGGAAGAACAGGCATCTCTTTGCACGATAGCGACGCTTAACAAGCAAGTCAACAAATCAGCGCAGGGCACACCATGCATGCCCGACTGCTACGTGCCCCGCAAGATGGCGGCGAACCTGCCCAGGAGGACAGGTATTAGCCACTTCAGAACGGACTAACAATTTCTGTCAGCCTCCGCTCCCTGCTTTTGCTAAGGTGGGCGATAGTTACTGTTCTGGTTGGGAGCGCACGGATGTCCGTCCGGCTCGGCGAAATTTTGCTCAAAGAAAGCCTGATTACTCAGGAGCAGCTCCAGAAGGCGCTCGAATTTCAACGCGCCAATGGGGGCAAGCTGGGAAGCTGCCTGACTAAAATGGGCTTTATTACTGACGATGATATTACGGGAGTCTTATCCCGCCAGTACGGCGTTCCTTCCATCAATCTCAAGTTTTACGAAATCGATCCCAACGTAATCAAGCTCATCCCCCAGGATACGGCGCTCCGATATCAGGTGATACCGCTTTCGCGCGTCGGCTCCGTTCTGACCATTGCGATGACGGACCCCACCAACGTCTTCGCCATGGACGACATCAAGTTCATGACCGGCTTCAACGTGGAACCGGTCGTCGCATCCGAATCCGCGATCGGTGAAGCGATAACCCGTTTTTATGGCGGTTCGGACGGCGACTCCGAAGAGCTCAGCAAAATGATGAAAGACCTCGTCGAGGACGACGAGTTAGAGTTGGCCGCGGAAGAAGCGGAGCTCGACGCCGCATCGCTCGAGAAGGCAGCCGAAGAAGCGCCGATCATCAAGCTGGTCAACCTGATTTTGACCGACTCGGTAAAGCGAGGCGCCAGCGATATTCACCTCGAGCCTTACGAGACGGAAATGCGCGTGCGCTTTCGTGTGGACGGCCAGCTACAGACCGTGATGAGTCCGCCGCTGCGCCTGAAAGACGCCATGACCAGCCGCATCAAAATCATGGCCAAACTGGACATTGCCGAAAAGCGCCTTCCGCAAGACGGCCGCATCATGATCAAGTACCGCGCGGACGGGAAGAAAAAGGAGCTCGACTTCCGCGTGTCCTCGGTCCCGACGCTCTACGGCGAGAAAATCGTCATGCGGTTGTTGGACAAAGAGAATCTCCGTCTGGACATGACCAAGCTGGGGTTCGAGCCGGAATCGCTGAAGAAATTCGAGCGCCAGATTTTGAAGCCTTACGGGATGGTCTTGGTAACAGGGCCTACCGGTTCTGGTAAGACCAACACGTTGTATTCATCGGTATCGCGACTGAACACGGTCGACACCAACATTATGACTGCGGAAGATCCTGTCGAATTCCAGTTGGGTGGGATCAACCAGGTGCAGATGAAAGAGCAGATCGGCTTGAATTTCGCGGCCGCGCTGCGTGCCTTCTTGCGCCAGGACCCCAACATCATCCTCGTCGGCGAAATCCGCGACTTTGAAACAGCGGAAATCGCGGTAAAAGCCGCGCTCACCGGACACTTGGTACTTTCCACCCTGCACACCAACGACGCGCCTTCCACCATCAGCCGCTTGATGAACATGGGTATCGAGCCATTCCTCGTTGCTACCTCGGTGAACCTCATTTGCGCGCAGCGCCTGGTGCGCCGCATCTGCGTCAACTGCAAGGAAGAGCTCGAGGTTCCGGAGCAGGCTTTGATTGACGCAGGCTATTCCCCGGAAGAGGTCAAGAAGACCAAGATCTATCACGGCAAAGGCTGCTCAACCTGCAACAAGGGCGGATATAAGGGCCGCACCGGCCTGTACGAAGTTATGGAAATTAATGATGAATTGCGCGAGTTGATTCTCGTCGGCGCCTCCGCTTTGGAACTAAAGAAGAAAGCTATCGAGCAGGGAATGATAACTCTTCGTCGAAGCGGCCTGATCAAGGTTGCTTTGGGTCAGACGACTATGGAAGAAGTGCTTCGCGAAACAGTTCTGTAGAAAAGGTGCAAGATGCCTGGAATTACGCTCAGTGAATTGCTCAAGAAAATGATTGAAATGGGCGGCAGCGACCTGCACGTCACAACAAATAGCTCCCCACGCGTGCGCGTGCATGGCAAGTTGCGGCCGCTGGATATGCCCCCGCTCACGGCCTCAGACACCAAGTCGCTAGCCTACAGCGTGCTAACCGACGCGCAAAAACATCGCTTCGAGGAAAATCTCGAACTCGACTTTTCCTTCGGCTTAAAAAATCTGGCGCGCTTTCGCGGCAATGTGTTTAATCAACGCGGAGCTGTGGGGGCGGTGTTTCGCACCATTCCCTGGGAAATCAAAGGTTTCGATGCGCTGGGATTGCCCGCAGTGGCCAAGGGGCTTTGCGAAAAACCCCGTGGGTTAGTGCTCGTCACCGGGCCGACCGGTTCCGGTAAGTCCACCACGCTCGCCGCCATGCTCGACAAGATTAACAGCGAGCGCGAAGAGCACATGATCACCATCGAAGATCCCATCGAGTTTTTGCATAATCACAAAAAGTGCCTGGTGAATCAGCGCGAGGTGCACGCCGATACGCATTCGTTTACCAACTCGCTGCGCGCGGCCTTGCGCGAAGATCCCGACGTGGTGCTCATCGGCGAAATGCGCGACCTGGAAACCATCGAGTCGGCCTTGCGCATCGCCGAAACCGGCCACTTGACCTTCGCGACGTTGCACACGAATTCGGCTTCGTCCACCATCAACCGCATCATCGACGTCTTTCCTTCGCACCAGCAGCCGCAGATTCGTGCGCAGCTTTCCATGGTTGTTGAAGGGATTCTTTGTCAGGCGCTTTTGCCGCGCTCGGACGGACGCGGCCGTGCCATGGTGATGGAGGTGCTCATCCCCACGCCTGCAATTCGCAACCTGATTCGTGAAGACAAAATCCATCAAATCTACTCGGCAATGCAGACGGGCACCGGGACGACCGGCATGCAGACCTTCAATCAGGGTCTGGCGAATGCTCATTTCCAGAAGCTGATTACCCTCGACATGGCATTGTCGCGTTCGTCGAATCCCGATGAGCTGCAAGACATGATTAACCGCGGCGTCTCATCTCCTGCGGGAGGAGCAAAGATGCCGGTGGCATCGAAACGATAGGGCCCCTGGAAAGTGACGTACGGCAAGTAGTGAGGCCGATTGATTGAGGAGGAGTGAAATGCCGGTCTATACGTACCGAGGAACCAATCGAGGGGGAGGCGCTGTCAGCGGCGAAGTGACGGCGACGAGCAAGGCGGAGCTGCAGAACATTCTGCGGCGGCAACAGATTACCGCCACGAAAATGTCCGAGAAGGGCAAGGAGTTCAATCTCCCTTCGTTCGGTGGCTCCGTAAATGCCAAGGAATTGGCAGTCTTCACGCGCCAGTTTTCGGTGATGATCGACGCCGGTTTGCCGTTGGTGCAGTGCTTGGAAATCCTCGCTGGGCAGCAGGAAAACAAACTTTTTCAAAAGGTTCTGACGGGAACGAGGTCCGCGGTCGAAGCTGGTGCGACGCTTTCCGCGGCTATGCGCCAGTTTCCGAAAGTCTTTGACGCCCTTTACGTCAACATGGTGGAAGCTGGTGAGACCGGCGGTATTCTCGACACCATTCTGCAACGCCTTTCCCAATACATCGAAAAGAACGTCAAGCTGCAGCGCGCCGTGAAGTCCGCCCTCGTATACCCAGTTGGTGTTTTGACCGTCGCAGCCGGCGTCATTATCTTGTTACTGTGGAAGGTGGTGCCGGTTTTTGCAACTTTGTTCGCGGGATTGGGTGTGGCACTGCCCTTGCCCACCAGGATCGTCATCGGCGCGAGCAATTTTGTCGGCAGTTATTTCGGGCTGGCCATCTTGGTCGCATTCGTGGCTGGGATTTTTGGACTCAAAATCTGGTACGGAACACCGCAGGGCCGCTTTGTACTCGATTCCGCCCTTCTGAAGTTACCTGTGCTTGGCCTGTTGCTGCGCAAGATTGCCGTCGCGCGCTTCACGCGCACGCTCGGCACTCTTATCGCTAGCGGTGTACCCATCCTCGAAGGTTTGGACATTACCGCCAGAACCGCGGGAAATGCCGTCGTGGAGAAAGCCCTCTTGAAGGTCCGCAGGGCGCTCGAAGAAGGCAAGACGCTTACCGAGCCGCTCCGTGAAACTTCGGTCTTTCCGGGCATGGTGACCCAGATGATCGGCGTCGGCGAACAGACGGGCGCCATGGATGCCATGCTGCAAAAAATCGCGGACTTCTATGAAGACGAAGTCGACGCCGCGGTGAAAGACTTGCTGACAGCTCTCGAGCCGGTCATGATCGTATTTTTGGGACTGGTGGTCGGCGGCGTGGTTATTTCCATGTACTTGCCGCTGTTCTCGCTGATTGGCCAGTTGAGTCAATCCCACTAGATTTGCGGCGTTGGCAAGCAGCATCTAATCTATTTGCGAAGGCCGGAGGGGGCTTGCCGGCCTTCGCGCATTAAGGCAAGAAATCCGGCAATTTGGTCGCAAATCGCAGACGTAAAGCGACACAATGACCATGGAACAAGGCTACACGACCAGGGAATGGCTCGATCGGCTGGCACGCGTGCGTCTGCTGATGATCGCCTTGATCCTCAGCGTCGGTGTGGCTTGGCCTTCCTACCTGCCATTGGCGGGCTCCAGCCGTTACTTTCTGCCGTTGGTAATTCTCTGGATCACGCTGGGCACTGTACACATCATCCTGGTGCGCTGGCTGCCTAAGGCCCGCTGGCACGGTCCAGCACAAGTAGTCAGCGATGTAGTAATGGTTTCCGCGCTGGTGTACGCCACCGGCTTACAGGAAAGTTATTTCATTTCGCTTTATTTGCTGGTGATAATCGTCGCCAGCATCTTGTTTTCCCGCAATACTGCCTTTCTTACTGCCGGTGTTTGCGCCGCGCTGCTCGGGGGGCTGACTCTGCTCGTGTACGAGGGCAAACTTCCCCGCACCTACGCGGGTAGCCCCACAACGGAGTTGCTTCGCCTCTGGTTCCTAAGCAACCTGCTCGGCTTTCTCGCCGTAGCTTACCTGGCCGGCCTGTTGGCGCAGTCGCTTCGCAGTAAGGGGCGCGAACTTGAAGAAAAGCGCGAGGAGCTTCTCGATCTTCAGGACTTCACTGAAGACATTATTCACTCCATGCGAGGTGGCCTGATAACCACGGATACGGAAGGGCGCGTGGTTCTGCTCAACCGTACTGGAGAGGAGATTTTGGGCTATCGCTTCGCGGACATTCGCGGACGCAAGCTCGCGGAAATCAGCGAAGAGTTCTGGACCGCCGGGCGCCCCGCTCCGAATGAACGCCTTTCACTGCGCCGCGAGATTGAATTCCTTGCTCCGGACGGTCAGCAGCGCTACCTCGGCATCAGCGTCTCTCCGCTCCGCTCCCGCGACCCCCAACGTAGTGGCTACGTCTTTAATTTTCAGGACCTCACGGATTTCCGCAGGTTGGAGCAGGAAGTAGCTACAAAGGACCGCATGGCCGCCCTCGGACGCCTTTCCGCGGCGATTGCTCATGAAATCAGGCAGCCCCTGACTGCCATGGCCGGAGCCGTCGGAGAACTTGCACGCATGGCTCCTCTCGAAGAAGATGAAAAGCAGCTCGTGAGCATCGTGAACCGAGAGTCGGAGCGCCTGAATCGCATCATCACGGAATTCCTGAATTATTCGCGAGAGAAGACCTACGAATTTCAAGACGCCGATGTGCGCGCCCTTTTGGATGAGACGCTCATGCTGGTCGAGAAAAAACCCGAGGTCGGCTCCAAGTATCAAATCGTGCGTTCGTTCAACGGTCACGAGCTGCGTGCGCGCGTGGATTCCAACAAGATCAAACAAGTGTTCTGGAATTTGTGCGACAACGCGCTCCGCGCCATGCCCGAAGGGGGCACGCTGACCGTAGGATTGGAGGAACGCCCCTTCTGGCTGCACATCGCTTTTCGAGACACCGGCGTCGGCTTGAACCCGAAGCAGCGCGCCAAGATCTTTGAGCCTTTGCAATCGAACTTCGAGGGCGGCACGGGCCTGGGGCTTTCCATCGTGTATCAGATTGTGCAGGCACACAGTGGGCGGATTAGCGTCGTCTCCGAACAAGACCGCGGCGCCGAGTTTATTATCGAGCTGCCGAGAATGGCCTGAAAACTATGCAAGCCACAAAAGCAGCCGCTAAGGGACCGAGTAAGCATCCTGTGCACATTCTCGTTGTGGATGACGAACGCTCTATCTGTGAGTTGCTCGAGATCACGTTCCGCAAAGAGGGTCATCGCGTCGAGATCGCTCACGATGTCCCTGCCGCCAAGCGAAAGCTCGAATCTCAAATTTTCGATATCGTCGTTTCCGACGTGAGAATGCCCGGTGAAAGCGGCGTAGACCTTCTCAAGCTCACCAAAGAGATTGCGCCGCAGTGCTTCTTCCTGTTAATTACCGGCGTTCCTACCGTGGAAACGGCCATAGCCGCCATCAATTCTGGTGCCGATAGGTATGTCATTAAAGACCACGAGTTGGTCGACCAGCTTCGCCGCGCCGTCCGCGAAGTCTCCGAGAGCCTGAAATGGAAGAAGGAAGCCGGCTATCTGCGGCGTGAACTTCGACGGCTGACCGGTCTTGACAATATCATCGGCCAGAGCCCGAAAATGCGCGAGATCTTCGACATGATCCAGACAGTCGCGCCACAAACCAGCCGCGTACTCATTACGGGCGAGAGCGGAACCGGTAAAGAGTTGGTCGCTCGAGCCATTCATGAAAATAGTCAGCGTGCGCACGAGCCATTCATAACCATCAATTGTGGCGCATTTCCGGAAACACTTCTGGAATCGGAACTCTTTGGCTACATGAAAGGTGCGTTCACCGGCGCAGCAGAGAACCGGCAGGGTCTTTTCCAGGCGGCTCACGGGGGGACGTTGTTCATGGACGAAATCGGCAACATGAGCCTGACCATGCAGGTCAAGCTCTATCGCGTCCTGCAGGAAGGCAAGGTCCGCCCAATCGGGAGCAATGAAGAAAGCGATGTCGACGTCCGTATCATCGCAGCCACGAATAAGAATTTTGAAAAGGAGATCGCGGAAGGCCGCTTCCGCGAGGATCTCTATTATCGGCTCAGCGTGATCCCGATACAGTTGCCGGCTTTGCGCGAGCGCCGCGAAGACATTCCGCTGCTCACAAGGCACTTCCTGGAAAGTTTTCGCAAGGTCATGGAAAAGCCCATTAACGGAATCTCTCCAGAAGCCATGCGCCAGCTCGAGTCCTACGATTGGCCTGGCAATGTCCGCGAACTCGAGAACACGATGGAGCGCGCTGTAGCGCTTGAGAGCGGATCCGAGATCTCCCTCCCCGTATTGCCGGACCGCATCGCCGGATATTCGGGCGTCGCCGCCGCGACCGCGGGTAGCCACTTGAATATCCCCGCCGAGGGTGTCGATTTCGAGAAGGAAATGGCCGACGCGGAAAGGCGGTACCTGCAAGCTGCGCTAGAGAAGACGGACGGAGTCCGGACGCGCGCGGCAGAAGTCCTTAAAATCACGTACCGGTCATTCCGGCACTACGCCAAAAAACACAACGTTTGAGGTCCGAAATGGCAACTGAACAAGTGACCCTAAGTGCTGCAAAGGCCGGACAAAAAGTGTCGCGCAAGGGTCTTGTGCTCCTCTCTGGGCTTGCCTGTTTTTCACCGACAAAGTTCCAGTACTTACCATGTCTTGTTATATCAATAACTTACGATAGATTATGCCGTGGATTCTAAGTGGATTCTGAGTTGGTACTAGGCCTGCAGGTATAGCCGCTGTGATTCGGCAGTAGACAACGTGCTCTGGCAGCACACTCTTAAGGAGAGATGCAATCTATATGCGTAACAAACAAAAGGGCTTCTCGTTAATCGAGTTGCTGATCGTCGTGGCGATCATTTTGATCATCGCGGCCATCGCAATCCCGAACCTGATTCGCTCGAAAATGGCAGCGAACGAAGCTTCCGCAGTGGCCT
>JAOAPV010000047.1 GCA_025463055.1 Candidatus Acidiferrum typicum
AAAAAAGTCGAAGACGCAAACATGCCCGCGGAGGCCAAAAAGGAATCCGAGCGTGAGCTGAAGCGGCTGGCGAAGATGACTCCTGCTTCCGCGGAATATATGGTCTCGCGGACATACTTGGAGTGGATGACCTCGCTGCCGTGGAGCAAATCCTCCGGGCATGAGGAAATCGACATTTCCAAAGCGCAAACGATTCTGAATGAAGATCACTATGACCTGGAAAAGGTCAAGGAACGCATCCTGGATTACCTGGCGGTCAAGAAACTGCAGCCGGGCATGAAGGGACCGATCCTGTGCTTCATCGGGCCCCCAGGCGTGGGTAAAACTTCGCTGGGCAAGTCCATTGCGCGTTCGCTGGGACGCAAGTTCGTGCGCATCGCACTGGGCGGTATGCACGACGAAGCGGAGATTCGCGGACACCGCCGTACATACATCGGCGCGCTGCCTGGACAAATAATCCAGGGCATAAAGCGCGCGGAGATGAACGATCCGGTGATGATGCTGGACGAAGTCGACAAGCTCGGACGCGATTTCCGAGGCGATCCATCTTCGGCACTGATGGAAGTGCTCGATCCGGAACAAAACAATGCGTTCCGCGATCACTACCTGGACGTGCCGTTCGATCTCTCGAAAGTGCTGTTCATTGCCACGGCGAACTGGATGGACCCCATCCCCGAGCCGCTGCGTGACCGCATGGAGATCATCGAGCTGCCGGGCTACACGGGAGAAGAGAAGCTGCACATTGCGCACAAGTACCTGATCCCGAAGCAGGCGTCGGAACACGGCTTGAAAGTACCCGAGCAACTGGAGTTCACAGATGAAGGGCTCCGGGAAATCATCCACAGCTTCACGCGCGAAGCGGGCGTCCGCAACCTGGAACGCGAGATCGCAACGATCACGCGCAAACAGGCGCGGCGCATCGCGGAAGGCAAGCCGGAAAAGATGGTCGTAACTCCGGAAGTGGTCCGCGAGTTCCTAGGCGTGCCGAAGTTCCGCACGGAAAAGGAAGTTGCGGAGCGCGTAAAGAAGCCTGGAGTTGCGGTGGGGCTGGTGTGGACGCCCGTGGGCGGCGACATCATCTTCATCGAGGCCACGCGGATGCGCGGCGGCAAGCAATTCACGATGACCGGGCACTTGGGCGAGGTCATGCAGGAATCGATGACTGCGGCGCTGACGTGGACACGAGCCAACGGCGAACGCTACGGCATCGATCCGGACTTCTTCCGCAAGCAGGACATTCACATCCACGTGCCGTCCGGCGCAGTGCCGAAGGATGGACCTTCGGCCGGCGCGGCGATGGTAACGGCGCTGGTCAGCTTGCTCAGTGGGCGGGCGGTGCGCGAGGGCGTGGCCATGACCGGAGAGATGACCCTGTCCGGGGTGGTGCTGCCAATCGGCGGGGTGAAGGAAAAGGTGCTTGGCGCCAAGCGCGCGGGCATCAAGGAAGTGCTGCTGCCTGCGGACAACGAGCCGAACGCCGTGGCTGATCTTACGCCGGAAATTCTCGGCGACATGAAGATCACCTACGTGCGGACACTTGACGAGGTGCTGGAACACGCCTTGGAGAAGGAGCCGACGACATCTGCAATCGTGCCGCCGGAGCCGAAAGGCAAGCGCGTGGAAGTGCCCCGCGCCATCCACTAAAACACAGAACGCAGCAGGGCTGCGTTCTACTACAGAATGTAAAATGGAGAAGGCCCGGTGAAAAAAAGCCGGGCCTTTTCTTTTTGTCACTCCTGCTACCATGTGCGTAATGAGTCCGGCTAAGCAATCGGCAGCGGATGCGACAGTTGAGCTGGCGGCGCGACTGACGGAAGCGCTGCAACGCGAGCGCATCGTGCCGCGGTTTGTGGATTCCTATGTGGTGGAACATGGAAGGCACGGCTTACAAGTACACGCCGCTCTGTATCGCGATTTGCTTACGTTATTGCAAAGAGAGGCTCTAATTGCGGCAAGCGTCCATGCAATTGAGATAGTCACTGATAATTTCCAACCCACAGTGAAATCCAAACCGCGACCGATGTTGAGGAAGGACGCAGTGGCGTACCGGCGAAAGTATTTGTCGGCCCTTGGTCGGCATCAGAAATGGTCAGCAGGTGACGCCCTGGATTTTCAGCGAGATTTCCAAATCTATGAAGAGCTTATCGCGCGCAGCGACCCGGGGCGGAAGCGCAAACCGTTCGAGGCGGCGAATCATCCGTTTGTCGATCGCTGCGCGTTCTTGCTGGATTCGTCTTTTCTGGAAAAGGCGCGCGTGGCGGCCAGCCGCGCGCTGACTGCGCTGGAGGAATTGACAGAGCAGGTGGTGTCATCGCTTAAGTAGCGAGGAGCCGCGGCGTATTGAGAATGGTCAATCCAACTTCATTTATCCAACGCTGCGCCAGTAAATATTGGCTGCCTGGCGAAGGCTGTGTAGAAGCCATAGACAGCCGCCAACGCTATGACGGCAATGCCAGCCAAGCCGGCTGGTAGAAATTTGATGGCGACGATCTGGCTCAGCTTTAGGTCTTCGGCGCGATAAACTCGCCCATGCCTCCACGGCCCGCCAGCGCAACCACGCGATAGCGCTCGGCAATGATCTGCCCGGGGATGAATCGTCCGCCGCCAATGGGGTCGGAGATGGAAAGAGAACTCCCTGAATTTAACGGAGAGCGAGATGATCGATGGGGAGAGATTGGCGGATGCGAGGGCGTGCGACCGGCTTCGTTGGTGAGGCGATTGTCTCGCCGTCGCTGGCCGACCGATCATCCACAAGCGTGGCGTCGCCGCTTGAATCGAGCGCTGTGCCACAAGCCGGACAATAGCGGCTCGCATCTGAAATTTCGCTAGAGCAGAAGACACAACGCATAAAACTGAGGAAATTGTATCACCGTCGCCATTGCAGATTACCTCACCGGTTGAGTCTGCATCGCAGAGTTTGGCAGTGCATCGGTTGCCTTCCCACCGTCGTACGCCACAATTGCCTACGGCGATCGTTGAGTGCCGCAGCGGAGTGCACGCGCGATGGCGATGCTGCTATCACGTAATGCGTTCGACTTGCACGGCTGTGCCATAGGCGAGCACTTCGGTCACGCCTTGCATTACTTCCGTGGCGTCATAGCGCATTGCGACGACCGCATTAGCGCCGTGCTGGGCGGCATGCTGCAAGAGCAGCTCGTAAGCTTCCTCTCGAGTCTTCTCGCAGAGATTCGTAAGGATAGTGATATTGCCGCCGACTATAGTCTGCAGCGCGGCGCCCAAATTTCCGATCACGCTGCGCGACCTGACAATGATTCCGCGCACGATGCCAAAGTTCTTGACGATTCGGTAGCCGGAAATTTCGTTGGCTGTGGTAACCATGGAACTGTCCACGCGATTCATAGCCACGCTCCTTGATAGATGTTTACGGGTGCGATTCTACCTGTTCACGCAATCCTGCGGGAGATAAATGGTTCTGCTAGGCTCGGATTTACGTGGAGACTCTCTTCTATTACCTGGCCATCCTCCAGATAAGCGTGGGTGTGTACCTGGTTTGGCATGGGTTGCGCTGGGTGGGGTATGTGCGTCGCAGGATGCGAGGCGATCCGGGCTTTAATGCGCCGCGCGCGGCAGTGCTCTGTCCGTGCAAAGGAATGGAACCAGGGCTCGAGCGCAATCTCACCGCACTGACCGAGTTTGATTATCGCAACTATGAAATCTTTTTCATTCTAGCCTCCGCTTCCGATTCCGCCTACAGCACGGTCAAGCGCGTGGCGGAGCACTCCAAGGCACCCGCGCACATAATCATTGCGGAACGCCCGGAAGGATGCGGGGAGAAAGTAAACAATTTGCGTGTGGGCATCGAGCAGTTGCCGGCTGAGTTTGAAGTCCTGGTTTTTGCGGACTCAGATGGGCGGCCGGGAAAATTTTGGCTGCGTCGCCTGATAGCACCACTGAATGACAAACAAGTTGGCGCGGCGACCACCATGCGTTGGTTGATTCCGAACGGCCATGATTTAGCGACTGCCCTGCTGGCCGCCTGGAACGCATCGATCGTGACGATGCTTACCGAAAAGGGCAAAAATTTCTGTTGGGGCGGAGGAACGGCCATTCGCCGCAGCGTGTTCGACGAAATCCGCGTGTTCGATGAGTGGCACCATTCTGTTAGTGACGATTACTCAATGACGCGCGCTCTGCAGCACGCTGGACGCTCCATTGTGTTCGTGCCGGAGTGCCTGACTCCCGCGTACGTAGACGTTGATTTCCGAAGTCTGCTGGAGTTCACGAACCGGCAAATATTGATCACCAAGGTCTACTCGAAAAAGAACTGGGCCTCGGGTGCGGCAACACACTTTTTGTACTGCGCAACCCTGCCGCTTGGTGTGGCCGTGACGCTGATCAATTTCTTCGCGACGTTGCCGGCGTTTCACCTCGCGATACTGACGTTTGTGCCCATGCTGCTGGCCGCTATTCGGGGCGGGCTGCGCGTGGTGGCGGCGAGCGATGTTCTGCAGCCCGCACGCGAGCAGATCGTGAGTCAGGCATGGATATATATTGTGCTTGGCGTTTTTATCCCTTACCTGTTTCTTTTCAATTTCGTAATGTCGTTGTTCACGAGAAAAATTCGGTGGCGGGGCGTCACGTATGAGCTGATCTCGCCACAGCAAACGCGCATATTGGCCTATTAGGGCATATTGGATTTAGCTGCTGTGCGATCCCGCTTTGGTCGAACAAGGCTCGGTAAAAAAGGGTTTTCCACAGCACGTTGAGTAACCGTGGCTGGCGGACATGGCGATCCGTGTAAATACATGTAACGAAAGCTGCCTACGCGGGAAAAATTTCGCGTACCGTGAAATTCCTACCCGCAAACCCGGGTCGGGGTGAAGGGTTTCCAGTAGGTAAGTGCTGATATCCTAGGGGTTTGTACCGATTCAAATTTACAGCGGCGTTTGCACTGTAATTGCGCTTCTCGGGCCAGTATTTCGTCGCAAGCGAAATGACGAGGGGTTCCTTCTCACGCCCAAAGCTGGTTTTGGGGCAATTCGAACGTCCTCAGCCCTCAAACCTTACTTCCTTGCCGCCGCTTGCTTATTGCAGTGGAACCATGCCTCGCACAGGGGCGAATCAAATAAAATCTCAGGTCTCGGTTCCTACTCGAGGCTGCATACAGAGGGGTGCATGTGAAAGTAATCCGCAGGAGTGAACCAACGCATTTGAATGTCTCTCGCACGAATGTTCCCCGGGAACTTTATTTTTTCTATGAAAAAAACACTGGCGTTTCCCATTTCCATGTGGAAGCTGGCAGTGATGGGCAATTCCCCGTGGAGCAGGCTGCCGGCCTGCTGGCGATGCATTGCTTGGTTCGCGGGCAATCCCCCAGAGACTATGTGGTGATGGTGCAGGCGGCTCAGGATTCACTGGAGGGCTTGGCGGAAAAGGCTGAGCAACTGCTGCAGGCGGGGCATTCCGTCGGAAGCTCGGTGAAACTGACGCGCCGCGAAGAAGAAGTGCTTGGTGGCGTAATGCGCAGTCTGGCTAACAAGGAAATCGCCGCTTCGCTGAATCTCTCGGAGCGGACCGTGAAATTCCACGTTTCCTCGTTGCTCGCCAAGTTCCGCGTACGGGGTCGAATGGAGTTGGTCCGCGAAGCGGCGCGCCATACCGCGTCACCTATGACCATGCCCGAAGCACCAGCTGCTGCGCGTGAGACTCGGCCGTCGGTTCCGCCTCCACACACATACAGCCAGGTTGCGCGCAACCTAGGTCCCATTGCGCTGACCAAACGGCAAATGTTGGCTTAATTTTTTTGAGCGCCACACAAAAAGGCCCGGACCGCTTCACGGTTCGGGCCTTTTCATTTCTGACTTAAGACCAATGGCTACTTGCTGGCAGCAGCGTACTGTTCCGCAGCGGAATCCCAATTCACGACGTTCCACCAGGCGGCGATGTAGTCCGGGCGGCGATTCTGATATTTCAGATAATACGCATGCTCCCAGACATCCACCCCAAGCACGGCCTTGGCCTTCAGCAAGTATGGCGTGTCTTGGTTTGCCGTGGAATCGATCGTGAGCTTGCCATCTTTTACAAGCAGCCAAGCCCACCCGGAGCCGAATCGCCCAACGCCTGCAGCGGCGAGTTTCGACTGAAAATCCGCAAAAGAGCCGAATGTGGATTTAATGGCAGCGGCAAGATCACCCTTAGGCTCCCCGCCGCCCCCTTTTTTCATTTGCGTCCAAAATAGCGAATGGTTCCAGTGGCCGCCGCCATTGTTGCGCACGGCTGTTCGGATGTTTTCGGGAATGGAATCGAGATTCTTCATGAGGTCGTCGATCGATTTGGATTGCAGGTCCGGATGGCCTTCGAGGGCCTTGTTGAGGTTTGTGACGTAAGCCCCATGGTGCTTGTCATGGTGGATCTCCATGGTTTTGGCGTCAATATGCGGTTCCAGAGCGTCGAATGGGTAGGGTAGCGGGGGCACTGTAAAGGCCACGGGTTTTTCCTCCGAGTATGAATTTGAGATGGGATTTTTTGTATCTGCGAGCAACAGGCCTGGCACCCCACCGCCTGCTCCAATCAGTCCTACGCCAACGATGCCAGTGCCAGCGATAAACCTGCGGCGATTGATGGCAACCTCCAGACGCGCTTACGCGGTCAGAGGACGTGCGGATTATACCGCCACATCAGGGATGAGAGTAAGCCTCCGCTCGCCGAAGCACCAGATAAATTGTGGGCGAATCTCGTCCGCCGCTCATTGAATTTGGATGCGGGAGAGCGCCCAAAGGGCAGATTCCGCAATAACCGAGTCTTGCGAGGTCGAGAGGCGTTGCAGCAATTCGGTGATCCTGTGATACGCGCGTGCTCCGGGCTGGATCTCTGAATTGCCCAGAGCAATGCAGGCATTGCGGACCAGGCCGCGCCACTTCGTGCGCTTGATGGCGCTGCCGCGGAAGATGCGCCGGAAGTCGGTTTCGTCCAATGCGGCGAGCCATTCGAGCCGAGGCAAAAAAAGCGATTCCTCCGACGAGTCGCTCGCGTCCTGCTGCGCCTGCCGAGAGGAAAGCCCAGAACTTTCTTCACTCTTCGGTCGCGCAGTTTCGGCGGAGGAGCCAAAGGTTCTCGGGCGGAATTCTTCGCGCGGAGTTGTAGGCGCGCGGCGGTTCCAGGGACACACGTCCTGACATATGTCGCAGCCAAATACGTGGGTGCCGACGGACTCGCGTAGTTCTTCGGGAATAGGGCCGCGGAGCTCGATGGTCAGGTATGAGATGCAGCGGCGCGCGTCCATGACGTAAGGCTCGACGAAAGCTTGCGTGGGGCACGCGTCGATGCAACGGCGGCAGCTTCCGCACAGATCCGGCGGAGGCAGGGCGCTTTCTTCCAAGCTGGGGGAAAGATCTAAAGTCGTAAGAATCGCTCCCAGAAAAATCCACGAGCCCAGTCGCTGATTTAAAAGCAAAGTGTTCTTACCCAGCCAGCCGAGACCGGCGTATTTCGCGAAGATGCGCTCGTGAAGGGGCCCAGTATCAGCGTAAACGCGCGCTTCGAACGGTTCGATAAAATGTTCGCGCAGAACTGCCGTTAGCTCGTGGAGTCTTTCTTTCAACACTTCGTGGTAGTCGTCGCCCCAGGCGTAACGCGAAATCCATCCGCGAGGCTCAGCATTTTGGGGAAGATGCGGCACGCCGGTCGATTTAGGCAGGTCTGTGTTGTAGTTGAGAGCGCAAATGATCACGCTGCGAATGCCTGGGAACGCACCCTCTCCACTACGCCTGCGTGGGTCGGACAGATATTGCATCTCGCCGGCGTAGCCGCGTGCCAGCCACTCTTCTGTGTGCTCCAACTCCGGGAATTTCCCAGCCGGCACAACGCCGCAAAGGTCAAACCCCAGTTCCTTGGCGCGGGACTCTATCCAGACGGTATCAGACCATGTCCCCATGTATCCGATTCTGCCGTACCTTAGTCCCTCTGGCGAGCGGGAACCAAGTGCACGGTAGGCGAACAAACCAAAGTGCGGGGACTGAGTAGAGGTGTCGAAGGCTATTGGTAGCTGCGCAGAGCGCTATTCTCGTCGGAATAGACTTCGAAGACTGTGAACAATTTGGTCAGTTGCAGGAGATCGTGCACTTTCTTTGTCAGATGGAGGAGCTTTAAGTTTCCACCGCGATTTTTCACTCCGGTATAGGCGCTGACGAGTTCGCCGATCCCGGAGCTATCGATGTAATCGACATCGGCCAAATTCAGGAGGATCATCGTGCGCTGCTCTTCCAGGAGCTCGCGGATAGTTTTCCTTAATAGGGCGCTGCCTTCGCCCAGCGTAATTCGGCCGCCAATATCGACGACAGTCACTCCCGAAGCTTCACGATACGTGGCTCGTAGTGCCATTTAGATTGGGCTCAAGATTCCTTTTTCGGAGCGGCGCCCTGACTAGTGCCGTTCATGCCGGTACTCCCGGGCGACGGCAATTTCTTGGACATAACGATTTCCGCGCCTCCCGTCCGGCCGGGGATCACCTCGAATTCATCCATGAAGGCGCGCATAAGGAATATACCGCGACCGGAGGTACTCAGCAGATTTTCCTCGGCGAGAGGATCAGGCACACGACTAAGGTCGAAACCCCTACCCTCGTCCAAAACATGAATGACCATTTTTTCAGGCGTAAGGTCGAGGGCCAGATGAATCTTTTTTTCGGGGCGCTCTTCGTTGCCATAATGAAAGGCATTGATGACGCCTTCGCGCACGGACATCCCAATGCGGTAACAGTCGTCTTCGCCAAAGCCCGCCGCTTCCGCTACGCGGAGACACATTTCCTCGGCGAGATTCACGCTCTCGACCTGCGTCTCCAAAGTAACTTCAAGATGTTTGGAGTCTTCGGTCATGCGGGGGCGTCACCAGCGCCCAATCGGCCCGGTTTGGGGCGCCTTATGGGTAACATACGTACGGAAAGCGAGTCAATGGAGCAGCCGCCCGAGACTAGCCCCCATGGTTCCTGTAGAGCTCGGTTTTTCTCTTGCGGCCGATGAGGAATGACCGGCATTTTGC
This sequence comes from Candidatus Acidiferrum typicum, assembly GCA_025463055.1. Classification (GTDB taxonomy): domain Bacteria; phylum Acidobacteriota; class Terriglobia; order Acidiferrales; family UBA7541; genus Acidiferrum; species Acidiferrum typicum_A. The sequence continues at coordinate 8,998 of JAOAPV010000047.1, forward strand.
CCCGGAGCCAGTAGCTACGCCCAGTACGAGCGGTCCAGTGTGCGGTACTGGATAGCTTCGCTGAGATGACGAGGCTCGATGTTTTCGGCTGCATCCAGATCGGCAATCGTGCGCGCAACCTTTAAGATGCGGTCGTGGGCTCGCGCGGATAGCCCCAACCGGGTGATTGCGTTTTCCAGCAATTTTTCTCCGTCTGCCGAAATCGCGCAGTACTTGCGGATCATCTTTGGCAGCATCTGCGCATTCGAGTATGTCTTTTTGTCGGAGTGATAGCGCTCGGTCTGCCGACTGCGCGCGTCAATTACCCGCTGGCGGACCGCCGCGGAATCTTCCGAAGAAGAAGGCCCGCGCAGCTCTTTATATTTCACGGCGGGCACCTCAATCTGGATGTCGATCCGGTCGAGCAGCGGTCCTGAAATCTTCGAGACATATCGCTGAATCATGGGCGGAGTGCAATGGCACTCACGCGTAGGGTCGCCAAAATACCCGCAGGGGCACGGGTTCATCGCGGCAGCCAGCATGAAGCGGGAAGGAAACGTCACGGAAACCGCGGCACGCGCTATCGTCACGGAACCGTCTTCGAGGGGCTGCCGCATTACTTCGAGTACATTGCGCTGAAACTCCGGCAACTCATCCAGGAACAGCACGCCGTTATTCCAAGGGAAACCTCGCCCGGCCTCGGCACGGCCCCGCCGCCGATGAGCCCGGCGTCGCTGATGGTATGGTGTGGCGAACGGAACGGCCGCGTACCCACTAAGCCGCGGGCATCCTCCAGAACTCCAGCGACGCTGTGAATCCGCGTCGTTTCGATGGCCTCATCGAGAGACATGGGCGGCAAGATTGTGGGGATGCGCTTCGCGAGCATGGTCTTACCCGCTCCCGGTGGTCCGATGAACAGGATGTTGTGACCACCTGCACAGGCGACTTCCAGGGCGCGCTTTGCCGCTTGTTGTCCGTGAACGTCACGCAAATCGACCGCGTATTGTGCTGCTTCGGTGAGCAACTGGCGCGCATCGACCCGCACCGGCTGGAACGATTCCGGCGAGTTCACTAAATCCACCGCCTGCGGCAGTGACTTCAGCCCGAAGACGTCGATGCCTTCCACAACCGCCGCTTCGCGCGCATTTGCTTCCGGAACAGCCACCGATTTCAGGCCGACTTCGCGTGCCGCGAGTGCCGCCGACAACGCTCCTCGCACAGGGCGCACGCTACCGTCCAGCGAGAGCTCGCCCAGGAACATGCATTTATCCAGCATCTTGCCGAAGAACTGCCCCATGCACCCGGTCAAGCCCAGAGCCATTGGCAAATCGAAAGCGGACCCTTCCTTGCGGACATCGGCGGGCGCCAGGTTGATTGTTACGCCCTGCCCATGCGGAAACTCGAAGCCGCAGTTCCTCAGCGCGGACTTGATGCGCTCGCGGCTTTCTTTGACGGCGTTATCGGGCAGCCCGACCACGTTGAAATCAGTCATGCGCGCCGAGCCGACGTCCACCTCGACTTCAACCAGGTAGGCGTCGATGCCGTACACAGAAGCGCTGAGTGTCTTGAAGAGCATAGAGAGGGAGAGCGAGAAATGTAGGGCGCAGCATAAACCAATGCGCAACTATACGCCAGAGGTAACAATTGAAACGTAGTGCGCTATCACACGGACCAGCCCCGGCGTTCTTTACAGTGGCTGACATACACACGTAATATTGGGCTTACCGGCACTCTGCACAAGCTCCTTCCGGCATGAGGTTGGCTATGATTGGCTGGATTATTTTGATCGCGCTGGTCCTGATCATTATTTTCTTGATCGGAATGTACAACAGCCTGGTGCGCCTGAAGGTCACCTGCGACAACGCCTGGGCGGACATCGATGTGCAGCTCAAGCGACGCTACGACCTAATCCCGAATTTAGTCGAAACCGTCAAAGGCTACGCAGGACATGAGAAGGGCACACTCGAGGCGGTAATCAACGCACGCAATCGCGCCATGACCGCGACCAGCCCCGGCGACAAGGCACAAGCGGAGAACATGCTTTCCGGCGCTCTGAAGAGCTTGTTTGCGCTTTCGGAAGCGTATCCGCAACTTCGGGCCATCGAGAGTTTCACGTCGCTCCAAGCTTCGCTTACCCAAATCGAGGACACCGTCCAGAACGCCCGACGCTATTACAACGCCGTAGTCCGCGACTTGAACACAAAAATCCAGCAGTTTCCCACAAATATCTTGGCGAACATGCTGGGATTCAAACCGCGTGAATTCTTTGAAGTCTCCGCTGCCACCGAGCGCGAAGCTCCCAAAGTCAGCTTCAGCGCGCCCACGGCATGACGCCGGAGTCGCACACCGCATGATGCGCGTGCGATGTTCAATCATCCGGCTGCTTCTGCTGATTGTTGCAACTTCCGCCTGCTTCTTTCCAACAGCCTCGGCTCTCAGCACCCGTGAGCTGCGCATCGAAAATTTCCATTCGGAAATCATCGTCATGCCGGACGCCTCGATCGACGTCACGGAAACCATTCAGGCGCATTTCATCGGTGGACCTTGGCATGGCCTTTACCGATCAATCCCGGTGGAATACGTAACGCCGCAGGGGCTCAATTACTCGCTGTTCCTAGACGTGAAGCGCGTAGCGGACGGTAGCGGACGTGCCCTGAGATACGAAAGTAGCCGCGAACGTCATTACCGCAAGCTCAAGATATATGTTCCGGACGCTGACAACTCGACGCACAACATTTCCATTGAATATACGGTTTCCGATGCGATTCGCTTTTTCGACGACCACGATGAGCTCTACTGGAATGTCACCGGCGATGAGTGGGACATTCCCATTCAGGCCGCCAGCGCACGCATCATCCTTCCTGAAGGGACCACGAATATTCGTGCCAATGTGTTCACCGGCGCCTACCGCTCCCGGGCCCAAAATGCCGACGTGGACGTAGCCGGAAACGGCGTCGAGGTCCGCACGCACGAGCCTCTCCGCCTCCATGAAGGACTGACCGTCGCTGTAGCTTTCGACAAAGGGTTCGTTCACGAGCCAACAGCGGCGAGTAAAGCTATCCTGTTTTTCCGCAGCAACTGGCCGCTCGGCATTCCCTTCGCCGCATTTCTGGTGATGTTCTATCTGTGGTGGACCCGTGGCCGCGACCCGCGCCTTCGGCCGATCGCCGCGCAATATGAGCCCCCGGACCAACTCACTCCCGGCGAAGCCGGCACGCTGGTCGACAATTCCGCCGACATGCGCGACATCACCGCGTCCATCGTCGACCTCGCCGTTCGCGGCTACATCGTTATCGAGGAGCATCAAAAAGATCGCATGCTTGGGCTGATGCACGACAAGGATTACAACTTCATCGTGCAGAGGGACCGCGGGACCTGGGCGACGCTCAAGCCGCATGAGCAATCGTTACTTGAGGGCCTGTTTACCACCGGAACCGTAGGCGAATCTGTGTCCATGTCCAGCCTGGAAAATCATTTCTACACAAATTTGCCGGAAATTAAGAACGAAATCTTCTCCTCGCTCGTGACGCACGGGTATTACAGCCGGCGGCCCGATAGCGTCCGTTCTGCATACATCGGTGCCGGCGTGGTCATTGGTTTCCTGATTGCATTTGGCGGCGCAAAAATCGCGTCGACCCAGGGCACGGCTCCGCTCACGTTCATCATCGCCGGGCTCGCCACAGGTCTTGTCATCTGCGCCTTTGGGTGGTTCATGCCTGCGCACACCGAACAGGGAACACGAGCACTGGAAGGCGTATTGGGCTTCGAAGATTTTCTCGTCCACGTCGAATCGGATCGCTTCAATCGCATGATCAAGACGCCTGAAATGTTTGAGAAATTTTTGCCTTTTGCGATGGCGCTCGGTGTGGAGAAAAACTGGAGCCGCGCTTTCCAGGGAATTATGACCCAGCCGCCGCAATGGTTTCGCGGCTCCTCCTATGGCCCGAACTTCTATCCGATGACGTTCACCAACGATCTTGGCTATATGTCCTCCCGGGCCAGTAGCGTGATGACTTCCGCGCCGCGTAGCTCGGGCGGCTCAGGATTCTCTGGTGGAGGAAGTTCCGGAGGGGGATTCGGCGGAGGCGGAGGCGGCGGTTTCTGATAAATTTCTGTTAGTCGGCAGCGAGCAGCTTCAAGGCCCTGAGTGACCCGGATGCTCGATTTGCGAGGCGAACCCATAAAGCTTCAGCACATCTTGTAGCGCTACAATCCCCTCCAATTTGTGCACGTCAGCACGGCTGACCACCGGCAGCTCGTCTAAGCCGGCTGCGCCCATCCGTTCCAGCGCCACGGTTAACGACTGGTCGGAATGTAAATGGGGAAACTCCTGGCCTGCGATCAAATCCGTCAGAGTCGCGCCCGAGAGTCCGTCGGCCACAGCCTTCTCTAACGCGGCTAGCGTAACGATTCCGGCTATACCCTTTTCATTGCTCACCGGTAAGGCGTTCAGTGCGCTCGCGCGAGCTTTTTCGCACGCGTCTTGCATCGTCATTTCCACCCTCAGTATTTCCGTCGCCGGGCGCATGGCTTGAAACACGCGCCGTTGCCCTGAGCTGATGCGGGACTCCGCAGTCGGCAAGTGAATTCCATCCTGATAGGCCAGGACTTCATAGATAGGCTGGGGCTGCAAGCGCGATGAAATGAAAAAGCTAACCAGATTGGAAATCATTAGTGGAACGATCACCGCGTAGTCTCGGGTGATTTCAAAGATCATCACCACAGAGGTCATCGGGGCGCGCACGATCCCGGCGAAAGCAGTACCCATGCCAACGAGCGCATACGCCCCTGCGTTGGCCACGTGCCCCGGAAAATAGCTGTGCGCGATGCCTCCAATCGTTCCACCGAGCATCGCTCCGAGAAACAGCGCTGGCCCGAAAATTCCGCCCGCGTTTCCGGATGCATAGCTGATCACAACGGCAAACAGCTTCAGCACCAAAAGCAATACCATTAATCTGAGGGCCATTCCTCCATTCAGCACCTGCCCGACGTAGCTGTAACCCACGCCCAAAATCTGAGGTACGAACCAGCCCATGATGCCGACCGCTACTCCGCCGATGGCTGGCTGGAACCACATTGTCTTTCGCGGCAGCCGCAAAAAGCGCTCGCGCAGCTTGAGCAGCAACTTCGTAAACGCTACGGAGAGCAAACCTCCGAGCAATCCCAGCACTGCATAGATAAGGAACTCCGCCGGACTGACCAACTGATATTGCGGAACCTTGAACAGCGGATCGTTACCCAAAAGCAATCGCAACATGGCCCACGAAGTCGCGGAAGCCAGGACCACGGAGCCCAGCACCGGAGCATGCAGATCTCCGACAACTTCTTCTAACGCAAATAGCACTGCCGCGAGCGGCGTGTTGAAGGCGGCGGCAATTGCGGCTGCCGCGCCCACCGGGATTAGCGACTTTACCTTTTCAGGGCTGAGTCCGAGCCAGCGTCCAAGTATTGAAGCGATGCCAGCGCCGACTTGCACCGAGGGACCTTCGCGGCCGAGGGGAATGCCGCTGGCAAGCGTTGCCGAGGTGCAGAAGAACTTTCCCAGGACCGTGCGAAGGGAAATAAATCCCCCGCGTGCAAACAATGCTGCTTTCGTTTGTGGCACGCCGCTGCCGCGCGCGTCAGGAAAATATTTGTACAGCAGAAAGCCCATCGATAGCGATCCAACTATAGGAACAAACAGCCGTCGCCACGCCGGAGCCACGGTCGCGTCGATCCGGGCGCCAAATCGCTCGGTTAAAACGATGAAGGCTACGACGGTCATGCCGACGAGAGCGCCGATCAACAGCGTCACCAGCAGAAACACTTGCTCCTCGCGGTGTTTCACCAGTGCTGCCCATCGTTGCGATGGCGTCCACCACCGTCCTTCGTTCTTTTGCTCCTTGGCTTCTGAAATCATGAGTTTTCTTTGATTTGTCCGCGCCGTTTGGATGACGATCACCAAATCGATAAGCGCACCGCGGCAGGTGCTCGACACGAATTGTTAACTTTTCATGCGCCGGTGGCACCCTTTATTACCGTACCTCTTGTTTTGCCTTCGGCGCCCTGCGCTTACGACCCACCTTTTCTCGATTGAACGAAACCTTCTTGGGTGTTGATTGCGGCGCCTTTTCCAGCAACTGATCGATCGCGTGGACAAGCGCATGCCCGTTCGACCGCAATTCACCGATGCGATGCCGCGCGACCTGCTCCAGCAGTCGCTCCCCGCGCGGAAGCAACGACACCATCACGCGCCGGCGGTCGTCGCGCCCACGAGAGCGCCGCACGTAACCGTGCATCTCCAGGCGGTCGATCAACTCCACAGTGCTGTGATGTTTCAGGACGAGCCGCTCCGCGAGGGTCTGAATCGTCGCGTCTACGCCCGCCGGCAATCCTCGGATCGCAAGCAAGAGCAGGTACTGCTGCGGCTCTAGCCCGGCCGCCTGAGCCACCGCATCTCCTTCCCGAAGGAAATGGCGGATGCGGTAGCGCAGTTCCGCCAAAGCCCGGTACTCGTCGGTGGTAATCTCGGTCGCCATAGCTCTAGTATATCGTATTGCGATACAGTTGGGCTCTCCTTAGCCCGCCTCAGCGTTCCAGTAATCAACGCGTGGATTCCTGTATTGTGGTGCGGCGAATGACACGAGATCCTCAGCTCCCGGGCTTCCGCTCAGGCTCCCGGCTGCTCGCCGCGCTTGCGCTAGCTGCTGGTGGTTGCGCGGGTGTGCACGACACAGACATGGCGAGGCTCTTTCCTGCGATAGGAATTCCCGAGAAAATCGATCAAATCCCGATTTTGAGCGCGAAATTAGTCCGGGCGTATCCTCATGACCCTCACGCCTTTACGCAAGGATTGGAGTATTACGGCGGGTACCTTTACGAAAGCACCGGGATCGCTGGCCAATCGACTCTACGTAAGGTCGCGCTAGCGACCGGACAAGTGATCCAGAAAATTACTCTTCCGCGGCAATACTTCGGCGAGGGACTGACAATTTTTCACGGAAAGATCTACCAGCTAACGTGGCTCTCGAAAAACGGGTTTATCTATGACCTTCACAGCTTCCGGCAAATTGGGGAATTCCCTTACGAGACCGAAGGGTGGGGCTTCACGCACGACGACAAGTCGCTGATCATGAGTGACGGCACGAACAAAATCCGGTACATCGATCCGGTTTCGTTTGCCGTGACGCGCACGCTTGAAGTGTACGCGGGAGGCGAGGGGGTCGCGAATTTGAACGAGCTGGAGTACGTCAAGGGCGAAATCTTCGCCAACATTTGGCACTCCACTCGGATCGCTCGTGTCGATGCGCGCTCTGGACAGGTGCTCGCGTGGATTGATCTCACTTCAATCGTCGCGAAGGAGCAGCACGGCGAGGAAGCCGTATTGAATGGAATCGCGTACGACAAAGCCGGAGACAGGTTTTTCGTCACGGGTAAGAACTGGTCGAAGTTGTTTGAGATCAAGGTGGAAGGACGTGCCCGTTAGAGATAATCGATTTATGCCTGTTCTGTTCTCTGGTGAAGGCTGAATTAGAGCGGTTTGCGAAACGCCTTCTGGGTCTTGTAGTGCTCGTATCCGTGCACTTTGTAAAATTTGTGGGCCCGCTCGCGAATTATGTTCGACCGCACATTCATTCCCTTGCAGCCGCGCCTTTGCGCCCACTCTTCGGCAGCTTTCAGCAGCTTCGCGCCGGCGCCGGCGCTCCGCTGCCCCTCGGCAACGATCAACCCGTTCACTTCCGCTCGGGTATCGCTCTCCAACAAATGCGACATGCTGACATGAACCCAGCCAATTATGCCGGTACCGCTGTCCTGAGACTCCGCGACAAACACCGCGTGTCTCGTAGCGGGTGTAAGCTGCCGTAACCTCGCGGCAATCTGCTCCGGCGAAGCCGGATAACCCAGTTCTCCGGAGAGCTGGGCGATACGCTCAGCATCGCCGCGCCGGGCCTTGCGAATTCTTACGCTCGGGCGATCCGGCATGCGACGTCTTTAAAACTGCTTATCAGAATCGAGCAGAATAGTAACGGGGCCTTCATTGACCAGCTCCACCGACATCATCGCTTGAAAAATTCCCGTAGCCACGGTGACGCCAAGACCGCGCAACGCTTTATTGAATTCTTCATACAGTGCCGCGGCTTGCTCCGGCGGCGCCGCGGAAATAAAGCTAGGCCGACGCTGCCCGCGCGCATCACCATACAGCGTGAATTGCGAAACCACCAGCGCCGCGCCCTTTATGTCGAGCAGCGAACGATTCATTTTCCCTTGTTCATCCTCGAAAATGCGTAGGTTCGCGACCTTTTCCGCCAGTGATGCCGCCACCGTAGGAGAGTCTTCCCGGCCTACGCCAAGCAAGACCATCAACCCGGCGCCGATTTCACCGGTGGCCTGCTCCTTAACGGTTACACGCGCTCGACTTACCCTCTGGACTACGGCTCGCATAAAGTTGTTCAAATCGACTACTTTAAAATACGTACTATCAGACGCGGCCTTTCGCGTCGATATCTACTGATCAGCTTTCTTCTCTTTCAGTGGTTTTCGCGGCAGCAAGTCCGGCAGCTGCGCAACGTTGTACGCGAACACCGCCAGCACCTGTGCACCTTCCGTCAAGTCGTCCCATCGCACATGCTCCAGCGTGTCGGCCTGCGAGTGGTGCATTTTGTCGTAATCGGCAATGTCTTGCACACACCAGAATCCTGGCACGCCCGCCTCATCAAATGGCACGTGGTCCGAACCGCCCTCGCTGCGCAAGCTCGGCTCCGCCAACCCGATCTCCTTCGCCTTGCCGAGAGGATAGAGCGCGTGATCCATCGTCTCGCGCACACCATAGTTGTGCATCAAGCCGATAGTGAGCACTTTGCCCGTTCCGGAGTCGTGTACCAGCACTCCGGAAATTTTCGGCAACTCGTCTTTGTGCGCTTTCACATACGCGCGCGAACCGTTCAATCCTTGCTCTTCACCCGTGAACAGCACAAACCGAATCGTGCGCTTCGGCTTCACTCCCACCTTCTGCAGAGCCCGCGCGGCTGCGAGCACCGCCATAGAACCGGTGCCATTGTCTGTCGCGCCCGTGCCCAAGTCCCAAGAATCCAGGTGCGCCCCGATAATCACAAACTCATCGGGCTTCTCCGTTCCGCGAATTTCCGCCACCGTGTTGTACACCTGCACTGGCTTGCCGCCGAGGGTTCCTTCGATATTCACTTCCGCCTCCGCCGGCCCTTGCTCTTGCAAATGCCACAGCAGCTCATAATTCTCCCGCACGGCATACGCTGCCGGAACTAGCGCGGGCTGATAATCCCGCGACAGCACGGACATATTTAGCAGGCCAAACTCCTTTTCCGAAGCGATCAGCACGGCACTTACCTTCTCCTCAGCAAACATTTTCATCGCCGCGAGCCTTGCCTGCCGGTACGCCGCCGGATCCACGGACTTTTCATTCACAGGATGGGCCAATGGAATTGTGCCCTTGCCCCATGGATTCGCCAGCGGAAACTCCGGCGGTTCCATCTTTCGCGGTGGACCGAACAACACAATCGCACCCTTCAGTTTTCCTTTGTATTGCTCCAGATCCTCTCTCTTTTCCACCGTGACGCCAACGACCCGTCCGCGCACCGGACCTTTCGTGCCCGGCGACCATCCTGCCGTCGCCAACGTCAGCGTTTGTTCCGTGGGTGCGACTAGGTGTCCGGTCGCGGGGCCGCGCGTCCAGTTATTCGCAATCGTCCAATCCTCCAAGTGCACATTCGAAAGGCCCACGGACTTGAATTGCTCCGCGGTCCAGTGGCTCGCGTCATCCAGTTTTGCCGAACCAGTCAGCCGCGGGCCAATGTGCTCACTCAAATAGGTCAGGTCCGCCTTCAATGCCGGCGCATCCGCCTTGACCTGCTCCAGGATTTTCGTGTCCATCTCCGAAATCGGATCAGCCTTTGGCGCCTCCTCCTTTTTGCTGGCGTCTTTCGCGGGATTGTACGGCAGCGGCCTCCGCGGCAGCATCGCGGGAAGTTCCGCGGTATTGTAAGCCCAAGTTGCGAGCACCTCAGCGCCCTGGTTCAAGTCGTCCTTCCACACTTTGTCGAACGTGTCTGACTGGCTGTGGTGCGTCAGGTTGTATTCCGCGCGGTCCTGAATGCAGAAAAATCCAGGCACGCCCACCTCATCGAAGGAGAGATGATCCGTCCCGAACGACCGCGCCATCCGCGGCTCGAGCAATTTCAATTCGCCCAGCGGGGCCAGCACCTGGTCGACTAACTCGCGATCCTGATAATTATCATGCAGCCCCAGCGTCAGCACGCGTCCCGTTCCCGTGTCGTGAACCAATACCGCCGAAATATTCTCTAGATCTTTTGCATGACCTTTCACATACTCCTGCGACCCGTATAGCCCCTGTTCCTCGCCCGAGAACAGCACAAACCGAATCGTCCGCTTCGGCTTCAAATTGAGCTTAGCCAGCGCGCGCGCCGCTTCCAGCACTGCCATGGAGCCTGTGCCGTTATCGGTTGACCCTGTTCCCAAATCCCACGAATCCAGGTGGGCTCCAATAATCACCACCTCTTCCGGCTTTTCTGATCCGCGAATCTCTGCAACCGTGTTGTACACCGTCATCGGCTTGTCGCCGACACTGTTGGTCATTTCCATCTCGACCTGCACGGGCAGGTGCCGCTGCAGCATCCGAAAAATCGTGCGATAGCCCTCTCCGGTAATGAACGCGGTGGGAATCGGGCCAATGTCATAGCGCCCCAGGCTCACGTCCGTCATGTTCAGCAGTCCGTGTGGCTTGTTCGAATCCCGCAGCACCGCCGCGACGCCTTCCTGCTTCCAAAACTCCGTTCGCTCCTTAGCTGCCTTCAGAAATGTCGCGTAGGGATCCTCCACCGGAGTTTCTCCAATCCGCGCCGGAGGCTGCTGCATCGGCCGGCTCACCAGCGCGTTCGGATCATCCTGCTTCGGCGGCGACAAACTCGCCGCTTCCTGATAAATCACAATCGCGCCCTTCAGCTTGCCGCGAAACCTCGCGAAATCTTTTTTCTCTTTCACATCAAAATACACCACCGGTCCCGTAACAGCTCCAGGCGTGCTAGGCGACCATCCCGCCGCCGCAATCGTCAGCGGATGCTCCGTCGGACTCACAATGCGCGCGCTTGCGTGGCCACGCGTCCAGGAATGCTCCATCGTCCAGCCTTCCAGGTGAGCGTTCACAGCTCCGTACTTCGTAAACATATCCCGCGTCCAATCATTCGCCTGCTTGAGTTGCGGCGAGCCAGTAAGCCGCGCGCCAATGCTGTCCGAGAGGTATTCGAGGTTAGCCATTGCCTCGCTGTGGTCGCGAATCTCGCTGAGAATCTGCGCATCGGCCCGGGCGAAAGGACGCTTCTCCTCCGCAGGCGGATTTGCCAAGCCGCCGCCCACCGCCACCAATACCAACACCACGCCGCACACCAACACGCCGCATCGACGCAAGCTCATTCGTCTACCTCAAAGCAATTTGGATTTTCGCTGCTGATTCCACCACGCGGCCGTAAGCTCCCGCCGTCCCAATCGTTTCCTTAGACGCGCGCCACCCGCTCAGCCGTTTCGTACCCGCCCGCGCCGCTTGCCCTTCTTCCGCACACGCGGTGAGGGCTGGCATTTCGGGCAAAAATAGCTGCTACGGCCTGCAACGATCATTCGCTGAATCGTCGCGCCACACCGGTAACACCGTTTTCCTTCGCGTCCATACGCTCGATGGTGCCGCTGATATTCTCCCGGCTGCCCTTCCGCGTCAAGAAAGTCGGAAATCGACGATCCGCGCGCGGTAATCGCCTTCCGCAAAACGTCCTGCAGCACCCGCCGCAACACCTGTGCCTGTTTTTTGCTCAACTCCGTTCCCCGTCGCATGGGATGGATCTTTGCCCGCCACAAACTCTCGTCCGCATAGATGTTGCCGACGCCCCGCAGCACGCTCTGATCGAGCAGCAGCGCCTTAATCTGCGCATTCCGCGAACGAATACACGATGCAAACTCCTCAGCGCTAACCAACAGTGGATCAGCCCCAAATAGCGTTAACTCCTCCGCGAGGAGAGCACCCGTCAGATACGCCATCCGGCCAAACCGGCGTGGGTCCGTATAGCGCAGTTCCCGCCCGTCATCGAGCTCAAACCACACGTGCGTATGCTTCGCACAAGGCTGCGCCGCGGCACACGGCGCAAGCTGCCCTGTCATTCCCAGGTGCACCAGCAGCGAAGCTGCATCCGCATCTTCATTCTCCAATTCCCCGGCGGCATTTCCGCGCGCAGAAAGCCGCAATAGCATGAATTTTCCATACCGCTCCACCGATTCAATCTGTCTTCCAGGAAGGTGTTGCTCCAGCGCCGCCGGATCATCAATGAAGTCGGTCTTACCCAGCCTGACCGACACAATCCGCCGTCCCGCAATAGACTTCTGCAGTCCCCGCGCAACAGTCTCAACCTCAGGCAACTCCGGCATAAATCCAGCACCAAAAGCGTAGGGGCGCAGCAATGCCGCGCCCCTTGTCCGCACGCTGTAAGAATTTTACATCCAGCGCTCAGTGTGGTGCGAGGCGCTGTGCCGCCCGCAAGCCCGGTTCATTTCTTCTGATAATTCGGATAAGCCGGATGGTCCGGAATCACCACCGGACTCTTCTTCAGCGCTTCCAGCGTAACCTGAACGGCCTTCTCCAACTGCGCATCGTGCCCCGCGGCAACCGACGCCGGATCATTCTCCACTTCGATATCCGGCGCGATCCCGTGATTCTCCACTTCCCACGCCCCGTGCAAACCGTAGATCCCAACGCGAGGCGCTGTGATAAATCCACCATCCATCAGCGCTGGATACCCATAGATCCCAACCAAGCCGCCCCAAGTTCGCGTGCCAACCAGCGGCCCCACCTTATCCTGTTTGAACATCCATGGCAGCGCATCCCCTCCGGACCCCGACATTTCATTGATAATCATCGTCTTCGGCCCATATATCTGTGCCAGCGGCGAGCAGAATTTCTCGCCTTCCCGTGAAATCGCGCAATTCCGAAGCGGCCGTTCCAACTCGTCAATGATGTAGTCCGCGATCTCTCCGCCATGATTGTAGCGTTCATCAATCACCGCGGCCTGTTTGCCCACCTGCGCAAAATAGAAGCGATTGAAGTTCAAATATCCTCCGACCGCGGTATCCGGCACATGGACGTATGCGACCTTTCCTCCGCTCAACTGATCCACTTTGCGCCGGTTATCTTCCTCCCAAGCCCGAACGCGCAGCGGGGATTCGGTCGCCACCGGCACAACCGTAACTTCCCGCGCGTCCTTTCCCTCGGGATTCGGCCCCACCTTGATACGCACTTGCGTGTCCGCGGTGTTCTCCAAAAACTTACTTACATCCGCTGGCGGCCGCACCTCTGCTCCATTAACCTCAAGTAAGTACTCGCCCACCTTCACTTCCACGCCCGGCTGTGTCAGCGGCGCCCGCAAATCCGGATTCCAGTTTTCTCCATTGAAAATCCGGGCGAACCGGTACCGCCCATTTTCGATTTTGTAGTCCGCTCCCAGCAGCCCGCCCTTCACCTTCGGCGCCTCCGGAAGATCGCCGCCCGCGATGAACATATGTCCGACGGTGACCTCGCCAAGCATTTCGTCGAAGAGATAATTCAAGTCCGCGCGTCCCCCCACACCCTTGAGGTATCCAGCGTACTTTTTCTCTATAGACGGAATATTCAGCCCGTGATGGTTCGGGTCGTACAAAAAGTCCCGCTCAATCCGCCAGACCTCGTGATACATCTGGTTCCACTCCACGCGCGGGTCGACCAATACTTCCATCCCGCCCACATTCAACGCGCCTTCGCCCGGTTTTGGTGCCGCGTCCGTCTTCGCAATAAACCACCCGGGTCCCTGGCGATACAGCACCTTTTCTCCGTTCGCCGAAACACCGAAGCCGTTGATTCCCGCCAAAAACGGTTCCGTCTTTCTCGTGCTCGCATCAAACTTCGTGACTGTCATCGGCGTGTTTGGTTCAAATCGCGGAACGTCCGCGATTTCAGACAAAAACAGCGTCCCAGCCTTGCTTGCCTCTAGCGATGTGTAATTTGCCGGCTTTATTGGCAATGCCACAATGCGTTGCCCAATCTCGTCCAGGTCGATCGTGACCTTGACGCTTTCGTCCTTTTTCTCGTCCTTCTTCTCGCCTTCCTTGCCCTTTTCTCCTTCTTTACCTTTCTCTGTTTCCTTGCCCTTATCGGCCGCCTCCTTCTTCTCCTCCACCTTTTCTTCGTCGCTCTGAGGCTCAACCGGCGACTTCTCGCCTTTCTTCAGCACCGCGGCATAAACATGCCGCAGTACCGGATGCTGAAAGCTCGAAAGGTCCAGCCAACCGGCGCTCAGTCCGAGGTCCGTTGTGGCCGCAAAAATCAGTTCCTTTCCGCCCTTGTCGAAGACCGGGTAGCGCGCATCGCCCAAGCCATCCGTAATCTGCGAAACTTTCCGGCTCTCAACCGAATACACAAAAATCGCACGTAAGTGGTTGTCCAAAAATTTCGAATACGTAAGCCATTTGCTGTCCGGAGACCAATTCGCCCCGAGCGTCACACTCGGGTCCTCGAAACGATCCGCGTCCACCTTCACCGGCGTGCCTTTCTCCACATCCACGTACCAGAAATTCATCCGCTTGTCCGTGTACGCAATCTTCTTGCTGTCCGGCGACCACGTCGGCCCGTAGAAATAAGACGCAGGATTACCCAGGTTGATCTTCTTCACATTTCCGAATCCCGATTGATCCACAATGTGCAGCGCATATTCACCAGACTCATCCGAGAAAAAGGCGATCGACTTGCCGTCCGGAGACCACGACGGATCGCGCTCCGCAACTGCCGTAGTGCGCGTCAGATTCCGCACATCTCCCTTCTCCCCCGGAACGGTCAGAATTTCAGCGCGCGCTTCGAACACTGCCCGCACGCCGGTCGGCGAGATCCCGGCGTTCTGAATTTTCTCTCCCACCTTTTCATAATGGGCCCGCGTCGATGGCAAATCCCCCGAGATCTGAATGTGCACCTTCGTCGATTTACCGCTCTTCGGTTCCAATACATAGATTCCGCCGAATTGCTCGTACGCCAGCGCATCGGGCCCCGCCGAGACTGTTTTCAGATCGAGCCCTTTATTCTCGACTACTTGCTTTACGGCCTTGGTCTTCGTGTCGTAAGCAAACAGCGTCACTGCGCCGTTGCGATCTGACAGAAAGTACACTGTGTCTCCAAACCATACGGGATTCGAGTCGTTCGAATTCTCTCGAGGTATCCGCTCGAGCGACAGG
Organism: Candidatus Acidiferrum typicum; assembly: GCA_025463055.1. Lineage (GTDB taxonomy): Bacteria > Acidobacteriota > Terriglobia > Acidiferrales > UBA7541 > Acidiferrum > Acidiferrum typicum_A. The sequence goes on from JAOAPV010000047.1 coordinate 24,244, forward strand.
TTACTCAGCGTCACGATGTTGATCGGTGTAGTCTGACCGCCGTGATACCGCTTCCACGAAGTCTGCCACTTCAAATTTGGCACGTAAGCAATTCGCGCTCCGTCCGGCGAAAACCACGCATCCTCCCCGCGCCACATCGGCAGCGCTTCCGGCCATCCGCCCTCCACACCGACGGTGTACAGCCGATCGAAATCCGCATACGCCTCGCGACCCGATCGGAACAGCACCTTCTTTCCGTCCGGCGTCCATCCTTCTGCAATGTCCGGGCCTGGGTGCCACGTCAGCCGCCTCGGCTCCCCTCCCTCCGCGGGCACAACAAACACATCGAAATTTCCGTCGTATTCACCCGTGAACGCGATCCAGTTCCCGTCGGGAGAAAATATCGGCAGCCCCTCATGCCCGCCTGTGGTGAGCTGCCGCGCCTCTCCGCCTTCCCGCGGCACGCTCCACAAGTAGCCCCCGTACGAAAAGACAATCTGCGTCCGGCTGAGAGTGGGCGCATGCACCAGCAATGGCGCCTCATCCGCTGTAGCGGGCGATGCGCCCGCGCGAACAACGCACCCACACAGCATCAACACACCTGTCAGTATCGCCACTCGAAAACGCATCCTCATCCTCCAACCGACCAGTATCGAAAAATCTTCATTCAATCTTGAAGCGCGAATTACTTCTTTTCCGGCGGCCAAAACCCCGGATCGCTAATCAGCCTCGCGTCGCGCTTCTCCGCATACTTCTCGACGGCCGGGCCAATCGCCGATGCTTTTCCAATCAGCACAAAAACCAAATTCTCCGAAGGGAAATGTTTCTGGATCACCTGCTTCGCAATCTCCGGCGTAACCGCGTCGACCCGCGCCTCCAACTGGTTGATCTCGTCATCTCCCAGTCCATAAAACTCGTGGCTGGCAATAATCTGCGCCAACTGCCGCGACGTCTCAATGTTCGGCGGAAACTGCCCCTTGATGTAACTCTTCGCCGATTTCAACTGCTCGTCCGTCACTCCCTGTTTGTGCAATTTCTGCAGCACCTGCAGGGCCAAGTCAATCGCCGGTACGGTCGTCTCATTTTTCGTAAAACTGAAAACCCCAAACGGTCCGGGCACCTTTCGTGAATCAAAAAAGGAAGACGCGCCGTAGGTATATCCAGACTCCACGCGCAAAGCCTCGTTCAACTCCGAAGTGAATCGCCCGCCGAAAATCGTGTTCACCACGCGAAGCGCCACGCGATCCGGGTCGTTGCGCGCAATTCCTACGTTCCCAAACGCAAAATAGGTCTGCGTAGCGTCCGGCTTATCCACCAACAGCAATCGCTTGCTTTTCACCGGCGCAGTCGCCGCAATTGACGGAGTTGCAGCCGTACGCGCCGGCCAGTCGCCCAACACTTCATCCAGCTTCTTCCGCATCTCCGCGCCGTCGAATTCGCCCGCCACCGCCAACAAAGTATTCCCCGGCGCGTAGTTCGCCTCGTAAAACTTTACGATCGCGTCGCGCTTGATCCGTTGCAGCGAAACCTCATCTCCGCCCGCTGGCCGCCCGTAAGGATGCGTTCCGTACAGATACCCGTCGTAATACAACCCCAGCACCTGCTGCGGATCGTCCTTCGCTCCCCGCACCGCATCCACCGATTGCGCCAGTAGCTTCTGCACTTCCGCATCTGGAAAGGTCGGGTGCAACAACGCATCCGAAAACAGCTCCAGCCCCAGCGCTAAATCCTTCGTCAGGAATTCCGTGCTGACGCTACTAAAGTCCGGCCCCGCTTCCGACTCAAACGCGGCGCCTATGTAGTCCAGGTCTGCCGCAAACTGTTGCGCCGTCCGCTTCTTGGTCCCTTTCCTCAACAATCCCGCCGTTACTGACGCAACCCCATCTTCTCCCGCGGGGTCAGCCGCCGAACCGGTTTTCACCAACGCGTACAGATTCACCAGCGGTACGCCGTGCTTCTCGAGCAACAGCACGGTCAGTCCGTTCTTCAACACCACTTTTTCGTGCGGCGGCAGATGTAGCGTCTGCGCGGCTGCCGAGAAAGCCGCAAGCAGCACGGCCACAACCACAGCGAGCGCATGCAATCCGAAGCGTGCGCGCTTCATGGCTTGCTCTTTTCTTCAGCGCTGTCAGGAATTAGCGTCGCGACCGTGCGGTTGTTCGCTCCAAAGTACATTTTCGCCACTCGTTGCACGTCTTCCTTCGTCACCGCCGAGTAGTTCTTTGCCGCATCGAACAATTTCTTATAGTCGCCAAAGAAAACCTCATAAGTGCCGATCGTGTTCGCCCTGCCATTGATGGTGCGCATCTCCCGGTAGAAATCGGCTAGCCGGATATTCTTGGCCTTCTCCAACTCGCGATCGCTGACCACCGCATTCTTCGCCTTCTCAATTTCCTCGTACATCGCCTTCTCGCACTTTTGGGGATCCACTCCTTGTTTCGGCTGCGCGGCTATCTCGATGATCGTCGGATCGAATGCCGGCTCCACGGACGAAGAAACATCCAGCGCGATTTCGTCCTTATCCACTAGCCGCTGGTACATCCGCGAGCTTTCTCCCTGAAACAACAGAGTCCGCAAAACGTTCAGCGCGTAATAGTCGGGACTATTCGTCTTTGGGATGTGGTACGCCACGAACACCAACGGCAGCTGCGACGACTTTCGCACAATCAGCCGTCGCTCCCCCAACTGTTCCGGTTCGGTCGTCGTCACCGGAGGTGGTGGCGCATGCGTCGGAATCGGCTCAATGTATTTCTCGCACAGCTGAAAGATCTCCTCCGGAGAAACATCGCCCGCCACCACCATCGTGGCGTTATTCGGGGAATATCCCATTTCAAAGTGGTGCTTCAGTTGCTCCATCGTCCAATGCTCGATATCGCTCATCCATCCCACCACTGGCCACTGGTAAGGATGCGCGATGTACGAGGTCGCCCATAGCTGTTCGTCTAGCAGCCCGCCATTGTCATTGTCGGTCCGCAGCCTTCGCTCCGATGCCACCACTTCCCGTTCCGACTTAATCTTTTGCGGGTCAAAGCTGAGGTTCTGAATGCGGTCGGCCTCGATGTCGTAAATCAGCGGCAGCGCCGAACGCGGAAACCAATCCTGGTAAACGGTCACGTCCCGCGTGGTGTAGGCATTGTTCGATCCGCCGTTCGCCTCCATTACCTTATCGAGTTCGCCCGGACCGTACTTCTTCGCCCCGTTGAACATCATGTGCTCGAAAAAGTGCGAGAGTCCCGTCGTCCCCGGCCCTTCATTGCGCGAGCCAACGCGATAAAAAATGTACAGCGCAACGTTCGGGATGCTGTGGTCCGTCTGCACCAGCACCTTCATCCCATTCTTGAGTATCTTGGTCGCAACGGGAAACTCCTGCCCCCGCACCGCGATCGTCAACGACGCACACGCGAACAAAACTAAGAATGCCGCCCTAAACGTCCGCCCGATCATCTTCATAAACCCACCCTCGCTCAAACCCATTCTGTAAAACGCGTCAAACCCCGAAAATGTTTACGATTATCTTCGTAGGGGAGTCCTTTACTGCCGGGCGTCCTTGCCTTACTAGTTCCTCATTGCCATATTGCGAATACCCTCACAGCTCCCCCTGATCCACCTTCCAGCTTGATCGGCGCCACGACTAAAAACGCGCCCGCTTCCGGCACTTCGCGAAAATCCGCCAAATTCTCAAGCTGATAAAGCCCCGCGCCTAAAACCAAATGGTGGACTGCAAAATCCTCCGACGCCCCGTAATCCGCGCTCAAGGTGTCGCAACCAATCCCGCTGACTTTGCGCGAAATCAACAATTTCGCGGCCTCCGCCGAGAACCCAGGAAAATGCATCTTTCCCTGCGCATCTTGATCCCGATATTTCTGCGCATCCGGCCACCGCGAAGCCCATCCGGTCCGAAGCAACACAATCGATCCTTCCGAAATCTTTCCGTGCTTCTTCTCCCACTCTTCGACGCGCGCCGCCGGCACCCGATAGTCCGCATCCTTAGCTCCTTCCGCGCGGACATCCAGCACAACAGCCGGGCCAAACAGTTGTTTCGCTGGAATCTGGTCCACGGTAGTCTTCCCGGGAGGAAAGTGAACTGGCGCATCCAGGTGCGTACCGTAATGCTCCAGCATCCAGAAACTCCGCGTGAAGTACCCGTTCTTCTCCACCGTGGCGTTTATCTTCGCCTCAAAGACTCTTTCGTCCCCCGGCCACGGCACTAATTTGTCGTTGATTGCGTAACTAAGGTCCAGCACCCGCGTCTTCCCGCTGGAAATGCCGGAGAGCAAATTGTCGCGTTCTGTTTTCTGCGGAAATAGCGCCATAGGAAGGAACATCATAATGGTGACGATCCCCATCGCGAAAAGCCCTAAGCGCCCGAATCCGTTCATCGAGCCTCCAAGTTCTCAGACCCTGCGCGGTCCTGTAGCGCAGGGCGGAGCCCTGCGGCTTTTTCCGTGAAGTTTAGAGGCAAGCACTAAGATGGTGCTTACGGCAGCGGAATCCCCGGCGTAGCCACAATCCCCGCCATCCGCAAAATCTCCAGGTACTCCTCGTTGGTAATCGACGAAATCAGCACCCGCACATTCTTCAGCAATTTCATTTTCCGCAGCGCCCGGTTTTCCCGCAGCTCCGCCAAGCTCACCTGTCGCGGCAGCCGTTCGAACGCCCGCAGGTCTGCCACCAAATTTTTCCCTTTACGATCGTGCGGGTCAGGATAAGGATCGCGCGTAACTTCCGCAATGGAATACAGCGATCGCTCCGGCGCAGAGTGATAGCACAACACCCGGTCGCCCTTGCGCACCTGTTTCAGCGCGCGGATCGCGTCCGGCTTTCCGGCGGCGCCATCCCACATCTCTTTGCCCTTAACGAAAAGCGTATCCCAGTGGTAGTGGTGTGGGTCAGCGCTGAAGATCCAGTGGTGTCGTTGCGCGGTCGGAAGTGCCATCGAGGCTTCGAGTCGGCACTATACACGGGTGTGACGAAAAAGCGAAACAAAATACGTGAGTTAGCCCGCTTTTCGGCAAAATTTACATTATGAAGAGGGAACCATCGATTGCGGCAGGAAAGCTAGGCTAATGGCCTTCAAAATCAGCAGTTTAGAGCGTCAACCGCTTACGTTGACAAAAATCTCGTCCCCTCGCACTTCCGCTGGATAGCAGTCCACACCCACCGTCGGGTTCTGCCCAACCTTGCCCGTCCGCACATCATATTGCCATCCGTGCCATGGACAAGTCACCACCGTGCCCTCCAGCGGCCCATCCGCCAAGGGTCCTCCCCGATGAATGCAAATATTATTGATCGCGTGGATTTGTCCATCCACGTTCGCCACCGCAACAGACTTGCCCTCCACCTGAAATTCCCGAATCGTCCCCGGTGGCACGTCCGCTATCTTCGCAGCCCGCACAAACCCCATTTCGATCTCCTCGTGTCTCTTTTCCGCTTTGCAAATTCTGTATTGAAATTCGTTCGTCGATTTTGCGGAGTATAGCCTTGTCATTTGCAGTTTGGCAAAAGAACTCGGATAGATTCCGCCTTGCTCGATAATCTACTGTCAAGAATTACGCGCCCTGCGCAAAGAAGGCCATCCATGAGTTCCACGATCCAAAAAAGAATCAATGCCGTTGACTGGGACAATGCGCGCGAATCGCTCTCCACCCGGGGCTACGCCGTCACCGATCCAATCCTCACATCCGACGAATGCGGTTCGATCGTCTCGCTCTACAATGACCCATCCCGCTTCCGCAGCCACATCATCATGGCGCGCCATCGCTTCGGCGTTGGCGATTACAAATATTTTTCCCAGCCGCTGCCGGAGCTCGTGACAAACGTTCGCACCGCCGCCTATCCCCATCTCGCGAAAGTCGCAAACGAATGGGCGGACGCATTCGGCGAAAAGAAACCGCCGTTCCCTAACGTCCACGACGCGTTCCTGAAAATCTGCCACAAATCCGGCCAGACCAAGCCCACACCTCTAGTTCTGCACTATGAAGCAGGCGGTTACAATTGCCTCCACCAGGATTTGTACGGCGAAATAACCTTCCCGCTTCAGATGGTCTTTCTACTCGGTCAGCAAGGCCGTGATTGGGAGGGCGGCGAGTTTCTTTTGGTCGAGCAGCAGCCCCGCGCCCAGTCCAAAGCCGAGGTAGTAGCCGCCAATCAAGGTCAGGCCATCATTTTCACCACGCGCTATCGCCCCGTAAAGGGTTCCCGCGGCTACTATCGCGTCAACCTCCGCCACGGAGTAAGCCGCGTCCACGCCGGCACCAGATACACACTCGGCATAATCTTCCACGACGCCAAGTGATTTGGTGACAGCTTTTGGGGGAACGCTAAAGGAAAGAGCCCGCTGAGCACTTCCTCAGCGGGCCGGTAATGAGCAAAAATTTCGGCGCGTCTACTCGATCTCTACGTTATCCCCAGCGTAGATCTCCGTCGAGCTGTAGGTTATGAACACGGTCGCCGAGTTTCGGCTAGCATTCAAAACAATTCCTTCCCCCAGCACTTCGCGCGGCAAATCTTTCCATTCATATCGCGCCGGAGTGCTCCCAAAGCCGTAAAGTCGATCGATATACGCCTTGGTTTGCGGCACGTATTCCAGATACTTGCCCTGGTAACGGAAAACGCGCATGTAATCGCCAACTTTCACGCCTTGTGCCGCCCCCAGGTTCACATATATCGTGGATCCTTGCCCCTCGCTCTGCTGGAACGAGGCTGAATTCACCAACGTCCCCACCGGCTTTCCACTTACGGGTGCAAAATGATCGAATGTGCCCACCTCTTTATATGGAGGCGTCGGGCGCTCTTCAAACGGCCGTACGATATCGCCCCGCAGCATGTCTTTGCAGGAAAAAACCACCTGTGCGATGGAAGTTTTCTGCTGCACGTTCACCACCTGCAGCTGCCCGATATCGGCATACAGGACGCCTATCGCGTTCGTGAGCTTCGTTTGCCCCTTGAACCATTCGACGCGAGAAGGATCTCCGGTTTCGCGCATCACCATGAAGCGATCGCCTACCCTCACTCCATTGTCGCTCCCGCGATTGATATATACGTTTTCGCGCTGCGAGAACACGATCTTGTAGCTCGCCTCCTCGCCAGAAATCACGTACAGATCGCCCGGCAACCGCGTATCCTTCACAAAACCCGAGCAATAGACCGTGGTGTAGCCGGGCTGCAAAGTGGTCACGGCCGGTGCCGCAGCCGATTGCCCGTAACAAACTCCCGCGCCCGCAAACGCAGCCAGGCACAACGCAGCTAGATTAGCGCGCATTGAAAATGCTCCTTGAAATCACGCCCTGAGGGTCGTCCGAAAGAAGTCCCAAGGTCAAAGTAGCAAGCACCCCTGCGGGCGTCAACAAATTGGGCGGCGTGGCTTTACACTTTTGATACGGCATGCTACAAGGCCTGTTTTCAATAATTTGCCTGCAAAATGGGGCCGCGAAAGCGCACGCCAAACAGCGTTACTAGGAGCAAAAGGAATAAGGATGGGTCTATTCGGCAAGGGGGTGGCGCGCATTTGCGCCGTGGTCGCCGCATCGTCGGCGCGAGAAATGGCCGCGCAGCTCCGCCACGCCTTACGCGAAACGCCCACCGTCGAATTGCGGTTGGACTGGCTCGCAAAGGACTCAGAACGCAGGAGCTTTCTCTCCTGGTTGCGCCGCAACCGCCCCAGACGCGCCGTATTGCTCGCCACCTGCCGCCGTCGTCAAGGCGGTGGCTTATTTGCCGGTAGCGTCCAGGCCGAGCTGCATTGGCTTTCGCAGGCTGCTGAAGCAGGTTGCCTCTGGTGCGATCTCGAGATCGAAACTTTGCGCAAACTCCCGCGGAATCTAATTCGCCACCACTCTTTGCCGCGGCACATCCTGCTTTCGGTTCACGATTTCAGGCGCATGCCTCCATTGAACCCGGCAATCGGGGCTCGCTGGCGAGATGAAGTCGATGCCATCAAGCTCGCTGGCGAGGCGCCCACCATCGCAGATAGCGTGCGGCTTCTCCGATTCGCGGCAGGCTTGCGCGACTGTGTTGCGGTTCCGATGGGCGAAGTCGGTCTCCCAGCGCGCCTGCTCGCCTTGCGTGAAGGCAGCGCACTGGCCTACGCGCCGGTCGCCTCGGCGACCGCTCCGGGACAGGTCTCGCTGCAGGAAATGAAGCACCTGTATCGCGCTCACGCGCTAAACCGCCATACGCAGGTCTTCGGCGTCATTGGCGACCCTATCGCCCACTCGCTCTCTCCGCTCCTGCACAACACCGCCTTCATCGCTCGCAAAATCAACGCCGTGTACCTGCCTTTCCTCGTCCACAACCTGCGCGATTTTCTGAAGTCTGCACCGGACTTCGGCTTGCGCGGCTTTAGCGTCACGCTCCCGCATAAGCAAGCCATCTTGAGGCATTTGCAGGATTGTGACGCGCTCTCCGCCGAGATCGGTGCGGTAAATACGGTGGTGGTCCGTCGCGACGGCTCTCTCTACGGCTGCAATACCGACTACGTCGGCGTCTTGCGCGCGCTGGAGAAAAAACTGCCGCTCCCGAAAAGCCGCGTATTGATTCTCGGCGCCGGCGGAGCCGCTCGTGCCGCCGCATTCGCCCTCTCGCGCGCGGGTGCCGGCGTCTACATCTGTGCGCGCCGCGAAAATGCAGCGCGCGAACTGGCCCGCGCTGTCGGCGGCGAAGTCGTCCCGCGCCATACTCTGCGCACGCAATCCTTTGACGCCATCCTCAACGCCACTCCCATCGGCATGTACCCGCATTCTGCAATTTCTCCCTTGGCGCCGGGCGAGTTACACTGTCGGATTGTCATGGACCTCATTTACCGGCCTGAGAGGACAAAACTCCTGAAGCTCGCCGCGCGGAAGCGCATCGCCACCGTTTCCGGCGTTGAAATGTTCCTCGCGCAAGGGATTGCCCAGTGGGAACTCTGGATGAAGCGATCAGCGCCCGAGCGGTCCATGCGCCGAGCGGTCCTTACCGCTTTGCGTGAAGAGGAACGTCGGCGGAGTTCTCCGTGATCCGCCCGGATTTCCGTGAATTTCAGCGCCTTGCCAAGCAGGGCAACCTCATTCCGGTCTACGACGTTTTTCCCGCCGACTTGCTGACCCCCATCAGCGCCTATTTGCGGATCGCGCAAGGCGCGCGCTATTCCTTCTTGCTCGAAAGCGTCGAGGGCGGAGAAAAAATTGCCCGCTACACTTTCGCCGGCGCGCATCCCGAAGAGATTTTCCGCTACAACGAGGGCGCCTGCGTAATGGAAAGTGCTGACCGCATCGTCTGGGAAGAGCGCGACCCCGTTTCGTTTCTTCGCGAGCGCATCGAACGCTTTCGTCCCGTCCGCGTGCCAGGTCTTCCGCCTCTCGTGGCCGGCGCTATCGGCTATTTTTCGTACGACATGGTGCGCCTTATCGAGCGCCTGCCCAAGCGGCTGCGCGACGAAATCGGCCTCTACGACGCCATGCTCGCCTTCTACCACGGACTCATCGCTTTCGATCACGTGCAGCATCGCCTCTGGATCGTACGCAACGTCTTCACGGGCGGTCCCGGCGGCACTCTCCGAGCGAGGTACAACGCTGCCGTGCGCGAGATTCGCCACACGCGCAAGCTCTTGGAACAGCCCGTCCCGGCGGAACGCCCACGCAAGGAATCGCAGGGAAAAGGCCGCAAGCTGAAAGTTCGCTCGAATTTTCGGCGTGGCGATTACCTCGCCGCGGTGCGCAAAGCCAAGCAGTACATCCGCGCCGGCGACATTTTCCAGGTCGTGCTGAGCCAGCGCTTTTCTGCAAAAACAAAGGCGCAGCCGTTCGAAATCTATCGCGAACTTCGCGCTCTAAACCCGTCTCCCTATCTGTTTTATCTACAGATGAACGACCTCGCCGTCGTGGGCAGCTCCCCGGAAAGGCTCGTCAAGGTGCAGGGCCGCGACGTTTTCTATCGCCCCATAGCCGGAACCCAGCCCCGCGGCAAAGACGAAGCCGAAGATCAGCGCCTCGAAAAAGAATTGCTCGCCAGCGAAAAAGAACGCGCCGAGCACATCATGCTGGTCGATCTCGGCCGCAACGATCTGGGCCGCGTCTGCGATTACGGCACCGTAAAAGTCGAACAGCTCATGACTGTGGAACGTTTTTCTCACGTGATGCATATCGTCTCCACATTGCGCGGCCGCTTGCGCGAGGATGTGGACTGCTTGGACGCACTAATGGCTTGCTTTCCCGCCGGCACCGTTTCCGGCGCGCCCAAAGTTCGCGCCATGGAAATTATCGAAGAATTGGAACGCACGCGCCGCGGCATTTACGCGGGAGGCGTGCTCTACATGGATTTTGCTGGTAATCTGGATTCCTGCATTGCGCTGCGCACCATGGTCGTTAAAAATGGCGTCGCTTACGTGCAGGCCGGTGGAGGGATCGTCGCTGATTCCACCCCGGAAGGTGAATATCAGGAGACCATTAACAAATCGCGTGCGCTTGTGACTGCATTGGAATCCGCGCACCGCGCCAACCGGTAAGGCGCAACAATATGCTTCTGCTGCTCGACAACTACGATTCGTTTACCTATAACCTGGCGCAGTATCTTGGCGAATTGGGCTGTAACGTCGAAGTTCATCGCAACGACAAAATTTCTGTCGAGGAAATCGCGCGACGCAACCCCGAGCGCATCGTAATTTCACCTGGGCCATGCACTCCGCAAGATGCCGGCATTTGCATTGACCTGATTCGCCGCCTCGCCGGAAAATTTCCGATTCTAGGTGTGTGCCTCGGCCATCAAGCCATCGGCGCCGCGTTCGGCGGCAAAGTCATTCGCGCCCCCAAAATTTTCCACGGTAAGACCAGCAAGATTCACCACGATGGCAAAAACATTTTCCGCAAACTCGCCGATCCCTTCACCGCCACGCGCTATCACTCGCTAATCGTCGAACGCAAATCGCTACCGCGCGAGTTGGCTATCACCGCGGAGACTGACGACGGCATAATCATGGGTGTCCGCCATCGCCGCCACAAACTAGAAGGCGTGCAATTCCACCCCGAATCAGTGCTAACCCAATCCGGCAAGCAACTCCTCCAAAACTTTCTTAGTCTATAGGCTCCGCAATTCCCGCCTAGGGGCACAGCACCGCTGCGCCCCAGTTTAGCAATGCGTCCACATTAGCTTTGTCCTGCTCCGTCTGTAGTGGCGCAGCATGCTGCGCCCGCCCATCCTAACTTCGCTCACCAATTCAAATCCGCTAAAATCGCTCCGTACTCTTCAATCCCGCGCCAAAAGGTCCCCAGCCGCAAATTTTCATCTGAACTGTGCTGGTGATTGTCGTAATTCACGATCGGAACGCCAATCCACGGCAATCCAAGATCCTCGAAAATGTACATCGGCACGCTCCCGCCCAGCGTCGGAGCAACCACGGCAGTGCCTCCGGTAGCGTCCTGCACCACCTTCAGTAGTGCTTTGGACACAGGCAAGTCCATCGCCGTTCGTGAAGCGCGGTATCCGCCTTCGTTGACGATTTTCGCGATTCGCGTGTGCTCGCGGCGTTCCTCTATCGTTGGCTCGTGATCGATTACATAAAATCCTTGCTTCTGAATGAAGCCAACGATCTGCTCGAATTTCTTCTGCGGGTCTTCGCCTTTCACCAGGCGCGCCTCAACGGAAGCCTCAGCTTTTTCTGGCACAACGTTCTGCGCCTGCTCGCCAACGTATGCGCTGCGAAATCCTCGAATATTCAGCGAAGGCTCATTGATCAGCTCCACTAGCTTCTTGCCGCTGCCTTCCGGTTTCGCTATGCCCAGTGCGTGCTGGAGTTCCGCGTCATTGTCCGGCATCAGCGCCAGAGCTTCTCTTTCGATTTGCGTCAGCGGTACCACGTCATCGTAGTATCCATCGATGAGCACGCGTCCGTTCTCATCCTTCATCGAGGCCAGCAAGCGCGACAATTCCATCGCTGGATTTGGCGCCCAATTTCCATAGTGCCCGCTATGCAGTGCCCTCAACGGGCCGTACACAGTGATGTCCATACCGATATCGCCGCGATTGCCAAAAAACACCAGCGGCCTTCCAGATTGGTGTACCGGCCCATCCGCGGTGATGAGCAAATCCGCGCCCAATAAATTCTTGTGCAGCTCGAGCGTGTGTTGCAGATTCGTAGATCCTGCTTCTTCTTCGCCCTCGAAAATCACTTTCAGATTGACGCCTAGAGGAATTCTCTGCGCGCGCAGAGCATCGATGGCCGTAAGCAATGCCACTATTGGCGACTTGTCATCCGAAGACGATCGCGCGTAGATTCGCCAATTGTCGTTGTAAGCGCCCGGATGCTTCTCCGGACAAGGAATGCGATTGCCTCCGGCTTCAATCGTGTCGCTGCGCAATACCGGCTCGAACGGTTTGCCGTCGGTCCACGCCGCGGGATCGACAGGCTGTCCGTCATAGTGCGCATAAAAAATAACCGTCCGCTTCGCGTCCGGCGCATTCAGTTTGCCGAAGACGACCGGTCCGCGCCCGGAAATCGGCAGCAAATGCGTTTCGATCCCGCGTGCCTCCAGCATTTCCACCAGATGGGCGGCATTCTTCTGAATGTTCTCCGTATCGCTGGCCACGTTCGGTATGGCCAGAAACTCGGTCAGTTCACGCATGATGCGATCTTCATTGTTCAGCCGGTAGCGCCGCACTTCCTCGGCAACCTGTGCCGGCGGAATCGCCGCCCGGCCCGCGGGCTTCTGCGCAAAGCATGGCGCCGCACAAAGCAGAAATAAGATCGCAAACTCAGTGGTCCTCAAGATTTTTCTCCTCCGAAAGCCGCGATTGTATATGACCGCGCGCTTACGGCGCAGGGCAATCTGTGGCAAACTGAGTGATTACACGGCGCAAATTTGCGTTGCATGTGACATCTCAAAAAGAGAGCCCCTGCCGGTCATAAGGTAAATGGACCCAAAGTTCATCCGCAATTTTTGTATTATCGCGCATATCGATCACGGCAAATCCACGCTTGCCGATCGCCTGCTCGAAATGACCGGAGCGCTTTCCCAGCGGGAAATGCACGAGCAGGTGCTCGACTCCATGGACCTGGAGCGTGAGCGCGGCATCACGATTAAAGCAAAAAGCATTCGCCTGCATTACAAAGCGAAAGACGGAAACACGTACCGGCTCAATTTGATCGACACGCCCGGCCATGTCGATTTTTCGTATGAAGTTTCGCGCGCGCTTTCCGCCTGCGAAGGCGCGCTGCTTGTAGTCGACGCCAGCCAAGGCGTGGAAGCGCAAACCGTCGCGAACACGTTTCTTGCCGCCGGCAACAACCTCACCATCATTCCGGTGATCAACAAAATTGATTTGCCGGCCGCGCAACCAGACTTTGTGAAAGAGCAGATCGAAAATGTTCTCGCTATTCCCGCGCACGATGCGCTGATGATCAGCGCGAAAAGCGGACTCGGCGTGGAAGACGTGCTCGAAGCCATTGTACAGCGCGTTCCGCCTCCGAAAGGCAGCGCGGAAAATCCGCTGCAAGCGCTAATCTTCGATTCGTGGTTCGACATCTATCGCGGCGCTGTCGTCCTTGTGCGCGTGATGGAAGGGCGCATCACGCCTCATTCTAAAATTCGGCTGGTCTACACCAACCAGGTCCACGAAGTCGAAACGCTCGGTACGCTCACTCCAAAACCGGTTGCACTCCAGGACCTCGAAGCCGGCGACGTAGGTTTTGTCGTCGCAAATATCAAGGACGTTGCGGATGCGCGCATGGGCGACACGATCACCGATGCGGACCGCGCGGCTCCCGCGCTTCCAGGCTTTGAAGCGATCAAGCCGATGGTGTTCGCCGGATTGTTTCCGGTGCTTGCCGATGAGTACGAACCTTTGCGCGACGCGCTTGGCAAATTGAAACTTAACGACGCTGCATTTTTCTACGAGCCGGAAAATTCCGTTGCGCTCGGTTTCGGTTTCCGCTGCGGCTTTCTTGGCCTGCTGCACATGGAAATTGTGCAAGAGAGGCTGGAGCGCGAATTCGGGCTAAACCTGATCACCACGGCGCCTAGCGTGCGTTACCGCATCACGCGCGTGACGGGTGAGGTGATCGAAGTCGACAGTCCCGCGAAATTTCCTACTCCGAGCGACATCAGCAAAATCGAAGAGCCAATCATCAAGGCCATGATCATCACGAATGACGAATCGGTCGGAGGCATTTTGCAGCTTTGCCAGGACAAGCGCGGCACGCAAAAAGGTTTCGAGTATTTGTCACCAACGCGCGTCATGCTCACCTATGAATTGCCGCTAAACGAAATCGTGCTCGATTTTTATGATCGCCTGAAAAGCGTTTCACGCGGCTACGCTTCGCTCGATTATCACCTCGCCGGTTACAGTGAATCCGACTTGGTCAAGCTCGACGTTCTGGTGGGCGGCGAGCCGGTGGACGCGCTGTCCATGATTTGCCATCGCGAGCAGTCTTACGAGCGCGGCCGCGACTTGGTGTCCCGCTTGCGCAAATTGATTCCGCGGCAAATGTTCGAGGTGCCGATTCAAGCCGCGATTGGCAGCCGCGTAATCGCGCGCGAAACCGTCGCCGCGATCCGCAAAAACGTGCTGGCCAAGTGCTACGGTGGCGACATCACCCGCAAACGCAAACTCCTCGAAAAGCAAAAAGAAGGCAAGAAGCGCATGAAGCGCGTAGGCCAAGTCGACATCCCACAAGAAGCGTTCCTCGCCGTCCTGAAAGTAACCTCCACCGGCGACGAAGAGTAGGCGCCAGTTTTTCCCTTCAGCTAGCTCTCCTTATCTTTAACCTCCGTGATCAATTTTCCGCGGTGGAGGTGGACGTTTACGGTGTCGCCTAGGGCTACTTGGGTGGCGTCGCGTAGGACTTGGCCGGCGGCGTTGGTGGCTATGGCGTAGCCGCGTTCGAGGACGCGGAGGGGACTGCGCTCTTCCAGTTGGAGGCACAGGCGGTCCAGGCGCTCGCGTTTTGCGCGTAGCAGGCGTTCAGAGCGGGCGGCTAGATCGGCGCGGCGCTTTTCAAGGCGCAGGCGCAGAGTGGCGATCTTCATACGAAAATCAAAGGAGACTATGCGCATGTGCGCGGTGGTGAAGCGGCGGCGCGAATGATGGAGGTTTGCTCGCAGGCCGTGCGCGAGGCGCGACGTTAGCTCATCGGCGCGCTGGCGCTGCTGGCGCAGCAAATCTAGAGGGCGACGGAATCCGCGGCGGCCGGAAAGTTCGTGAACGCTGCGGCTCATTTCTAGCAGGCGATAGCGTAGGAGACTTGTGAGGGTTTCCCGCAAGTCGGCTATGTGCTTATCGAATTCGCGGCGGGTTTGCACAACCAACTCGGCGGCGGCGGACGGCGTAGAGGCACGGACGTCGGCAACAAAATCGGCGATGGTGAAATCGGTTTCGTGGCCGATGCCAGAGATTACGGGAATTTCGGATGTGGCGATGGCGCGGGCGATTTCTTCTTCGTTGAAAACCCAGAGATCTTCGAGCGAGCCGCCGCCGCGCGCGACGATCAGCACATCGACCATTTTTCGGCGATTGAAAAATTGAATGGCGCGGACGATTTCCGTGGATGCGCCATCGCCCTGGACGCGCACGGGATATAGCGTCAAATGCACATTGCGGAAGCGGCGGCGCAAGATGCGCACCACGTCGCGGACGGCAGCGCCGCGCGGCGACGTGATCAGGCCGATGCGGTTGGGGAGAAGCGGCAACGGCTTTTTGCGGTCTGCGGAGAAAAGACCTTCGGCTTCGAGGCGCTTCTTGAGTTGCTCGAAAGCGAGTTGCAGGGCGCCAAGGCCGACCGGCTCGATCGTTTCGACGTAAATCTGATATTCGCCGCGAGATTCATAGACGCTGATGGAGCCGCGCACAGTGACGTGCAGACCGTCTTCGGGGCGGAATTTCATGGTGCGAAGCTGATTCTTGAAGCAGACGCACTTCACCTGCGAGCGTTCGTCTTTCAGGGTGCAGTAGATATGGCCGGACTGGGCTTCATGGCAATTGGAGATTTCGCCGGTGACCCAGATATCGGTGAAGTTGCGCGCGAAAAGGTCGCGGATCTTGGCGGTCAGTTCGGTGACCGTGAAGGCGCGGCGTTCGGGCATGAGGTTGAATTGAAGCTGGCTCATGCCCCCCCACCCCCCGGTATTTTCGTAAAAGCGGATTCTAAAGGGGTTAAGGGCGCGTTTGGCGTAAAAGCGGATTCTAAAGAACTTAGCAGGATTAGGGGTTTAGGCGGACGGGCGTGGTGGTTTGAAGCAGGGCGCAAAGACCGTGCCGACATCATTGGGGATGATAACATAAAGGTCATTAGTTGTCAATGAATTATTTTAAGTCGCTTGGATTGTTGGGGATAGCGTTCTGCGCGTCGTTTTAGAGAAAGCTCGAACAGTAAAACCGTGTGCCGCACCTACGGCTCTCTCCGTGTTCGCGACTTTAGGTACCCAGCGCTTAGAAACCAGCCCTACAACCGAGCTGAGTGTTTCGTCCTGATGACGGGACGGATTATCCCACAAGCGGACGATCTCGGGCTCTAAAGGCAGAATGTTAGCGGAGGCTTTTCAATGACTTGCGATTGATTTGGCGATGGTAAGCTGCGTGCGTTCTTCTCGAACACCATGAACAACTTCTTACGGGATATTCGCTACGGTTTGCGGACGCTGGCGCGAAATCCTGGCTTTGCGGTGGTAGCGATCCTGACGATTGGGATTGGAATCGGGGCCAGCACCACCATCTTCAGTTGGATGCGCTCGATGCTGCTGAATCCGCTGCCCGGCGCCACTGAGGCGGAGCGCATTGTAACGATCGAGAACACGGCGCCTGATGGCGAGCCGCTTACGACGTCTTACCTGGACTTCCGCGATTTCCGGGACAATCTGAAACTGGTGAATTTGGTGACGGCGCGGGTGGGAAATGTGTTCTCTGTCGGCGACGCGCCGCGAACCACGCAAGTTTGGGGTGAAATGGTGTCGGGGAACTTCTTCGACATGTTGGGGATACAGCCGGAAGCCGGCCGCTTTTTCTCCGACGCGGAACGCGATGACGTACAGAACGCGCATGCGGTGGTGGTTATCAGCCACAGTTATTGGAAGAGCCTTTACAACTCGGATCTTTCGGCGATCGGGGCGAGCCTGCGAATCAACCGGACGCCGTTCACGATCATCGGTGTGGCCCCGGAAGGCTTCCATGGCACACGGGCGGGGCTGGATTACGAGATGTGGATGCCGCTCACGATGTATGGGCAATTGACCCACACGGGGACTTGGATGTTGCGCGACCGAAACACGCGCAACTACATGATGTTCGGGCGGCTTGCGCCGGGCGTGACGATGGAGCAGGCCCGTAGCGAAGTACAGGCGCTGGCAAACCGCATGGCAGCGGCCGACGCGGACTCGAATAAAGGGATTGGCGCTACCGTGCTGCCGCTCTGGCAGTCGCATTTTGGGACGCAGTCAATACTGCTGACGCCGATTACGATCCTGATGGGCGCGAGCGGCGTGGTGCTGCTGATTGTTTGCGCTAATTTGGCAAATCTGCTGCTGGCGCGCGCGACGGGGCGGCTGAAAGAGTTTAGCGTGCGGCTGGCGATGGGCGCGCGGCCGGTGCGACTGACGCAGCAGATTCTGACCGAGACACTGCTGATGGCGGTAGCGGGGTCGGTGTGCGGCTTGATGCTGGCGAACCTGCTGGGCGGCGCGCTGCGCTGGCTGCTTCCGGGAGTGGCGAGGCCTGTAATGCTGCAACCGGCACTCGACGGGCAGGTGCTGGCGTTCAGCACGGCGCTGGCATTTGGCGTTGCGATTGTTGCGGGACTGGCTCCGGCGCTGCACGCGTCGCAGGCGAACGTTAACGAGATGCTGAAGGAAGGCGGGCGCAGCGGAAGTACGGGCGCTCATTCGCACCGGCTACGCGGACTGCTAGTGATCTCTGAGGTGGCGCTCGCGGTCGTGGCGCTGGTGGGCGCGGGACTATTTCTGAGGAGTTTTCAAACCGCGCGGTCTATGGATCCGGGCTTCAAGCCGGACGGTGTGGCGTTGGCGCGCTTCGATTTCTCGACGGCCGGCTATGATGCGGGGCAGACCGACGGTTTTTGCAGGCGTCTACGCGAGCGGATGGAGCAGCAACCTGGTGTGACGGCAGTGAGCTACGACGATTCGGTGCCTCTGGGGTTCAGCGGAGGGAACTGGGAAACACTGGAAGTGGAAGGCTACGTTCCAGGCGCCAACGAGAACATGAAAATTTACCGGGATTTGGTATCGCCGGGCTACTTCGAGACGATGAAGATTCCGGTGGTGGAAGGGCGAGATTTCGATTTACGGGACGATGCGAAGTCGTTGAAGGTGATGATCGTCAACCAGGAGTTTGTGCGGCGGTTTCTGGCGAATCGCAGCGTGATCGGGCGCAAGGTGTATGGGTGGGGCCAATGGTTCACGATCGTAGGGGTCGCGAAGGACAGCAAGTATCACCGGGTTACGGAGAGCGCGCAGCCCTATTTCTACATTCCGATCCGGCAGATTTTCCGGCCGGAATATGGCTTGACGTTCGAGGTACGAACCTCCGGCTCGGTAAGTAAAGCGATTTTGGCGCTGCGCCGCGAGGGGGCGGCGATCGACCCGGCCCTGACTATCTTCGATGCCGAGCCGATGACGGAATACGTTGCTGCTTCGCTTTTTGGCGCAAAGGTGGCGGCGAGCCTTTTGAGCGTGCTCAGCGGGCTGGGGTTGCTGCTGGCGGCGATCGGTTTGTACAGCGTGATGGCTTATTCGGTGGCGCAACGGACGGGCGAGATCGGCATTCGCGTGACGCTCGGCGCGCAGCCGCGGGACATCATGCGGCTGGTGATCCGGCAAGGGATATCGTTCGCTGTGGCGGGCCTGGTTGTGGGTTCGCTGGCGGCTGCGGCGCTTGCGCGCGTGGTGGCGGCGATGCTGGTGGGCGTGGGCCCTGCTGATCCGCTGGTGTATGCGGCGGCGACTGGGTTCACGGTGTTGGTCGCGCTGGCGTCGGCGGCGATCCCGGCTTGGCGCGCGCTGCGGGTTGACCCGGCTGTGGCGCTGCGGTGGCAGTAGACTTCAAGCAAAATATGCGAATCACTCGGCTGCGTTGGGACGAAAGGCGAAGAATGCTCGCTTCGCTTGCTAGCTGGGCTGAAGCCCAGCCGCTACATAAAAAATCAACAAGCAAGGCCGGATCGTACAGTGCTCCTATTTGGTGGGTGTGGCTAGAGCTGGCGGTAACGGATTGGCGGGGGACTCTTCGTCCCAGAGGATGCTTAGGACCCACCAGCGGGTGCCGTCGTTGAATAGCTGGATGCTGTTGACGCCACGGGCGAATGGCTTTTCGCTGGTAGCGTTGCGGGACTCGTAGCTGCTGAAGACCTGGGCGATGTTGCCGAATTTGTCGACACGATTGACCACGGACTTCTCGTAGAAACCGTGCGTTTTGAAATAGCCGCCGGCGCCTTGGACGTAACCCTCGACATTTTCCAGGAAAATCGAGCCGTCTTTATTTTTCTGGGCGGAAGTCAGGCGCGCTTCGGGGACGAATAGGGAACGGAAGCGGTTCCAGTCGCGATCGCCGGCCGGTCCGGAGATGACGTCGTAGATCGCGATGAGGATGGAGTCGAGGGACTTTACGTCGTCGGGCTTGGCGGCCGGGACGCGCGCGGAAAGATCCTGGGCGGTAGGCCGTTTCTTGACTGTTTCGTTTTTTGGGGTATTTGCGGTTTCGGTTTTTGGCGCAGGAGATGACGATTGCGCGAAGGAGAGCGCAGGAAATGCGGCTAGAGTGAGGAATATCAAGAGCAAGGGTTTCATTGGGTCTCCGTTGGCACAAGTCCGCGCTTGGCTTGGGCCGATGAACGCGGGACGGAGTTTATCTCAGAACGGCAGTGAGCGGCGATAGCCAGACATTGAGCGCGGTCCGAGGACTCAATGAACGACAGCTGTCTTGCCCGACTGGAGTAATTGGGCGAATTGGGCGGCGACCAGGGGCCGGCTGAAGAGGTAGCCTTGTCCCTCCGCGCATTGATGTGCCTGGAGGTAGGCCCTTTGCAGTTGCGTCTCGATGCCCTCGGCGACCACGACATGCTTGAGGCTCTTTCCCATGTTGATGATGGCGCTCACGATTGTGGAGTCATCGGGATCGGAAGTGATCTGGTTTACAAAGGAGCGGTCAATTTTGAGGACGTCAATGGGGAACTGCCGAAGATAGCTCATGCTGGAATAGCCGATGCCGAAGTCATCTACCGCAAGATGTACGCCCATCATTTTGAGCTCTCGAAGAACAGCAGCCGTAGACTCCGCATCCTCCATCAGGACACCTTCGGTGAGCTCGAGTTCGAGATAGCGAGCTTCGAAGCGAGTTTCCGAGAGTATAGTCCGGACATCTTCGACAAACCCCCTGTCGCGGAACTCGACGGCGGAAACATTGACGGAAATAGGCAACGGCGGCAGCCCGGCATCCTGCCAGGCGCGCGCTTGCCTGCATGCTTCGAGCAGGACCCAGCGGCCGATGGGGAGAATGAGGCCACAGTCTTCGGCGATGGGCACGAACTGGGCCGGCGGGACGAGCCCTCGATCCGGCTCTTGCCAGCGCACCAGGGCCTCCACTCCTGTTATCTCACCAGTGAGGAGATTTACTTTTGGCTGATAGTGCAGCAAGAACTGGTCTCGTTCGAGAGCGCGGCGCAGGCCGGCTTCGAGGGATTGGCGTTCCACAGCTTTGCGATTCATATCCGCTTTGAAAAACTGGAAATTATTGCGGCCGCGTTCCTTGGCGTGGTACACGGCGGTGTCCGCATTCTGAATTAGCGTTTCGGCGTCCTCTCCATCTTCCGGGTAGACGCTGATTCCGATGCTGCCTTTGATGTGCAGGTCGTGCCCTTCGATGGAGTGCGCCGTGCCGAGTGAAGACAGAATTTTTCCAGCAGTGATACCGGCGTCTTCCGGATGGGTAATCTCCGAGAGCAAGAGGACGAATTCATCTCCGCCCTGGCGGCTGACGGTGTCAGAACGGCGCACACTAGCCACCAATCGCCTTGAAATGGACTGAAGAAGCTTGTCGCCGGCGGCATGGCCTAGGGAATCGTTGATGTACTTGAAATGATCCAAATCCAGAAAAATCACGGCAAGAGGCCTATGCTGGCGGCGGGCGAGCGAAATGGACTGAGAGATCCGGTCGTTGAGCATCATGCGATTGGGTAGATTAGTGACCAGATCGTGTTGGGCGGAGCGGGTCATTTCGCGCGAGATGGCGCGCGCCGCGCTCACGTCGTGAAATACGATCACTGCGCCGATGACCTGGCCAGCGCGATCATGAATTGGCGCGCACGAATCCTCGATGCTGGACTCAAATCCATCGCGGCGGATAAGAACGCAGTCTAGAGTGAGTCCGACGGTCCGATTTTGTTCGACGGCCATCTCCAATGGGTCTCGAGCGGTTTTGCGAGTGCCGCCGTCAACAATTCGGAACACTTCCGCGAGGGGCTGGCTAATGGCTTCCTGACGGCTCCACCCAGTCATAATTTCTGCAACGAGATTGAGATAGGTGACTTTGCCGGAAATGTCGGTGCAGAGAACGGCGTCACCAATGGAGTTCAGGGTGACCAGGGCGCGCTCTTTTTCCACGTACAGAGCATCTTCAACGGCCTTGCGTTCGATGGCGTTGCGCAGTGCGCGGGGCAGCGAATAGCTATCGAGGTGGCCAGGCAAGAGATAATCCTGCGCTCCGCGGCCAACGGCTTCTTTCGCGAGGGCTTCGGGAACGTTTCCGCCGAGGATCAGAATCGGGACGTCGGGCGCGGCGGTGAACACTTTGTCGAACGTCTCGATACCCTGACTATCGGGGAGGGACAGCGCGAGCAAGACAGCGGCAATTCCTCTTTTGCTCAGGCGCTCGAGACCCTCGGAAAGTTGGCGAACGCATTCGACATCGAAAGAACCGATGCCTGGGGCGGCCAGCGCCGCGCGAATTCCATTGGTAGCGACGGGATCACTTTCAATGAGGAGTATTTTGGGAGGCAGGATGGGCACAGTCATTCGGTTATCTCATCGCTGCACAATTGGGTGCGGCGTTACTTTGAACCATTCTTGGAGCGCTGGAACAGCACGGAAGGTCTTCGAACTTACTTTGCCCTGAGCGGCCATCCAATAAACGGTTACGCTATTTGTTAGGCTGTCTATGCACATGCGCTGGTGAGCCTCTCTGACGGAATCAGGCGCGCTTTTCTTGAGCCACAGGACCGTTCCTCCTTCGGATTCAGTGACGACGACGAAGCCGCCTTCACGAGCGGCAGTTTGAAACGCTTGAAGTCCCTGCATGGTCCCTTTCTTTGGGCTTGGCTCTGATTACGGGCGGCTCTCTGCCGTAGGTTGCGAGTAAAAAAGCTCGATGCCGCTTCCTGACCTCTCGAGCGGAACGTCTTTCCATTCCACCTCTCGGATACGACCGGTGAAGATTCGTTCGCTTGGCGTTGTTCTTGCGAGCCGTCTTGGCATGCGCAGAAGGACTTGAACAGGCAGCCATACGAATACGGGATGGCTGGTCACGAAGTAGACTCCTCGTGACGACATATTTATCGTTTTTGCTGGGTGACCATGTGTATTTGTCAACGGAGAGTGGATCGCGCAAGACACCAAGGAAATGCGTGACCCCGTGGGGTGCGTCAAACGACGATCGAATTTGGGCGTGGCTGCGGCTTCTGTGCAGGTGCAAGCCGGGAGTGGCCCTGCACACTGACCGCGATTGGACGGTATTGGGATCGTGTGAGGAGTGCTCAACATCTGCCAGGCGATGGTGAACAAAAAGGGTTGGTGCAGGACTTCGTCTCGATCCCTTTGCGTCGAACTCAAAGGCCTCTCCATGCTGCTCCAGTCCTACTGCGGCGTCATCAAAAGACGTAATCGACTTGGCGTGTGGCAGTTCGTGGTGCGCGCCAGACAGCGTCCGCGCATTGTCGCCGAGTCAGAGTGAAGATTATCTTGGGAGTTGTGGTGCTGCTGTCCGCTACAGCACACTGAGTACTGATACAGTACTTAAGCCCCAACGTGGAACAGTCACGATGCGAGTATGGAAAAATGAAGGTGCAATGTTCGAACGTGTGGTCACACGGGTTAGTCGAAGATGCAGAATCACCGGCTGGGAGGTCTGATTGGGTTGACAGGAATTTGGCGGGGACTGCATGCTAAGATATAAGTCTCGCAGTGGCGCTATGGTGCAACGGTTAGCACGTAGCCCTTTCAAGGCTAAAATACGGGTTCGATTCCCGTTAGCGCTACCAATCTTCTGTTGGCCGCCAGTCTCTGCCAGTGATTTGCAAGATTTTTACTCTCCATACGTTTTGGACTCCCCTCGGCTTTCGACCCCGTGAGTTGCGAGTGCAATTTGCTACGCGAATCTGGCGAGCATAGACTGGGTGTGTAACTACGAGGAACCAACATGGCTGCACCATTGCGCACCTCCAATCCTGCTTTGAGTGAGAAGGCATTTCGCGGCGAGGTGACGCTCGGCGGCGAGACGATGACCTTGCAGGGCACGGTCAATAACACCGGCGTGCTGCTGCTGTGCGTAGTGGCTACGGCGGCCTGGACCTGGGGCTTGGCGCATTCGGAGACGCCGCAGGCTGTGACTCCCTGGATGATCGGCGGAATTCTGGGCGGATTCGTGACCGCGCTGGTGACGATATTCAAGAGAAGCTGGGCGCCGGTTACTGCGCCGCTTTACGCGCTTCTTGAGGGACTGGCGCTGGGCGGCATCTCGGCGTTTTTTGAACGGTCTTACCATGGCATCGCGGCTCAGGCGGTGGGACTAACGTTTGGGGTGCTGTTTGTGATGCTAGTCGCTTATAAGACTGGAATCGTTCGCGCCACCGAGCGCTTTAAGCTAGGCGTGATCGCAGCAACGGGCGGCATCGCGGTCTTTTATCTGGTCGTTATGGTGCTGGGCTTTTTTCACGTAAACGTGGGCGCGGGCGTCCTATACAGTGGGAGTCCGTGGTCCATCGCTTTCAGCCTCTTTGTGGTGGCCATCGCGGCGCTGAACCTTGTGCTCGATTTCGACATGATCGAGACTGGCGTGCGCATCGGGGCGCCCAAGTACATGGAATGGTATGGGGCGTTTGGGCTGATGGTGACGCTGATTTGGCTGTATTTGGAAATTTTGCGATTGCTGGCGAATTCGCGGCGGCGGTAGTAGCGCGAAAAGCCTCAGGTCTAAAATACGGACCTGAGCTAGAGTTTAGCTTGATCGAGCGGCGCCGCTTTATCCGCAATGTTCATTCCTTAACAAAAACCTGACTTACATTCTGGCGTGAATTTTGCTTGCGATCCTTCACCGGGAGCGGGTGGTGAAGCTTGTGTTGGCGGCGGGGACTACGCAGCCTTGTAGCAGGGGCCAGCCGGGGTCGGTGGTGGGATTGCGGCATAGGGTGGCGATTGCCGGGATGATTTGGGCGGGCGCGACTGCGCCGTTTAGCGGCTCGGCGTAGACGGTGTAGGCGCGGTTGAGCGGGAGATGGTCGAGTTTGTAGGTGCCGTCGAATTGGGCGGGACCGGGGGAGGCGCAACTCCAGCCCGCGATGGTTGCGGCGATTACTGCGCCGCTGGATTGGTCTACTGCGACTACATGGGCACCGAAGATTCCGGTTACTCCGGGCGGTGATAGCGGGAGTGACAAAGAATTGGCCGGCAGGATGCGGCCAGTGATGATGCCGACGTTTACGGTGTCCGTGGGATTGGGATAAAGGATGCGGAGGCCGGTGCGATCGTCATCGCCGAGCGATGCGTCGAGTTGCTGCGGGCTGGGACGAACGCCGTTGAACGTGCCGGGCGCGGGCGCGTAGGGATACATCATGGCGCTCCAAACGGCGGAGTGACTGAAGCCGAGGAAATGGCCGAGCTCGTGAGTGAGGACGGACTGGAGATCGTAGGCTTTGGGTGACGTCGGGAGTGCTGTGGGCGTTGCGAACGTGACTTGTGCGTCGATGGGATCGAAATAAATGTCAGCGTCGAGAATTTGGCCGAGCTGCGTTGCGGCAGGGCTGCTGCCGAGCTGTTCGCCGAGAGCGTCGGAGGTGATGACGCGGCTGAAGGCGAGGACGCCGGGCGTGAAGGCCATGTCGGCTTGATCGAAACAAATGGAGTTGAGGCCGTCGGAGCCGCAGGCGTTTTGGGCTACGACGCGCTGCGGTTGGGCGACCGTCGCGGGCACGAGAGTTGTGCCGGGGACGGCGGTCCAGACGGCGAGCGATTGCGTTATTACTTGTTCGATTTCAGTTAGGCGCGCCGTGGTGGTTTGGGTTTGGGTGAGGATGGATACTGGGCTGGTGCCGAGCGTGGTGCTCCAGCGGAGGGAGATGCTGGAGGCGGCGGTTAGTTGATGGGCGCGGACCGGGCAAGCGGAGCCGCCTGACATTGCCACGGGCTGGCGGACGTCGGGGACGATTTGGTTGAAGGCGTAGCCTGCGGCGGATTGCGCGGTCGCGGCTAGATAAAGAACGGACACGAATGTGGAAGAGAGCTTTTGACGGGTAGTTCGGATTTTTATTCTCATCGTTAATCTCCAGGCAAAGAAAAAGCTAACGCAAAGGCGCCAAGAACGCAGAGATTCGCAGAGAAGAGAAGGTCTTCTTGCTTCGGGTAGATCAGTTCTTTTGCTCCAGTGCTTTGCGCAGTTTTAATTGAAAAATCCCGACGGGCAAATTGCGGATACCTCCGTGGCGGAAAGTTCGCGTGCGGGGATCAAAGATGGGTGCATTGGCGGAATCTTGCGTTACGGTTTCGTTGCCAGTGTCCGCGTTGCGCGCGATGCGAAACGTGCCTTGCGCCCAGCCAAGGACGCTATAGGGCTCGCCGGGACGCTCCCACCGGGACGCTCCCACAAAAATAAATAGACCTCTTCGCCTGCGCGGAAGATGGGAACGGCATCGACGTGGGAGTGCAGGTGACCGGAGACGCCACCCATGGTCCGGACGGTGACGATGCCGGAAAGAAGGCCTTTGCTGCGCTCGAGGACTTCGAAGCGGGTTTCGGTCCATAGCTCGCCGCGGTCCCAGCGAAATTCGGAGCCGAGGCAGCGCAGCCGGGCTACTGCAGAGGACTGCTGTGCCAAATCTTCAAAGGCCAAGCGAGTGAGCGTGGTGGCACTTGCGAACGCGGCGGTTAGCCCGAGCAGGATCAGGCTGGCCAAAAAGCACATCCAAAGAAATTTTCTGCGTTGCACGAAACTCATTTCACTGTACCTCCAGAGAGCCGGTGGCGGCTGTTTTGTCCAAATTTGTGTTTTGAATGAAGAGCGTGCGCGCGCCCGGAATCGCGGCGGCGGAGATTTGCAGCGTGAGATGAATGATGCCGAGGCCGGCGGGCTGCTTGGCGATTACGATGAGATCGCCGGGGCCGGTGATCATATAGGCCATGCTGGTGTCGAGACCGCTGGCGGAGAAGAGGCAGATGTCGCCTGCGGCGGCTCTCATGGCGGGGCGCTGCAAGGGAACGGGATTTCCAGCAAGCGAGCAGGAATTATTGGCGGTGGAGAAAACGCCGAGGGCAGCCACGTTGAGGTCGACGTCGGCGTTCGGCAGAGAAACGCCCGCGGTGGTGGGATCGACGACGATGATGTCTTTGGCGGCCGCGGAGGGCGCGGCGGGGGTGAGCGAGATTATTTCGTCTGAAGCATTCGGGGCGACGACCGTGAGGGAAACGCTGTTGGACGTGGTGTTATCCGGATTGCGGATCTGGACGGAGAGATTGCCTGGGGTGGAGACATCGGCGGCGGTTACGGGCGCGGTACATTCCGTGATGGAGTTGCAGGTGGCGGTGCGTGGGGAGCCGGCAATCAGCAAGACAGAACCGGGGCTGGGAGCGGACGCGGCGAAATTGCTGCCATCAACGCGCAGGGTGAAGCCGTTGGCGGCGCCGGCGTAAACGCTGGCGGGATGCAGGGCGAGGATGTTTGCGCCGGTGGCGATGGTGACATTCGCTGAGCCGGATTGCAGCGGATCGTCAGAGCTGATGGCGACGATGGTGAACGTGTTTGGAGACGGGGCGGAGCCGGGCGCGGTGTAGATGCCGTTTGCGTCGATAGCGCCGCACGGGCCTGCGAGCGCGCATGCGGTTCCTTGGATTTGCCAGACGACGGCTTGATTGTTGGCGCCGAGTACGGTTGCGGAGAATTGCTGCACCGCTAGGGGTGCGAGTGTTGCGGTGGAGGGCAACACGCTTACGACAGCGTGATTGATTAAGGTGATCTGCGACGTGGCGCTCCGCGTTGCGTCGGCGACGCTGGTGGCGCGCACGGTCACTGGATTGGGAGTCGGGACTGTGCCGGGGGCTTGATAGTCGACCTGCAAATTGTTTCCAGCGGATAGCGGCTGGCACGGGTTGCTGGCAACGACGCAGATCTGGCCTACGTTGCCGGTGCCGTTGGTGAAATCGTTTACCGTCCAGGTCACGGCGCTGTTGGCGCTGCCGAAGACTTGCGCGGTGAGCGTGACGCGGTGGTTGCCGGCGAGCGTGTAGGTGCTGGGGGAAAGAGTGACGCCGACACCGGGTTGGATGATTACTGATACTTGCGCTTTCTTTGACGGATCGGCTTGCGGTGTGACGGTGATTGTGACTGCGCTGGGATTCGGCAGCGTCACGGGTGCGGTGTAGGTTGCGGAGGTCGACATCGCTCCGCTGCCGAGGGCTTGCGTCGTTACGACGGCGAGCACTCCGCAAGCTGCTCCGCTGCAGCCGGCGCCGGAGAGCGTCCAACTGAGCTGTGTTGCTGGATTCGACCCTGCTACTGGCGTTAGCGTGGCCGCGATTACTCCGGAACCGCCGGAGGCAACGCTTGTGGGAGCTGAAAGCTGAAGCGAAAAATTGCTCGTGATGGTAAGTGCGGCGGAGGCTTGCTTCGCGGGATCGGCGACGCTTTGCGCGGTGAGCGTCACGTTCGCGGCGGTGGGCAGAATCTGCGGCGCGGTGTAATTGCCGTTTGTGTCGAGCGCGCCGCAAGCGGTTGGGCAAGATGGGCCCGAGAGGCTCCAGCGCGTGGTGAGATTCGGCTGTCCGCTGCTGGCTAATGCGGCGTGGAACGGTTGCGTTGCGCCAAGCTCGACACCGGTGGAGCTGGGCGTTAGCGAGACGGTGATGTCGCTGACTACCGTGATGCTGGCGGAGGCTTGCTTGGTGGGATCAGCTACGCTCTGCGCCGTTACTGTGACGGTTGTGAGAGCGGGCAGATTTTGTGGCGCGGAGTACGCGCCGGCGGCTGTGATGGTGCCGGCGGTGGAACTGCCTCCCGGGAGCCCGTTGACGCTCCAGGTAACGCTCGTGTCAGCTGCACCCTTTACCGTCGCCGTAAAGGTTTGTGGGTTGCCTAGAAGCAACGAGGCCGTTGCAGGAGTTACGCTGATGCTGATGGAAGATGGAGTCGGCGTCGGGGTTGGCGTAGGTGAGGGCTGGACAACTGCGGAAACTCCACCGCAGCCTACGACGCATGCGCCTGTGGCGAGAAGAACGAGAATTGACAGCGCGGGAAAGTACGGCTGCGATGCTGGGTAAGGATTGCTGACGGCGTTTTGCGAGAGGGGCCGCATGCAGCGGCGAAATGCAGGCGAAGGGCCAGCGAGCATAGCGGTCGGCGCTTTCGCAGCCTCAAATGCGGCAATAGGAGAGCGGCACTGCAAGCTACTGGAATCCCGAATGTTAGGTCAGGTACTTGCTTGAAACTCTGCGCGAGGTGGCTGTTCCATTCGCGAACTGCATTGTTGGCGTGAACATCGAGTTTGGGTTGGCCATTTGTGGTAATTGTCTGTTGCAGACGAACCGTGGAAGGTAGCTCGGCGTCTAGTAGGTGTACCGGGAGGGCGAGCGCGTTTGGCTCGCGCGTGAGAACGAATGCAGGAGCTGGTTCTGATCCAGCCAATTCGCGCCGCGGACGAGGAGTGGACTCGAGAGGCGGCGTACGCTGCTAGGCG
Source organism: Candidatus Acidiferrum typicum (assembly GCA_025463055.1). Classification (GTDB taxonomy): domain Bacteria; phylum Acidobacteriota; class Terriglobia; order Acidiferrales; family UBA7541; genus Acidiferrum; species Acidiferrum typicum_A. The sequence continues at coordinate 53,129 of JAOAPV010000047.1, forward strand.
CCGGGAATTTGAGGCGCGTTTGGCGGAGTGCGGTCCGCTTGCCTATCGCGTGGCGCGCGGGGTGTTGCGCAACGATGCGGATGCGGAGGACGTGGCGCAGGAAGCGCTGTTGCGAGCGTACCGACGGTTCGATCGATTGCGCGATCCACTGCGGTTTCGCGGGTGGCTGGTGCGCATCGTGTTTCGGTTGGCGCTGGACCGCGCTCGTTCGGCTAGACGTCGCGAGCTGCGAGAAACCGAATGGGCACAGCCTGCGAGACGTGCGACGCCACTGAACGCGGAGGAACTTGCGGCGTCGAGCGAATTCCAGGCGCATTTCGGTCGCGCACTGGAAGAGCTGCCGGAAAAGCTGCGGCTGGTCCTGCTGCTGGCCGCGATGGAGGGGCATACGCTAGAGGAAGTTGCAGCGATGCTGGGTTTGCCGGTCGGCACGGTGAAATCGCGGTTGTTCGTGGGCAGAAAGAAATTAGCGGAGAAGTTGCAATGCTATGTGACAAATACAAAGGCGCGTTGATTGATGCTGCCGCGAGCGGAGCGGCGCTGCCGAGCTACATACGCGAGCATGTGGATCTTTGTGTGCGCTGCCAAGGAGTATTAGCTGCTCGGCAGGTTGTTTTCGCCGCGGTTGACATGGGATTACACAAAATTAGCAATGTCGAACTGCCTTCCTCATTTCTGCCTGACTTGAAATCAAAACTCGTAGCCGAGACTCCTTCAACTCGGGCTGGGATTCATAATTGGGCATTTGTGTGCGCTGCTGGAACGCTCGTCCTTGCTCTCGCCCTTATCGGTCTGCCGCGCGATCAAGGGAAACAAATCGGCGGGGAGTCACTCAATAGAACTAAAAAAGCGCGGGCTTTGGCGAATGGGCTAAGGTTGGACCCCATCCACGTGAGCAAGGCACCGGATCGTATTGAAGTCTCTAAAGCCCGCATGCCACAGAATTTGTCGGTGACCAACCATGATCCGGAAGTGCTAGTTCCCCGAGAAGAAGAGGAGTATCTCGAGGGTTACTACGCAAAGCTGCAGAAACGGGGGGGCATGAACCTCATCCTCGCTGGCCGACAGGAAGTACAGGCGAAGGCTCTACAAATCGAACAGATCGAAGTGAAGGAATTAAAAATCGAAAGCCTGGACGAACAGGCGGGACTTCAGCGGACAAATACAAGATGACGGGCGACTGCGGCGGTCTGGAGGAATGATGAAGATTTTGAAAAACCTGGTGTTCATTGCAGTGTTTGGGCTACTCGCGACTCAGGCGAACGGTCAGGGGTCGAAAGGAGCCGACAATTCTAGAGACGGGTCTCCTGATGCCAAGGGGACGGCGACCGCGAAGAACATAGTGCCGCTGAAAGTCACTGTCGTATTCACTGAATATGACGGAGAAAAGAAATTGAGTAGTCTTCCGTACGCGCTGTTCGTGAAGGCAGACGAAAACGCTCGCTTCGTGGGAAGAGTACGAATGGGGGTCAAGGTGCCAATCTGGACGGGCGGAAAGGATGCCGGAGTTCAGTATCAAGACATCGGCTCGAATTTAGATTGCTCGGTGGAAGCCGCGGAAAACGGGAAGTACATCGTCGATCTCTCGCTCGAGCGATCATCGGTTTATCCTAGTTCCGGCGGAAAAAGTGACTATCCAGAAGCATCGAAATCTGATGATCAGCCACGTCAGCCACTATTGAGAGCGTTTCGAGCAAATCTAGCATTGATGCTGCGGGACGGACAGACCGAGCAAAACACCATTGCGACCGATCCTTTGAATGGTCACGTGATCAAAATCGAAGTCACCCTGAACGTGGTGAAGTAATTTTTCAATTTTCCATGAGCCGCAGGCGCTATTTCGTCGCAACGGTTATTGTGAATTCAGGGATTTACGAAAATCTTAGTTAAACCAATCGAAAACAATGGACGGGAAACTGGTGGGCCTGGGTGGACTTGAACCACCGACCTCGCCCTTATCAGGGGCGCGCTCTAGCCACCTGAGCTACAGGCCCTTCAAAACGTTGTAGCGAATTGCTTACAACTGTTTCATTCTACGATGCCTTAGCGTGTGTCGCAACTGTGTACAAATCCGCGCTTTGTGTACAAGACAGCAATTTCTCTACCATTTCTCGCTTCTGTCTGTGCTCAAAATGCGTGTAGTTGCTGGTGATTCGCAAGTCAGAGTGACCAATCTGATTCTTCACGAAGTCACCGGGCATCATGCTCGCCTGCATGTGACTGACTCTGCCGTGTCTGAAAGCGTGCATTCCACCGGGCTTGATGCCGAGTTTTTCGCATAGTGGTGTGAGAACCCTTCTGCAAATGTCTCGGTTTTCTAGTGGCGTGCCCACTCTCGACTGAAAGAGCCTGCCGGTCTGACGGCCAGCAAGAAAGGCACGAAGCAATTGAATGGTAGCGGAGTCAACGAACACGTTCCGCTTCCCACTCTTCGTCTTCGTGTCACCTTCGATGCCGTTCCACACAGCGCGGCGAACTTCAATCACACCGTCTTCTAACTTCAGGTCTTCAACCCGCAAGCCGACAAGTTCGCCAGAGCGTAGACCCGTGTAACCGGCAAGGTGAAAGAGCACCTTGTACTGACCGGTTGCCGCGTCCACAATCTGCCGTATCTCTGCTTGCGTGAACCAACGCTGCTCTTCATCTGGAAGAGCGGGCAGGTCTGGATACCACGTTACCTTTGGCTCATCCATCTGTTTGCGGTGCCAGTTCACGATAGCCCGGAAGTCTTTCCACACATTGTGAATGGTCTTGGGTTCCAACTTTTTCGCAGTCATCCAACGAATCCAATCGTTCACGGTTCCCGTGCGAATCTCTTCTATCGCTATGCTGCCGAAGAAGGGACGGACGTGGTTCCGCAAACGGCTGGGAGTGATGAACTGCGAACTGTTATGGAGCAAAGGCAATCGCTTTGATACCCAAGCATCCGCAATGCCGTTGAAAGTCACAGCGGGCTTCAAGGCTCTTTCAAGGTGCTCAGGCTTGTTTATGCCTTGAGCCTCGATGATTTCCATGAGTTTGCGCCGTGCTTCCGGTTTCGTCATTGAAGACTTCTCACCAAGAATCACCAGCGGATGTTCACGGGTTTCTTTGCCCGGAACGTCTCGCCAGTATCTACCGTACCACTTAGAGCCAACCAAGCGAACAGAGCCAGATTGACCCGAACGTTTCGACATTGAGCGGCCTGCTTTCCGCTGTTGTCGAATCCGCGTTGCGGCAGACACCATAGCATCGGCGGTTCCGGCTGTCACCGTTACGGATGCTCCCATACTGGCCTGCTGCCCTTGACTACTTAACGGTTGGGGAGAGGCAGCATTCTCCTTGCCCGCGAATTTCGCAGGATTCATTGTGTCTCTGGTCTTTCTTTTTTTGGAGTTGGTACCGCTTACGTAAGGAGCAGAAGCACTGTACTAGCTGAAATGCTTTACAAGCAGCGCCTCTATGAATGCGGTACACGACTGTACTTGTGACTTCTGAACTTTGGCCCAGTCAGCGTGCAGACTGTCATTGCGGAACTTTAGATAGCTCTGCGCCGTACCCACTTCGCCGCCTTTGAGAACCCCCGCAACCTTGAGAGCCGTGAGAACTTCTTCCAGTTTCAGTCTACCTTCGACGCCCGCTAACTCTGAACCCATTCTGCGCATTAGGTCTTCAAACGCCGCAGCGATTAGAACCGCTGAAACGTTCTTGGCAGAATCGGTATCGTCTTCCAAGGTCTCTTTGCCCAAGCCAACCAACTCCCCGAAAATCTCTCCCGCCACTTGTGCCCGTAGGCTAACAATTAAGCCACCTTCAATCTCAGCAATCGTGTTTCGAATTGCGCCCTGAGCGAGCTGCTCTTGATGGTGACTCGAATTGATTGGATTGGGGGCCAATTTAGCGATTTGCGCCAAACCGGTTGTGAAAGCATTCATCTGTGCGCTTTGCGGCCCATAGACCGCCGTCAACAGAGAGATGGCAGACTGAACGACTTCCGAAGGTGCATGACCGCTAAGAACCGCTTTGGCCCTCGCAAGCCACGCATCGGCATTGGCAGGCATTTCTACGTAGAAGTCACAAATTGTGGTGGTTCATCATTCACATCTACGACCATGCGCATGACCTGCTCGATTTCGTTCATTTCATCCGAACTCACGTTAGAACAATCTTGTTGCTCATCTGCCTTGGCAAGTTCGCTGAAGATGACGTAGAACCGAGCCTTTTCATCCAAGCCTTCAACGTGTGGTTTGGGTTCGTGCTTCATCGGTTTACCTTTCTCTTCGTCTGGAGTTCTATTTGCCTTCGCAGCGCTACGAGATTATTGGTCGCATGGCACTGGTTGCAAACCAAAATGTCATTGGAAGGAAATCGCTCTGCACCGGCCTGCAATGGTTGCTCAGCATCGAAATCTGCTTGTAGGTTATGCACCTTTTTACACTTCGGGCACGCAAACTGTACCATAGCACCCATAGCTTGACCTATGGGTAGCTGAATCGCGCCCGGTTTAGCGGGCGGTGTTCCGGGTGCTCCCGGCTTCGCAGGTGCTCCCGGTGGTTGGACAGGAAAAATTCCGGGCAATCCCGCAAACTGAATCTGCTGATTGAAAGCAAATCTATATATTTGCGATTCCGGTGTCTCAATAATCTTGTAAATGCCAGTCGTGTCGAAAGTCATCTGAAGCAGGATGTGGTATCTCCGAATGCCGTCAGACAGTTCTTTGTCTTTGCTGTAGTCAGTGATTTCCAAGCCAATGCTCTGAAGGTCGTTCATTTTTATCGAACGCCCGTGACTGAGCCATTCACTGTGATTGCAAAGATTGTCTGCAATATCTTCAGCTCTTTTGGCTTTTTCTTCGGCTGTCACTGGTGTGCCGGGATTGTGCGTGCGGTGTTCATTCCATTCCTGGAATTTGTGCTCCTGCAACCACTTTGTAACAAGGTCTTTCGCAAACGAAAGCGCATTCTCCGCGTTTTGAATTTCACCGGGAGAAATGCGTTGAAGGATTGGAATATAAGCCCTATTCAATGAGTTAAGACTCGTCACTTCTTCTTTGATGCGTTCCAGCCCCTTCAGGAACGCTTCGGCAGAGAACACCTTACCTTCCCATTGAATCTGAGCATCTATGGGTCCAAGAGACGAAGAACCCGGTTCCATTAGAATTTCATCACCACCCATGACCATAATCGTTCCCGCGCTCTTCGCCATACCGGGAACGATGAAAGCAACACTGTTGTACTTAAGATAGAGAATACGAACAATGTCTTCCGCTGTCTCTCCGCTACCCCCACCAGTTTCAAGAAGTACGTCTATCGCGTGGCCGTTAAGGTTTGATAGCTGGTCATTGATGGGCAGAAGGTCCGAATTGTCCAAAGCCACAGGAGCTTGAGAGGCCTTATTTGAAGCAGACGCATATACCAAAATGTCTCTGCCCCTCGCTTTTGCTATGCGTGCGAGTTGCTTTTTACGCTCCTTCGTTAGGTCATCGAAGGGCAGGTTCTTGTCCAGGTACTCGCTGTAAATTCCCATGCGGCGTCCGCACCTCCATTGAGGGGTTCAGAAAACGCTAGAATGAACTCTCTTTCGTAGGATTCTACATGGACGTGGAATTTTATCCAATAGTACGTAACAGAGTCGTTACGAGGAATGTCTCGCCCGGCGGCCAAGGAAACACCGGCCATCAGAAGCCAGCCGGGCTGGATTGTCGCGTTGTTCTGGCGCGGCCTATGATGAACGTAAGAGTTGTGGCAAAGGAGATAAAAAGATGCTGCAATCGCTGCACGAAGCTTCCATGAAATTAACGTCTTTGTTACAAGAACTTGGGCCTGTAAAGACTTTCGTGGCTTCAATTATTGCGGCTATCGGCACGCTTCTCGCGTCGAAAAATGGTTGCTCCAGAAATACGACGGCAAGATTCTGCACATGCTTCAAGAATCGTAGCGAACGGCTCAGGTCAATATGCGCCCCGGACAGAACACAGTGTTCCTTCCCTTTGCATTCCAAGACATCGTGAATGATGCAAAGAGAAGCGCAGAGTCTGTGCGCCGTTCTCTCAGGCGGTTGGAAGACCGTGGTCATGTTCACGAAGTCAGCCACGGTTGGAACCTTGGCCCAAGGCCAGAGGCGCTTACCTTAGCTAAGCTGCACAGTCTTGGACAACCGGCTCATACTTCATCCCGCTGGGGCGATGAACGCTGGCCCAGCCGCTGGTTGCATCTGAAGATGCTGATGCCGGTCGATGCGGCTACGGGAAAGTGACGCCTAACCTAACGTTGCCGTTGAACTTCTTCAGTCGAGCCAATACGGCAGGCGCGTTCTTCGCTCCGAGCAGGCCGTCGATGAGATGGAGAACAAGGCTCAGGCCGAAGTTCGCTGCGTAGAGTGCTTCGGCTGCATCCTCGGCGTCGAACTTCTGCTCGATTGTTATCACGTTTTCGGACCGGCTGACTTGCTCAAGGAGAGCGTCCGCGTTTCCGTGAACGTGAGAGCCTGCGAACCGCCATTCTGAGTTCACCAGCCAGCGAAACTCGTTGTAAGGCTGCTTGAGGAATTCAGCGAACCCGTTGTCTATCTTTGCTGCCCGTTGGTGGAGCTTTGCATCGGCGCACCATTCGCCGTTCCGCCTGTTCTGGAATCGTGGAAGGAGAGCCTCGTATTCCTTCCGAGTCTCATCCTCCAACTCGACAGAAACGTGCTTCCGAAATCGGCTCTCATCAACAGCCTTGAGGTCTCGCATGAGGAAGTAGTTCCAGTATCGCGGATACTTGACGAAGTCAGTTGCCGTCTCCTCATCGCCTATTACCAGCATATAGGCGCAGTTCACCATGTGCTCGACCAACACGCGCACCAAAACCCTAGCGTCTTCCACCAGCTTCTGATTCAGCAGAATCTCGATTGCCTCATGCGTTTGGAGGCTGCGATAAAACATAGCAAGGGCGATGCGCTGTGCCATCGTCAAATCACGCAGGCCTTCCGCCACGACGACTTCATAAGCCAGCTTGCGAAGTTCAGGTGCTTGTTCAAGCTGATGGTCAAGATTGGTCGTGAGCAAGACCGCGTGCGCCGTTGCCATGTTTCCCATAGGCATCGAATGGTATCAGTCTTTTGCCGTTTTGCGGGATGAGTGCCACTAGAGCTACTTCAGACTCTCAAACCCGTCCAAAAGATTAGTCGTAATTGTGCGCATCAAAGGAAGCAGATGACGAATCCGATTGCTGCCAATTCTCATGCGTTCATTCAGGCGAGCTTTTTTATCCCCGCTCTGACTCAAATACCTTTCGTCAACTTTGCCACCGTTGTGTTCGATGATGTGCCTTTGGTTCAACATTAGGTTTAGAAAGCCCTGGTCATCAGGCGAAACGTTCTTGAAAAGCTCTATTCCGTACCACTGCTCCAAAGATACACTCGCATTCAATAGACGCTGGAAACTCAACGCTTCTACTTCTTTCCTCCGGCTAGGAGTTGCTGGGAACATCACAAAAATCGTCTGAAGGTGCCGTCCTAACGCTTCAAAATGAGAAAAGCACCTGCTGTTCATTTCTTCCCACTGCTGCCCGCGCTCGGCTCTGTCCGCGATGTTCTTGTCGGCTTTGTCAAACGCCTCTTCAAGGCCCTTCAGCTTTGTCATAATCACTTCTCTGCCGTTCGTCTTGCCGCATTTTGGACACCATCCGTATTCACCTAAAATATCTGCTTCGGTGTGGCAACTCACGCACTTAAAGTGAAACTGCTGCCGCTCTTCCGCATATTTCCATTCCGGGGTGCTGTCCGTGACAGTTTCAAGGTCAATCGTTACAGTGTTCTTCGTATTGCTGGCTTCTATGTAGGCGTTACAGAATGCGACCACGTACCGTGCTTGAGCTTGCGTAACGAAGCTCAGGCTGTTGGACACGTTCCCGCAGTATGGGCACGCGGTGTTATCTATGACGTGGTTAGTGCGGAAGTAGGTCTGGCACCTTGGACAAAGCCTTCCCCACATCCCGTGTTGGTCCGACATAATCCACGCCAGCAGAGATGGTTTTGGGTAAGGTGGTAGCGGTACTCCCATTCCAGTTACCGGAACAACAGCCAGAGGCTCGCCACTCGGATAACTCACGGCAATCTGGTACATTCCCCAAAAATTTGTACCCGATACCTTCATTGCAATCATTCCTTGCTCGTTGACAAGGAATTCTATCTTTGCTTTCCCTATAGGAAGCTGCTCTCCAAATTCGGCCATCTTGTCCACGTGTGGTCCTATTCTCCTCGTAAGAAACGTATACCACTAAGAATGAATTTGGCCTCTAGAGAAGCTATTAACCGCGTGGAAATGGCCTGTCAGTTACGCTCATGCAGCGAACGTCACCGGGTTCGAGCAATACGCGCCATCACTCCGTACCGGTTTCCCCAAAACCTTTTCCTGTAATGTCTAAGACTCTGGGCTGTCGGAACTGCTCGCGCCGCAACGTTGCCGCAAAAAATCCTATGGGCTGCGTATATTCGTGCCACCGCCCACAACAGAAGGCGCGTGGTTGATTTTCCGGGCTGAACATCACAAACAATTTGCAGCAACCGCAGCGATAAGAAATGCGCTCCCAGTTTTTCCCTTCGATGATGAAAAATCCTGTGTTCATTTTTGTTTTCCGCAAAGAGAAAAGGGCCAAGTATTTCTGCTCAGCCCTTTTATCTGGGTTCAGGTTTAGGCGTGTTGCGTCAGGTACTTAATCGGACTATCGCTGCTGCTCGACGCCAGCAATCCAAACGAAGTGCGCAGGAACGCTTGATAGCCAACGATGCCGGCCTCAGCCAATCCAACGGTCTGCTCATAACGCATAATGCGCATTGAATTTTTAACGACCCGGCGAACCGCACGCGAAAAATCACCGAGCACCACAGTGCCTTCGGCATTAGCGATTGCGTTTGGTAGCGAAGGCATCAGCACAATCGGTTTTTCCCAAAGCAGAAGGCGTCCGTTCGCGTCACTACGTGGCTTCCACAGGTACCGCCCTTGTGCGTCCTTGAGTCTCAGTAAACTGATTAGCGTGTTGTTGTTCATTCCCCAAAAACATTTCGGAGAGGCCAAGTATGCAGGGTCCACGCTCTGCATCAGAGTCAGGGTATCGTCTAAGCTGATTGCTGTTGGAGCGGCACTGGTAGCTCCGCTGGTGGTACTTGAAATCAACGTGCTGACATTGGCCGTACCAACTCCTCGTTGAAAACGCGACGCAACAGCGGGAGTGATGACGGCTTCCTCTACGGGGAATTGCGAATCCTGAAGAAGTTCAAGGGTTGCATACATGCGACCACTTTTCCACGTAGGAACTTTGCCCAGCAACAAGCGGTCAATCGTTGTAATTTCCTGCTCATTCGGGCTTGTGTTTTCGCTAACGATTGACGCGGCTACTGCCGTATCGTCATAGAGAGCAAACGTCTGAACATTGCCGTGGTCAGATTCAACCACGGTCACCACATCATCATTCCAAAGGCCGTCAGCCTGTTTCAGCGCAGCCGTCACAGTGGAATAGAAATCTTGGGGCACGAAGTACCCCCCAAGTGCATCAGTGGCTACGCTCATGCCCGCGTAGGTTCGAAGCTCCCCAGTTCTAAGGTAACTGCGCAAGCTTTCTCTTGCGCTGAGCACACCAACTTCTTGCGCTGCTGATACTGCTCGCGCACGGATTTCTTCATCGGTGCTCAAGCTTCCAGCTTTCAGCGCGCTAATTTTTGCGAGCAAAAACTTGCTACGGTTCTGCTGGTCACTGCTCAATTTGCCCGGTGTCCGGGTCAGTGCGTCCAATTCATCGAACGCTGCACGCAATTCACTCTGCGTGCCCATAGTTGCCAGAGACATTTCTTTGCTTTTCCTTTTTGTGGTTGGGATTGTGTTCACGCCACTGCTGCCCGGTGAACGCGGGTTCTGAATTCTTACAGAAGCTTGAAAGCTTCTAAGCGAATACGCAGTTTTTCTTTCTCGCCGTTCGGGTCATCATCAACAACTGTTGGCTTCGCCGGTGCGTTACTGCGCGGGGTAGTTGCCAGTATGCTGCGTGCGCTTCTAACTTCCATTCCACTTGGGAACGGGGTCAGCGAGAGTCCATTTCTCTTCTCATAAATTCGGCGCACTGCCCACGCTGGCATTGAGGGGAACTCACCCATGCCGCGCTGTGCGTGCTCTGACGCAAGTGCAGACCGCATTTCTTGAATTTGCATTCTTGTTTCCTCCTTTCTCAGATTTGACTGCTAAATTTTTCCCATGCGAAATAGCAACTCTCGGGCCGTGCGCCTTGCTGCTTTCTTAGCAGCTTTCGCGTCTTCTCGCCTGATGTTCCTTGCTAAGAGTCTCGCTCGCTTCTTCATCCGCTTGACTTCCGTTACCGGAACAGACATGCGATAAAATTTTCTGCTGCTGCCATCGCTCATCCGAATATTTTTCACGGCTGAGACGGAGAGTGTGTTGTCAGCTTTGGGTTTGTCTGGCGTCCAGCCTTCTGCTGCATCGGGCAAGGGCTGGCCGTCAACCGGAGCAGGGTCTTGGAGCAAAAGTTTTCTCCGCTTTGATTTGCTTTGCATCTGCTCGCGTTTCAACGCGCTGTGAGACTTCAGGTCTTCGGCTTTCATGCGACACCCACGCGCCGTTTCAACGCTGAAAGCTGCCAAACACTCAACATCGCTAGGGCTTGGCCGAAATGAAGATACCCAGACGTGACGCTGTTCATGCGGTGCTTTGGCCGCTCGATTTCTTGCGCCATTGCGATTACTTTTTTGTCTTCAGCCACTCGCTGCCATAGCGACCAAAAATCAGAGGCTGTGGTGTTTTTCGGAAGGAAACCGTGGCGTTCCAAAATCTGTTGGAACGTTGGTTCGTCAGCCGTTCTGCTTCTCACAGGTGCCATCGCACCAAGTCTGGGCCGCTTTTCTTTATATCTTCGTCTCACTTCAAATCTCTTTCATTGCCGTTCACAGACGGATTAGCGAAAAACTATCGAAAAAAGCCCATTTTTCGATGGTAATTAGTCGCACTAAACAGCCATTTTAGCTGTTGCAACGACCATGTTTGCGTGTAAAGCTCAGAGAATCAACCACTTAGGCCGTACGATTCCATAAGAAATCGGGCATCATTGGGTGGATACAAACCGTGCTATCGCTAGGACCTTTGAATCGCGCCGAACGCAAATCAGACTACCCCCCTAGGGTGTGCAGCATCAGCGCGGAGACAAACCCAAGTCATTCCACAAAAACTCTTTGAAGCCGCTGTATCGAAGCGTAGTCCAGCGCACGAACCGGTCACGCAACCTTGGCGTGCCAGACGCATAATTGAAATTGCTTTCTACGACTCGCCAAAACCAAAACTCAGTCAGGAAGCTCATCTTCCCCTTGAATGCTCTTTCCATGTTCTTTCTCTTCCTGTCCTTTACCGGTCAGTGCAGATGCCTTGCGAGTGCTCCGCACCGTCTCTCATGCAGATAGGTGAAGGCTTCTTGTTCCGTTGGCCGGTCACCTTCGAAATAATCGTCAGGAACACCAAGCTCTACGCGGTGTTCATCTAGGTGCATGTCGTATCGCGCAAACACCAGTAGATATGCGCCACGCTCGCAGACTTCAAGGCCACTACTCAGCGCCACACGCTCAAGCTCTGAGCAGATAGCTTGCAGCAGTTGCTCACCGTCTTCGGCGTCCCTGACCGCAATCAAACGTTCTGCAAACACCTTGCCACACAGTTCTTCAAAGTTGTTCAGTGTCATGTTGCTCAGTCACCCGTATTCGTTGGCACATAGACTTCGTTGCCGATGTCTCCGCTGCTCTTGTGATGGCAAGCCCGGCACAGAGCAATGCAGTGCTCAGCGTCACACAAGTCTTCCGGGTGCTCACGTAGGCCGCGCCGGTGGTGAACTTCCGTTGCAACGTTATGGCACTGCTCGCCATTCCAAACGCGTTGGCAAATCGGGTTGAGTCTCAGGAACCATTTGCGAAAGCGAAGCCATCGGGCTGTCTTATACAGCGGTCGCAGTTCGTCATCAGCGCGTTGCCGGTCATAATCGCCACGGTGCTTCTCACAATGACTTCCTTCTTTGATGAGCGTTGGACAACCAACACGCGAACAAGTTCTAAAAGCTTTCAGTCCCACAACAAGCTTTCTTCTAATCGAGCGAGAGCGTTCTTCAACTCGGCAACCCAAGCTTGTGCTACTAGCTTGACTTCATCCGCGATGGCTACACAGGTGAGCAGCAGCGTTTCAAGGTCTTCAGACATCTGTTTCGTCATACGTTCTTGCCTTCAAAAAGAAATTTGCGGACAGCGCAGTGACCTAAAGAGCACCGCGCCGCCGCTGACCATCGAACAAAGTTCAACCGGCCAAATTTTATGGGGAAATCGAGAGGCTCACCCGAATGAGCAGAAACGATTGCCCGGCCCAACAAATCGCTCACAGCATGCGAAACGATTTAATGGGGAACTCAAAATTGGTGCGAGCAGAGTATCGGGCTGAAAGGCTCCTCAGACCCCTCTGGTTAGCCTATATTCCGAACCCTGCTCGCGGTTCTCACCTGTTTGTGGTCAGGCGAAAATGGATGCGATGGCCAGCGGAGATTTGGACTCCGGGCAGACCATCGCAGAGACGTTAGCTGTTTGCGCAGCCTCACCCGGCAAGGATGCTGTCTCAAGCTTTTTTGGAAAATCTTTTGTTGGGATTTCTTTTTTCGCGGGGTCAGAATGACCACCGGCCAAATAACAGGCACTCACCGCGCAACCGGCGAGGACCTGCACAACTTAATTCGTGGGAAGTGAGCGCACGTTATGCGCACGCAGTGCAGGGCTTTCTTGCTCCGCGCAATCACACATTCACCTATATAGTGTTTTCAGTTAGGGTGCCAAACGGTATTATTTTGTCCTTCTGGTGCTTAATGCTCCGTTCGTTCCTCTCTCTGCTGAATATCAGACAGGGAATGGCTTTCAGCTTTCGGCCTACGGACGTGGCCCATTCCATACCACTTGCGTGCCCGCTCCTTTTTCGCCTGCTTTAGCACCGCTGTGTAGAGATAAGCGCGAACGTCTTTGACTTTACCGTTCCTAATCGGCTGAATGGCTGCGTCCATGACCATGCTCACCACTTCGTCACCGCGTTTCTCATCCGTGGGTTTCAGTCCCGTTCCACGTTCCAGTGGGTCACGAATGATTGCACCGGCCATCTGTCTCAGATGTTTTTGAAACCTCTCATCGAAGAGCACCGCAAGCTGTTGCTCAGGTGTTAGGCCGTCAGGTTCCTTCGGTGGCTTCAGAGCACGTTTTGCCGCGGCCCTTTCGCGGGTTTCCCTTTTTTCCTGTGCTGTGATGCGCCGCGCCTTTTGGCGTTCTGTTTCACGTGCCTCAAGGTTTTCCAATCTAAAATCCAGAGAGTCACCATTCTTGTGAGCCACGGGCAGCGATGCGCCCAGTAAGAACTTTCCAAGCTGTGGACGCGCAGTCTTTCCAGTTGCAGGGTCAACAAATCTAGCGAAGATGTACGGAACTCGCTTAATCCGTCTCACGTTTGTTGCGTGCTTCCAAAGGTTGCCGATGGTGATGTGTCCATCTGCACTCCTGTACTGCACCTTGGCCGCGTGTGCTTTGACCCTCGCCAGTCCGGTAGCGCACAAGGTCACGGCCTTGCCGCTCTTCGTGCGTCCCACAGGAACGCTGAACACTTCGGCTGTCATGCCGCTACGCTTTCAACAGCGTCCTGTTTTGTCTTCCTGACGTTTGCCACCTTGCTGCAAAAACGCACTGCATGTTCCAGCGTCATCGCGCCGTTGAGTTTGGCGTTCTTTGCCGCCGTGCGCTTAATCGCATCAACCATGCGTTCGAACGTGTGAAGGTCAAGCCACACTCCCATTTGATTCGCACCGGGGCTGAACTCTGGAAAGAGGCTGTACCAGAATTGGCAAAGGGCAGTGACTTCTTCGCGCCGCTTGTTCATCTGCTCGCGTAATTCTTGCGGCGTCATGCTGCACCGCCTTTCTCAACCGGCACAGCAATGCAATAGCGTCTCGCCTTTCCATCACTTTCTGATTTCAGTTTGCCGCTACTTTCCAACTGTTGAAGTACTCTCAGCTTCAACGCCGTCTTGCCTGTCACCAACGCAAGCAGTTCGCCTTGCGTTGGATTCACTTCAACCAACAGAGCTTCTATGATTTCTTGCTCAATGCGCTCAATAGTTTTTCGTTCTCTGGCTTCGTTCCGTGCTGCCTCTTCATCTTCAACGGTTGAGCCTAAAGACATGGCTTCTCTTTCCTCATCGAAGAAGAGCAGCGTCGGTTCCATTGAAATTCCCCACCGTTGTTCTGTGCTGATGATTCGCTGGGTTCCTTGCTTGCTCAGGAAAATGTTTGTGTCAGTGCCGCCGCGAAACCCGGTGCTGCCGATTGGTGAATCTCCAACGTCATCACTGCCGCGCTTCTTTCCGTGTGTGAGAAATTGCAGATGCAGACTGTAGGTCTTCGCTATCTGTTCCAGCTTCTCAATTACCACGGTCACTTCATCGTAGGAATCTGAATCGGCCAAACGAAGTAGTTTGCTTACCGGGTCAACGATTACCAGCTTGACCTTCGGAAGTGTTTTCAGCGTGGCTTCTAATCTCTTTAATCCAAGCTCGCCACGGTGCGGCATTTGCTCATGCACAACATGAACGGTGCCGCGCTTCTCCGTGCAGCCCAGCTTCTTCAGGTGTTGCTGCACTACGCCCTTGGGACCTTCCAATATCAAGTACAGAACGTCACCGCAGATGGTGGGCTTCCCTAAAAATGTAGTTCCTTCGGCCACGGCTACCGCAAGTTGCCGGGCAAATGTGCTCTTGCCGGTTTTTGGTTTTCCGCACAGCATACTCACGCCAATGTCGAGCAACAGGTCATCAACAAGGCCGTGGTATATCTCCGGGGCCGCGTTCGCAAGTTCAAGCCCGGTCTGAGTCTTGAAAGGCTGAACTTTTGACCCGTCTTTCTTCTCTTCACCGCTCATCTATTTCTTTGTCCTTTATTCGGTTTTCTGGCCCGTGTCACCCGCAAGGCCGACACTGGGTTACTACTCTTTTTTCCGTCAAACACCCCGCGAGCAGGAAAACGAGGAAAAGGGAAAAACAAAATTGCTTTTCCTTTTGAGAGGGAAAAAGAGAGTATTCCTAACTCTTTCTCCCTACAGCTACTTACAGGAACCGTTTCCCTTTTCCTGCTTTTCCCGCTCGCGGAGAGATAGGCAGGAAAGAAAAGCTGAAAGCTTGCAGGTCATACCCTTGGGGTGACACGCGCCGGAAATGGTTCCGGTGTTTTGCTAGTTCAAAATGACGACCATTGCACGCAACGTCCGTGGTTTTCGGCGTTCGGGTTTTTGCACGACACGAACCGTCAGCATTTTTGGCTTCTGCTCGCGTGCCGCCTTCTTTTTAATTTTCAAGTGAGTGTTATCCATTCTCGCGGGCACACATTTGGGTTCTGCCAGCGATATGACTAGGATTGGCTGCCCTAATCACTGGAATGCCAGTGGGTTTGCGGGGTAGGACTACCTCAACTCTACCCAACTATTGTACCCCAAATGACCCGTCTATGTCAATCGTTAGGTTAACAGTATTAACTAATTAACCGAAACGGCTTGGGTTGGTCAAAGCCCCGTATGGCTCTGTTCGACATCGGACAGACTCTTGTATGACCGATATGCTATAAGGCTCAATTCAAGTCCCCTATCTCAAACTTAAAGGCCCAGCCGACTGTGTTCCCACCCTTTGATATATTTCGCGTTCATGATGGCGAATTAGTGTGGCAAGAAACCGCAGAAACACTCACGCAGGCTAGAATGCGCGTTAGTATGCTGCGGCTCGCCAAGCGTGCCGACTATGTTATCTACAGCCAGAAAACCGGGCACAAGAGCATCGTTAGACTCGATGACGCTAAGGGCGAGCACCCGATTTGTCCAACACACGAAACTTTCATGGTGCCCCACAGCTTCCAGCCGTGGGAACTATCACTTGCTCAAGGAAAACTCGACGGCTTCAGATGCCCGAACTTATCCTGCTCGACCGTCTACATTGAACCGCTCGGCGGTTTTCATTCTCTTGATGATGGCAAGCTCACACTGTTGCGGTCGCCCGAATCGTGAAGTCAAGTGGTTTGGGTAAAAACGAACCAAACCGCTTGACGTGCAGCGTATGCACATTCGTTTTGATTCTAAGGCCGTCAAAATTCCCACGATGCGGATTCTCTCGCAGCGGTCATACATCGCCTGCCAGCGCCTACCGCTGCGCGAAGCCCGGCCATCACAGACAGCAACGCGGCCCGCCGTTGACGAACCAAACTAGGCGGCAGCCACGGCAGCGGGAAGCCCGCGCCGCTTGTTCACCGGTGGAACACGGTCTATATCTTCACTGTCAAACGTTGAATCAACTTCTTAGCAACGCTCCGGGCTTCTGCTTTGACCGTTGTGGTGCGCAGCATCACACCGCGCTTCACGCTGACCGGCAGCCCAAGGTCTGTTAGAGAAATGCGCAGCGCACGCTCCGCTGAAGCAGCGACTGCACCCTGAATTTCTGCCGCCGTCAGCCCCTTACCCAGCAACGCGTCAACCAACGGTTCGAGAATATCTCCTGCACCATCCTTCGCAATGAACAGCGCAACATTTTCTTCGCTCATGAATGCGGTTTTCACTTTGGTTCTCTCCGGTGCCCGGCTGGGCTATTTCTTAGGAACGCGCTGATGATGAACCGCAGGGACGTGGGCAGCAATAGAACGAAACTCACACACAGGATTGAAACCATGACTTGAAACACAATTTGTATATGTCAAGTGGTATCGTTGCTCGGAACTAACCGCATCTGATAACGTCACATGGCTTCAACGCAACACTGAGGGACAGTATGGCGAACTATGTTGCTAGGGTCGAACTTCATTCCGCCACTCGGGACGATTACGAGCGGCTGCACGCAAGCATGCAGCGTAGAGGATATTACAGAGCCATCCGTGGGTCCGATGGAAAGGCGTATCAGCTTCCAACAGGAACGTATGTCGTTAGGGATACCAACAGTTCGCTCGACAATGCTCTTAACGCTGCACAAGAAGCCGCAAACGAAATAGGAAAACAGTCATGGGTTTTCGTTGCGGATTGGAGTAGTGCCACTTGGTTAGGGCTGTCTATCGTGGGATGAAGAAATTCGGGAGATGCAAATGCGAGTATTCCTAAGTTGGTCAGGCGCGTTGAGCCAGAAGGTGGCACTTGCCTTCAGAGAGTGGCTACCGTCTGTCATTCAGTCACTAGAACCGTATGTGTCTTCGGAAGACATCGACAAGGGGTCACGTTGGAGTGCGGAATTGGCCCAAGAACTAGATAAATCTCGTTACGGAATTATCTGCCTCACGAAAGAGAACGTGAGTAAACCTTGGATTAACTTTGAAGCAGGTGCATTGTCGAGAAGCATTGAAAAGACGACATTAGTCGCGTTCTCACCAGCCGTCTCCCCCTTCCTTTTTGACCTGAAGTCATCGGAGCTTGAGGGACCATTTACGCAGTTCCAATACGTAGTAAACGAACGCGATGACATATACAAGCTTGTTTCCAGTATCAACGGCAAAGTGGATGTGAATCAGCTTTCGGCTGAAATGATTGATAAAGCTTTTGAGAAATGGTGGCCCGAACTCCAAACGGCGCTGGCAAGAATCGCAGCAGAGGTACCCGCGACGGTTACCAAAACACCCACAAGAAAGCCAGAGGAAATACTGGATGAATTGCTCGAATTGGTTCGGGCACAGCAAAGGTTAATGATTTCGAAGGAGGACCTAAGCAGTTCGTTTGGCTCACTTCGTGGTGACATTGTGCAAGCTCTAGGAGGGAGTATCTTCGGCAGCGGCCTTGGAGCAACCGGGATGGTGAACTTTCGTAGTCTACTTGGAGGACGGGGCGGCGGATTTACCTCTGAAATTCCCGGCGCGACGGTGCTCCACTCCGGTTCGTTGCCGAGTGGTTCGCCACCGAGTGGAGCGGGGCACACAGCGCCAAGCGTCGATAGTCAGCCAGAACCGAAAAAGGCCAGCACCGACAAAGCGCAGTGAGAGTGATGATTCTTGTGTACAACCTGTGTACAAAATAGGCGTTTTGAAGGGCCTGAAAATGGACCTAAGCAACGCAGAATCAACAACAGCATCCTGAGCTACAGGCCCATGAGCAACGCCAAATTTTAACATGGGTTAGAGCAGTTCGCACATATTCGGCAAGCCGCCGGAGCAACACCACAACATTCCGCGAACCCTGCCCGAGAGCGCCACGAGAAGGTGTAATAGAACAGGCGGACGTAACATTTGAAACTTGGCGAGGGCGTTCCTGCATCTTAGTTCCAGAGAACCGGGCTGACGTGTCTTTTCGAAGTCGATGACCACTTTTGGAGGAACGATGCGATACCGCTTGCCGCTGTTGCTCATGTTCACGTTGTGCTTCGCTGCAGGTTCGCCGGTGTTCGGGCAGTGGCGCGACCTTACGAAATGGGAAGTGGCGCCGTTTGTGGGATACGAAACGGAAGGCTCCTACCCGGTGACAAATTCGTTCACCATAGACAGGTTGCGAGTGGATGGCGGGCTAAGTTACGGCACTTTCATTGATTACACGCTGACGGAGAACTCGCAAGCGGAATTCATGTGGAGCAGAAACAATACGAGTTTTAGCGAGCGGGATGCGGCAACAGGAACGTACTCGAAAGCTTTTAATTCGGATTTTGACCAATTCTCGTTTGGCTTTCTCTACATGCTGAAGAACAGCGAAAGAAAGCTGCGGCCGTTTATTGCCGGCGGCATTGGCTTTTCGCACGAATCCAACAGCGGAGGCAATTCGAATCATACTTTGCTCGCGTTTAATCTGGGCGGCGGAGCGAAATACGAAGTGACGCGGCACTTTGCCTTGCGCGGAGATCTGCGGTGGCTGCCCTCGCGTGCCAACAAAACTCCGGCGGTGCAGTGCGATCCGTTTGGAAACTGTTTCCAGCAGAACGTTTCCAATTATCTGCAGCGGGTGAACTTCACTGGCGGGATTGCGTTTCGGTTTTGACGCGCGAGCGGCGGCCGATCAGAGCAAAAAAGCGCCGAAATCGAAAAAACGTCTATCATTGATAATGAAGAGCTGAGCTTGTGGATAGGCTCCCTTCTGCCAACGCTTGTGTGGCAATCACGACAAGCGTTGCTCGCCCTTTAGGAGATTGCACATGCCTGAAGCCGTGATCGTTTCCGCCGTGCGCACGCCAGTTGGCCGAGCGTATAAAGGGTCGCTGCGCGCCACGCGACCGGACGACCTCGCCGCGCTCGCCATAAAAGAGGCTCTCGCGCGCGTTCCTGGCGTGGACGCGAAAGAAATCGAGGACGTGATCCTCGGCTGCGCTATGCCCGAGGGCGAACAAGGCATGAACGTCGCGCGAATCGCTGCTCTGCGCGCCGGTCTCCCCGTCGAAACCTCGGCGATGACCATCAACCGCTTCTGCTCCTCTGGGCTGCAAGCGATCGCGCTTGCTGCCGAACGCATTCGGAGCGGCTCGGCCGAAATCATCATCGCCGGCGGCACGGAATCGATGTCGCTCGTGCCCATGGGCGGCAACAAAATTTCTCCCAATCCCTGGCTGGTTGACCATTATCCTGACGCGTACATCAACATGGGACTCGGCACAGAAAATATCGCCCGCAAGTTCGGCATTACCCGAGAACAGGCTGACGAATTCTCCGCCAATTCGCACAAGAAGGCTCTCGCCGCTATTGCCGCGGGGAACTTCAAGGAGGAAACCATTCCTGTCGAAGTGAGAATTACTTCACTTCCGAACGGAAATGGGAACGGCGCTTCCGCAAAATCGAAGTCTTCGCCAAAGCCTACGACGCAAACCTTCCAATTCGAGACGGACGAACTTCCCCGGGCCGATACTTCGCTCGAAGTTCTCGCCAAGCTAAAACCGGCGTTCCACGCGAAAGGCACGGTTACCGCGGGAAACAGCTCGCCCATGAGCGACGGTGCCGCCGCCGCGGTGGTGATGAGCGAAGCTCGCGCCAACGCGCTCGGCCTGAAGCCGCTCGCGCGTTTCGTCGCGTACGCAACGGCCGGATGTCCTCCCGAGGAGTTCGGCATCGGCCCGGTCTTCGCGATTCCAAAGGCTCTGAAGCTCGCTGGCCTTTTGTTGAACGATATCGCCGTAATCGAGCTTAACGAAGCTTTCGGCGCGCAATCGCTCGCGGTGATACAGCAAGCCGGCCTGGACGCCGCGCGCGTCAATCCCAACGGCGGCGCGATCGCCCTGGGACACCCGCTAGGCTGCACCGGGGCCAAACTCACCGCTACGTTAATTCGCGATCTTCAGCGCAAAAACGCCCGCTACGGCATGGTCACCATGTGCATCGGCGGAGGAATGGGCGCCGCCGGCATCTTCGAGCGCCTTTCGTAGCCTGCAAATGAAGCTAGCACCGCAGAAATGAATGCTTCGCACACCTGTGGAGGTACACCTGCGACGCTCCGCGAGTTCTTCGCGTTTAACTTGTCATGCAGGCACCAGCCAAGTACGATTCCGACTTCATGAAACCAGCCCTTGCCCTTATCTGCATGGCGTTATGGTGCTCCGCAACGCGCGCCCAAGCGCCCCAACTACCGGCGCCTAATCTTCCGCTCCAAAACCCAACTGCGCCGCAAGGACCTGTGCCCATCAGCGACGAACCCCACCACCGTCTGGTGCTGCAAAACGATTTCGCGCGTGTTTACAATGTGACCGTTCCGCCGCTGGACAGCACGCTTTTACATCAGCACGATCTCCCGTATCTGTATGTTGTGCTGGGCCTCGCGGACATCATCAACGCTATCGTCGGCAAGCCTGAACTCCATCAAGTGCTGGAAGATGGGGAAACGCATTATTCGTCCGGGCATTTCGCGCACATCGTGCGGACGGATTCCGGCATGCCGTTTCATAACATCACTATCGAACTGGTCCGTCCTCAGGGCACACCGAAGAATCTCTGCAAAGATGTGCTGCCGGCTCCGCTGGATTGTCCGGAACAGCGGCCGGCCATTAACGGCAGCAAGCGCAAAAAAGCTACTCCACAAGTTGCGTCGGAAGATGTTCCCTATTTTGAGACGGATGAGGTTCGCGTCGATCTGCACAAGGTGTCCGGCGGGAATGATTACGTTGACGCGGCGCCGAAGGTCGATGCCCTGCTCGTCGGGCTGACCAATTCCAATCTCGACGTAAATCTCGGAGGCGAACACATTGGATTTCTGCACGGCGGCGACGTGCTATGGCTGCCTGCCGGCCAGCCTCGCCGAATCGTCGATTTCCTTGGGACACACTCCGGGTTCCTATTAATTTCATTTAAGGACAGCGCCGCGCGTCCGACCGCCCAGTAGCGAACGGGAGCGCTCGTCGAAGCGCTACGAGCATCTCCCTTCCAGAATCTCTGCCCTCTGAGGTTTTTTTGCACGTCACCCATATAACGCGGACTCGTTAATCTTTGAGAGACGCGATGAGGCTCGTGCGCACCAGGTCGATGCTGGCAATATCGTTGCTCGGGCGCATAGAATTGGCCTGCGAATACGGATGGGGCGCGGACTGCTTTGAACACACTTGAATTTACCGCTCTCATTGGATTGGGCGGCCTGGTGGCGGGATTTTTGGGGGCGCTTACCGGGCTAGGGGGCGGCGTTGTGATTGTGCCGCTGCTCACGGTGGTGTTTGGTGTCGATATTCACTATGCGATTGGGGCGGCGCTGGTTTCCGTGATTGCTACCTCCAGCGGAGCGGCGGCGGCGTACGTGCGCGAAGGGTATTCCAACGTGCGCGTGGGTATGTTTTTGGAAATTGCCACCACGGTGGGAGCATTGGTGGGCACGGCGCTGATTTTGCACCTGCGCGTCTCAATCATCTCCATCATCTTCGGAGTAGTGCTGCTGTACTCCGCCTACGCATCCATGACAGAGCATACCCATTCCGGTGCAAACGACGGACCGGATCGCATCGGCACCTGGCTGAAGATGGACAGCACCTATCCCACCGCGAACGGAATGGAGGGCTACCATGTGCGCGGAGTGCCACAGGGGTTTGTGCTGATGTTTGTGGCAGGAGTGCTTTCGGGCTTGCTGGGGATTGGCTCCGGGGCGGTGAAGGTGCTAGCAATGGACAAGGCGATGAAGCTGCCGTTCAAAGTGTCGACAACCACCTCGAATTTCATGATCGGGGTGACTGCGGCGGCGGGCGCAGGGGTTTATTTGCGGCGTGGCTACATCGATCCGGGGCTGGCGATGCCAGTGATGCTTGGAGTGCTGGCGGGATCATTAATTGGGGCGCGCGTGCTGGCGGTTGCAAAAGTGAAGGTTTTGCGCAAGGTGTTCAGTGCGGTGATTGGGGTGCTGGCGGCCGAGATGATTTACAACGGACTAAAGTAGGACGCACGAGCTATGGAAGCGATGATCGAAAAGGAAAACGCAGAGAAGCGCATGGACGAAATTATGGGCCGACTGCTGCGCACCGGCGTGATTTTGGCAGCAGTTTTTGTGCTTGCCGGGGGAGCTGTATACATGGCGCAGCACCCGACACCGGTTACGGACTATCGTGTATTTCAAGGTGAGCCGGCAGAACTGCGCACGGTTTCGGGGATTTTCCACGAGGCGCTGGCGCTTCATGGGCCAGGGCTGATTCAGTTTGGGTTGTTGATCCTGATTGCTACGCCAATTGCGCGAGTGGCGTTTTCGGTGGTGGCCTTCCTGTACCAGCGGGATTGGACTTATGTGATGGTTACGCTGGTTGTTCTTAGTCTACTGTTCTATAGCCTTTTAGGCGCCGGTGGGTGAGGATGGCGATAGATAGTTTGGAGCAAGGCCGCAGGGCTCGCTGACTCAGCGCTGCTCTGCAGGGACCGTGGGTGTAGAATTGTTTCGCTGAGTTGGCGAAGACAGCGAATTCAAAGAAAGAGAACAATGATGGCGACTGCAACGTTTACGAAGCAGGCGGCTAAGGGCGGGAGCTTTTTGCTGGAATCGCCGTTGCCAGGCGATGTGTTTACGCCGGCGGATCTCACAGATGATCAGAAGCTGATTGGGCAAACGGCGGAAGAGTTTGTGGTGAAGGAAGTGCTGCCGCTGGCGAAGGATTTGGAGAACAAAAAAGCCGGCTTGATGCCGTCACTCGTGAAAAAAGGCGGCGAGCTGGGATTGATGGGTGGCGGAGTGCCGGAGGAGTACGGCGGCGCGGGGCTGGACAAGATTGCAACCACGGTGCTGACGGAAAAATTATCCATCTATGGCGGATTTGCGGTGACGCACGGGGCGCACGCTGGCATTGGAACGCTGCCGATCGTTTATTTCGGGACGGAAGAGCAGAAGAAGAAGTACTTGCCGAAGCTCGCGACGGGCGAGCTGATTGGCGCTTATTGCTTATCGGAGCCGCAGGCCGGATCGGACGCGCAGAATTCGCTCACGCGCGCAGAGCTCAATAGCGAAGGCACGCACTACATCTTGAACGGGCAAAAGATGTGGATCACGAATGGAGGCTTCGCCGACGTATACGTCGTGTTCGCGAAGGTCAATGGCGAGAAATTTACGGCGTTCATCGTGGAGCGCACGTTCCCGGGATTCAAGCCAGGCAATGAAGAGCACAAGATGGGAATTCACGGGAGTTCGACGACGCCGATTTTCCTGGAGAACTGCAAGGTGCCGAAGGAAAACGTGCTGCACGAAATCGGGCGCGGGCACATTGTGGCATTCAATATTTTGAATGCGGGTCGCTTTACGCTGGGGGCATCGTGCGTGGGCGGGGCGAAGAATGTGCTGGCAACGTCTTCAAAATATGCGAAGGAACGCAAGGCGTTCGGCAAGCAAATTGGCGATTTTGGATTGATCCGGGAAAAACTGGCAGAGATGGCCATTCAGATTTTTGCGGTGGAGTCCATGGTGTACCGGTCGGCGGGAAATATTGAAGCGGCGATGGCGGCGGCTTCCGTTTCCGGCGGGGACAAGATCCAGAGCGCGATGAAAGTGCTCGAGGAATACGCGATCGAGAGTTCCATCGCGAAAGTGTATGGCAGCGAAATGCTGGACTACGTGGTGGACGAGGCTGTGCAGATCTTCGGTGGATACGGATTTCACGAAGAATATCCTGTGTGCCGAGCGTATCGCGATTCGCGCATCAATCGGATTTTCGAGGGCACCAACGAAATCAACCGCATGCTGATCATTCAGATGCTGATGAAGCGCGCGATGGGCGGGCAGCTCCCGCTGATTCCGGCGGCGATGAAGCTGGCGGACGAGATTCTGGCAGGGCCTTCCTTCGAGGACGCGCCGGAAGGTGTGCTCGCTGACGAGGCGCGGGTGCTGGCAAACGTGAAGAAAATGTTTTTGCAGGCGGCGGGCGGAGCGGTGCAGAAATTCCGGGAAAAGTTGGCGGACGAGCAGGAACTAATCGCCGCGCTATCGAACATTGTAATGGAAATTTACGCCATGGAGTCTTGCCTGCTGCGCGCACAAAAAGCGGCGGCGGCGAAGGGTGAATCCGCTACGCAGACGCTGATCGATGCGGCGCGAGTGTTTATCGCGGAGGCCGCGGAACGCGTGGAGCATGAAGCCAAGCGTGCCGTGACGGCAGTGAATGAAGGCGACATGCTGACGACGCAGATGGCCGTGCTGAAGCGGTTTGGCAAGCGCGCGCCGGTGGACACGATCGCGCTGCGGCGCGGCGTCGCGGCGGCAGTGCAGGCCCAGGACCGGTATCCCTTTGAGGGCCGCTAGCAAGAACGATTCAAGGAAACCCGATTAGGCGAACGATGCCTTGCGTGTGGCGCGCAGCCGCATAAACAAGTAGATCGAAGTAATCAGCAGAAAAGGCGAAGAATAGAAGCCCGGAGCCGGACGCGGAAGCCGGACCGAGGGCACGGTGTGGCCCAGCACCGTGAAAATCGTGTGACCCATTCCATTGAGCAGCATAATTGCGGCAAAGAAATAGGCCAGCGGTCGCAGGCCACGCGCATTGCGATAGGCAAACGGCGTGAGCGCCAGCAGGACTAAATTGACGAGGATGAGCCCGACTAACCATTCGCGGTACTCGAATGTGGGCATCGGAAACCAGCTTAGCCTAGCATGCATGGCGATAACGGTGGGATTGTAAACGCTGAGGAAGCCCGTAAGCGCCTCGTCCACGACGTGAACACAGAAGGCGAGACACAGCAGGATCCAAGCAAGGCCAAAATTATCGATTGAGGCCGAAGCCCGAGTAGCGGCTGGAGCCATGGCGGGATTGTAGCGCACTAAGGGCTGGGAGAGAGCTGTTTGCTCTTGGGGTACGAAGAGGCACACGAAGCTTTAGTAGGTTAAGCGCTTACCTTACACTTTATCGCAAGCGATATACCGCCGCCGTGGAAGGAGCAGCTTGGGATGTTCCGACGGCTGTCAGTCTTGGCGCTCGTCATTATTGCGCTGCACATCGCGGCGGTGCTGACGCTCGGAATATCATGGACTGGATCGCTCGTAGGGAACCTGCTGCAGATCGTGTCGTGCGGGCTGGCGGTTACCGCGTCGATTGTCGCCTCGCGGCGCGCCACGGGATTGAGCCGTCGGTTCTGGCGTCTCTTCGCATGTGGATTGGCTATCTGGGGAGTGGCGAACCTCGGCTGGATGTACTACGAAATCGTGCTGCGTATGGAGCCGCCCACGGGCTCGGTAGTGCGATTTTTGTTCGGCACACAGTCGATCTTCTTCGCGCTCGCGGTCTTTTTAAACCAGGACAAAGACTCCTCGACGCTTGACCTGGAATCCGCACTTGATTTCGTCCAAATCGCCATCGTTTTCTTTTTCATTTTTCTTGGATTTTATTACATACCGTCATACCACCTGGATACGCACAGCGCCTACGTGCGAGAGATATGGGTGGAAGTCGGCGAAAACACGGCACTTGTATTGCTCGCCTTGGCACAAGGAATCCGGGCGCGATCAAGCCAGATGCGAAAACTGTACCAGGGCTTCGCCATGTACTTGCTGGCATATGCCGTGTGCGCGGGGGTCGCGGATTACCTACAGACAAAGAATGCCACTCCGACGGGAACATGGTGCGACCTCGGATGGACCGTTCCGCTGCTGGGAGCCGCAATGTGGGCGGCGAATTGGCAACCATCGCCCGCAGTCCCAGGTCCGCAGCGTGTGCGGCAAAAAAGATTTGGTGAAATGCTGCTGGATAATTCCACGCTCGCTCTCGCGCCTCTGATCGTTTTGCTGCAAGTAGCGCAGCTCGGAACGGAATGGCGGGCGCTGCGGTTCACCCTGCTGGGTCTTTCCATTGTGTGCTATGCGGCGCGGCTGGGAGTCACGCAATATCGACAGAGCCGGGCCGAAGACACGTTAGAACGGCACAATCGCGCGATGGACTCGGCGGCGAACGGAATCGCGATTGTGGACGCGAAGGGCCAACATTCGTACGCCAATGCCGCGTTTGCACAGATGATGGGGCACGACACCGCGGAATCCATCTTGCGCCGACCGTGGCGCGACATTTATGCACCGCAGGACGTTGCGAGAGTGGAAGAGGACATTCGCGAATCACTCCGCAAAAGCGGGAAGTGGCAGGGGCCTGTGAATATTCACCGGCAGGACGGGAGCACGCTGCCGGTGGAAATGGCGATCACGAGTTTGCCGGACGGCGGGGTAGTTTGCGTCAGCCGTGACATGACAGCCAAGCGTGACGCCGAAAACGCGCGTGCGCAAGCGGAAGCGAAATACCGCATGCTGGTCGAGCAAGTGGCGGCGGTCAGCTACATTGCCGAGCTGGGAATGCACGGAGAATGGCTCTACGTCAGCCCCCAGGTGGAGACGATGTTTGGATTTTCGGCCGAAGAGTGGCTGACAGATTCGCGGGCATGGACGAAGCATGTACATCCGGAAGATCACAACGTCGTGGAGGCCGCAGAACAGGCGAGCCAGCGCGGGGAGCGTTTTCAGGCGGAGTATCGAATTGTCCGCAAAGACGGGCGCGTAATTTGGGTAAGCGACACGGCCGTGGTGGTAGAGGGGAGCGGCGCACATCCGTTGATGGAAGGAATTATTGTAGACATCACGGAGCGCAAGCAGCTCGAGACCCAATTGCAACAGTCGCGGCGTATGGAGGCAATTGGCAGGTTGGCAGGCGGAATCGCCCACGACTTCAATAATCTACTGACGATTATTAAAGGTTATACGGAACTCGCGCTGCAGCGGCCGAGAATTTCGCCCGAGCTGCAAGCGGACGTGGAGCGCATCGAAGACGCTTCGGAGCGCGCGAGCACGCTGGTGCGCCAACTACTGGCGTTCAGCCGGCGACAAGTGTTGCAGCCGAAGCTCTTGGACTTGAACAGCATCGTTTTAGGATTGGACAAGCTGCTGCGGCGCTTGATGGACGAAGAGATCCGAATGTCTACGATTCCGGGGAAAGATACTGGCACTATCAAAGCGGACCCCGGGCAGATGGAACAAGTGATTATGAATTTGGTGGTGAACGCGCGCGACGCGATGCCAAAGGGCGGCCGGCTCACGGTAGAAACAGCGAACGTGGACCTGGACGCGGCGTATGCTAGCGAACACGCGACTGTAAAGGCGGGACGTTACGTGATGCTGGCCGTTTCCGACACTGGGACTGGAATGAGTCCGGAAACCGTAGCGCATATTTTCGAGCCTTTTTACACGACGAAAGAAAGCGGGCGCGGCACGGGGCTGGGGCTTTCCACAGTCTATGGAATTGTGAAGCAGAGCGGCGGGTACATTTGGGTGTACAGCGAGTTGGGGCGAGGATCATCGTTCAAGGTATATCTGCCGCGCGTCGAGCAGGCGCCCGAGGCACTGCCCGCAATCAAGCCTGCGAGCGGGAAACAGACCGGATCGGAAACTATTTTGCTGGTGGAAGATCAGCCGCAGGTTCGTGAGCTCGCGCGGATGGCGTTGTCTGAAAAAGGATACACGGTGCTGGTGGCCTCGAGCCCCGAAGACGCGGAGGATGCGCGCTCGAAGCATGGGGCGGAGATTCATTTGTTGTTGACCGATTTGATTCTGCCGGGAATCAGCGGGCGGGAGTTGGCGAAGCGGCTGACGGCGCTGCATCCAAAGATGTGCGTGCTGTATATGTCTGGCTACACGTTTAACATCATGGCGCAGGGCGCAACGGAAGGTGGGATGCTGGAGGATGGCATGGCGTTCCTGCAGAAACCGTTCACCCCGAGCGGGCTTACAGAGAAGGTGCGCGAGGTGCTGGACCGTAGCGTTGCGACAAGCAGAAGCTGACGTTGTGCAGGGCGCGCTATTCGTTAGTCAGGCTTTGGCACTGAGCCTGGCGTTGCAGGCAAACTCGCCGGGGCATCAGAAGCGCCCTTGGGCTTGCCGATTGCAGCAATACTCTCTACGTTGAATTTCTTATAGTCCGAATAGCGCGTTACTTCGTTAACCTTGATTGCCTTCACCAGCAGGACGCGCACGCCGACGTGAGCTTCTTCGTAAGTTGGCAGCCAAACTTCGTTGTTAACGTAAGCTTGTTCAAAGACAAAACTTGTGCCCTTTTGCAGGTTGGCGATCACGCCGCCGCCGAAGCGGAAATCTCCGACAAAATAACCTTCCAGGCGCGCGACATCGTGGGCCTTTTCGTCAATCCAAACAACACCGGCCAGCTCATGGACTACTTTCTCGACCAATTTGTGCGGCTTGAATTCGGGATTGGGCTCGAAGTCAAAGACCAGGACATCCTGGCCGCGGAAGCGCTCGCGCCGGGGATTCACGAATTGGCTTGCGCGAAGGAATATCTCGATGCCCGGTTCATCGTCAGCCCCTTTGTCCTTTCCCTCTTCCTTGGCTTTTTCCTCCTTAGCTTCCTTTTTTGCGTCGCGCTTCTCGATATCTTGAATTTCCTTTTGCACTCTATCGTTTTCCTTCTTCTGTTCTTCCTCGCTCAGCGGCTTGCCATCTTTCTTGACCAAAGTGGAGACTTCGTGCCCGCCCAAATAGAAAAAATTGGATTCGCGCAGTTCGCGTTTGCTGATTTTTCCGGTTTTATCGTATTCGGTTTCTTCTTCGCTGCGAGTGCCCGCGTAGTTTTCCTTGATTTTGTCGATAGCCTTCTGGTTATCGTCAATTTCTTTGAACAGCGCCTTCAAGTCTGGTAGCTGAACTTGCGATTTCTTGGGGAAGTCAAAGACTCGCTCACCGACCGAGCCGTTCACTTCCGCGCGCGTCACGGTGATCTCGTAGGTTTCTGTTCCGCGGTGCAGCTCGATTTTGTAGGCGATTTTCAGGCCGTTCAGCGGGCGGTAGTCATCGTAGAAAATTTGCTCGTCGATCCCACCGATCGTGGCTGCCTCTTCCACGATGAGGTGCGTCTGAGGATCGAAGAAGACATGCCGCTTCACGCCACTCGTAGTGGTGACTTCAATTTCTAACGCGTCTCTGCCGCGCACTTTTGCAAAACTAGCGAAACCGATGCCGATCTTGTTCTTCCTGGCGTCCACCAGGTGCGAATTGTAGTACTGTCCAGCAGCTTCGAGTTGGCTGCCTTCCGCGCCGACCAGCGTTGCGAACTCACCATTCGCGGTGCGGCGCCATGCGGACTTGCCGTTGTAAGCTTCGATTAAACTGGTGTCACCTGCGACGACTTCGGAGTAATAACGGTTGGGCAGTCTTGTATTAAGCGTATAGGTTCCGGACTTGCCATCTGGCGTGTAAAAAGTGCCTTCAATCGCGATCGTTCGAGCCTTAGAAAGCGCTTTGGAGCCACCCGCAGCCTTGATGTATTGCTCGACCAGTTTCTGGGGGTCTTGCGCGGATGCGGCCGCGGGAAGAAGGGTCAGGCAAAATATGGCTATTGACGCGAGCTTCTGCGTAGTCATGGTGCTCATAGATAGGAACGCAGGTTCATGGCAAAAGTTTCCTATGGTTTACACAATCCGACGATCTATTCGTAGCGCAAGGCGACGATGGGATCCACACGGGTGGCGCGTCGCGCGGGGAAGTAGCACGCTGCGACGCTAATGAGCGTCAGGAGCAATGCCACGACTAGGAACGTTGTCGGATCGAATATGCTGATTCCGTACAAGAAGGTTCGCAGCAGGCGCGTGAGCACGAGCGCAGCGATCAAGCCAGCGGCGACACCGAACAGAGCAATCCTGGCTCCTTCGCCGACAATGCTGCGAAAAACGTCCGTGGCTTGGGCGCCGAGGGTGACGCGAATGCCGATCTCGTTAGTGCGCTGCGTGACGGTGTACGACATGACGCCGTAAACTCCAACGGCTGCGAGCAAGAGTGCGAGAGCGGCGAAGATGCCGATGAGCCAGGTGCGAAAGCGCGGCTGCGCTACGCTGGCGGACATGTTTTCTTCCATGCTGCGAACTTTCACCAGCGGCTGATTAGGATCGATTTCAGCTAGAGCGCTGCGCAGGGCCGAGGCCTGAGCCAAGGGATCCGCGGCCGTCCGTAGAACGACCGACATCTGGAACACCGGCAAGAGCGCGTCGGCTTGACGGTAAGGTAGGTACATTTCGGCGGCAGGCCCGAGATCGAGCCCCTGCAGCAGATCTCCCACAACGCCCACAACTTCCATCCACGGGACTTCCTTATCCGGTATGGCTCCGAGTTGCATGCGCTTCCCGATCGGATTTTCGCCCGCGAAAAAGGTACGCGCCATAGTGGCGTTAATGACCACGACCGCTGGCGACTTGTCCGTATCGGCAGGCGTGAATAGGCGGCCTTGCAACATCGGCACACCCAGCGTTTCAAAATAGTGCGGCGTGACGGTGCGATATCCGGCGGCGATGAATTCGTGGGCGCTCTTGGGCGGGCGTCCGTAAATGTTGAAATGAATGATGCTGCCGCCGCCGCTCACGGGAAGGAAAGAGGCGGCTGCGGCCGAGCGGACACCGGGAAGAGCTTTGGCGCGTTCAACCAGGCGATCGAAAAATTCGAAACGCTGCTCGGGCTTCGCATAAGCATTTTGCGAAAGAGGAATGTCAGCGACGAGCAGATGATCGGCCTGGAAGCCGGGAGGCACATCTTGCAGGCGTGAAAAGCTTCGCAGGAGCAATCCCGCCCCGACTAGAAGCAACATAGCGAGCGCGGTCTCGGTGGCGACAAGGGCCGCGCGGACACGATGCTGGCCCGGCCCGGCCGTGGATCCGCGCGACCCTTCGTTTAGCGTTCCGCGCAAATCAAGTTTGGCGGTACGGAGCGCTGGCACGAGACCGAATACCAAACCGGTCAAGACAGACAGCACTAACGTGAAGACTAAGACCGAACGATCGAGGGTGACGGAAAAGGCTTGCGGAACACTGCCAGCGGAAATTCTTAACAAAGGCCCGAGCGAGGCAGAGGCCAGAAATAAACCCAGAATGCCGCCCGCGACCGAAACTAAAACACTTTCGGTCAGCAGTTGGCGAATGATGCGGCCGCGGCTTGCACCCATCGAAGTGCGGATGGCGACTTCCCGCCCGCGTGACGCAGAGCGCGCAAGCAAAAGATTAGCGACGTTGACACACGCGATGAGCAGAACGAAGCTGACAGCGCCGAGAAGAAGGATCAGCGCGGGGCGGACATTCTGTACCATTTGCTCCTGCATACCGACGATGTCTGCACTCGTGCCGGTGTTGTAGTCCGGATACTGCTGCTCAAGGCGCTTGGTGATAGCCACCATTTCCGTTCGCGCTTGTTCGCGGGAGACGCCGGGCTTGAGCCGCGCGATAGCAATGATCCCGGGGTGCCAGTTGCGATCATCGGGCAAAGTTTTCGCCCACGGCATAAGAGGGACGAAGACGTCGGCAGGCTGCAAAACTTGGAAATTAGGAGGCAGCACACCAATCACGGTGTAAGGCCGCGAATCCAAATTAATTGGCTTGCCAAGAATATATTGCGAGCTGCCGAAGCGGCGTTGCCATAAGCCATAGCTGAGCACAACCACCGGAGCGCCGCCGGCGCGATCGTCCTCGACGGTGAATGTGCGCCCCGCAACAGTATTTGCGCCGAGCATTGAGAAAAGGCCGGCAGTGGCCATACGCGCGTTCAGGCGCTCGGGTTCTCCTGCGTCGGTCAAGGTCAGCGTTGTGCCCCTTGTACCTTCCAGGGACTCAAAGGAACGGCTTTGGTCGCGCCAATCGAGCCAGTTCTGATAGGAAGTGGAAATCACTGGAAAAGAACTCTTCTCAGCGACGATCACCAAACGGGCGGGATCGCGGAATTCCAGCGGACGAAGCAGCACGGCGTTTACCACGCTGAAAATCGCCGTATTTGCGCCGATTCCGAGGGCCAGGGTCAGAATCGCAATGGCAGTGAAACCCGGATTCCGCGCGAGCACGCGGAACGCATAGGGCAGGTCATGCAGGATCGTATCCATGGGTACTCCCGGAGTTTCGCTGGCTAGAGTATCAGACGCGTGAGACGCGAAGACGTTTCCGCCGCGAAGAGCAGAACGACGCTGGTTAAGGCGCCGCCGTGCTGCACTATGCATTCCTGGGACTGCCTATTATTTCGCTTTCGGGCGATTTAAATATTTCTCGTAGAGGGCTTTCTGTTTGTTGTCGAGCGAGGTGAGCTGTCCCTTGATGAAGAGATAACGAACCTCGGTGGTGAGCTCGAGCGGATCACCGTTGGTCACGATGACGTTGGCGATCTTGCCGCTCTCCAGCGTACCAACTTGATCAGCAAGGCCAAAAATTTCGGCCGGATACAAGGTCACGGCCTTGAGTGCTTCATCATATGGAAGACCGTAAGCCACGGCGTTTGCGGCTTGTTGGCCCAGGCGTCGCGCGAAAGAATTGTCGAAGCTGCCGAAGGCAAATTTTACGCCCGCCGCCGCCAGTTCCGCAGGCTGCGTCAGCAAGCGGTCATACGGATCGTCTTCTTCGCCAGGCAGGGTCAGCGTGGGACCAAGAATTACAGGGATGCCCTTCGAGCGCAGCAGATCCTTTACCTTGTATGCTTCGGCGCCACCGCCGAGAATCATTTTTAGTTTTTGCTTTTCGCAGAACTCCACCGCGCCGCGAATGTCGCGCGCTTTGTCGGCAAATACCAGAACCGGCAGTTCCCCGCGTGTGACCGGCACCAGTGCGTCCAGCTTGACGTCGCGTTGAAAGTCGCCGGCACCACCGTGACCGAGCGCTTGCGCGTAATGGCGGGCACGCTCAAGCCAGTCAGTGAGCTCGATCACCTGTTTCTCGTATTCTTGCTTGGCGTCGCTATAAGACTTTTCCTTTCTGGAAAACGTGGAGAAATCAAATGTCTTAGTCTCGATGGTCGGCCAGTTGAGCACCATCGCAACGCTCTTCTTCAGAAGCATGTCACTGATGGTCCAGCCGGACATGTGAATCGCGGACGCTTGCCCGCCCAAGATTCCCGTCGCCCCGCCGGAGTCCATGCCTCCGCTCGCCGGCACAGCAAGAACCTCGGTAATTCCCGAGGCGCGGGTCACCGGAATGTGTTCGCTCGACGGCAGCACTGCTTCAGCGGCAACCACGTCCGGATTGAACTGACCAGTTTCGGCGGAATCCACAGTGGCACTGACGGCGCCGATTTCGCGCAAGCCCATCTGCGTGACTGGATCAAATAAGCCGGGATACACCTGCAGACCCTTGCCATCAATCACCTGCGCGCCTACCGGGACTTCCACGGCCGCTCCGACGTTTGCAATCTTGCCGTTCTGAATTACGACCGTCCCATCATCAATTATGGTGCCGGAAAGTGTGAAAATCTTCGCGTGCGTGATGGCGTAAGTAGTCGGCTGAGCTTGCGCACTAGCTGTCTTCGGAAGGCAAGGGAGCGTCAGTACACAAAGAACATAAATCAAAGCGCGCGGCAAAATAGGAAGCTTCACCGCGCACCTCCGAAGACATCGTCAACTTGCGGCGGCTTCGGCTTTTCTTCTGGCTTTTTCTCTTCTGACTTCTCGCCGGCCTTTTTCGCGGCCTTCTTCTCTTTTTCGAGCAGCGCCTTCTTTTCCTTTTCACGAACGGGCCGGTCGGCGATGTCGCGCTGGCGATCAAAGTAGACGCGGCCATCGATCAACGTCTTCTGGACCACGGCGTAATCGCTAAGCGGATCGTGGTTGTAAATGACTAGGTCTGCGTCCTTTCCGGTATCGATCGTGCCAACTCGCTTGTCAATCCCGAGCTGAATCGCCGGATTCAGGGTCACCAACTTGAGCGCCTCGTCATGCGAAAGCCCGCCAAACTTGATGCTCTTCGCGGCTTCCTGATTGAGGTGTGTAGCCTCCTCCGCGTCGTCGGAATTCACGGAGACGAGAACGCCGCGACGCGTCATCAATGCGGCGTTATAAGGAATCGCATCATAGGCTTCGACTTTGTAAGCCCACCAATCAGAAAAGGTGGACGCGCCCGCGCCGGACGCAGCGATTTCGTCAGCCACTTTGTAGCCTTCCAAAACATGCTGGAACGTGCGCACCTTGAACCCAAATTCCTTGGCCACGCGCAAGAGCATCAGGATTTCGTCTTCGCGATAGCAGTGCGAATGCACGTATCGCTTCCCTTCAAGCACTTCGACAAGTGGCTCGAGCCGCAAATCTCGACGCGGCGGAATTAAGTTTTTCTCGCCGCTGGCAGTGCGCTTGTTGTAACCGTCCCACGAAGCCTTGTAATCGCGCGCTTCCGTAAACGCGCCGCGAATTGTTTCCTCGACACCCATGCGCGTCGCCGGATAGCGCGCCGTGCCGCGACTGAAATTGGAGCGCTTGGGATTCTCGCCGAGCGCGAACTTGATGCCCGGCAGCGCGCCTTCAAAGGGCAGCCTGGAGGCCGGCTGTCCCCAACGCAGCTTAATCACAATAGTTTGACCGCCGATGGCGTTAGCGCTGCCATGCAGCACGTTGGCCACCGTGACGCCGCCGGCCAAATCGCGATAAATATCCACGTCATCCGGATTCAGCACGTCACCGATGTTGACGGTAGAGGAGACCGATACGCTGCCCTCGTTAACGCTACCGTCCACAGCGATGTGCGAGTGGCAGTCGATAATTCCGGGCATGACGAACTGTCCGCCGGCGTCAATTATCTGCGCATCCTTCGGGGCCTTTACGGACGCGCCAACCTCCGCGATTTTTCCATCTTTGATCAAGATCGAGCCACGCTCGATAGTGCCGTGGCTTACCGTCAATATGGTGGCGTTTTGAATCAATATAATGGGCGAGCCTTCGGCGGCGACCGCGGGAGATTTGGGAGCGTCGGCCAGAAGAGTCGCAGGCGACGTAAGCAGCGCGCAGCAGATAAGGAGTCTCGCGCCGCAGATAAATGTCGCCGTTCTCATCGCGCACCCCCGGCAATAGTCGCGCGAACGCCGGGCTTGGTACCGGTGAAGTCAGTCTCGAATCCTTGCACGCTGAGCGATCCTTTCATCGTTGTGCCATCGAACGTTCCGGTGAACAGCACGTCAGCCGGCGAACCCTCGATCGGAATGTTAATCGTGAAGCTGAACTTATCGACGCTAAGATACCCGCTGATAATGTTGGCAGTGCCGCGGGTGCTGGTGATCGTGCCGGAGAGCGAACCGTCGCCGGCCATCACGATGTCCGCGGTGGCGTCTTCCGCGCCTTCCGGCGTGGTGTACGAGAGCTTCCACTTGCCGGTGAGGTCTCCTTTAGGAGGATCTTTGGGCTTTTCCGGTTCCCGCACGGTGAATTTGCGGCCGTCGACAAACACAAATTTAATCTTCGTCTTTTCGTCGAAAATATCGCCATCGGCAATAACCAAGTTGGCGATTTTCCCGTTTTCGATAGACCCTAGCCGGTCGGCGACGCCAAACATTTCGGCAGGCGTCAGGGTAAACGCGCGAATCGCCGCGTCAGGGGAAAGCCCAGCGTCGATAGATTTTTTCGCGGCCTTCAGCATGTCTTTCGGCGCGGTGATCGCACCGGAATAGAACGCAAACTTCACTCCCGCCTTCGCCAGCGCGGCCGGAGAAGAAGGCGCGCGGTCGCGAAAGCGCAGCGTATTGAGCGAAGGCACCTCGTCCGGGTCGGCGTCTTTATCCGCTTCAGGCCATTTCAGGTCCACCAGAACCGGGAGCTTCTTCGCCGCGATTTCGTTCGCGACTTCGTAGCTCATCTGGCAGCCGTAGAGGACCGCGTTCACATGCCAGCGGTCGGCAAGCTCAAACGCGCGCCGAATCTGCGTCGCATTGTTCGCGGGGATCAGCACCAACGCGTGGTCTTCCAGCGCATCGGCAAGAGCCTCGTCCGTTCGGTCATAGCGTGGTCGCGCTACGCCTCGCGGATTTTTTTCGTAGATAGCCTGAGACTTCGTGCTCCAGTCCGTGTCCAGCCAAACCTGGCGAACGTAAGCGAGCGAGCCCATCAGCGATCCGGGAAAACTCGAGAAATTGCCGACGGGCTGCAAAGAAATTGGGATTGCAACCGGCGATTTCACCACCATATCGCCATTGCGCTCGCCGCCGAGATTCAGCAGAGCGGCCTGGCCGGGGAACATCCCGCCCTTGGGAGCCGAAATCACGGCGGTGAATCCGGCGGAGCGCCAGGTCTCGACGCGCTTATCACTCAGGCTCGCCTCGTCGGCCGCACTCCGCCACGGCGTGGCACCCGGCCGATCTTCCGGGCCATGCGAGACGGGCGGCTGCGGTCGCGCAACGCCTTCGCCGCCTGCGGGCGCGGGAGCCGGAGGAATGCCAACGTCTGTAAAAGAATCGATGAATCCGGGATAAACGATGAGTCCCTTACCTTCGATAAGCCAAGCCTCATCGGGGATGGTGGCGTCCTTGCTCACCGCTTTGATCACCCCTCGCGAGATAATGACGGTCGCGTTTTCCAGGCGCGGTCCCGAGACGGGAACAACGGTAGCTCCGCGAATGGCGAAGTATTGCGGCTCACCTCCCTGCGCCGCGGCGCGCGCCGCCCCCAAGATAGCCGTGCAGCCCACCGCGACCACGCCCAGCGCAAACCTCAACCCCTGCAACGAAGAACGCATTCACGACTCCTTAGTTTTGGAAAGCGCGATGACGCGATCCGACCCCAGCCTTCTGCAAACGCACGAGGCTAGTGGGAAGTTGCCACAGAGTCAAGGAGATAGGCCATGAAAAGTGGCCCTGGCGCGCCGTCATTCGCTCTTCAGCAAGAACCAGAATTCTTAGGGAACAAATCTTGGGCAAGCATCGTCCTCTTCTATTGGTATCCCATAGGGTGGTGCCCATCTGATATGGCTATCCCATAGGACGCGAGGTAAGCTGTGGTGGCTTCGGGTCTGGGGAAAGGAGAAGTTATGAGAGCGCTCCGTGCATGGCTGGTCCGGCTTGCGGCGATGTTCCGCAAAGATTCAAGCGAGAAGGACCTCGGCGAGGAGCTCGAAGCTCACGTGCAGATGCACGTTGACGATGGTTTGCGGCGTGGCATGAGTGCGCAAGAAGCACACCGGGAGGCGCTTATAAAGCTGGGCGGAGTGACACAAACGCAAGAAAGCTATCGCGAGCGGCGAGGACTTCCCGTGCTGGAAACTTTTCTGCAAGATCTGCAGTTTGCAGCGCGCATGTTGCGAAAGAATCCGGGATTCACCGCCGTCGCCGTGTTGGTGATGGCGCTGGGAATCGGCGCGAACACTGCGATGTTCAGCGTCGTAAACACCGTACTGCTCAAGCCACTGGCTTTCAGCGATCCAGACCGTGTTGTGATCCTCTCCTCTTTGTGGAAACGAAGCTCCGCACATGGACAGGTGTCCGCGCCCGATTTTCGCGACTGGCACGATCAAAGCACCGCATTTGCGAACATGGCCTATTACGGATACACAAGCGACGATGAAACGTCCGTGAGTACGGGCTCCTCCGCGGAATACGCAAATGTCGCCATGGTTTCTCCCGACTTTTTCCAAGTGTTCCACGTGGAACCCAGCGTGGGGCGCGAATTTTCAGTCGAAGAACAAACGAAAGGGGGAGCCGCAGCGGTGATCGTCAGCAACGCGTATAGCATTGCTCACTTCGGCGATAGTGCAAAAGCGCTCGGGCAAACGTTGCGAATGTTCGGGAAAACGCTGAACGTTGTAGGTGTGATGCCCGCGGGCTTCCGATTCCCCGGCAAAACGGACATCTGGTTTCCCACCAACACGATCTTTCCCGACACCGAGTCACGTTCCGGACATAACTATCATGTCGTGGCGCGCCTAAAGCCAGACGAATCGCTGGACCAGGCGCAAGCGCAAATGACCGCAATTGGAACGCGCCTAGAGCAAAAGTATCCCGACAGCAACAGCGGAAAAAATGTAGCGGTCACGCGCATGCGCGATGAAATGGTCAGCGATTTCCGTCTCACGCTCTGGATCATGCTGGCCGCGGTGGGCGCGGTGCTCCTCATCGCCTGCGCCAATCTCGCGAACATGCTGCTCGTAAAGTCGGTAGCGCGCACCAGGGAAATCGCCATTCGCGTTGCACTTGGTGCCGGCCGAGGCCGAATCCTGCGCCAGCTAATCACGGAAAGCTTGCTAATGGGTCTGCTCGCCGGGGCTCTTGGCGTGCTGTTGGCGTTTTGGGGAGCGCGCGCACTGGTAGCCCTCGCGCCCGGCGATGTGCCGCGGCTTTCTGAAACGCACATCGATCTGGGCGTGCTGGCATTTGCGCTCGGAATTTCCCTGCTCGCCAGCGTCTTGTTCGGGCTCGCCCCCGCTATGCAGACATTGCGCGTGGATTTGAACAGCTCACTTAAGCAAGGCTCAACTCGCGCGACGGGGGGCGGCATTGCCGATCGCATGCGCGGCGCTTTAGTTGTCGCGGAAATCGCGTTGTCCATGATGCTGCTTACCGGAGCAGGCCTGCTTCTCAAGAGTTTCGTGGCATTGCAGAATGTCGCGCTTGGTTTCCGGCCCAACCGCATCCTGGTAATGGAAGCGGACGTGCCTGCTTCCGACCTCGAGAGCGCCCGACGCGGAACGCGTTTTTACAAAGATTTGCTGGACCAAGTCGCCACGCTACCCGGCGTGCTGAATGCGGGAGCAACAAGGACCACGCCTGGGCATGTTTCCTCTGACGGTGGATATTGGATCGATCATCTGCCGAAAGAACTGAACGTGACCGCCCCGCAGGCGGTCTTTTCTGTTGCCGCGCCCGGGACATTTGCGACCCTAGGCATTCCTCTCATAAGTGGCCGCGACTTCAATGAAAGCGACACGTATGACGCCCCGTTTTCCGCGGTAGTCAACCAAAAACTCGCGCGTGATGCATTTCCCGGCCAGGATCCCATAGGTCGTGTGATTTACTGCGGCTTCGATTCGCTAAATCCCATGAAGATCGTCGGCATTGTCGGCGATGTGCGCCAGTCTGGTCCCGGGCATCCGCCTTCCGCGGAGATCTACATGGCTTATCAGCAGCACCCTCAAGCTGCCGCTGGCATGAGCGTCTTGGTGCGCACCGCTATAGAACCGACCGCGCTGATTGAGACGCTGCGCAGCAAGGTGCACGCGCTTTCGACGGATGTACCCGTGAAGTTCACAACCGTGGAAGCGTCGCTCAGCGAAACCGTCGCGGCGCCTCGCTTTCGCACGCTACTGCTGGGAATATTTGCAGCTCTGGCCATGTGCCTGGCGATGGCTGGAGTTTACGGCGTAATGTCCTACGTTGTGGGCCAGCGGGCGAACGAAATCGGCCTGCGTATGGCGCTCGGCGCGAGTCCGCGCGATGTGCTTCGCCTCATCTTAAGCCAGGCTCTTTCTCTTACATTTGTGGGCATAGCGATTGGTCTTGCCTCCGCCGCGGCTATGACGCAACTTCTCTCCAGCATGCTCTTCGGCGTGAAGGCCACTGATCCCCTTACCTATCTCGCAGTGGCGGCATTTCTCGGCTTCGTCGCCCTCGCCGCCAGCTACATTCCGGCCCGTCGAGCGATGCGCGTCGATCCTATCGTGGCGTTACGCTACGAATAGCGACTGTCTCCCGCGCAGCCAACGATTCCGCGGTTACTTTGCGTCTTTCTTTTGGATGGAAATCAGCTCGACCTCGAAGATCAGCGTCGCGTTCGGGCCTATCTGGCCGCCGGCGCCGCGCTCGGCGTAAGCCAATTCCGCGGGAACGAAAAGTTGCCACTTCGATCCCACAGGCATCAGCTGCAGCGCTTCCGTCCAGCCTTTAATCACCCCGGTAACCGGAAATGTAGCCGGCTGCCCGCGCTTGTACGAGCTGTCGAATTCCGTGCCGTCCAGGAGCGTGCCGCGATAGTTACAGACGACCTGGTCCGTGGCGGCTGGCTTGGGTCCGGTGCCTTCTTGTAGAACTTTGTATTGCAAGCCGCTGGGCAGCGCCACCACGCCTTCTTTGGCCTTGTTGGCTTCGAGAAAAGCGAGTCCCTGCTTCTTGTTTGCCTCTCCCACTTGTTGTGCCGCCTCCTGCTGCTTCATGCGCAAGTCAGCTTGCAGTTGCGTGAGAATCGCCCGGGCTTCGTCTTCGGTTAGCAATGTTTTGCCGTTCGAAAAGGCATCTCGTAGGCCGCGTGCGAGAATCACCGGATCGATATCGATCGACTGCTTACGCAATCCCGTGCCAAAGTTCATGCCCATTGCATAGCTGGCTTTCTGTTTTTGTGTCTTTAAAGTGAGCGGCTGGCTCGTACCTGCAGGCGTTCGTGGCTTGACAGCTGTCCCTTGCTGGGGCGGCTTGGCTGGTGCAGCCGGTTGCGTTTTGGTGGGCGGCGGCGCCTGCTGTTGCGCCATGCTCTCGGGATGCACGCTCGCCGCGGCGAAAAGAACTAACGTGATGCGCAATAAATTTTTCATCCAAGCATTGTGGCACGGCTACAAAGCTTGGCCAAATTCCGGAAAGAGAAATTGCTTATGGTTTCTTCTTTTTGAACAGTCCGCCAATGGCGTCGACTGGATTATTTGGATTCTGCTGCTGTTGAGGCGCGGCCTTGGTCTGCGAACCGCCCCCGCCGAAACAACCCAATTGAGACTTCAGCATGCTCGCTGCAACTCCTCCCACGTCGGGGACAAACTTTGGATCTTTCGTCGTTCCTTTGATTTGGAACGGGATTGTCGGGCCACTGCCGCCGCTCGCATTCTTGCAATTTCCCATGATGTTTCCTGCGGCACCACCGACGCCCGCTGCACCAGTAACTTTTCCAAGCAAACCTCCTACGGCATTCGAAGCAGCTCCCGTCGCCGCGCCCCCCACAGCCCCAGCCGCCCCGCCAACCCCGCTTTTCAGCGTCGCCGCCATTTTGAAATCCAGATTGTTTTTCGCGTCGATCGCCCCGTTGCCCACCAGCGTTCCCAGCGCGGGCAGCAAAGCCTGAAAGTGCTGCACTTCGATCCCGGTCGGTGCGACGCGGAGATCACTGGTCATCTTCTCAATATCCAGGTCCTTGCCCGTATTTAACCCAACGAGGGAGCCCAACCCGGACATTTTTGAGCCGAGGTCAAATCCCACCAGCTTCGCGTTGAACATCCCAACGTTTCCAGAAGTAACCAGCTTGTTGGTCGGGCCGCTGAGCTCCAGGTTCATATTGAGCGTGCCCGCCTGCAGCGACGCACCATTTGGCATGTGAATTCCCACGGCCGGAAGGAACGCCTCCAAATCCTTCGCCGGCATGTTTTGCCCTTCCGCTTTGACGTGAAGAACCACGGCATCCGAATCGGCGGGCACTTCATAAGTGCCGCTGAGATGCGCGACGTCATTGCCGATTTTCAGTGTCGAGGGCTCAAGTACGCCGCGGTTTTTGCGCAGATCGTATTTCGTCTTGAAATCCACAATAACTGGAACGGCCGCGGGCGAGCCGCCAGACACAAGGAGCGCCTTGGACAACTTAGCGCTGCCGCTGACGACCGCTTCGCCATTCTGCGAGGCGATGGTCGCATCCAAGTCGAGCAAGCCGCCCAGTCCCAACGAAGGATCAAGGAACCCGGTGGTGGCGAGATTCAAATTGTTGACCGTAAGCTTGGCGTTCACCGGGGTCAGCGCGGTGTTCTCCTGATCGAGCGGTCCAGCCGTGCCGTCGAGCTTAAGAGTGCCGCCGCCGGGAAGATTCGCGGTAAGCGTCACAGGAAACTTGGTTGTGAGCGAAACGTTCGAAGCGGTCAGGTCCACTTTGTCGTACGTGCTGCGCTTTTGCGAGTTCGTCGAGCCGACAACCACGCGCCCGTTCCGCAGCTCCAGTTTCTCAACCGAAAACTCGCTCGCGCTCGAGGGCGCCTTTTCCCCTTGCTGCGGTGGGGGCGCCTGCTGCGGGGTCCCTGCTTGCTTCTCCTGCGATTTTGCCGCCGACGCGCCGAACGATGAGTAGTTCCATACCCCACCCGGATTGCGCAGCAGCGTAACCTCCGGACTATCGATCACAACGGTTGTGATATTCAAGTCTTTGTGCAAGATGAGCGGCACGAGCTCAACGCCCACTTTGATGGACTTCGCCGTAAGAAATGGAGAGTTACTGAACTTCGGGTCATCGGCGATAGACAAATTGTCCGCCGCAAGCGAGCCGGTGAACAGCGACAGGCTCAGGTTCCCGACCTCGACTTTGCGGCCCAGCGCCGCGGAAGCCTTTTCTTCAATCGTCGGCCGGAACTGATTGACAGGAATAAGGAACGGCGCTACCAGCACTAGCACCACAAGAACAACGATGACAACGAGTAGGACGCGAAGACTACGGCGCATGAACAACCTCCGAATTGGCAGGGACGGGAACGTGAACGCGAACGCGGTCGCGGCGAGGGCGATAGTAGCATAGGCATATCCAATAACCCCTACAGGGGAAACCCGATTAGGTGTGTCGTAGCCAAGACCAAAGCTTCAATTCCTACATAGATTACGGTAGAGAATTAGTTTGAAGCCTACCCGACAAACGGGTAACGTAAGCGCCACCTCATTCTCCCATTTGGTCGGATTTAGTCGGCAAAGAAAAAGGTAGGGCAACATGGAGCCAATCAGCCGGGCCCCTAGTCAACGGCTATTCCTAGTACTTATTGCGCTGTTCGTTTCGATGGCGAGCGGGCGCGCTTGCGCAGCTCAGCAACATGTCCTCGCCAATCTGCCCGATGCTCCAACGCCAAAGGAACCGCTTGATGAACCCCAGCAGAAGGCCGCCACCAGCCGCCCCACGACGACTTACGACATTTTGAGCCGAAGGTCATTTTTTTTCCCAGACCTCGCCTACACGACTAGGCCGCTGAGCAGCGGGCAAAAGTTTCTGCTGGCTGCGGACGAAAGCGCCGCCCCCTCCGCCCTCATAGTAGCGGCCATGAGCGCTGGCATCACGCAAGCCCGCAATTCCTGGCCGGGCTACGGCCAGGGATGGAATGCCTACGGCAAACGCTACGGCGCAACCCTTGCGCTCAACGCTTCAACCGACATGTTTGGAACGTTTTTGCTGCCGTCCGTGCTTCACCATGATCCGCGCTACTTCGTCCTCTCGCATGGCACCTTCTCCCAGAAAGTAGGCCACGCGCTCAAGAGCGTCCTGGTGACGCGCACGGATTCCGGAGGACGCGCTCCAAATATCTCCGGCATCCTCGGTCCCCTCGGCGCTGAGGGTCTCGCAAACACATATCTCCCTGACGCGGAGCGATCCGCAGGCCAAACGTTTGAGCGCTTCGGAATTCAGATCGCCGTAATTGCCGCCGGCAACGTAGCCAAGGAATTTTGGCCCGCGATTTT
This sequence comes from Candidatus Acidiferrum typicum, assembly GCA_025463055.1. Taxonomy (GTDB): domain Bacteria; phylum Acidobacteriota; class Terriglobia; order Acidiferrales; family UBA7541; genus Acidiferrum; species Acidiferrum typicum_A. Next base: position 96,665 of record JAOAPV010000047.1, read on the forward strand.
CAAGACGCTGCGCGTTGGCAAGGTCATGCCCGGCGCAAGCCCGGACGCTCGTTCCGACTCTGCAAGGCAGTAATTCATCGCTGTCTAGCAAGCGTGCTGGTCAGGCGGAAGCCTCTAAACTCCCGGCTGCCGCGGACCTCGCTTCCATCGGCGGAGGCGGCGCTATAGCAGGAAGGCGCGCCGTCACAATCGTGCCTTTGCCTTCGCCATCCGAGTGAATATCCAAGGCCCCGCCAAGCTGTCGCAAGCGCTCGCGCATTCCCCGGATGCCTACGCCGGGAGTCCCCGTTGAGGACGAAATAATTTCCGACCGCTTCTGCTGCGGAATGCCTTTCCCCTTATCTTCCACCTCGACGTGCACGTGCCCGTCACTATGCGCGATAACTATTCGCGCCACGGTACTTCCCGAATGCCGGTGGATGTTGGTCAGGCACTCTTGCACCACGCGAAATATCGCGGTTTCCAGGTCGCGCGACAACCGTCCAAAATCCTGCGGAATCTGCAAGTCGATATCGATCTTGCTGCGCTCGGCGAATCCTCGTACATACCAGGTGAGCGCCGAGGAAAGACCAGCCTCGTCAAGCAGCGGCGGATGCAGCAAGTAAGAAATCGTCCGGATGTCCGCGCTCATGTCGTTGACCAGCGCCGTGCTGTCCGTAATGATGCTAGCGGTCTTCGCCAGTTTCTCGATATCCGCTCCCACCGCCGCAAGGTTCATCGACAATGCCGCGAGCGTCTGCCCCACGCTGTCGTGGAGCTCGCGTGCGATCCGGCGGCGCTCCTCATCCTGCAAGTGCAACAGGCGCGCGGACAACTCGCCCAAATTGTGGTTGGCGTCGTTCAGTTCCGCGGTGCGTTGCTGTACCTTCTCTTCCAGGTCGCTCTGCGCCCGGTGCAATGCTGCGCTGTCGCGACGCACAAAGTCACCAATGGCGACAATCGCCGCCGCCCCCAACGCAAACGCAACCATGCCTGCACCTTGCGGGGCATACGGAAGGCTCAGTGAGTACTTCGGCGATATAAGTAAATAGCGGGTTCCTACAATTCCCAGGAGGGTGACCAGAGCGGAAGGTCCTATGCCGCAACACCAAGCGGCAAATGCCACCGCTGGGTACAGGGTTACATAAGGCAAATAATCGCCAAGCAGCGGGTTCAGCGCGCACCGAGCCGCAAGTGCCACAATCACCGCGCACAAAGCGACACTATAGCGTGCTGCGGCATTGCTGGAAATGCGGGCCGAAGTAACAGCCAGCCTGCCCATGTTCGCGCCTTTGCAAATACTAACGTCGGCCGGGGGGACGCAAATGATGTTAATGCGTCCCATCCGGTCAGTCAAGCACGGTGGCTATCGATATTGGTTTAACGCTCGAGGCGTCTCTGCACTAAGTAGCCACATTCTCTCTAAATACAAGGGCGCCTTCGTCCGGTCTCTAATTCCCGGCGCTCAAAGTGGCCGCGCCAACAGGACTTGGGTTTACGAGCCAAAAGCCGGTGGGGCTGGCGAGAGTCGAACTCGCAACACGCAGTTTAAGAATCTGTTCAGGGTTCGCGGTGTTATTGTTTTCAAGAGGATACCGGGCCTACTTGTGCCAACTCGAGCGGATTTTGGGGCTAGTTGGATACAATTTTGGGTATAGATTTGGGTACACTACTTTCACGGGCCTGTAGCTCAGATGGATAGAGCATTGGTTTCCTAAACCAAGTGTCGGGAGTTCGAGCCTCCCCAGGCCCACCATTTCTCATCCGTGGCCGCGTCAGCTACCTGACGTCTGGCCCAACCCGCGCTGGTTCTGGCGCTAATCCATTTTCATACGCAACAAGTTCGCGTTCGCACAGCGTGCATGCGACAACGTTCGTGGACACGCCGCCGCCCGCCCACGAACCTGACATTGAAAGCGCGACACCCTCTTTCGCACAGAGTCCGAGTGCAAGCTGTCATGCTCGATGACATTTGTGAGGCGCGGAAGCTCAAGGACATCGCTTCTTGAAGGTAAATATTGAGGGCGCTGAGCGCAAAGCGCTTTTCACACTTGCTTCACGCCTGATAAGCTTATATGCGCTTCGACGAAAATGCCAACTCTCGCCCAAAACTTGAAAATGTGGGACGGCCAATACCTGTGGCCCCACGAAGGAGACGAGTGGTCTGCGCAATTCGGGGGCACGGAGGCCATGTGGTGGTTTGCCCTCTATCCGCGTATTCATCGGTTCCTGCCAGCTCCAACGATCCTAGAGATCGCCCCCGGCCGGGGCCGGTGGACCCAATTTTTGAAGAGTCACTGCCAGTCGATGATTGGCGTGGATATTTCAGAAAAATGTATCGAATATTGTAGGACTCGATTTGCAACCGAAACGAATCTCAAGTTCCACGTAAATGACGGCAGTTCGTTGGCGGCAGTTCCAGATAGCTCGGTGGATTTTGTGTTTAGCTTTGACTCGCTGGTTCACGCAGAGAGAGAAGTGATCGAGGCTTATCTGGTCCAACTGGAACGAAAATTGACACCGAACGGCGTGGGGTTCTTCCATCACTCAAACCTAGGGGCTTACCCTGGCCGCGTGGCGATCATGAGACATTACCGACGACTTCCGCTCGCTATCAGAAGACGCGTACTCCCGCAAGGCGGTATCGAGTCTGTTCTATCGATCCACACCGGCTGGCGGGCGACCTCAATGACAGCAGCGTTATTTCGGCAATACTGTCAGCAGGCCGGCCTGAAATGTATCAGTCAGGAGCTGATCAACTGGACGCGGGGACGATGCCTTGTCGACAGCATTTCCATATTTAGCAGGCCTAACTCCCCTTGGGATACGAAGGACGCTTATCTGCGAAATGGCGAGTTCGTTGATGTCGGGCGTCTTACGAGTCGTCTTGCTCAGCTATATTGCCGATGACTCCACAGGTTTGCCCATAAGCGAGAATCACGCACCTCAGCAAATGGGATAATAAAGGGGGCGCTGCTCTCGCCGCCTACCGCTTAACTCCGGCTTACGTTACATAGGTTACGATTCGCGATTGCTCGTCGACGAGAAAGAATTGACTGATCGGAGCGTCGTTCGGTTTTTTCCCCTGTTTCGACTGGCGTACCCGTTGCGCCGTGCGCTCAAAGCGCCGTCTTACTCGAGCGAAGCCAAGAGCCACTTGAGTCGCGACCGGCCGGAGCCGGTTCTTTCAGGTTGACATCTTACCTGAACGCGCGCAAACTTCGGGTGATATGTCTACCCAAGACGCTAAAGAACGACTGGAATTGCTGCAGGGCACATTGGATCTCCTGATCCTCCGCACCCTCATTTTCGGATCGCAACACGGCCAAGGCATCGCGCGCGCCATCCAGCAAACATCGCAAGAAGAACTGCTCGTCGAGCATGGCGCTCTCTATCCCGCGCTTCAGCGCCTGGAAGAGCGTGGCTGGATCTCAGCGAAGTGGGGAGTTTCTTCCAACAATCGTAAGGCCCGGTTCTATTCGCTGACGCCAGCCGGCCGCAAACAACTAGTCAAAGAAACCAACAAGTGGAATCGATTGACAGGCGCCATCGCGCGGATTCTAGGGTCAGAAGCCGCGGAAGGCTAAAACCATGTTCGGACGCAAGCGCAAACTCGACGACTTCACCTCCGAAATCGAGGCCCACATACAGCTCGAGATCGAGCGCTTGCGGGAGCAGGGGCTGAGTGAAGACGAGGCTCGAGCAACCGCGCGTCGCTCCTTCGGCAACGTTATGCAAACCGAAGAACGCTTCTACGAATCCGGCCGCTGGCTCGCGTGGGGTCACTTATCGCAGGATGCCCGCTACGCTCTGCGCATGTTGCGCAAGTCTCCCGGCTTCACAGCCGTCGCTATTCTGACGATTGCCCTGGGCATCGGAGCCACGACAGCAATTTTCAGCGTCGTCGATGCCACGCTCCTGCACCCCTTGCCGTACCGACAACCAGAGCAACTCGTAAGCATCCGGGCAGATCTCCCCGGCGCGGGCGCTCAGGATGTGGGAATGTCCGAACCTGAGTGGCAGGATCTTCAGCGTTCCGGGATTTTCGAATACGTTTCGCCGACGTGGTTCGACGAAAATAATCTGACAGGCTCATCGCAACCTGCCCGTGTCCGAATACTGATCGTCGCGCCGAATTATTTTGCGCTCCTGGGTGTGAAAACGCAGTTGGGTCGCGCGTTCAATCCCCAGGATCACTCGCCCGGTCTTATTCTGGAAGTGGTCATCAGCGATGGCCTGTGGAAGCGGGCGTTCGGGAGCGACCCGCATGTTCTGGACAAGAGTGTGCGGCTCGACTCCGACTTGTATCGAATCGTCGGCGTCATGCCGCCCGGATTTGACTCCCCGGGGCGAACAGCGGAAGAGAGGGATATCGAGGTCTGGGCCGCAACTAGTTTTTACGGCACGCCTTTGCCTGATAACCCGCCGCGCAACAGCCGGTTTCTTCCGACGGCGGTCGCCCGGCTCAAACCTGGACTAACCACTGCGCAGGCCCAAAGCCGCGTAAACACGTTGGTCGCATCCTTGCAAAAACAATTCCCCGGCGATTACCCGCTGCAAAGCGCATGGTCGTTGCGGTTGGTGCCGCTCCAGGAGCGGGTGGTCGGCAATGTTCGGCAGTCGCTGATTCTCCTGTTTGGCGGCGTGGCGCTGGTGCTGCTGATCGGGTGCGTGAACGTTGCCAATCTCCAGCTTGCGCGCTCCAGCGCGAGAGGTCGCGAAATGGCTGTCCGCCAGGCGCTCGGGGCCGCCCGCACGCGGCTCACCCGGCAGTTGCTGACCGAGAGCATGCTACTTTCGCTGCTCGGCGGAATCGCCGGTTTGCTGGTTCTTCTCTGCACGAAACAATCTTTGCTTCGGCTGCTGCCCGAGAACTTTCCCCGGCTGAGCGACGTATCGATTAGCTGGAGCGTCTTGCTCTTCGCTCTCGTTTCATCTCTTGTCACTGGCGCAATCTTCGGTCTAGCTCCCGCTTTGCATGCCGGTCGGCTTGATTTGACCCATGCGCTCAAAGAGGCAGCGCGGGGCTCGACAGGATCCGGAGAACAGACGCGCACGCGCCGGATACTGGTGATAACGGAGTTCGCGCTCTCTGTGGTAATGATGATTGCCGCAGGCCTTCTGCTGCGCAGTTTCTGGGACTTGCAGAATGTGCGGCTGGGATTTAGTCCGCAGAACGTGATGGCCGTCCGCACTAGGCTACCCTCCCCAAATGATCCTAGGAACGACCTCTATAGCAACGCTGCTCAAGAGACGCCGTTCTTACGCGAAGTTCTCCGGCGCACCAGAACGCTACCAGGCGTGGAAGAAGTTGCAATCGGCGACACCGCATCCATTCCCTTAGACCAGGGTCTACGCGAGTTAAAAGTGATCTCCGAGGGCCAATTCTTGATGACCGTTGAGGGGCGCGACACTCAGGGCGACCTGCCTAGTGTGGTCGAGCGGTCAAGCGTTACGCCCGACTATTTTCACTTGCTGGGAATCCCGCTGCTGCGCGGTCGCTTCTTCGGCGAATTGGATGACGACAAGGCTACGCAAGTTGCGGTGATCAATGAAGCGTTCGCACGGACTTACTGGCCAAGCCAGGATCCCTTGGGCCGGCGCTTCAAGAGAAATCGAGTGGATTCGCCCTGGATTACCGTTGTTGGCATCATCGCAAACGCAAGGACAGAATCGCTGGCGGAAGCGGACGTTCCGCAAATCTATCTGAGTTTGTATCAGTCCGCGTCTCGCCGGCTGGCCATCTTTCTGCGCGGACATCTCGACGCCGCTGCAATTTCAACGCAGGTAAGCGCGCAGGTGCAGTCCGTAGATCCAACTCTTCCACTGTCTGGCGCACAGACGCTCAACGAAACGGTATCCGCGTCTCTCGCCGAAAGGCGGTTCTCGATGGAAATGACTGCGTTGTTCGCTTTAACCGCGTTGCTTCTCGCCGGGCTTGGAATTTACGGAGTGATTTCGTACATGGTAAGCCAACGCACGCACGAGATCGGGATTCGCATCGCCCTTGGCGCAGACAGAAAAAACATCTTGCGGATGGTCTTGCGTCAAGGATTAGGGCTGGCCATCGCCGGTGCAGCGGTTGGGCTTGCTGGTGCTCTGATCGTGTCGCACTTAATGGCCGGCCTGCTCTACGGCGTGCAGCCGACAGATCCTCTCACATTTGCAGGCGTCGCCTTCCTTCTCATCGGTGTAGCTCTGCTCGCTTGTTATATTCCTGCGCGCCACGCCATCCGCGTCGATGCGCTCATCGCGCTGAGACACGAATAGTTCAGGCCGGCAGCGCACATCGGGTGTGAAAATCCATATCGTTTAGGTGCCAACAAATCAACGGGAGTCACTCGAATGAAACCAATAAGAGTCTTCTCGGTGTTGGCAGCACTCATTTTCGCTCTGTTATCAACCGAGGAGCTCGCGGCCCAGTCACCCGCTCCCGTGACTTTAGTAAAAGCCGGCAAGCTGCTCGATCCCCGGACTGGGAACGTCCTTTCCCCCGCGGCTGTGCTGATTGAAAACGGCAAGATCAAGGAAGTTGGTGCGCTTTCGCGAGTGCAAGCGGATGCGCCAACGGCCGTCAAAACAATCGATCTGGGCGGTGCGCGGTTGCTGCCCGGGCTGATCAATAGTCACACTCACCTGCTTCTCAACGTAATTGTGCCTGCGGAACCCGAGATCACGCGCTACAGGGCGTTTGTCCCAGGGCTGTTGCTGGCGGTGGCGGCTAAATCGCCCGCCGAACGGGTGTTGCTCGGCGCGCAAATGGCTCGCGAAGACCTGGAGAGTGGTTTCACTACCGTGCGCAATGTCGGGCACTCCGGCATTGATGGCGATGCTGCGCTGCGGGACGCGATCAATGCCGGGCGCGTGCCCGGTCCGAGAATTTGGTGGCCGCGCGTAAACTTACGCCGTTCGGCGGCTATTTCCAGGCCCTTAACCCCACTGTCGCCGTAGTCTACTATCGCGCGAACAACCTCGTGCCGCCCGACTCCCGCCGGTAACGAGGCCCGTACCTTCTGGACTGCGACTCCTAACTCCCGCATTCATCCGTCACCTCTTGCGCCCAAAAGGCTGACGACTGGGCGGCCGATTTTCGGGCAACTGTTCATTTTTGCCCGTCCGTCCAGTTTCTTCTGCTCTTTCTTCTCCGTCCAGCACTTTCATGCAATTACGCACTCTTTTCCGTAACGGCGCCTCGCTATCCCTTTTACCTTCAATAACTTCCGCACTCTTTCTATCATCACGGGGGTGGTACCCCCCCTCTATGAATCTCGCACTCTCAGTTGTCCTTGGCGCCTGGCTGGCGGTCAAACTTGTTCGGCCTTTGTTTTCATATTCTTGCAAATTGTTATTCCCGCAAGCGCTTTACTTTCACAACCATCGGCATTGCCCCGGGATGTGGGGGAACAACTCGTGACTGGTTTTAATTTGGGAAGGCTTTGGCGTCGATTCCTGGGAGCAGTTTCAACGCGTTCTTGTAATAAATCTTCTTCAGAACCTCATCCGGAACTTGGAATCCGTAGATGCGCCAGAACGCGTGCCGCCGCCGGTAATACTCGAAATATTCGTCGCGTGTTTCCAGCGCGCGAAAATACCATTTGTATTCGTTCACCTCGTAAATGTCTTTGCCCATCAGCACGCGGTCTTGATACTTCACCAGAAAATCGTGCGCCGAATACGGCTGCCGGCCCAGTTCCGCAAGCACCGCGGCGATATCCACGTACATATTCGGGAGCGTATCGAACAATTTTCCGAGCCGCTCAAGGTCGTTGCCGTGAAACGCAAGGTGCGCCGCGATGAAATTCACCTTCGGATGCCTCGCAAACAAACGGTTGCGCTCCGCCATCAGCGTCTCAAACGGCGGATACTTGGAAGGAGGTCGCGCGCGCTGCGGAAACTCTTTTAACTCCTGCCAGCGCTCATTATTTTTGTCCCAGGGATCGAAAAACGCCGAAGGCTCCGCAACGTGGATCAGCACCGGCAGCTTTAGCTCCGCGCATTTTTCAAACAGCGGATCAAAAATTGGATCGTCGGCATGCACGCGCTCGCCAGTCGCGTATTTCAAGTCCATGCCGAAATTCTTGAAGATTTTCAGTCCCTGCGCGCCGTTGCGCACGTCCGCGGCAAGCCGCTCCGCCGCGCGCTGGCCGTACCCGGAAGTATTGATGTCGTCGTAGCTCGGATTCGCAAACACCACGAAGCGATCGGGATACCGGCCTTTCATGGTTGCCACGGTTTTCTTCAGCTCTTCGCCGGTGCCGCCGCTGAGATTCACCAGCACGCGGAGATTGATCGTGTCCATCTCCTTCACCAGCTGACCCACATGCTCGGGAGTCGGATTCCCGTGATGGCTGTGAATATCGATGAACGGAAATTTCGCGCGCTGAATCTTGTGCTCGGGCACAACGAGCGTGGATTTCGGATTGTATTCCTCAATCGTCGGCGTCTGAGTCGAACTGGACGAAGACGGCTGTTGCACCGAAGCAGAAGCCGAGATCGAAGCGAAAGCAATCGGCGACGAAGCCTGCTGCGTTCTGGCTGGGTGCGGCCACAGCAGTGCTGCGGAGCAAACGCACGCAACTGTAGTCGCAAAAACCGAAATCGCACGCCAGGATTTCATCGCCCGCTCCTCCGGAGAAACCCGCTTAGTTTCTCACAGAGCAGCGCAATACCTGCGACGTTCGGAGCACAGATGCAGATCACGACCGGCGCAGATTTGGTGCTTCAGATTTTGACGAGGCACCACTCTTCGCTCCAGGGCAAGCGGGACATTTGGCGCGATGGGCCTTCGGACTGCACGATGAAATTATCGGAAAAATTCGAGCCGATGCCGTGCTCGGGATCGTACAAGCCGGGCTCGACAGAAAAAGCCATGCCCGGTTCGAGCATGGTGTAGTCGCCGAGCGAAAGATATGGCTTCTGGTGTCCTTCCCAGCCCTCGCCATGCGCGGGCCGGTGATAAATATAGGGAGCAACGCCATTCTTGACTTGGTATTTGTGGATTTTGTAGGCCACGGTGGAGCAGGTAACGCCGGCAATGGATTCTTCTTTTTGCATCAGGCAGCAGTCGCGGCTTACGGTCCAAAGTTTTTTCATCTGGTCCGTAATCGGATGAATGAACATCGGCCGGTACAGTTCGCCGCCGCAACCGGCGATGTGCACGCCGCCTTCAATTTGCAGCGCCTGGCCGCGCGTAATTTTGTTATGCAGAAATTGATTCGGATGCGGATACGCAGTCGAGCGGCCAACGCGGCAGCCAACTTCAATCTCGATGCCGACGGCAGTATGCGGCGCACCGTCGCGCTTGATATCGGCCATGACCAGGTCGACGCCATATTTTGTGGCCGCGGCGGCAATGTCGTAGTCCGTGAGATCGGTGCCGTGCTGCAGCAGCATGTCGCGCGCGTACGCGTGCATCTGATTGAAATAGTTGTACGCGCGACGCGTCAGCGCTTGCTCCTCAAGAGTTTTGTGTACGCGCATATTCATGCACGCATCTTCGGCGGAGCCAATTTCACGGCCAAGAACCGCGACGGCTTTGCGCTGCGTGGACGGAGTGAACTCGGTATCCGCAACTAGATTTTTCTCGGCGAATCCACGCTTTTTTAGCGCCTTGAATACCCATTCGCTGAGATCGATCTTCGCGCCCATTTGCACTTTGCCTTCATGCGGAAAAGCGCCGTCCGCGTGCGGAAAATCAAAATACATTTCGCTGTCCGTGTTCCACCAAGTTTTAACAAGGTCGCGATCGAGCGCGCCATAAAACCAAACCGGATCGCCCTTGGTGGGAAGAAAGACCTGAACAAGGCGCTCCGTGGTGGTGTGCCAAAGCCCGGTGAAATAAATAATGTTCCACCGATCCGTCAGCAGAATTCCGTCGCGGCCGTCTTGCGCGAGTTTTTCTTGCAGCAATTTGGCGCGCTGCTTGTGCCATTCGAGCGGCAAGCGATCGTAGGTGGCTGGTTTTAGATCATCGTCGGGAAGGAAGAGCCGCGCTGATTTTTCGGACGGGCTTGCTGATGCGGAATCCGCGGGCGCACTTCCGGCCACCGCGGCTTTCGAACTCGCTGCCTCGCCTAACGGAGCTGCGACGGCGCTTACGCTGGACACCGTTACGGCTGCGCCGGTTGCTGCGATGAATTCTCGCCTGCTGATCATTCTTCCCCCTTTTGTTCACACATTGAACTTTCATGGGGAACGCTGATAGCACACTTTGACAGGTTAGGAAAGCAGAGCGTTCGAACGGCGGGTTGGCGAGAGTGTGTTGAGGAAACAAACACTGGGGGATTGCAACCTCAGAACTTGACTGTGGAAGCTGCTAAAATCTACGCGATGCATACGCGGATTCTATTTCGAGTTGTGCTGCCCGCGCTGGTGGCGCTGCCCTTGGGATTTGTGGGTTTGGCGCTGGCCGCGGAGAATGAGCCGACGGTGCCTGGGCCGTTGCTGATGCTTTTTTCGCCGGGGCTGAAATTGGCGGAACTGATTGCGCCGGGTGAGCATGGTTCGCTGGGGGCTACATTTGGGTGGTTTTTGCGCGTGGGAATTGTGGCTAATGCCGCGTATTACTTTGTGATTTTTGCGCTGCTGGCGTATTTGGTTAGTCGTCGTCGGACGGCTTCGTAATACCGAACGTCTCGCTTCGCTCGCTGGGACGCGCTAAAGCACGCCCCTACACCACCCTGCCAAGCTCCTGAATATTAGGACGGGCACGGCTGTGCCGTGCCCCTACGTCACGATGCTTTGCAGCAACCTCCATGCCACATTATCTGGGCGCACCGCCAAAATTTGCTGTGTCACGGCGCTTAGGCTATGGCTTTTTCGCTGGCTAGATCGCGGAGGGATTGCGTGTATGGGGAGCGGGCTACGCCGCGTTCGGTGAAGATGGCGGCTATGTAGCGGGCTGGCGTTACGTCGAAGGCGGGGTGGGCGGCGGGGACGTCAGGGGCGATTCGAACGCCTTGGATGTGGGTTACTTCGGCTGCGGAGCGCTCTTCGATGGGGATGTGGTCGCCATTGGGGATGGAAAGATCGAAGGTGGAGATGGGCGCGGCGATATAGAAGGGGACGTTATTTTCTCTTGCGAGGACGGCCATCTGGTAGGTGCCGATTTTATTGGCAGTGTCGCCGTTGGCGGCGATGCGGTCCGCGCCGGTAACGATGGCGCCTACTTTTCCGGACTTCAGGAAATGGCCGACCATGTTGTCGGTAATGAGCGTTAGGGGAATGCCGCCGCGGTGCAGTTCCCAGGCGGTGAGGCGCGCGCCTTGAAGATAGGGGCGCGTTTCTGGAACCAGGACGTGGATTTTCTTTCCTTGTTCGAACGCGACACGAATTACGCCGAGGGCGGTGCCGATACCGCCGGTGGCTAGCGCGCCCGCGTTACATTGCGTCATCACTTGGCCTTCGCGTGGCATGAATTCTGCGCCGTAACGGCCGATGGCTTCGTCGGTGGCTTTCTTTTCAAGATGAATTTGTTGGGCTTCGGCTACGAGGGCTTGCCTGATTTTCGTCAGGTCGGAAGATTGCCTGGTGAGCTCGACGAAACGGGCTTTCATGCGTTCGAGTGCCCAAAACAGGTCGACGGCGGTGGGGCGGGTTTTGGCAATGACTTCGCAGATTTGCGGGAATTCCGCGCGCAATTCCTCGACGGATTTTGCGGAGGAATGCAGGACGCCTAGAGCGACGCCCATTGCGGCAGCGACGCCGATGGCGGGTGCGCCGCGGATGACCATTTCACGGATGGCGCGGGCGACTTCGCGGTAATCGGTGTAAGTGTGCGAAATTTCTTCGCCGGGAAGGCGGCGTTGGTCGAGCATTACCACGCCGCGGTCGGTCCATTCAATCGGTTGGGCTACATACATAGGCTGGAACTATTGTAACTAACGGATGAGATGATTGCTCGGCGGGTCCCGACGAGAGCTCGACTGGCGCAGCAGGCTGCGCCCTACCAGGGAAACCGGGAGACGAGTTCGGCTATTTTGTGGGGATTTGGGTGAAGCCGTGAGTGCCGATTATGGTGGCGACGGCAATCATGGAATTGTAGCCGAGATGGAGGAGAAAGCTGGCGAGGACGGTGCCTGTGTGTGCGCGCGCGAAGGTGAAGATGATTCCGACCAGAATCAGCAGGCCAACGATGCCCCAAGTCCAACCGAGTTGAGAGCCGTGCATGAGTCCGAAGAGGACGCCGGTTAGTAAAATTCCCGGAACGATGCCGAAGGACTTCGCGAAAAGGGGATAGAGATACCCTCGAAAAACGGTTTCCTCCACGAGCGGGGCGACGAGGACAGCCATAGCCATGAGCAGCATGGCGCTGCTGCGATTTTTCAGGATCTCTTCAATGGGCATCTTGTCGTTGGTATGGACCTGCGAGCTGGCGATAAAAACAAAGATAGCCAGGCCGCATCCGGAGAGAAAGTAGGCCCAGGGATTGGCTTTGCCGGCGGAGATGTTGGATTTCAGTTTTTTCCAGCCAAGGGAGCGCCAGAACGGGACGCCGCGAAGCACGCCGAGCGTCACGTAAAGAAACAAAAAGATAGAGGCGTACCACAGGAGATTGGTGCCGAAGAGAAACTGTGGCTTATTGAGCAGGTAGCGCTCAAGTTCTTTGGGAGGCAGGCTGCGGTGCGGCGCGAAGTAGAGAATCAGCGCCATCTGCACGAGAAAGAAGCTGGAGAGCGCGTAAAAAATGAAGACAAAGAAGTGCGGCCAAGACCAGGAGATGCGCAGGTCTTCCGGCAACGATGGGCGCGGAGTGTAGGAAGGGTTCGCCGCGGCGGCGAAGCTGATGGGATCGCCGGCGAGTTGGGAAACGGAATTTTGCGTAGAAGGAGGTTCGGACACGGCAGGCAACGAAAAGTCGTGCTCGGTATGCTCCTGTTCGGGAGAATCGGGTGGTTTGTCGTCGAAAAAGGTCATCGATTTTTTTTCGCTTTTTTGCCTGGCGACGTTCGCGGCCAGCCGCTCGCTAAGGCAGCGGCTACCAGCGGCAGGAGCAGTTCATGATGGCCAGTGATGGCGTAGCCGCGCGACTCCTCTCCCTTGCGGCTACGATCGGAAGCTGTGGGGCGCCTTACTACATTCTGCAACGGACGGTAGTGCTGAATAAAGTCGAAGTTGGCGGTGGTGATTGGGCGAAGCGGAAGGCCGAGGTTGCGCACGACGGAGACGGCTTTCAAAAAAACCTCAGGCAATAGAACAGCAGAGCCCCAATTTAAATAGATGCCGCCGGGATGCATTTGTTGCACCAGGGAACAGAAGAGACGGAAATCGAGGTGCGTGGCGGAGCCGAGAGCGGCGCCGTCAGCGGTGCGGTGCATGTGAGGAATGTCCGTGCCGATGGCGAGGTGCACGGTGACGGGAATGCGAAGTTTGTAGGCGGCGGCCAAGACGCTGGAGTCCGCGTAGGGGACGTCGATTACGGCGTTGTCGAGGAATTGGCCGGCGGCTTCACCGTAGCCGAGGCGGGCGCGCATGGCAACTTTTGCAATTTGGTTGAGATACTCACCCGTTTCCGCGGCCATGCCGAATGCGCCGGCACCGAGACCGGTTTCGACGTCTTCGGAAGTGTTGCCGGCGAGGGCGATTTCGAAATCGTGGACGAGCGCGGCGCCGTTCATAGCGAGCGAGGTGATGAAGCCGCGGCGCATGAGATCGATGAGCAGAGGGCCAAGGCCGACTTTGATTACGTGGCCGCCGATGCCCCAGAGAATGGTTTTGCGCTGCTTGCGGGCCTGATGAATCGCGGCGAGGAGATTGCGGAGGTCGGCGGCGGCGAGGAAGTTGGGGAGGGAAGCGAGAAATTTGTTCAGCGAGGGATTGGCGGCGGGTGGCTTGGCAAAATCGCGCACGCTGACTTTGCTCTTGCGGGAGGAAAGCGGATAGGTCTTGAGGTTGGTGAGGGTAATGGGGCCGGTGGAGTAGACGCTCATTTAGGAGGATTCACTGTAAGGCGAAGCACGCGAGAGGCGCAAGTTTAAAGCGCCTCTCGCGGTTGGAGATAGAAGCGTCTCCGCGCTTCGCGTTTCGGTGCGGTGCCGGGGCTAAAGCCCCTGGACTACTGTTGAAGGGGACAGCAGAGTTTGGCAACGGTGATTTTATTGCGGACCTATTCCCATCGCATCCAGAAGTATCCCGACCGCTATAGCGATTGCGATGCACCCCGACGGCCAGGGGAAGCTAACACAGGGTTATCCGTGCGCCAACATCTTAGTAAATGCGCGCATGAAGGGGTCGATCTCGACTGCTTCCATTTCGCGTTTCAGGTTCAAGCAACGCAGATGTTATAAGATTCTAAGGTGAGAATTTGGCGAGCCTTGCGCTTGTTCTGCGGTGTGGCACTTTTGGCGATCGGGCTGTACGTCGCGCGACTGATTTGGCATGGCTTTAGCACCGCTGGGGAGCCGTCCTATTTAGAAAAAACGGTGGCTCGCACGGCACGGAACCTGGCGATACCCCGGAAGGCCCGCCTCGAGGTAAACCCATGGAACGCTACGCCGGAAATTCTGAAGGAATCGCGCGAGAGCTTCCTGGACCGCTGTGCGAGCTGTCACGGTCAGGACGGCTCGGGGCAAACCAGAGTTGGGCGTAGTCTCTACCCCAAAGTTCCAGACTTGCGGTTGCCTCGAACGCAGAATCTGACTGACGGAGAAATTCGCTACATTATCCGCAACGGCGTGCGATTGACAGGCATGCCCGGCTGGGCGAGCCCGCACGACGAGCAGAGCGACGACAGCTGGAAGCTGGTTCTGTTCATCCGCAGCCTGCGCCAACTAACCCCCAAAGAAAAGGAACAACAGGTAGCGATCGCAGGTTCGGCTCATTACGTTGGCTCGAGATCGTGCCAGAAGTGCCATGCGCAACTCTACGAACACTGGCGAAAAACGCCGATGGCGAATGTGGTTCGCGATCCGCGCGAGTTTCCTGACGCCATTATTCCCGATCTTTCCACGAACAACATTGCTCGATTCCCGAAAGAGCAGGTCGCCCTGGTTTACGGCAGCGTTTGGAAACAGCGCTACTTCACGAAAAGAGGAGACGACTATTTTCCGGAACCAGCTCAGTGGGATGTGACGAACCACGTTTGGCGCCCGTATTTCGTGGCCAATGGAACCGACTGGTGGGCGACACTTTATCCCGCGGACAATATGCAGCGTCCCACCGGACCTACGTGCGACGGATGCCACTCCGTTGATTACAACATTCACACCAAACAAGTAGCGGAGTGGAACGTGGGCTGCGAGCGCTGCCATGGCCCAGGAAGCGCGCACGTCGAGCATCCAACTCGCGGTAACACGCTAAATCCTGCGCGCATGGATTACGTCGCCGCCAGCGACACCTGTATTCAGTGCCATTCGCAAGGGCGCCCGCTCGCGAGCCCGATTGAGGGGAAATATTATGACTGGCCCGTGGGCTATCGCGTTGGGCTCAACCTGCGAGACTTCTGGCAACTGGAAGAGCACACGCTCGGGCAAACGACCTTTACGCATTTCCCCGACGGAACAGCGCACAAGAATCGCATGCAGGGCAACGACTTCGTGCAGAGTGTGATGTACAAGCACGGCATCACGTGCTTCAGTTGCCACGACGTGCACGGCACAGAGAACTATGCACAACTGCGAGAGCCTGCGAACAAGCTATGCCTGGATTGCCACGGCCCGATGTCCCTAAATGGGCCGCGAACCGGTACGTTGCAGGAGCACACGCATCATAAAGACGGCTCGCCCGGGAGCCAATGTATTGCGTGCCACATGCCCAAGATCGAGACGACCCTCGCGGACGTCAAGGTGCGGGCTCACACATTTGCTTTCATCTATCCGGTCATGACGGACAAGTACAAAGTCCCCAATCCATGCACGTCCTGTCATACGGATAAGTCCACGGCATGGGCGACAGAGGCATTGCGGCAGTGGCCGGAGCGCTCGTCTTGGCGAATGGAGTGACCGCTTGGCGACGAAATCAGGACCTTCTCCGAAGTCTCCTCCCACCAGCTAATGAGCCCAATGCTTGGTTCACGTTGGGGCTTAACAGATAGAACAACTTTGATGCGGTAGTTCCTTTGTGAGAATGAAAGGGAGTGGATAATTTAACAGGAAGTGCAGTGCTTCCCTCATCATTTCGATTCTGCTAATCGCTTCTCGCATGTTCTGACGCGCTGCACGCGATACCGGCCCCCGTTCAGGTCATTCCATGTTTGAGTTCTTGGAGAGGAGGGAAAACCGGAATGCGACCGGCAAACGTATGCATGGCCGCCCTATCCATTTTGTCCGTTTCAGCCGTGGTCGCGCCCGGCCCCCGCGGCGGGGCCATTATTGGAAGCGCGACCTATACAGGGACTCCACTGAAAGCTGAGCCCATCAACCTGTCCAAGGAGCCTGTGTGCGTCAAAATGTATCCCAATGGGCTTATGACTGAGAAGGTGGTCACCGGTCCCGGCAACACGCTGCAGAATGTGGTCGTGTACATTTCCGCCGGCTCGGACATTTCTACGGTGCCCACGACTGCGGCGAGCTTCGACCAACAGTCCTGCCACTACACCACGCACGTGCTCGCCTTTCGCGTGGGGCAGGACGTGAAGATCTCCAATAGCGACCCCTTCTCGCACAATATTCACCCTATCGCGAGAGTCAACCGTGAGTGGAACAGGATGCAACCAGCGGGTACTCCTCCCTTTTCGTACTCGTACGAAAACGAGGAGTTCATTCCCGTAAAATGCAATATTCACTCTTGGATGCAGGCTTATTTTGTCGTTCTGAAGACCGGGCATTTTGCGGTAACGGGAGAAGACGGCCGATTTACGCTGCCGGCCCTTCCCCCAGGCACCTACACTGTCACTGCCTGGCACGAGACCTACGGTACGCGCAACCAGGAAATCACCATCGTTGGCGACCAAACGGTAAAGGTTAATTTCATCTTTCAGGCAAAACCCTAACGAGAAACTCTATCTGGTAAGTGCCATTCGCGGGGTTCGCTGCGGATTACGTCGAGGCGGGGTGCCGGGGCGTAAAGCCCCTGGGCTAGACGGGCGCGGCGTCTCCACCGGATATGGTCGGTTTATTTTGCGGCGGTATTGTGGCCGTTGGGACTTATGCCTAAGACGCGGGCTAGGGCTTGGCCGGTGTAGGATTTTTTTGTGCGGGCGACTTGCTCGGGCGGGCCTTGCGCTACGATACGGCCGCCGCCTTCGCCGCCTTCGGGGCCGAGATCGATCACCCAGTCGGCTTGCTTGATGACGTCGAGGTGGTGCTCGATGATGAGGACGGTGTTGCCGAGAGAGACAAGGCGCTGGAGAACATCGAGCAGTTTGCGGACGTCGTCGAAATGCAGGCCGGTGGTGGGCTCGTCGAGAATGTAGAGAGTGCGGCCGGTTTGGCGCTTGGAGAGTTCGCGAGCGAGCTTAATGCGCTGGGCTTCGCCGCCGGAGAGCGTGGTGGCGGACTGCCCGAGCTGCACGTAGCCGAGGCCGACTTCGACGAGCGTGGCGAGCTTTTGCTGAACTTGCGGAATATTTTCGAGCAGCTTCAGGGCTTCGGAGGCGGGCAGATTCAGGACGTCCGAGATGGAGTGGCCTTTGAAGCGCACGGCTAGCGTTTCGGAATTGTAGCGGCGTCCGCGGCAGACTTCGCACGTGACGTACACATCCGGAAGAAAATTCATTTCGATGCGGCGCAGGCCGTCGCCCTGGCAGGCTTCGCAGCGGCCTCCTTTTACGTTGAAGCTGAAGCGTCCGGGGCGATAGCCGCGCTCACGAGATTCGGGGAGCATGGCGAAAATTTCGCGAATGGGCGCGAAGACGCCGGTGTAGGTGGCGGGATTGGAACGCGGGGTGCGGCCGATGGGGGCCTGGTCGATCTCTATCACTTTGTCGATCTGATCGGCGCCGACGATTTCGCGATGCGCGCCGGGCGGCTCTTGCGAGCGGTAGAGTTTTTGCGCGAGGGCGCGGTAGAGAATGTCGTTGACGAGCGTGGACTTGCCGGAGCCGGAGACTCCGGTGACGACCGTGAGCAGGCCGAGGGGAAGCGTCACGTCCACATCTTTCAGATTGTTGGCGCGGGCGCCGAGAATCTGGATGCCCTTACCATTGGGACTGCGGCGCGTTTCAGGGACGGAGATTTGGGCGGCGCCGCTTAGGTAGCGTCCGGTTAGCGATTCGGCGCTGGCGGCGATTTGCTCTGGTTTGCCGTGAGCGACGAGGTAGCCGCCGGCATCGCCCGCGCCGGGGCCGAGGTCGACGACGAAATCGGCGCGGCGAATGGTGTCTTCATCATGCTCGACAACGAGGACGGTGTTGCCTAGATTGCGAAGCTGCTCGAGGGAGCCGAGGAGGCGATCATTGTCGCGCGCGTGCAGACCGATGGATGGCTCGTCGAGAACGTAGAGGACTCCGCGGAGGCGGGAGCCGATTTGCGTGGCGAGGCGAATGCGCTGGGCTTCGCCGCCGGAGAGCGTGGCGGCCGAGCGGTTTAGGCTTAGATAGCCTAATCCTACGGCGAGAAGAAAATCGAGGCGCTCGGCAACTTCTTCGAGCGGGCGGCCGGCGACTTCGCGCTGGCGCGGAGTGAGCTGCGAAAGAATTTTATCGACGGCAGGGCGAGCGGCGGCCAGGGAGAACGCGGTGAAATCGGCGATGGACCAACCGGCGAGCTTCACCGCGAGCGATTCAGGACGCAGACGCTTGCCGTGGCAGACGCTGCAAAGCGTGGCGGACATGTATTGCGTCATCCATTCACGATAGGAATCGGAATTAGATTCCTGGAAATTGCGATCCAGAAATTTCAGGACGCCGGTGAAGCGGTAGCCCTTGTCCACGCGGGCCTGCTTGCGCGTATGGTTCCCTTGTTCATTGGGCGGCGGATAGCCGTACAAAATCAGGTTCTGC
Organism: Candidatus Acidiferrum typicum; assembly: GCA_025463055.1. Classification (GTDB taxonomy): domain Bacteria; phylum Acidobacteriota; class Terriglobia; order Acidiferrales; family UBA7541; genus Acidiferrum; species Acidiferrum typicum_A. The sequence goes on from JAOAPV010000047.1 coordinate 115,521, forward strand.
ACGCGCGCGGGCTGCTTCTCAAAGGGCGTTTCAAGATTGAACTGGTGGGCGTAGGCGGCGAGTTCGAGGTTGCGCTTCAAAAGCGCGGAGCCGGAACCAGGACCTAGCCCGCCGTCGAAGAGCGGGCGGGTCCAGTCCACTACGACGCGGGCGGGATCGAAATCGTATTTGGAGCCGAGACCGTTGCAGGCCGGGCACGCGCCATAGGGAGAGTTAAAGCTGAAGGAGCGCGGCTCGAGCTGCGGGACGGAAATGCCGCAATCGGGGCAGGCGAGTTTTTCGGAGAAGACGTGGTCCTTGCCACCGACGATGGAGACGGTGACCAGACCAGAAGCTAGCTTTAGCGCGGTGACGATGGATTGCTCGAGGCGTGAAGCGATACCTTGTTTGACGAGCAGACGGTCGATGACGACTTCGATGGTGTGGTTCTTGCGCTTGTCGAGGACTGGCGGCGCGTCGAGTGGGTACAGCTCGCCATCGATGCGTACGCGGACGTAGCCATCTTGCGCGAGCTTTTCCAGCTCCTTGCGATAGGCGCCTTTTCGGCCGCGGACGATGGGCGCGAGGATCATGATGCGATCGTCGGGCTTGCAGAGGTCGCCATTGAGAATGGCTTGCACGATCTGTTCGCTGGACTGACGGGTGATGGGCTTGCCGCAATTGGGGCAATGGGGAACGCCGATGGAGCTGTAGATGACGCGCAGATAGTCGTAGATTTCCGTGATGGTGCCGACCGTGGAGCGCGGGGAGCGCGTGGTGGTTTTCTGCTCGATGGCAATGGAGGGGGAAAGCCCTTCGATCACGTCGACGTCGGGACGCTCCATCTGGTCGAGGAATTGGCGGGCGTAGGCGGAGAGGGATTCGACGTAGCGGCGCTGGCCCTCGGCGTAAATCGTGTCGAAGGCTAGGGAGGATTTGCCGGAGCCGGAGAGGCCGGTGATGACCGTGAGGGAGTTGCGGGGAATTTCGACGCTAATGTTCTTGAGATTGTGCTGGCGCGCGCCGCGGACAACGAGTTTCGTCAGGCCCATGATCCCCAAACGCTCCCTCCACAGGAGCCCTGGCACCCAGTGGGTAGACTGAGGCCAGAATAACTCTTCACGATAGCAGGGGCGAGTTGGCGCGGTCAACTTGGGGATGAGAGTGTATCGCGGAGGCTTACAGCAAATCCTGTAGAGTATTTATGTTACGGGTAAAATTTGGCCGGGGGTGTCACGTTTTTACTCGGATTTATGCAGCAATATGCTGAGAAAGAAGGACTTACCGATGGCGTTCGGGTTGCACCCCAGAGAATGTGGGGGACGCGAGCCGAGGATCCCTTTAGGGGATTGAGGGCTGGGCCGGTTCGCTCGTCCCCCTTTTTCATTTTCGCTCCCCCCCATTTTCAGTTTAGTTGGTCAGATTCGACGCTGTACTCGGGCGCTCGAACTCCGAAGAGACCCCAAACATAAAGGTGAATGTCGTCCCTGCCGTGTAAACCCGACCACTGCGTCTATTCAAGATTTTCTTAGGGTGGGTCAGGCCTGACAGGGTTCGGGGCGCACGCTTATGCTGCGCTCGGCGGCCAGATGCTAGGTCCAGGAGCGGGAAACGTAATCGCTCATAGTCATGAAGAGCATTATGGCGAGCCAAAAAACGGAGGCGATGATAACGAGCTGCGTGCGCTTGGGGCTGTACTTTGCGTGCATGAAGAAGAGGACGACGAGCGAAGCTTTAAAGACCGCGATGGTGAGGGCGACGATGATGTTCAAGCCGGAGAAATACTGATTGAGATCGATCTTGGCGGCGACGACGGTTAGAAAGGTGCAGATCATGAGAGCGGCGAAAATGGTGAGATAGAGCGTTGGTGATGCGATGTGGTGTTGTTCGCTGTGTTGTTCGGACACGCGGGTGCCTTTCTTCAGCCTGCCATCAATGACGATCGATCAGGTAGAGCAACGGGAACAGAAAAATCCACACGATATCGACGAAGTGCCAGTATAGGCCGATGTTTTCCACCGGCGTGTTGTATTCCGGCGTGAAGCGGCCGCGCAAAGATTCCCTGATGAGCCAAAGAAGCAGGCCGGCACCGATGATCATGTGCAGGGCGTGCAGGCCAGTCATGCCGAAATATAGCGAGAAGAAAAGCTGCGCGTGGGCGTTGGTGGCAGCATCCGCGCCGGGCTCGAACTGGAAATTCCAGCCGGGAATGTGGTGCTCGACGTATTTGTCGTGATACTCGACGGACTTAATGCCGAGAAAGACTGTGCCGAGGACCAGTGTGGCGATCAGGAACCAGGTGAGCGCTTTTTTCTTACCAGTTTGCGAGGCCCAGACAGCCATGGCCATGGTTAAGCTGCTGCCAATGAGGACGACGGTGTTGATGGCGCCCCAGGACAGTTTGATGGTCTTGCTGGCTTCACTAAAAATGTCGGGATAGGTCGAACGATTGAGCGTGTAGGTCATGAACAGGCCAGCGAAGAAAAGCACTTCGGTGGACAGGAAGATCCACATGCCGAGCGAAGCGGTTTCCCGCTGCTGCTCCAACGTTCGATACTGTTCGTACAGTTCTCCGGTGCGATGCACGCGGGGCTCCTCTAAAGTTTAGTCGTCTCCGTGCGCGAGTGCAGGCGCACCACTTACATCCAGGCCGAGATCCGGCCGGTTATCGTAGTCGTACGGCTCCCAAGTGACTTCGGGCGTGACATCGAAATTTTCGGTAGGCGGTGGCGAAGGCGTTCGCCATTCGAGCCCCGTACCGGGCCAGGGGTTGGGACCAGCTATTGCGCCGTAGCGCATGGACCAAGTGAGATAAATCATCGGAAGTAGATAGCCGAGCGCGAGGATGGAGGCCCCGGCGGTGGACATCACGTTGAGTACTTGAAATTCAGGGGGATAGCTGGCGTAGCGGCGGGGCATGCCCAAGTAGCCAAGGATGAATTGCGGAAAGAACGTGAGATTGAAGCCGAGGAACAAGGTAATCGCGGCGATGCGCGCGAGAAATTCCGGATATAGCTTGCCGGTGATCTTGGGCCACCAGTAGTGCAAGCCGCCAACGTAGCCCATCACCGCGCCGCCGACCATGATGTAGTGGAAATGCGCGATGACGAAATAAGTGTCGTGGAGATGAATGTCCAAGCCGAGGCACGCGAGGAATAGGCCGGTAAGCCCGCCGATGAGAAAGAGGCCGATGAAGCCCAGGGCGTAAAGCATCGGAGTGTCGTAAGAGATGGAACCTTTATAGAGCGTGGAGGTCCAATTGAAGACCTTCACAGCGGAAGGAATCGCTACAAGGTAGCTGAGCAGCGAAAAGGTGAGCGCGGCATAGGTGGATTCGCCGGTCACAAACATGTGATGAGCCCAAACAAAGAAGCCGATAACGGCGATGGCGATACTGGAGCCAGCGATGAAGGAGTAGCCAAAGATTGGCTTGCGCGCGAAGGTCGGAATGATCTCGCTGATGACGCCCATGGCCGGCAAAATCATGATGTAGACGGCGGGATGGGAGTAAAACCAGAACAAGTGCTGGAAGAGAATGGGGTCGCCGCCGAGCGCGGGATTGAAGAAGCCGAGGTGGAACACGCGTTCCAAGCCGGCGAGGAGCAACGTGATGGCAATCACGGGAGTGCCGAGAATGAAGATGATGCTCGTAGCGTATTGCGCCCAAACGAAAAGCGGCAAGCGGAACCAGGTCATACCGGGCGCACGCATGGTGTGCACGGTAACGATAAAGTTCAAGCCCGTCAGGATGGAGGAGAATCCGTTGATAAAGACGCCGAGTACGGCGGGCGTGACGGCGGAATTGGAATAGACGCTGCTGAGCGGCGTGTAAAAAGTCCAGCCGGTATCGAGGCCGCCGGTGGAGAAGGAATAGAGAACGAAGCAGCCACCGACGAGGTAAATATACCAGCTCAAAAGATTGATCTTGGGAAAGGCCAGATCCTTGGCGCCAATCATGATGGGCAACAGGAAATTGCCCAGAACGGCGGGAATGGAAGGAATCAGGAAAAAGAAGATCATAGCCACGCCATGCATGGTGAACAGCTTGTTGTAAGTTTCCGGCGTGACGAGCAGACCCTTGGGGCTGAGCAGGTGAATGCGAATCATGGTGGCGAACGCGCCGCCGATGAAGAAAAAGAAAGTGACCGAAGCGAGATAGAGCAGGGCGATGCGCTTATGGTCGGTGGTAAGAAGCCACGAACGAATGCCCCAGGTGGCGTTGAGATAATGCTCGCGCGGCATTTGATTAACCGCTGCTGGTGTGGCGCTCATAACTATTTCTTCCCCGTGGCCGGCGCAACTCCTGAGCCCTTAGTGGGCACTGGTTGCGACTGCAAAGACTTGATGTACGAAGTGAGATCGATAATCTGCTCCTCCGTCAATTGTCCCTGGAAACTGGGCATTAGGGGCGCATACCCGGCCACGATTTTAGCTTGCGGGTTCAGAATCGATTCACGAAGGTAGGCGTCGTCCGCCGTAACCGCGGAACCATCGGCCAAGAGGACATTCGCTCCATACACGCCGTTCAGGGACGGCGCGCGCCCAGTGCCGTTGGTCACATGACAAGTATTGCAAGCCTTCTCGGCAAAGAGCTTCTCGCCAGCGAGGACGGGATTGGCGGTGGCTTCGGACGAGCCCGACAGCCAAGCGGCATACTCCATTGGCTCCATGACGGTTACCCATCCGCCCATAAGGGCGTGATTTGTGCCGCAATACTGCTGGCAGAAGAAATGGTAGCGCCCGGCCTTGGTGGGACGGAACCACATCGTATTGTAGTGGCCTGGAACAACGTCCATCTTGACGCGAAAGGCGGGGACGGAAAAATCGTGGATGACGTCTTCGCTGGCCAGGATGAGCTTGACGTTGCGACCGACGGGAACGTGTAGCTCATTAATCTCGCGCAAACCAGTGGGTTGCTGAATCTTCCACATCCACTGCTTTCCGATCACGTAGATATCGAGGGTATCCATGGGAGCGCGGCGAAAATCTACATACACGACAGCGCCCCAACCGAACATGGTCAACGCCAGGAACAAGGGAACCACGATCCAGGCAGTCTCCAGCCGCATATCGCCGTGAATCGGGACACCGACTTCACCGGGATGTTTGCGGCGGTACTTAAAAAAGAAATAGATGATGGCCGCTGTGATGGCAATGGCAAAGAACGCGCAGACCGCGGTGATGTACGCCATCAGCCCATCGACGCTCATCGCGAAGTTCGAGGCTTGCTCCGGATACAGTGGTAGATCCGCCTGCACAGTCTTATTTCGCTCCTTGTCGTGCGCCAGCTTGCGATGCTGAACTATTTGCCGCGTGGACATCCCTACGGCGGAAAATCAGTATGCCCGCGACAATGCTGAAGACAGTCAGAATGCCACCCAGCCGAATAATTTTCAGAATGGTGGCGCTATAGCGGGCAGTCTCAGGATCGTAATGAAAGCAAAAGAGCAGCAGATGATCGATAGGCGTTCCGATTTTTCCGGCGGAAGCGTCTACCAGGCCGAGGCGCACATCGCGAGAAGGGTACTCGACGCCATAGAAGTAGCGCGAGATGCGTCCATCCGGGGTGATCAGCATAATGCCGCTGGCGTGGGCGAAAAGATTGTTCTTTTCGTCGAAGGAGTAACGGAAATTGGCGGCAGTCGTCAGCGCGTGAATCTGCTCCTCTTTCCCGGTGAGAAAGTGCCAACCGGACGCCGTTTCCGGACGGCCGTAATGCGACAAGGCCGCAGCTTTTTTCTTGGCAGCCATGTCTGGAGTTTCGCGCGCGTCAAAGCTGACGAAGACTACTTCGTAGTCTCGCGCGGCGTTGAAGGAGAGCATCTTCAGCGAGCCGACGACCCCTTGCTCAACCTGATTGCAAAGCATAGGACAGCCGTAATAAACGAGCGCGAGCAACACCGGCTTGCCGCCGAAATATTGGCGCAACTGGACATCGCGGCCAGACTCATCGCGAAAAGTAAGGTCGAGCGGCAGTTGTGCATTGAGCTGTGGCTCGAAGCCGACGTTCTGGAGCTGCTTGGGCAAGCCTGAGGAGGCTTTACCGACACTATCCGGAATAGTCTGCGCGCCCACAGTGGCAGAGAAGGCGAGCAACGCAACGATTCCGGTGATGGAACGAAAACAATTCATGCCCCTATTTCTTCTTCTTTTCCGCCGGTGGCGTGGAGGCAGCCGGCAAACCTTTATCAGCAATAATCTTCATGGCATCTTCCACCGGAATCTGAGCAATGCCGCTAGTTTGATCGATCCAGCCCGCTTGTTCATTGGCCTGAATATCTTCCTGCAATTTCTCGCGTAAATCAGATTGCGGGTCGGTACGGTGACCGGGAACACCTTGCAGGCGAGGTTCCGGAGGCATGGTCAAGTAATCCTTGCCCATTTCCTGGCGCACAGGCGGAGGAGGCGTGTCGGACTCCACAGCCATCTTGGTTGTGGCGCGAAGGATAAACACGCACACGACATACGAGAGGATAACCGCGACGGCCAGCACCGCAAGGTAGACGTATATTGTGCGAGCTTTGACGTCGCGCGTTTCAAACGCGACCGTGTCGTGCTCTGGCACCGCACCGGCGTTGTGAGCCGAGTTGTGAGACTCAGTGCTCATCGTTTGCAATCGCCTCCGCAAGCTTTGGATCGCCGACTGGGAGCACCGGTAACTGCTTGAGTTGCCCGGCGAAGAAAAAGAACCACAAGCCTCCAAGTCCAAGCGCCGCGGCCAAATCCCAGATAGTGGGCAAAGCCCTGGGGGTAAATTCCGGGCGCGTGTACCAGAAAAGGTCGACCAAGCGCATAAAGATCAGCCAAACGGCGACGGCCGGCAGGAGCTTGGGATTGCGCTTGAGGTCGCGCGAGAGCAGTAAAAAGAAGGGGACAAAGAAATGAAAGATGAGCACGATGACGGCGACCACACCCCATTGACTATGCAGGCGTGAGTAGTAAAAAGTGATTTCCTCCGGCTGGTTGCCCGCCCAGATGATCAGCAGTTGCGAAAATTGGAAATACGCCCAGAGCATCACGAATGCCAACAGCAGCTTGCCCAAATCATGAATGTGGCGCGGCTGCAAAACGCCGGAGAGAGGGCCGCTGCGGGCCAGCAGCACCACTATAGCAATCATCAGCGACATGGAGGAAATGAGCTGGCCGGCTACAAACAGGAAGCCGTAAATGGTTGACGCCCAGTGCGGCGAAAGTGACATCACCCAGTCGATCGCGGCGAAGGTCATGACAAAAACGTAGAGGATGATGCCCGGCCCGGCAAGCATCTTGAAACGCCGGCGGACCGCGGTGTCCTCGGGATTGGCGTCTTGTTCGCGCGACCAACGGTTGAACAGAAAAACGAGAATGCCCCAAACCGCGAAATAGAGGATGGCGCGGACACGGAAGCCGTTGGGCGTCAGATAGCTGCGCTGGAATTCCGAGAGAGCGCCTTCGCCCGAGGGAGGCGCATTGAGCCAAGCTCCATAGAGATACTTCATGCCGAAAAGGATCGGTACGAAAAGCACGGCAACCACGGCCAGGGCTCGCGTGGCGGACTCCAAGGGGCGGCGAATCATGATGCCCCATTTTCCGCCGGTTAGATGTTGCAGCATCAACAAGCCAAGTGACCCGAGCGAAAGGCCCAAGACAAATATGAAGGCGAGCAGATAGGAGGGGAAAAACCGGTCTGGAGCTTTGATAATCCCAATTATGCAAATCAATAGGCCGACTACGCCGGCGACGAGCGCGCGCCGGCGGATACGGTCGATGCTCTCGGGCGCTCGATAATCCTGCGCGGTCATTCCGTCTTTCCTCCGGGCGCGCCCTCGCCTTTTTTCTCCGCAGGCGGATGCAAAACTTTTTCGCGCACGTCTGGCGGCAGATCCGAAATTTTGGCGTTGCGGCTCAACTGCAGGGCGCGAAGGTAGGCCACGATGGCCCAGCGATCGCGCGGCGGAATCTGCGCTGAGTAGGAGAGCATGGCGCCGAAGCCGTTGGTAATGACGTCGTAAACGTAGCCGTTAGGCACCTGGCGCAAACGATCCTGATGGTAGGAGGGCGGATGTTTCATACCGCGCATGGCCACCATGCCGTTGCCGTCTCCCTGCAAACCGTGGCAGGGCGAGCAGAAAATCTTGTAGCGGCTTTCACCACGCTCGAGCAGTTCCATATTGAGGGGAACTGGAAATGCGTTGGACTCCTTGCCAACTGCCATTTCGTCCTCGATCACGGCGCCGCGCGCAACGGTATTTTCCACGAGGGGACGCGCGGAGCGGCCGTCGGTGAAGAAATCGGAAGGCCATAGCGGCCGATCTTTGGGCTGCTCGGCCATGTCTTGCTTGAGGCTGCAACCAGCCAGCAATAGCACGGCGACAATAGCGCACAGAAGAGGAGTCCGGGGCCGCGAGGCGCTAATCATCTTCGACCTCGCTGACGTTGACCGCGTTTAGGCTCTTGAGAAAGCGCAACGAATCGGAGAGGCTGAACTTCGGATCGCTCGATTCGATGCACAAGAAAAAACGGTCCGAGGTAGCGTGTTTGGCGAAACGATCGACATTAAACAGCGGGTGATGCGGGCGCGGCAGTCCGTTGAGCGCGAGCATGCCGAAGACGGCAGAGAGCGAAGCGCCAAGCACGGTCAGTTCAAAGGTAACGGGGATGAATGCCGGCCAGCTATTGTAGGGACGGCCACCGATGTTCAATGGATACGCGATTACGCTCACCCAATACTGGAAAAAGAATCCACCCAAGCCGCCGAGCAGTCCGCCTATCAGGGTGATTAAAGGAACTGCGTTGCGCTTCAAGGCCATGGCTTCGGCAAGACCTTCGACGGGGAACGGCGCGTAAGCCTCAAAAGCATGGTAACCAGCCAAGCGCGTTCTCTCAGCCGCTTGTATGAGCTGCTCCGCGGTTTCAAATTCCGCGACCACTCCGTAAGTGTGCGAGCGATGGTCCATTACTCGTGTTCTCCGGAAGTATGCCGGACTAATTCGCGCATCTCGGCGATAGAGATGGCAGGTAACACGCGAACAAACAAGAACAACAGCATGGTGAAGAGTCCCAATGTGCCGACGAACGTGGCGTAATCCCAAAAAGTGGCGGAGTAGCGGCCCCAGGCGGAGGGCATGAAGTCGCGCGTCAGGCTGATGACCACAATCACGAAGCGCTCCAGCCACATTCCGGTGTTAATGATCAGCGACATAATGAACAGGGCGGGGATGTTGGTCCGTACTTTGCGGAACCACAGCAGTTGCGGCGTCAAAATATTGCAAAGGATCAGCGCGTAGTAAAAATGACTGTACGGCCCGTGGAAGCGCATTTTCGTGAGGTAGAGGTCGAATTTATTTCCGCTGTAGACCGACATGAACCATTCGAAGTAGTAGCCGTAGGCGACGATGAGGCCTGTGGCAAGCATCACCTTGGCCATGTTTTCTAGGTGGCGCATGGTGATGAAGTCTTCAAGGTCGTACGCTTTGCGCAGCGGTATTGCGATGGTGAGCACCATGGCAAAGCCGGAGTAGATAGCGCCGGCGACGAAGTAGGGCGGGAAAATGGTGGTGTGCCAGCCGGGAACGATAGCGATCGAGAAATCGAAGCTCACAACGGTGTGAACGGAGAGCACGAGGGGCGTTGCCAGTCCCGCGAGTAGCAGGTACGCCGACTGATAGCGGTGCCAGTGACGCGCGGAGCCGCGCCAGCCCATAGCGAGCATGCCGTAAATAATTTGCTTGGGCTTGGTGACGGCACGGTCGCGAAGCGTGGCGAGGTCTGGAATCAAGCCCACGCCCCAGAAAAGAAGAGACACGGTGCCGTACGTCGACACCGCGAAAACGTCCCAGATGAGCGGGCTGCGAAATTGCGGCCACAAGTACATCGTGCTGGGATACGGGAACATGTAGTACGCCATCCACGGACGGCCGGTGTGGATGAGCGGGAACAGGCCCGCGCAAGCCACGGCGAAAAGGGTCATGGCCTCGGCGAAGCGGTTGATGGACGTGCGCCACTGCTGGTTCAAGAGAAAGAGAATGGCCGAAATCAGCGTGCCGGCATGGCCGATACCGATCCACCAAACGAAATTGACGATGGCGAATCCCCAGCCGACCGGAATGTTGATGCCCCAAATCCCCACGCCTTTGGCAACCAACCAAGCGACCGATACGGTAAGCACCATCACCAACGTGAAAGTGAGCGCGAAGCCCGCAACCCAACCGAGAGAAGTCGGGCGAGTGAGAACGATGGCGCTGATCTTGTCGGTGACGGAGGCATAGGTGTGCCCCGGCTCGAGAATCGGCGAGACCGGCCGCGCGTCTGCAGTGTTATAGGGCGGACGCGTGCTCATGCCTTCTCCATTTCAGGATTAGGATTGCGCACAGCGGCCAAGTATGTAGTGCGGGGACGAGTGTTCAGTTCGCCGAGAACGTTGTAGTTGCGCTGCTGAGCCTTGAGCTTGGCCACACGGGTGGTCGGGTCGTTGGCATTGCCGAAAACAATGGCTTCAGCGGGGCAAGCCTGGGCGCACGCGGTTATCACTTCGCCGTCGCGAATTGGCCGATTCTGCTTTTCCGACTCAATGCGCGCGTTATTGATGCGCTGCACGCAATACGTGCACTTTTCCATCACGCCGCGGCTGCGTACGCTGACTTCCGGGTTGCGCATCAGCTTGAGCTGGGGGGTCTCCCAATCCTGAAAGCGCAGGAAATTGAAGCGACGCACCTTGTACGGACAATTGTTCGAGCAGTAGCGTGTGCCGATACAGCGGTTATAGACCATGTCGTTCAGGCCTTCCGCGCTGTGCGACGTGGCTTCAACGGGGCAGACCTGCTCGCAAGGGGCGTTCTCGCACTGCATGCAGGGAACGGGCTGAAAGAAGGTTTCAGGATTCGCGAGCGCGTCGTTATCGTTGGTGCGCGGATCGTTTGTGCGCGTATTTGCGTTGTAATAGCGGTCGATGCGAATCCAGTGCATCTCGCGGCCGCGGAGGACCTGATCTTTGCCGACTACTGGAATATTATTTTCGGCGACGCACGCCACAACGCAGGCGTTGCAACCGTTGCAGGAGTTCAGATCAATGGCCATGCCCCAGGCGTAGCCGGGATACTTGAATTCCTGATATAGCGAAAAAGTCTTGGGAGGAGTTTCGTCGCCTTCGTGGGCGAAGCCGGGGTTTTTCTTGTATTCCTCTAGCGTGCCGGTGCTGAGAATCTTGCGGCCCTCTATATTGAAATGATATTGCGTGCAACCCAGCGAGTACTCTTCGCCGGTCTTCTTGACCGATTCGGAGCCGGCAGTCGCGCGCCACAGCGCGTTCGATGTGCGAACGGCATAGGCGTTGAAACCTTTGTTCGTTCCGGTGTAGCCGGCTTTTTTGCGGCCATAGCCTAGCGGAAGAACCACGACGCCCTCGGCCTGTCCGGGCATGATCCAGCCAGCCGCAGTTACCTTGCTGTTGGATACCGTGATGTCGACAACAGTCGAGACGATCTGGCCGTGCTCGCCGCCGCGCGCAGCGACGGTATGCGTTATACCAAGATTCCACGCAGTGTTCGGGCCGACAAGCGCCGCGTTGTCCCACACTAATTTCGTGACAGGCTTCGGAAGTTCCTGCAACCAGCCGTTGTTCGCGAAGCGCCCGTCGTGAATTGTCGGGTCGGGCCGGAAGAGAAACTCAAGCTCTCCGGGATTCATGGCAGGAATCGGGGGCAGGCTGGCAGCGTTGAACTTTGGTGTGACGTTCAAAGGCGGATAGGCGGTGTTCGCTACAACACCATCGTTCAACGTCTTGCGCCAGAATTTCTCGAAATCACCGCTGGGATTTGCAGCTTTCAGGCGATTGCGCACGGCGTCGTAACCGCTCAAGCCAGGCTTGTCGCTGAATGCCGAGAGCACCTCGCTCGCCGAATGCGTGTGATACAGCGGCGCGATCAATGGCTGAATGACAGTGACGGTGCCGTCGAAGCAGCGCGCATCGCCCCAGGTTTCAAGGTAATGCGATTCCGCCACATGCCAAACGCAACGTTCGGAGGTCTCGTTAAAATGAGTGCTCAGATGAATGGTGTGGGGAACCTTGCGCAGCTTGGAAGTGAAATCGAAATCGTGCGGCGCGTCGTAAACGGGATTGCTGCCGAGGACCAGCAGCGTGGTGACCTTGCCGCCGTCGATATCGGCGCAGAGCTCGCGCAGTGACTCGAGATTGTTGACAGGATTGTCTTCCACCGGCTCCGTGTAGTAGACCCCGTTGCCGATGTTGCCAAGCGCGCCATTAATGGCATGGACAAGCGCGTGGACTTCGGCAGGCTGCTGCTCGCCGGCAACCACAAGCGAGCGGCCATGATTCTTCTGCAGATCTTGTACGACTGCGTCCAGCCACTTCTCGTTTGCTGATGAGAGTGACCCGCTGCCGCCCAGGCCCAACTTGGCTGCGAGTGCGCGGGCAAACTGCTCGACTTCCATAAAGCGAAGCGGAAGCCGGTGGTCCGCACTGGAGCCGGTGACCGACGGCGTTGGCTCGACAACATACAAACGGTTCATCTCGCTGCCTGCAGGATGCGCCTCGGCGAATTGGTCGAGCTTGCGGCGACGATAAAACTCTTTCATGTAGCGAACGTGCCCGGGTCCGCTGGCGAGAAAGTCAGAGTCGAGCGAAAGAATGACTTCCGCCTTTTCCACCCGATACACAGTGTTGACGTACCGGCCGAAGGCCAGCTTGGCTCCGTCGCGCGTGCCATCGCTACCCGCGGGCTCCCACTGATGCCATTTCGCCTGGGGATAAAGCTTCAGCAAATATTGGAGTTGCTCGGCAACGCTCGGCGAAGCAATCGTCCCGGTCAGTATGCGAAAGCCGGCGCCACTCACCGCCTTCATTTCCACGGCCATGACTTGCGCGGCATCCTGGAACGCGGACCAGGTACGAATTTCACCCGCAAACGTGACCGTTTGCGCGCGATCCGGATCGTACAGATTCAGAACTGAAGCCTGCGTTATGGCATCGGTCGTACCCAGGCTGGCCGGGTGATCGGGATTGCCTTCGATTTTCGTAGGCCGCCCTTCGTGGCTTTCGACCAGCACTCCGATCGCATCAGCGCCGAAGGGCATTGCCGTAGCGAAAAACAGCGGCTTGCCCAGCACCATCCCGTCAGGCTGCTTCACATATGGCACGAGGTGGGTTTGTTCGTTGGACTTGCAGCCGGAAAGCCCCGCGAAGGCCAGAGATGCCGCCATCAACTTGAGGAAATCACGGCGATCGACGGCTTCGTCCCATTCCGAAGCCTGGCGCGGGAATTCGCGATGCAGCAAAGCCTCAAAATGCGGGTCTTCAGCAAGCTCTTCGATGGTGCGCCAATACTGCGGCCCGCTCTTCGATTGCAGCTTCGCTCGCACCGCGGCGAGATCAAGCGGTCGCTCGCTCAGCGTCAAATCCTCAGGCTGCTCGCTTTCCTGCGAGTCGTGTTCGTGCATTTCATCGTGGTGCATGGAAGTGTCGATATCGTGATCGCTCATACCGTCCGCTAACGATGACATGTGGAGCAACTCTGGAGCTGGTCAACGCTCGGAATCTTGTACTCCGCTGCCAAGCGTTTTCCGATTTCCGCCTGATTCGACGGAGCCTTCCAATCCATGTTGAACACTTGATCCCGTGGCCGCAAAACCGCTTCCGGGTTGCGATGGCAGTCCAGACACCATTGCATCAGCAGCGGCGACGCTTGAAACATGAGCGGCATCTGGTTTACCTGCCCGTGACACGAAGAGCAGCCAACACCTTTGTTGACGTGAATGCTGTGATTGAAATAGACGTAGTCCGCCAGCCGGTGCACGCGAACCCACTCAATGGCTTTATCCGTTCGATAACTTTCGCGCACTGGCTCCAAATATCCGGCATTGTTGAACAAAACGGAATGGCAATTCATGCACGTCTTGGTGGGAGGAATTCCAGCCGTAGCGGAGGTTTCGACGCCGGTGTGACAATAGCGGCAATCGATGCCATCGTCGCCCACATGGTGTTTGTGGCTGAATTGGATGGGCTGCTCGCGCGTGACGTTTTGGTTCGTCAAATAAGGAGCGCGTGCCAAACCCATCACACCGCCAAGAGCCAGGGCCGCGAGTAGCGCGCCAAAAAAGACACTGACCTTAGAGATGAAATTCGTGCTGCGGTGAAAAATCTGGGCCATGTCAAGTTTGCACTTTTGCGGTGAGCGCAACCAAAAGGAGAGGCACCTGGCGTCCACCTGATCCTGACCCGGGAGTGCAAGCCCGAGTCGTTATTGACGCGATAGTTTCCAACAAAACTTTCGCGAATGCAACTGTTCCCGTGACTTGGGAGTTGATTTTTCTTTTGACGAATTGTCAAAACGCAAGTAACGCCGCCACCTAATTCGAAATTTTCAAAAAAATCAGCTGAGCACGACTTGGACACACCAGTCTGTTTCGCAAAAGATCGCCTCACCAATGGCATCTCTTTTCGTGCAGCTTCATCCTCTGAGATGCGCGGGCAAATGAGGAGACACACTTTTTTTGCGCGGGCGATGGGGAAATTTTGACGGGTCGTGCTATCTTAGAAAAACTCTTCGTCGCGCCCATGCGGCGGAGCCTACCTAGTTTGTTCGGGCCGTAGGTCGGCCGCAAATGCCGCTGGGGCGTGGTCCAACCGGTAGGACACCACACTGTTAATGTGGATGGTGAAGGTTCGAATCCTTCCGCCCCAGCCAAATTCCCTAAACAAAAACCGTATCGGTGACCTACTCGCGGCAACACAATTGCCCCAGCGTCGCAAGAGATTTCCTAGGGCTTCGCATTCGTCGATCCACCAACCGCGTTCCCGATCGTCAAACAAATGACGCGGGTTGAAAGTTCCTTGCCCTCGCCCCCTTCTCCCTCTATCCTCCTCATCCTATGTTGCTGAAGGACCAGGTCGCGCTGATAACCGGATCGGGCCGCGGCATTGGCCGTGCCATCGCGCGGCTTTTCGCCGGCGAGGGTGCCTCCGTTTTTCTTACCGCACGAACCCAGTCCGAACTCGCGTCCACCGCAGCGGACATCAATAAGTTTGCTAAAGCTGCGTTCGTGACCGGCGACCTCACAAGTGCGCTTGACTGTGCGCGCATCGTCGGTGCGGCGCGCAAGAAATTTCGCCGTGTAGACATCCTCGTGAACAACGCCGGCCATTACGGCCCGGTAGTTCCCGTACAGGATTATCCGCTCGCGGAATTCGACAATGTCATTGCTGTGCACCTGCGCGCAGCCTTTCTGCTCAGCAAGTTGGTTCTTCCTGAAATGTACGGGCGCGGCTATGGGGTCATCCTCAATATTTCCAGCTTGTCGGCGAAATCCGCGTTCGCTTGGGGCTCGGCCTATGCCGCAGCGAAGGCTGGAATGCTGGGCCTGACACGAGTTATGGCGGCCGAAGCAGCCCGCAAAGGCGTGCGCGTCAACGCCCTCTGCCCAGGCCCAGTGACCGAAACCGTAATGTCGCAGAAGCTTGGCGCAACTTTGGCCAAGAAAATGGGCGTAAGCCCCAAGGAACAATTGGAAGGGTTCCTGAACACTCTATTGCAGGGCCGCGCGCAAACGGTCGATGAAATCGCCAACGCCGCGCTCTTTCTCTGTTCCGACCAATCCAGCGCAGTGACTGGTCAATCCATCAACGTCGACGGCGGCGCCGCATTCTTCTGATTCAGGTTCAGCCTAGCAATCTACTCCAGCCGGCAAATTTTACTTCAAATCGCTCTTGTAGACCTGCCCGCCCTTCATCACAAACTTAACGCGCTCGAGTTCCGTAATGTCTTTCAGCGGATCACCGCTCACCGCCACCAAGTCCGCCCACTTCCCAGCTTCGACCGTGCCCATCTTGTCGCTCCAACCCAGCAACTCCGCAGGCACGACCGTTCCCGAGCGAATCGCCTGCATCGGCGTCATCCCGTAATTCACGTAATACCCAAACTCCTTGGCTTGGTTCAGTTCTTTCCAGTCGAATCCACCCGCATCCGTTCCGAGCGCAATCTTCACCTTTTTCTTCAGAGCTTTCTGGAACGCCACTTTCTCCAGGTCCACCATCTTCGTCCAATTCCCGCCGCGCCCCGGCGCAACATACGCGCCCACGGTAATCGTCGGCACCCAGTAAGCGCCTTTGCGGACGATTTCATCCATCAGCGCATCGGTCAGCCCGTCGCCATGCTCGATCGTGTCCACACCCGCGCGCAACGCCGCCGCAATCCCGTCGCTCCCAATCGCATGCGCCGCCACTTTCTTGCCCAGCCGATGCGTTTCGTCAACAATCGCTCTCGCTTCTTCGTCCGTGAAGTTCACCATGCTGTGCAGCACGCCGTCCGCCTCAAAGTGATAGCGGCGGTCCGAGTAGTACTTGATCCAGTCCGCGCCGTACATCACCTGCTCGCGAACCGCTTTCCGCGCGCCCTCCACTCCATCCACGTACTGCACCCCCTTCGGCACTTGCAGCTCCCAGGAATAATCCAGCAGGGGATACATCCCCGTCGGCGTCATAGCCCGCGTCGCTACCTGCATTCGCGGCCCAGGCACCTCTCCGTTCGCGATCGCTTTCTTGATGTCCACGTCCGCATACATCGCGCCTTCCGTCTCGAGGTCGCGCATCGTTGTGAATCCATGCTCCAGCGCGATCCGCGCGTTCCGCGCGCTCAAAATTGCGCGATAAGGAATCGATTCCTTCAAGAGCTGCGCGTCATAATCCTCCGAAGTGATATCGCCATTCAGCAACAAGTGCGTATGCGTGTCGACAAGTCCTGGCAGCACCGTCATCTTCGAGAGGTCAATCACGTCCACGCCCGCTGGCGCAGTCCCGCCCGCGTTAACCGAAACGATCTGGTCCCCCTCAATTACAATCAGCGCATTGGCTAAAGGAGCGTCACTTTTTCCATCGATCAGCCGTCCGGCCCGAATCGCGATTCTCTTGGCCGCTTTCGATGGTTCCTGTGCGTGTCCGGTTCCCATCGCGAAAAACAAAATCGCCATAACCGCAACGACCGCAGCAAATCGTTTTCCCCGCATCAGCTCCCCCTTGAGGCCGCAGAGAGTAGCACAAAAGGAAAAAAGGCCAACCGGTCTTAAGTCCGGTTGGCCCTCGTGTGCTCTGGCTGACTCGAAAAACCTGTTAGATTGCTCGCGGCGTCGCGGAACCCGGCCGCCGTAGCGGTCGCCGCGCCATTTCCTCCACCGCAGATACTCCACGCCGCGCGAAGTTCACCGCTGGATGGTTGCTATCCGCCACGCGCGCGACTGCAACTTCCCAGCTCTTCTGCAGCATGTACAAACTCACGATCACAAAAGCGATCGCCGCAAATGCCAGCGCAAACAATGCAAAGGCCGCCAGCAGCTCCCTCACAAAGTAAAGCTGCAGCGCAACCAGCACACCCAGGAACCGCCACATCCACTTCCGTCCGTTATCCTTGGTCTTCATTCTGTCCTCTGTTGCCGGTCCCTTTGCACTACACCTGCGAGCCGACTGACCTTGGCTTGCGAACTTCGCCAAGCTTCCACTTTGATGCGCGATCCTGTACTTAGGGTCCACTCCCCGATTACCTGTACCATTTGACACTAAGAGGGGTCCCAAATGCGATGGTACACAAGGTACATTTTGCGATTTAAACCAGTCTACTAGTACGCCCATCGAAGAACGCCCTCGTGCTAAGCCCAATAGATCCAATCTGTTATGTACGTACAGGGTTCCCTGTAGGTCTTCGCTGAACATTCACCTGTCCTCCCTGTGGAAAACCTGACCCTTCGGACAGGCCTTTTTGAAGCTTTCGAGGACAACGGACGAGACAACTCGGGCGCGGTCCACGAAATGGAGTACGCAAGATATTCGCTTTATATTCGCCTGTCAAGCGGGATTTCCGTCACTAAGTGAAGTGGAAGGAACGCCGATGAAAACGTGAAGGAACTGCTCAGAGACCTCTCAGTTCTTCAAACTAGCCGTGGCGCTCGCTTGTTCGCTAGGCCGTCCAAAATCAATTTCGATCTCGCTGTAACGCGGCAGGTTAACGTCCCGACCGTGCCGTGTAATCAGAAATACTGCCGAGGCTCCCAGCCCGAAATAACGCGCCGCATTGGCAGCCGCCGCATCGCTCATCGCCGCTGCAACTGCTCGAATGGGCGTCTCCGCCAGATCGTCCGTTACCTTGCCCAGTGCGTATGCAATCCCCAAGTCCACCAACGCATTCGTCACTCCGGGCCTGAGCCCGTGCAGACCGCCTTCTTCATCGAGCCCGTATTTTGCGCCGGCCTGGGCCTCAACACCTCCCAGCGTTCCCGCGACGGCAAGACTCGCACCCTGAGGTGACGTGATGCGGTCGATCCGCAGATGCAAAGACCCGGCGCGGCTCAACATCTTGGGCCGCGCACTCTGGCTGACCGTGCCGTCAACCAAGCTGCCCACCTCAAACAATTTTCCCCCCAAGCGCACCGGTTCCGCGAGACGCGCCTGGAAGGCGTCATCCTTCCGGTTGTGCGAGGCGCTGACCTGCGTCAATAAGAAAGCGCGTACCTTGCGGGTGCGGGACTCGTCTGGAGTGTCTGTCTTTCGCACCGTGGACGCTGGCCACAGAGCTCCCTCGTCAAGTTGTAAAACAACCGTTTGTCGCGCTTTCTTGAGGCCAAACGGCTTCGCGCTGGGCAGCTGCACGCGATGAACCTCCTCGCCACTTCCGATCGTCGGCTCGATCATGGATGCATAACCTGCTCGGAGCGCCGTCGCCGCCACGACCAAGCTGCCCTGGGGCGCTTCGATATCAGTCTTTGACAATCGAATCGCATACTCCGTCGGCCGGCCCTTCTCCAAAGGGTCAAAAGCGCGCACCACCGCGTGCCCAGCTTTTTTCCATGTCCCTGAGTCGTTGCCTACCTTCTTTACGGACTCAATCGTCAGTTTGACTTTCGTTTGCTCTGGAATCGCAATATCATTGCCCGTAAAGACAGGCAGCATCAGCCGGCCCTCTACTACCGAATTCCTCGCCAAGTGCTTCCAATCCGTGCGTTGCGCCAGCTCTATCTGCAATAGCGTTCCTTGCGGAGTTCGCACTCCCGCTTCCGTAGTTTGCGGCGCGGACTCCATCGCTCTCCCTCGATCCTGGCTAATGCAAGGGCGTCCTATCAGCAGTGAGAGAACGAGCCATGTAGACATCCGCCGAACATAAATCCCCGCTGCGTTCATAAATCCTCTCTTGGATATCCGAGCCAATGCCCGGGTCTCTGTGATTTGGGAGTTCGCTGATGCCGGGCACATCAGCACTTTCTCCGTGCCCGGCATCAGTGTTCGTCAGTATTTAGTTCGTGGAACGGTTCCTTCAGTTTCCGCCGCTCGATTGCGTCGCTCGCTCTTGGTGCGTGAACGCCTGCATCTGCGATCCACGCCACTTTTTGAGCAGGGCGCTGCGCTTTTTGCTGAGATCATGGCCGCTGCGCGCCGCCGGATACGGCTCGTTTTCGCCGGCGAGACCTTGCCAAAGGATTAGGTTGTACTTCGCCGAGTCAATCTGATCGGGTCGGTCGAAGTTGAAGCCCGCGGTTTTCGCCGTCCAATACGCCGCGTTATGCCGCGGCTTCGCGTAGAAGACCGAAAGAAGGTCCTTCTTCAGCGTGTTTTTGGCGGTGGCGGCTGGGAGCGGAAGTTGCGTCGTGCGAAGAATGTCCGGGACGATAGAATTAAAGTCCCACTTCTTCGCGTCCTTTGAGAATGCATCGGTCATCGGACTTTGCAACGCGTCGTACGTACCGAGGTGCTCCATCCCAAGAATGTCAACGATCGTCGCGATCATGCTGACCGTCGTGTACCTCGTTGAGACCACCGCACCCTGCTTCACATACGGTCCCGCAATGAACGCAATGCTGCGATGCGCATCCACGTGGTCCGGCCCATCTTGCGCGTCATCCTCGATCACGAACACCAGCGTATTGCCGCTGTAGGTCTTGCTCTTCGCTACTCTCTCAACGATCCGGCCGACTGCGTAATCATTGTCCGCAGTGTCGAGCTCGGGCGTGTTCACTCCGTCTATCGAAGTGCTGAACCTTCCGGTGTGGTCGTTCATTACGCGAACGAATTCCAGGTTCGGCAAGTTGCCATCTTTCTCGAATTGGTCGAATTCCCGCTGCCATTCGTTGACGCGATAGAAATCCGGAAACGAATCGTCGAAGCCGCGGAAGAACACGTCGGTTACCGGCCGCAAAACACCTTTCGTCGCGGTCGCCACCGGCGTACCCGATGCAAAGGGATCCCGTATCGTGTTGGGAATGCCACCGATGTTCACTGGGATTTGATATGGAGCCAGGTCAATGAAGAATCCATAGTTGCGGACACTCAACCCCGCGCGCAACGCGGAGTCCCACAGATACCCCGCGCCTGCCTCCCCTTCCGGGCTGTCTGGAGCCGAAACGTCCCCCGTTCCCAGCAGCAGGTTGTTCGCGACAGAGGCTGGAAGCGTGTTCATTGCCGGATCGGCAATCGCGCGGTCCGCCGGCGACGCAAACCCCACGTTGACGTTCCGGTTCGTTCCTTCGTAATCGTAGTTCAGCCCGCGTCCAGAGTAATTGATCGGCTCGGTCTTCTCGATGGTATCCGCGGCGCGTGCCGAGGTGGACCAGTTCCATCCATCGCCGCTCACTTCTCCGCTGTCGTAAAAATTGTCCAGGTCCACGAACTGGTCCGCCAGCGCATGCCAGTTCGGCGTAACGGGCCGCGGGTACACCACGATCGACGGATCGCCATTCCCCTTGTCCAGATCACCCAGAATCTGGTCGTAGGTCCGATTCTCTTTCACGATGTAAATCACGTGCCGAATTTTGTTGCGCAGGAACGCCATCATTTCTTTGTCTTGATCTTTGGCTTTCCCGTTGTAGTAGTTGTTGCGTGCCACCTGCTCGGTCAAGTCTTCCAACGCTTCTCCGCGCGGCACTGGCAAGGACAGAAATCCCGCTTTTGTCAGTTGCCACATGTAGGAATTGCTGGCCGCACAGCCCGCTTCGGTTCCACCCGGCCGCACCGAAGCAGCGTCGCGGCAACCTTTCGGGTTCGGTCCCGCGTTGCTCTTGCCGTTCACCACGTACAGCATCGAGCCGTCCGCGCTCACACTCGCCGAGTTCGGATACCATCCAGTCGGAATTAGTCCAACAAGTTGACTCTTGCCGACAGCGCTGTCATCGCCGTCCGGTGCCAGCCGAATCACTGCGACTGAATTCGCCCCTCCATTCGTGACGTACAAGAATCCGCCGTCGCTCGATACCGTCACGCTGTTCGGGCTGCTGCCTTTGTACCCACGCTCGTTCGCAAACACGGACTTCGGCGCCGTCGTTCCGATCTCCTCAACCACGCTGTGCGTCTTCGTGCTGATCACCGCCACCGCA
Source organism: Candidatus Acidiferrum typicum (assembly GCA_025463055.1). GTDB lineage: Bacteria > Acidobacteriota > Terriglobia > Acidiferrales > UBA7541 > Acidiferrum > Acidiferrum typicum_A. Next base: position 136,842 of record JAOAPV010000047.1, read on the forward strand.
TCGCTGCTCGATTCTGCAACGTACAGTCGCGTCTGCTTGGGGTTCAGCGCCAGTCGCGTCGGCTGCCCCTTCACTTTAATCCGGTCCGTCACCGCCAGGGCGTTCCCCGCAAGATCTACAACAACGATTTCCCGGTCTCGCGCGCTGGACACAAATGCCGTGTTGCTCCCCTGAATCGCCACCCACTCCGGATACGTCCCGCCCGCCTTTCCGCCCCCAGGCCGCAGGTCCAATTCGCCGAGGACCGCGCGGCCGGCGATATCAACCAAGCTCACCGAATCGTTCTCGTAATTCGCCACCAGCAGCCGCTTGCCATCGCCCGTCACAGCCAGACCCATAGCACCAGGAGTGATGCTTCCGAGCGCAATCGCCCCGCTGTGTCCAAGTTTCACCGGCGTCCCGCTTTCCGCCCAACTCGACCCGTTCCAGTCATAAAAATGCACGTTGTCGTCAGGCCCGCCGCTAACGTAGAACTCTTTCCCACTCGGATTAAACGCCAACCCGTCATAAGCGTTGGGCACTTGCAACACTTGCATCTGCAGCGGCTTACCACCCGAAATATCGAAAACGAATATGTATTCGTTCGATTCCGCAGGATTCGTCTTGCCCGCATTCGGCCCCGATGTAAAATTCTGTTTGTTATAGCCGCTGGTCAGGATCAGCAGCGTCTTCCCATCTGGACTCACCGCCGTGGTAACTGCTTGCCCCACAGTGAAAGCCGGGTCCGAAACTAATCCTGGGTTCAACGCCTGAAAATTCGAGCCCGGCGCTGCATTCGGCGTGATGCGTACGCCCGTGGGAAGAAACGTTCCCTTCTCCGCTTTCTCGTCGCCATCCGCTTTTGTGGCGGAAACACGAGTCAGTGCAACGATCCCGAGCACGCTGAGCGCGAATGCTGACACTCGTACCCACGGCCTGCGGGGTAGGCCATTTCCTATCATGCTTCCCTCCTCAACTTTTTCTCAGGTCGTCTTAGGCGATTTCGTTTTCTAGGTTCCCGTGATATTCCTTGAACGGGCTGGGTCAAGCAAGTGGAAATTTAGGCGTGTTTTGTTTCTGCGACTTCTTCCGAAAATGAATAATCAGACAAAATCGATTGGCGGGAACACTTGCGGATAACGGCAGCCACCTCAACGAGAAACTAATTCCCCTTCAGCGCATACCCCACATCGAACGGCAGCTTGCCATCCACCCGCAACACCTTCACCCCGCTGTTGATCGCGTACACATCCAAAATTCCCACGGCTCCAGGCATAGCTTCCACGGTTCGCAGCAAATCCTCGTCGCTTTCGACGACGCGCACCACCACCCGCGTCTCATTCAGCTTGGCAATCGCGCTCTTGACCTCGCTCGCCGGCACGCCAAACAGCTTCTGCACCGCCACATGCAAATCCGGAGACTCCGGATCCTTTATGACCAGAGTAAAACCATGTCCGTCCGACCATGTCTTCTGTGTGCCTTTGCAGAGCTTCGCCAATTCCGTCAGTGGCACATCCTGCAGCTTGCTTCCAGCCGAAGCGACCACCGCCATGTTCTTCACTGCCGGCGCCGCACTAACCGCCAGCAACGCGCCTGTGCACATCAGCGCCATCATGCGGAGCCCATCGCCCCATCGTTGTGCCTTCATAAACCTCATTACCCCTCGTCGAGATTAGTCTGAAGTATTCGCTCCGCCCTCCAAATAGCACAAGAAAACATTGCTCCTCTTGTGTCTAACCGTGCGACTCCCGCGCAAACGTAACCATCCCGCATCGCCTGTACCTCCGGCCAGTATGCCGTCGCGAGCGTCGCACGCTAACGTGGTCCTGCACGGGCCGTTCAGCGTCTTTACTAAAATAGAGGTGTGTGCTCAATGAACCGCTTCTCAGCGCGCGTTCTTCTTCTGATTTTCCCGTCGTTGTTGGGATGCCCGGCTTGGGCGCAGACCTCCGCGCCGCGTATCGAAGTCGCCAAAGCGCGCAGCAAAAGCCCCGCGGCGAAAGTTGTTCCAATTGTCCGCCAACAACTCTTCGGCAGCATCCCGGTTTCCACGCGCTCGGAACAAGCCCGCAAATTTGTCGAAATCTCCCTCGATAAATACGAAAACCACATCGTCGACGCCGCTCTCGCCAACGCCCGCAACGCCATTAAAAAAGATCCGCAGTTCGCCCTCGGCTACGCCACCCTTTCGCTCGCCTCTTTGGGCGGCATCCCGGATTCCGCCGCTCTCGGCCGCGCAAAGGCACTTCTTCCTCACGCAACTCTCGACGAGCAACTCCTAATCCGCTGGATGACCAGCATCAGCGACCGCGACCTCCTTCCCGCCATCACCGCCATGAACGATCTTCTGAAGCGCTATCCCGACAACAAGCACGTCCTCTACATCGTTGCCGATTGGCTCTACTATCTGCAGGACTACGACCGCTCTCGCCAGATGCTGGAGACCATTCACCACCTGGATCCGGACTTTCCGCCCGCCCTCAATCTCCTCGCCTACGCCTACATTCAAACCGGCACGCCGGACCCCCAAAAAGCCGTCGCCTCTCTAAAGCGTTACGCCGAACTGCTGCCGAACTCTCCCAATCCCGAAGACTCTCTCGGTGAAATCCTTCGCTTCTCCGGTGACGACGAAGGTTCTCTCGAGCATTATTCCGCCGCCTTGAACATTGATCCCACTTACATTTCGTCGCATTACGGACTTGGAGACACTTCCGCCCTCATGGGCAATTATCCCCGCGCGCGCGATGAATATGATAATGCCACCGTCATCGCCAACAACCCGCGCGACCGCACTCACTCCGAATTTCAGAAAGCGCTCGTCTATTTCTGGGAAGGCCAGCAGGCGGAAGGACGCAAAGCGCTCGACGCTCTCAATGAAAAAGCACGCCATCAAAAAGAGCCCTATTCGCGATTCGAGATTGGCTTCGGTCGCGCCATGTTAGCCGCGGATCCCGGTCTCGAACTGGAGCAACTTCGCTCCCTGGAAATCTGGCTGCAAGATCCAATCGATGGGTTAAGCGAAGCCGATCGCGATAATTCGCACGCCCAGGTTCTTCGTGAGCGCGCTCGCATCTCGGCTGCACGTGGCGAAACGGCCCTCGCGGAAGCCAGCGTCCGCAAACTCGAGCAACTCGCCGCGCAGTCGCGCGATCTGCTCGTCGAGAACAGCTACGAATCCGCTCGCGGCTACCTGCTCGCCGCGAAAGGCGATCTCGCTAACGCCGTCGATGAACTCGCCGCCGACCCGCGCTCGCTGCTCGCATTAGATCAGCTCGCCGCCGCCCAGGAGAAACTAGGCAACGCCCCGGCCGCTGAAGCCACCCGCACCCGCATCAAGTATCTCCGCGCACCCACGGTCGAATGGTATCTGCTGACCACCGCCCGCGCACCACAACCAACTTCGTAACTCCACAACTGAGAAGCCAGCCGCGCGATGAAAGCTCTTCCGTCATGGGCGGCTCCACGGTACGCGTGCACATGTCAATGTGATAAAAGACCAGTAGCAATGAGTACGGCGTGATCTTACGATTTGTAGCTCACCGCTACCGCGGGTTGCCCGCCTTCCGAATATATATCTGCCCCTGAAAATTCCTGAATTGAATTTCCGGGCCGCCGCCATTGATCGTCCCGTGCACCGTCTTATCAATCTTCACCCGGTATTTGCCGCCCTTCCCGCGGCTGTCTTCCACCACCGGCTGCGACGCCGCTGCCTTGAGCTGCACATCAAAATCGCTGAACACGTCCCCTTGATCCGAACGAATGCTGACGTTCGCCTTCAAATCGGCGGGAAACGTCACGTCAATATCGCCATTCAACGAACTGAAGGCCATGGCCTTCTGTGGCTCCACTCGCGTCAACGTCGCGTACAGACGCCCATTCAGCGCGTGCGCCACCACACTGCCGGAAACGTTGTTCAGTGTAACCGCTCCATTTATGTCATCGACGTCCAGTTCACCTTCCACGCCCGTCACCACGATGTCTCCATCGTTCACCGCGCGCAGCTTCAGCGACGTGTGCACCGGAACCGAAACCGAAACATCGATCGGATGCATATACGATTCGGTGTTGATGTTGACTTCGTTGTTTTCCTCCTCCACGGAAAGGCCAGTGCTTGAAATCGCCAACCGTTTAGGCCCACCCTCATTGCGCGAATTTTCGCGATTGCGCATATGCGCTTCCACCACAACTTCCTTCCCTTCGTAAGCCTTCACGGTGATTCCGCCGTTCACCATGCTGACCTTAACGCGTGCCGGCCGGGACGGATCGCTCAGCGTCACGGGAATGCGGTCCACGCCCGATTGCGTCTGCCCCTGTGCGCGCGTGTTCCCGGCGCCCAAACCTAGCGCCGCCGCCGCAATCGCCACCAACACCAACTTCGCTGAAATCGAAGAAAACTGCCTAATTTGCTTATTCATGGTTTTCCAAAATCCGAATGTCTCCATTTAAATTTTCCACCTTGATCTGCGGACCACCCGCATTTATCCGCGCTCCCGTGTACCGGTCCGCCCGAAAGACCACCTTCGCTCCGTGACGCTCCTCCTGCATGCCCTGCAGCGGTAAGGCCGTAACCGGGAAGTCGCTATAAATCCCGCCATTAAAAGTCTTGAATCGGAAGTCCGCGGAGAGGTCGCGTGCAAACTGCAGCTCGATAGCCCCATTCACCGTCTCGAAATCCGATTCCTCGCGCGGATTCTGCCTAAACGACACCTTTACCGGCCCATTCACCGTGCGCGCCGTCCCCGACCCCGCGATATTGCGAATCTGAATATCTCCATTCACATTGCGCACCAGGAAGCTGCCGTTGATATCGCGCACCGAAACGCGCCCTTCATTCACCGTCTTGATCTTGATGTCCACGTCGCGTGGCACCTGCACCTGAAAATCCATCTTCACCACGTACCCGTCATCGTCGCGCGACCGGCCGCAATCGTGGCAATTGCACCGGAATGGCCCGTTAACGTACAGCTTCAGCGCATCCGCTTGTTGCGTAACATCCAGGGTCACTTCCTTTTTCGCCTGCTCGATTTTCCCCTTCGATTCCGCTCGGATGCTCTTGTTCACGGTGAGCTGCGCCTGGTCCGACGCCGCGCCCACAACTTCGATCGAACCCCAAACATTGTCGATTTCCAGCGTCCGCCGTCCTGCTCCGGCCGGCATCGCGAAAGACTTCTCGATTTTTTCCTGCTCATGTTCCGTGAAGCTCGCGTCCTCGTGGTCGACGTCTACATCGACGTCGTCTCGATCGATGTCGTCCTGATCGTGATCCGCATCCATCTCCGGCTCGTCTCTATCGATATCCACGTCGACCTGTGGTTCTTCCACGTCCATCTCTATATCCATCTGTGGCTCCTCCACATCCATCTCCATGTCGACATCCATGTCCATCTCTCGCTCTTCTTCATCCACATCCACGTGAGCGGAGGGCCGTTCCTGCTGCACCGAAAGGACCGCCTGCTTCTCAGGAGTGTTCCGCATCGCCTGCACCGGCCAGAGCAGTAACGCCATCCCGGACGCCAGTGCCGAAAGCAAATATGTATTGGTCATCGCTCAGCTCCTCAATTCAATTTGCTAATGGCCCAATCCGCCCGCTGCCGCACCGTTGGATTCAGATTCGGTAGCTTCCGCAGCTTCTCCAGCCCCGGAGCCGCCTCCGCATCGCGCCATTCCACCAATTGGTCGATCAGCGCAACTTGCATCAGCGGTGATTGCTGCTCCTGCAACGCGTCCAGCACGGTTTTTTTCACCTGCGGCTGACCCGCATGTCGGCTCAGCGCATCCAGCGCCGCCAGCCGCACGTCCACGCTCTGGTCATACCGCAACGTATGCATCAGCGCCGAAAGCACCTGCGGATCGAGATGCTCCTCCCGCCGCGTCCACGTCACGCCCTCCAGCCGCTGGCTCGCCGACTGTTGCTGCAGCATCGAGAGCGCAACCATCTGCCGCATGCTCGTCAACTCCGTATGCATCGCCGCCAAATCCTGCGAGTTCGATTTCGCGCCGCCAAGTTGGAGTCCCAGATACGTTCCAAGCGCCACCAGCGCGATGCTCCACGCCACCGCACCCACCGGCGAACGCAGCCACTGGAACACGCTCCAAATGGACGTCCCCTTATCCGTCGTGCGTCGCGTCACTACTCCACTTCCTTGGCCCGCCTGGTAAGCCTGTAGCATTGCGTCGAATCGCGCCCGCCCCGCCGGGCTCGGCTGCTCATCGGGAATCAGCGCAAGCTGCTTCCAGAGTCCCGCTACCTCTCTGCACTCAACGCAGCTCTCCAAGTGCCGTTCCACAATGTTCTTCCGCTCGCCTTGCAAGCCCTGTTGCAAATAATCGGGCAAGAGCTCCGCGATCTCTTCACATTTCATGTCATCCTCCGCGGCGGAAAATTTTGTGCCGCAGCACGTTGCGCAGAACTAGCCGGGGCAGCCTGCAACTGATGGAAAATTTGCCGCAGCTCCTGCATCGCCCGGTGGATTCGCACCTTCACCGTCGCCACGCCGCATCCCACCAGCCGCGCCACATCCTCGTACGGAAGCTCCTGAAACCGGCACAGCACCAGCAACTCGCGCTTTTCCTCCGGCAGCTCCATCATTGCCCGGTGCAATAATTCGGACTCCTGTTGTTGCTGCGCGGGATCGCCCGGCGCTACCGCTGGCGCCATCTCCGGTTCGAATGGCACCTGCGGCCGGCTCTTCCGAAAATGATCGATGCGCGCGTTCCGCGCGATTTGATAGATCCACGCGCGAAATGGAGTCCCGTCCCGGAACGTCTGCCGATGCCTCAGAATCCGCAAAAACACCTCCTGCACAAGGTCCTCGCTAAGCGCCCGATCTCCGGTCAGCTTCGCGTAAAAGTTGTAAAGCGGCGCGTGATAGCGTTCGAACAACACCCCTAGCATCTCCCCCGCGCCGTCACGCACCTGCAGCATCAACTCCTCGTCAGTTACCGAGTGCATTCTCGGATGGTCTTCCCTGGGCCAATCATCTTGCCCCTGCATACGCGAATACCGCCAAATGCGGAAAAGGTTACATCCGCAAGGCGTGAACGGGAAGGTAGCTAAATATGGAGTGCGGTAGCTTGCTACCGCTTTAAAGGCTGTAGCGTCATCGAGGCGACTGGCAAACGACTGAGACCTGAAGCTCTATCGGCTTCGACGGTCAGCGAACCCTAAACGGCAAGCCCTTGCGCGGAATGAAGACCTTGTCAGGCGGCATAACATTAAATTTCTTAGCGTAGCTGCCCTGGTTTACCGCAATCCCCACGCGACCCCGAGAATCCACATAAAGCAGCGACTCGCCCACTGCAACATCCATAAACGTTTTCGCGAACGGCAGCGCGATCATCTTCTTGTTGATTTGCACAAGCACCTTATCGCCGACGTTGTATCCAAGCTGCTTCAAATCCTCCCCCGGAATATTCGTAATCAGCGACCCGTATGGATCATCGAGCCCAATAATGTCTCCGTCGATCCCTTTCTCGGAAAGGACGGCGCTTTTCATCGACAGCCGCACAAGCTGCTGCACAGGCGGCCCCACCAGATTGAATTCCCATCCAGCCGCCAGATGCGCCGCCGCCGGCGAAAAAATGTCCCGCCCATGAAACGTCGAAGATAGCGGCGAATCGATCATCCAGTGTTGATTCGTGATTTCCCGCGCCTCCGCCAGTCCGTCGCGATCCACGACCGGTGTAATCACTCCATTGTCCGGAAGAATGAAATACTGCCCCTTCTTCGACTTCACCGCGATCGCCTTCCGCGAAGTTCCCACGCCCGGATCGACCACCACAAGAAACACCGTCCCCGCCGGATAATACGGCGTCACCCCATAGAGAAACCGCGAAGCCTCCTCAATCGAAAACGGCGTCACCTGGTGCGTAATGTCCATGATTCGAACGTCCGGCGCGATGCCGTAAATCACCCCCCGGCAAATCGCCACCGCATCGTTCGCCGCCCCAAAATCCGTCATAAACACAATCGCCGGCCGCCCCGAAGCCGCCTGCGCAGACGCTGGCGCCGCCGTCTGCCGCGAGCACGCGCCAAGGCAAAGCGCCACTGCTATCACCAAAGCGCCAAATCCATTCACGAGCGAAATCCGCAAACGCATCAAGCCTCCTCGGGCCAAAATTATACTCGAAGCCCAACCGAAAACCGGTCAACCCGCACAGCCCAAGCGCGTCGTCCCTGCTAACTCTGCCTTCTTTTATTACTCTCTGAGCATCAAATAACCGCTTAGCGCAGCCCCAGCCGTGGCCCAGCCGGCCTCCTGTCTAGCGAAAGTATAAAAAGGAGAAATAAAGTGCGTCGAAGTGCGACTTTGGCTGCGTCGTGGTGTGTCTGGGTATTGGTCTCGTCGTTTTTCTCAGCTCCGGCTGCAAACGCCGATCAGGTGACTCTAAAAAATGGCGACCGCCTCACCGGAACCATCGTCAAGTCCGATGGCAAGTGTCTACTGCTGAAAACAGACGCCGCCGGCGAAGTAACACTGAAGTGGGATGCCGTCAGCGCCATCGTCTCGTCGCAGCCGCTAAGCGTGCAGTTGAACAACGGTCAGACGCTCTCCGGCAACGTCACCACGGACGACGGCAAGTTCGCTGTTACCACGCCAGATCGTGGCCAAGTCTCCGCGCCGCGCGACGCCGTCGTCGCCATACGCAACGCCCAAGAACAAAGCGACTACGATCGCCTGCAGCATCCGCGCCTAATCGACCTCTGGAGCGGCCTCTTCGACACCGGCCTCCGCGAAACGCGCGGCAACTCCGCTCTCCTCGCCTTCAGTCTCTCCGCAAAAGCCGCTCGAGTAACCAAGCGCACCAAGCTCAGCCTCTACGCAACGTCCGTCTACGCCACCGATAACACCACGCCTCCCGGCCGCACCACCGCCAACGCCATCGAAGGCGGCGCCCGCTTCGACTACAACCTCACCCCGCGCTTTTTCGTCTTCGCCCTAACTGATTTCGCCTTCGATCAGTTTCAGCACCTCGACCTGCGCAGCGTAATCGGTGGCGGCGCCGGCCTTCACGTCATCAAGACCACGAACACCACCTTCGACGTATTCGCCGGCGCCAACTACGACCAGGAAAGATTTTCTCCCAATCCGCCGCTGGTCCTAACCAGCATCACCCGCAACGTCGCAGAAGTTCTCGCCGGCGAAGAGCTAAGTTGGAAGCTCAACAATCGCGTCTCCTTCGACGAACGCTTCACCGCCTTCCCCAACGTAAGCGACCTCGGCCAATATCGTTTCCAGTTCGACGCCACCGCCGCCACCAAACTAAAGTCCTGGCTAAGCTGGCAAGTGACCGTCAGCGACCGCTACCTAAGCAATCCGCTTCCCGGCCTAAAGTCCAACGACGAGCTCCTCTCCACCGGCCTGCGCCTAACCTTCGGCAAAGGCAACTTCTAAATCCTTGCCGGCCGTTCGTCTTTGCTCGGTTTCGTGAGTTTGTGATTAAGGCGTCCAGGGATTAACCACTGGCACTGAGAGGTCCGCAAAGTGAGCCGTGTTGCGCGTGGCGAGCGTCGCGCGAGTGGACAGCGCAATTCCCGCGATCATAGTGTCCCGATAATCGCCAGGGCGGCCTTGCGGTTTGCGCGACGCCATCAGATCTCCAGCCTGTAGTGCGGCAGCCGAATCGAACATCGCAATGCGCTCTTCGATTTTTTCCAGTAGCAGGGTTTCCAGTGATTGAAACATTCTGCCCCGACGCATACCCTTGGGCATTATCTGGAGCCCGTAGCGAAGCTCCATCACTGTAATCGACGTAATCCAAATGGAAGATCGCGGTTGGTTATCCAGCCACTGCAGCACTGGTCCTTCTGGTGCCGGCCTCATTAGGGCAGAAATGACATTGGTGTCCAGGAGTATCATTCCTCAAATTTAGCGGGCTCGATATGAAGGTCGTGGAATTCACCAATCTCCTCGCCATCTCTCAGTCCAACGTCCCGAAACAAGGAAGCAATCTCCGTTCCAAGTCCCTTGCGGCTCGAGGTTTCCGCCTTCGTGGCATCACGAAGAATCTCGCGAACTTCTTCCTCCATGCTGCGGCCGTGACGCTTGGCGCGACGCTGCAGCTTGGCCTTTACCTCATTCTCGATATCGCGAACAATTAGTTGAGCCATTGTCCACTCCTGCAAAATCATGTTTCGATATCATGATATCACAAGGGCTAGGACGGCAGGTGAAACAGATGCTGCGTAAGAATTGGGACGAGTTCGCAGCACTCTGCAGTAGTTAGGACTTGCCGTCCACCTTCACCTTGCTAACCATCGCCAACACCGCGCGATAAAACGGCTGCAAGAATTCCGCCGCCGCCACCGGACTTTTCGTCGCTTGCTCGCCCAGCAGACCTTGCAAGTGTCCATCCTTCAAGAAAATCGTCTGCACCAGGATTGCCGCCGCTGCTTCGTTGCCTTCCATGCTCGATACTCCTTTTGTGTGCTGCTTATTTGTGTGCAAGCGGAGTGTAACATTTCGCGCCCACTCGATGCCGGGCCGCGGCTCTTACCAGAATTTGGCGTACAAATAGGGCAAAAAGCGTAGAATGCTGATATGAAGCAGATGCGCTCGGTATCGGTCGGCACGCAGCGCAAAATCGTTGGTTTTCACATGGATGGAAACCGCGATTGGGTCGCCGAGCTCGACTGCGGCCATCAGAAGCACGTTCGCAACGATCCGCCCTACACCGACCATCACTGGGTAACCACCGCCCAGGGACGCCTCGACCACATGGGCCAGGAATTAACCTGCTCCGCCTGCCGCCCCGCTTAATTAATTTCTCCGCGACATGACACTCGTTCCACTCCGGCGTAGACTGCGCTCTGAACCTCTTTTGGAGAACATCCATGTCCATTCGACCCGTAAAGCGTCTGATCCGCAGTAAGCCCACCACAGAAGGCGCCGGAGTTCACCTCCGCCGCGCCTTCGGTTTCGGCAACACCACTGAGTTCGATCCCTTCCTGCTCCTCGACGACTTTCGCAACGACGTCCCCGAAGATTATCTCGCCGGATTCCCGTGGCACCCGCACCGCGGCATCGAGACCATCACCTACGTACTCGCCGGAACGGTCGAGCATGGCGACAGCATCGGCAACCGCGGCGCCATCACCCCAGGTGACGTCCAGTGGATGACCGCCGGCAGCGGCATCATTCACCAGGAAATGCCCAAGGGCGACCACGCCGGCCGCATGCACGGCTTCCAACTCTGGGCCAATCTCCCCGCCTCGCTGAAAATGACCCCGCCGCGCTACCAGGAAGTGAAATCGCCCGACATTCCGGAAATCACCGACGACGACGGCACGCACGTCCGCCTCGTCTGCGGCAGTTTCTGGGGCAAGCGCGGCCCCGTCGACGGCATCGCCGCCGATCCCGTCTACATCGACGTCTCGGTA
>JAOAPV010000007.1 GCA_025463055.1 Candidatus Acidiferrum typicum
TGAAGAACCGACGGACCACCGCCAGGATTGAATCTAGAGATGGAAGGGTTCTCGACTAGACGCTCAAGCTGCTTGTTGTTTCAGATATTCAGCGTCGAAACGCACTCCTTTCTTCCAGACGATCAAAATGATCGCGGCGATCTTGCGCGCCAGAGTCAGACGCGCCATCGGTGGTTTCATCCCTTTGGCAACGAGAGCCGCGTAGAATACCTGAAAGGGTCCGCTGAAAGCAGCGGCCCGAATGGCCGCACCCTTGAAGATATTTTTCAGATCGTGGTTATGGTTTTTGTTTAGCCCGCGGATGGCCACGACTTTCTTGGAGCGTTTGAGCTGGCCATGCACAATGCGGTATTCCCCACTGTTACGGGTCTCTAAGGCCAGGCCGCTGTAGCTCCACAGTTGTCGCTTGGTGCGGAAGCGGTGTGGCGTCTGGATGAGCGCGAGCAGCAGAGCTGCACGAATCGGCCCGATCGATGGGATCTGGCGCAACAACTGCGTTGCGTTGTGCTTCCGGCTCTCGGCCAATAACTCTCGCCGCGCTTGCTGATGCACGAGCAGCAGGGCGTCGAACTCTTGGTAGTAGAGCTCCGCCCGGCGGCGCACGCCGGCCTCGCTGATTTTCGCCAGCCATTCGGCGCGATGACGCGGTGCGTAGACCTGCTGACCGGCACAGGGGATGGCCCAACTTCTGTAGAGAGCTTTCAGACGAACCATCACGCGCGTGAGATCTCTGGTGATGGTCAGATAGCTGCGCGCTAGTTCCTTCACCGTTCGCATGCCCGTGTCTTCGTGATAGACGGACCGGAGAAGATTCGAGCGCAGCAGCTCCGCAAGTTTCCGCGAATCGATGCGGTCGCTCTTGTTGCCGACTTTCAGTAGCGCATTCTTCCGCGGGTCACAGGCCAAGACTTGTATGACGTGCGGCTTGACCAAATCGTGCAACCACGCGGCGCAAGTGCTCGATGTGGAGGGGTAAATGAATCGTAAGTGGGGGATGTGTGTCTGCAGCGCCGTTGTGGCCCTGCTATTTTCGGGCGCCGCTTATGCGCAGCAATATACCATTACGGATCTGGGACAAGTTGGTGGTAGGGGAATCAGTGACACGGGCGAGGTGGTGGGTACCGGAGGTGTTCAGGGGCCCCGGTACCCCGAGCCGCGCGATCGTGTGGACCGCGGCTCATGGCGTCCAGATGTTCGGCATCTTTCCCGGAGGCCACTACAGCGACGGACACGCAATCAATCATTTTGGTGTAGTGGTTGGCGCTGCGGACTTCTCAAATTATGTTTCACATGCATTCTTGCCCCTCGGTCCATCGAAGCCGCTTAAAGATCTCGGGGTGCTATATCACACGCAATATAGCGAAGCAGATGCGATCAATGATTCGGGAGTCGTCGCTGGGTATGCTTTCAGCTTGTCAGGGGCACAAAGAGCATTTCGGTGGACGAGCTCCACTGGCATGCGGGGCCTCGATGCACTGCCAGGCGGGTTAAATAACACTTCGACGGCCATTAACAATGCGGGCCAAATTGCTGGGTTTTCCTCGAGCGGAGGGCATCAGGGTAACTGGCACGCTTGTTGGTGGCCAAATCCCAATGGGGTGATAGCGACCGATTTGGGCACCCTACCTGGTTTTATGTTTAGCAGGGGCTTGGAATCAACATACATGGGGCAGTCGTTGGGGACTCGAGCACTAACAATGGAATGACCCACGCGTTTCTGTGGACTGCGACCGCGGGCATGAAGGACCTTGGGTTGCTGAATAAGACTCTTCGGACTACAGCGACGTCGATAAATGATTCCGGCGAGGTCGTGGGCACAGCTTACGATTCAAACGGCAATGCTTTTCACGCCTTTGTTTGGACGCAAGCAGGCGGAATGAAAGACCTGAATCTATTGATTCCATCCGGCACCGGTTGGACATTGGTGGGGGCATCGGGCATCAATGCACAGGGCAGGATTACGGGTTTCGGGATGCTGCATGGGCAGAGCCACGGGTTCCTTTTGACTCGCAAATAGGCAAAGCAACGGACTGTTTCGGAAGAGATGCTGGCCCATTTCTATCGCAACATAATCGAGCGCACTGATGATGCCGCAGGACAGCGGGCTAACTCCCGATTAGTCGGCTTACCGGACATGTGGAATCGCTGACCCGACAGATCGTCGGGATCGTGGGGACATGAATCGTTGGGGACAGACGGGACGTATTCAGGCACTTGGGGATTCGGCGGCCCTTTGTTTGCGACGGGCGCTGCAAGCCCTTCAAATCACACTGTTTAATTTCTCACTTGACAAATAGTAACCGATGCGGTATTCTCTGAGCCAAGGTTCCGCTGACAGTGTCCCCGTTTCGTCCCTTCCTTCTTCCCGAGCCCAGTGTGTTTCCGCGATCCGTCCATTTTTTATCACCCTTTGTTTTCATGTTTTTACAAATCCCTCTTCGCGCAAACCCTTCCGTTTCACATCCATACGGCATACGCCCTACCTTCCTCCGGTTTCTCTCCCGTGCGAACGTGCAAAAGCGCCGTTCAATAAGTACCTTTGGAATGAACACTTGCAAAAGTGTGTCAAAACAAAGGACTTTAACTACCTTCAGAATGAACACTTACGCAAAATCCGGGGGGAGGGGGCCGCGGTCTCTCCAGGGACAGCTTGTTTTTGTCGGAGGTACCGCCTCAACCTATCCAATGCTCGCGTTGGCAGCATCTCACGCTCTGCTCGCTTTTTGCGGGATGCTCCTGCCCGTTATATCCTCGGAGCCAGCCTGACCACGAGGTTTCCATGATTCATCGTCATTTCCGTCCCCGAAGATTTCTGGTCGCTGTTGTAGCAGCAGTGCTTGTCGCGGCCCTCCCGAGTGCATCGCGTGCTCAGGACCGTGGCGACAACACGCTTCGCAAACTCAACGAATCCATCGACAAGCTAATTAAGAAGGTCTCCCCTAGCGTCGTGCAAATAATGGTCACTGGCTATGGTCCCGTCGAAACCACTGAGCATGGCACCACAGCCCTGACTCTTGGCCGGCAGCGTGCCATCGGCTCCGGTTTCGTCATTGATCCCTCCGGATACATCCTCACCAACGCGCATGTCGTCGCCGGTGCACAGCGCGTGCAGGTCGTGGTTCCCGAAGCGATGACGGGAGAAGGTCCGCCGCTACAGGCAATCCTCTCTGCCCGCTCGAACATCGTGTCCGCTCACGTGGTTGGGGTAGCGAAGGACATCGATTTGGCGGTTCTAAAAGCTGACAATGTGAAGCTTCCCGCGCTTTCTCTCGCCCCCTACCGTAATGTGCGTCAAGGCGAAATGGTGTTTGCCTTCGGCAGCCCACAGGGCCTGCGTAACACTGTCACGCTGGGCGTGGTCTCCTCCGTAGCCCGGCAGACCGATCCCGATTCTCCGATGGTCTATATCCAAACGGACGCGCCCATTAACCCGGGAAATTCGGGCGGACCATTAGTGAATGTTGATGGCGAAGTGATCGGCATCAACACCTTCATACTCACGCAATCCGGCGGAAACGAAGGAATCGGCTTCGCTATCCCCGGCAGCGTTGTCAATGTCGCGTACCAACAACTTCGGAAATTTGGTCACATCCATCAGACGCAGATTGGAATTGGTATGCAGACGATTTCGCCTGTGCTCGCCGCCGCCCTCAGTCTTCCGCGAAGTTACGGCGTAATTGTTTCCGATGTTCTACCCGATAGCCCCGCAATGGCCGCTGGGCTGCGCGTTGGAGACGTGCTCCTGGCTGTCGATGGCCGGATTGCGGACAGCGTCCCCTATGTTTCGTTTCGCTTGATGTCCATCGATGCCGGCGCCAAAGTTCGCGTCGAAGTTTTGCGCAATAAGGAGCGCCTTGCCTTTGATGTTCCCGTCATCCAGGCTGCGCACGAAATGGATCAGATCACTTCGCTCGCCGACCCCGAAAAAAATCTCGTGCGTCCGCTAGGCATCATAGGCGTGGAAATCGACGCCAAAATTGCCGCAATGGTAGAGGATCTTCGCGATCCGTTTGGGATCATTGTCGTAGCTCGTGCTTCAGAGGCTGGCGCAGATATCCCGCTCACAGTTGCTGACGTAATCCGCACCGTGAATGGCCAGCCCATGACGACACTCGATCGTCTCCGGTCCACCCTAAACGCGCTGCAGCCCGGGGCACCCGTCGTGCTGCAAATCCAGCGCGACCAGCGTCTTCTCTAGTGGCCTTCACGCTGGATCAACTATGACAATATCTTGAAGCGTCCCTGCGGGAGCGTAGCCATCAGACTAGGAGATCACGATCCAGCCCCTTCGTCTCAACCCGATCCTCAACACCGATAGCTACAAACTCACGCACTGGTGGCAATACCCGCCAAACACGCGCTTCATCTATTCCTACGTTTGCTCGCGCGGCGGCTTTTTCGATCACGTGCAAGTCGCCGGACTGCAATACATCGTAAAAGCGAACTTCGCGGGAAAAGTTTTTGCCGCGGAAGATGTCGAAGAAGCGCGGCAATTCGCAGACAAACACTTTTCTGGAAACCCCAAGTGCTTCAACTACGAAGGCTGGAAAAGTCTGCACGCAAAATATGGCGGAATTTTGCCGCTACGAATCAAGGCAGTCAAAGAAGGCTCGCTGGTTGGCGCGCAGAACGCCATCATCACCATCGAAAACACCGATCCGGAGTTTTACTGGCTGACGAATTGGGCGGAAACCGTCTTGCTTCAGGTTTGGTATCCGGTCACCGTCGCGACGCTTAGCCGAGCCATAAAACAATCCGTCGGAGAAGCATTGGTGCGCACCGGCGATCCGTCCCTTTTGCCTTACAAGCTGCACGACTTTGGTTTCCGCGGCGTAAGCAGCCGCGAATCCGCAGCCATTGGCGGCGCTACGCATCTGTTCAATTTTCTCGGCACTGACAATCTCGCCGCCATCGAGCTGCTGCAGCAGTATTACCGCGCGGACATGCCGGGCCTCAGCATCCCCGCTTCCGAGCACTCTGCGATGACCGCATGGGGCAAGGATCGCGAGGTCGATGCCTATGAAAATGTGGTCGACAATGTCCCGGAAGGCGTCATCGCGTGCGTGAGCGATTCCTACGATATTTTCAACGCCGTTCGTACTTTGTGGGGCGGTAAGCTGCGCGACAAAGTGCTGCGTCGCAAAGGCACGCTGGTTATTCGCCCAGACAGCGGGGAAGCTGTTGCAGTTCTGGAAGAGATTTTTAACATTGCCGCCGAGAAGTTCGGCTATGAAGTAAACCGCAAGGGCTGGAAAGTCATCGCTCCGCAGGTCCGCTTCATCCAGGGCGACGGCGTGAATTACCACACGATCCAAAACATGATTTTCCAGCTAACTCGCAAGGGCTGGTCCATGGACAACTGGAGCTTCGGTATGGGCGGTGCGCTACTCCAACAAGTCAATCGCGACACGCTGCGGTTCGCGCTGAAATGCTCAGCGATCGAAATCAATGGCCAATGGCACGACGTCTACAAGCAGCCGATCACCGATCCCGGTAAGGACTCGCGCGCCGGAAGATTCGTCTTGCTGAAAGAGGGCCAGGAATTCGTGACCGTCAAAGTAGACGGCGCAAGTCCCGCCAGGGCAGACGATCTACTCGAAATCGTGTTGGAAAATGGCATTCTGCGCCGCGACCAAACGCTAGAAGAAATCCGCGCCATAGCCGCAAGCTACGACACCTACGAGAAAAAAACTTCGCCAGCGTGAGGTGACGATAAAGCTTTTTTGAGCTGACGCTAAAAGCCTTCTTGTGACGGGACCCGATCAGAAAGCGCCGGTCAGCCGCAGTAGGTTACGCGGAATCGTAGCAGGCCATGCTAGGAATCGGTCAGGAATGATAGTAGAGAATCCGTCAGCGCAAGTAATGTCTGTGAAGAAGAAAGTGGTCGGGGCGAAAGGATTTGAACCTTCGACCTCCTGGTCCCGAACCAGGCGCGCTAGCCAGGCTGCGCTACGCCCCGAACAAACCCACTCAGTCCATGAAATACCGAGCGGGCCTATAGCTTAACACGGTACCCGCGCGACGCGGAACGCCGATTCGCGAAGGCAACAAGCATAACCAAAAAAAGAAACCGCCGGAAACTCTAATTCCGGCGGTCTCTTTGTGATCTGAACTAGCCGCGTCTTAGAACTCGTAGCGCAATGCGAACTCCATCACACGGGGTTTAGTAGAGAGCCTCGTATAGTCCATAAAGGTTGTGCCGTAAACATCCAGGTACGAGTTAAGGCTCTGGGCATCAAAGCGCTTAGAGTTTGTAACGTTGAACACCTCCCAGCGAAACTGCACGGCATGGGTGTCCTTCCAGGGCATAGTCCAACGCTTTGACAGCCCCATATCGACGGTGAAAAATCCCGGGCCGCGAAGATTATTGCGCTGCCCTGCTTCGCCTGGGAAGGGCTCGCGGAAGGAACTCGCGCCAGCCGAGAAGTTGGAAAATGCGCTGACAGCGCCAATGTTCTTCGGATCGTAAAATGTGCCCGTCTTGATGGGAGCGACTTGAATTCCGTTCCCGGAGAGATCCCAGTCGGTAGGCCATTGGAATCCATTGCCGACGCTGAAGGGGAAGCCGCTGGTCCAGCGGCCGAGACCAGAGACCTGCCAGCCGCCAATGACGGCGTCCACCGCCCGGTTTACGTTTCGGCCGATATAACGGTTGCGCCCAAAAGGAAGATCCGCCACCCAGTTCGCGGTGATTTGGTGCGTAGCGTCAAAATCCGAAACGCTGCGAAACTGAAACGGGCTCCAGGCGTTCTGGACTTGTGCGCCGGTGCCGTTGATGGTGCCTACGCGTTCCGCATCCGAGGACAAGTCGATGGATTTCGAGAACGTATAGGCGAAATCGAATTGTACGCCATGTGACATCTTGTGCTTCAGGTTCACCTGCATGGCGTTGTAATTGGACGTTCCCATCGATTTCCAAACGTAGAGCGTAGCGTATTGAGGATTGTAGAATGTGTATTGCCCCCCGGCCGGCAGGTAGGAATTGCCAGAAGCCCCAGTAAGGCCGTAGTAGTCAAGCAAGAGAAGCCCTGTCGTCTCATTCAGGCTATTGCCGCAGAACAGGTCATAGACAGCGACAACAGGTACAGTTGTGTTGTTGTTTCCGCAAGATCCGGTCACAAACGAATCGCCAGCTTGCAAGGGCTTTATAACATCACTCCAATACTGCGCGACGTTTGCAGGGACCATCGAGGGGTTGAAGTTGTCGGTCGAAACGCCTGTGCGATAGACCTTGGCCAATGCGGTTACGGCCGTGAAATAGTCAACCCCGCTCTTCGGGTCTTTCAAGTTAAGGGGAGTGGCTACGTCTAGTTGCGTCAACAGGCGGTGCGCGAGGCGGCCCACGTAGGACACTTCGAGGGTGAACCCGCTGGGCAGTTCGCGTCCCACTGAGAAATCAAGCGTGTAAGAGTAGGGGCTCTTAATGCCAGCGTCGATGCTGTGCGCAATGGCAAAATTCCCTTGCGGGTAAGTCTGGGGGAACACAGCTGGCGGAGCCGAAAGAAAGATCTGGTTGCCGTTGAGATCGGTGGTTGGAATCGAATTGATACTCGTGAGCCGAGGAGCGTTGTAAGGCGACAGAAAGCCCGCCGGGTTTGCCAGTTGAGTAGAAAGCCCGAACGATCCGTTCTTGCCGAAGTCGTCAGCGATTCCTTGCCCGAAGCGATCGTAAACCATTCCAAATCCAGCGCGAATCGTGGTCTTGCCCGTGCCCAAGACATTTCCAAGCAACCCACTGCCGAATCGTGGCGCCCAAGCGAATGCCACTCGAGGGCCGAAATCCTTCTTGTCCCAGCTGTAATACCCAGGCTTACCATTTGCTGGGCCTGACCAATCGAAAGCCACCGGCGTGTCCCCATTTGAAGGGGCGCCATTGGCGCCTGCATTGGCTCGCGCTTGAAACCAGTTGTCGAGGTTGGTGGTAGGAGCTACCTGCAACTTATTCGTTTCCCAAGGTGGCGAGAAGAGCGACCATCGCAGCCCAAGCGTTACGGTTAGCGTGGGCTTCAGTTTCCAAGTGTCCTGCCCATAGAACTCATAACCGTCAATCGCGTACCGGCGCTGGATTGGCGACCCATCGGCAAGCGGGCTTCCATCACGTTTGAAGTTGTATTGCGCGTCCACCTCCGTAACCATTCCGAGCAAGGCCTGAAGTGGAAAATCGTACGAGTTGGCAAAACTGGGATCCACAAACGGTGTGCCGTTGGCAGTGCAGGAGCTCGGGCTGGAGTTCGCGCAAGTATACGCGGGGTTGAGCGGCGATTTTTTTTGCGCATAGCCGGACAGGGTCGTCCAAGAAGCGTTGGCGCTCCCGTCACTAAAAGAAGTCGAGTAGCTAACGCTGGGAGTACGGATGAAAGAGATTTGCGTCCCGAACTGCCACGTGTGTTTTCCGTATATCCAAGAGAGGTCATCCGCGATGGTGTGAACCGGCCGCTGAAAGCTGTTCGTGCGCGTCACGGCGCCCGTCTGGTCATTCAGACCTCGAAAATAGATCCAGTCCTGGTTGGAGTTGCCAATAATACCGACACTTTCACGCACGAACCCATAGCGGAAATTGTTGACGAGCGTATTTGTCAACACACTGCTGTAATTTACAATCAATCCTTTGTTGTAGTTGACGACGCTCTGTGAAGGCGTTTGCCCTGGCAGAAATGGAGTTTGCGCATTGTTTTGGTTCCTCAGTGCACCGGTGAGGGAAATGCGCTGCTTCGCGTCCCGCGTGATGTTGTAATCCATTCTGGAAATGTATTCGTTTTTTGTATCGGAGATCGGCGCGCTGAAGTTGAAGCAGCTGTAGTTGAGACCGTCTCCGGCGTTATTGCAATTGGGTGCAGGGAAAGTGTTGAGGTAGGCGAGAACAGCCTTGCTTGGACCAACGTGCAGAGGATCCATATTGGTGAGCTGCACGGGTGAAACCGCATTGTTGCCGGCCGCTACCGCGTAGGTCGCCCCGCTGATACCTGTTACCGTTCCTCCCGCGCAAGCCGCTGGATCGGCGCAGGCATATTGCATAACTCCATCTCGCATCGCCAGCGAAGGCACGGCGACGGTTTGGCTCTGAGCTTCGGCCCGGCGCGTCCCTTCAAAGTTCATGAATAGGTAGAGGCGGTCCTTCTTAATGGGGCCGCCTAGCGATCCGCCAAAAATGTTGCGAATGAGCTTAGGCGCTTTGTTGCAACTGGGATCGCTAATGGGAGTCCCATTACTGATGCAATTCTGGAGCTCGCTGCTTTTGACGAAAAAGTCGTTAGCGCTGGTATAGGTATTGCGGTGATATTCATAAGCCGAGCCGTGAATTTCGTTCGTGCCGCTCTTCGTGACCATAGCGACCTGAGCGCCGGAAGAGCTGCCTTGATCGGCATTGTAGTTCGTCGTGGTAACACGGAATTCCTGCACGGAATCCAGAGTTACAGGTAGAACCGAAGTGAAGGCGTGCCCTCCCTCGTCATTCACGGCGATACCGTCTACCGTTACATTGCTTTGGTCGCTGCGGGCGCCATTCACCGCACCGTTTCTGGTGTCCCATGTTGGCACATCCGGTCGATTGTTGGTGTAGGCAACGCCGGGCTGCAAGCTGAGCAGGTCGGGCACATTGCGGCCCTCAAGCGGTAATTCTTTCACCTGACTCTCATTGAACGCATTTCCGAGAGAGGCATCCGTCGCATTCAGAGTTTCCGTCTGGGCCGAAACTTCGACAATCTCGCTGGTAGTTCCTACTTCGAGTGCCAGGTTCGTGGTGGCCGGCAAATTTACAAGGAGTTGCAGGTTTTTCTGCTCGTATTTGCGAAAACCCGTCATCTCCACGACCAGTACGTAGTTACCCGGCGGGAGAGCCAAAAATTCGTATTCGCCGCTCGAATTGGTCGTTGCCTCCCGGTGCAATCCTTGCTGCGCATTGCTCAGACGTACGCTGGCCCCCACAATGACGGCACCGGTCTTGTCCGCGACGCTTCCGTGTAACGAGGTCGTGCCGGTTTGCGCCCACGCGCTCGCCGCCACTATCAACATGAGACCGACAACCCAAGACGTTTTGAATGAACGCCATTCCATGCAGTCGCTCCTTTTGCGCCTACTTATCCGTGTGCGACACAGCTGCGAAGATGCGCCGTTGAACGCGCGCAAAGAAATGACGGTGCCGATGCCGACCCCTAGCAATCAGTGGGCAAGAGATTTGGGCAACCGTTTACACTTCACTCGCAAAGCCATGCAGCTTTGCGATAGCTTGTAGGCCAGGGAAGCTGAGATGTCAAGACGGGTACCAAACCATATCTCAACTACATTGGAAAGATTTTCTTAATCCGTCGGATACTCGTACAAACTTTAGTTTAGGTAAGATTTAGAACTTATATGCAAACGAACACGATTTGCTCGCGTACGAACAGCAAAGGAAGAGAGCTAAAACCTAAAGGGAGCGCTCTGGCGGAGCCAACTCAGATATTAAGGAGGCGAGCTTCCGTGATGGCGCGGACTTTCTTTATCGGTTCCAAGATCGAAGGCGACACGGTTCCGTCCAGCCGCACTAGGGCGACGGCCTCAGCGCCGACCGCGGCCTGGCGCCGCCCAAGCGCGAAGGTGGCGATGTTGACGCCGAGCTGCCCGAGAGTTGATCCCACTAGACCGATAACCCCGGGTTCGTCCCGGTTACGCAGGTACAGGATCGT
The DNA here is from genome assembly GCA_025463055.1 of Candidatus Acidiferrum typicum. Taxonomy (GTDB): domain Bacteria; phylum Acidobacteriota; class Terriglobia; order Acidiferrales; family UBA7541; genus Acidiferrum; species Acidiferrum typicum_A. Next base: position 10,665 of record JAOAPV010000007.1, read on the forward strand.
GCCTTCGAGTTGCGACTCCACCGGTATCCCGTTTATTTGCAATACGCGTGGCGAGCCGTCGTGCAATACAGTGCCTTCGACCGTGAACTCCGCGGCAGGATCAGAGGCGCTCTTATCCGGCAGCGCCGACACTTCCAGCGTGTTGGGAAAGCCGTGCTCGCGGCGGCGGGTTTCTTCTTCGACGGCAAGACCTCGGGCCGCAGCGACTTGCGGCGCGTTTACCACGTTCACTTTTTCATCCAGCACCGCGTTTAGCAGACCCGCAAGCACCGCGCTGCGAAGCAGATGCGTTCCAACTTCAGCGACCTCGCCGGCATAGCGAATCCGAATGCGTGCCGGCCGCGACGGCGCTGCTTGCGCCACGAATGACCCGAGCCGCTCGGCGAGCCCCACGTACGGTCGTCCGCGGCGATACTGGTCCGCGGAGAGCGCAGGCAGATTCACCGCGTTGCGAATTATACCTTCGGCTAGGTAATCACGAACTTGCACCGCTACCTGCGTTCCAACTTCCTCCTGTGCCTCGGTCGTAGACCCAGCGACATGAGGTGTCGCGATCACATTTGGCAAGCCGACCAGCGGCGAATTCTTGGGAGGCTCTTCGACGAAAACGTCGAGCGCGGCCCCGGCCAGCTTGCCGCTTTTCAACGCCTCGGCCAAAGCCGCTTCATCGATCAGTTCGCCGCGAGCCGCGTTGACCAACCGCGCGCCTTTCTTCATTTGAGCCAGCGTGTTCGCATTGATCAAATTTTGCGTAGCCGGGCTAAGCGCTGTGTGTAGGGAAACAAAATCGCTTTCCGCGAGCAATCTCTCCAGCGGCACCAGCTCAACCTGCACTTCGCGCGCGGCGGCTTCGCTGATGTATGGATCGTAGCCAAGCACGCGCATGTCGAAAGCCTCGGCGCGCACGGCCACTTCGCTGCCGATGCGTCCGAGCCCGATGAGCCCCAGCGTTTTGCCGCGCACTTCCGTCCCCGCGGCGCTCGATTTCTCCCAGCGCCCTTCGTGAATAGCTTTGTCGTGCCGCGGCACTTGGCGGGCCAGCGAAAGCATCAGCGCAAAGGTATGCTCGGCCACGCTTACGGCGTTGCCGCCGGGCGTGCTCATCACCAGAACGCCGCGCCGCGTGGCCTCTTCGAGGTCGATATTGTCGACGCCGACTCCGGCGCGACCGACCACGCGCAAGCGAGGCGCTTTCTCCAGCAGCTCCGGCGTGACCTTCGTCGCGCTGCGCACCACCAGGGCATCCGCGTCGGCGATCTCGGCGTTCAGCGTGTCCTTCGTCGTAAGGACAATGTTCCAACCCGCGCTGCGCAGCAGCTCCACGCCGCGTTCACTGATTTTGTCAGCAACGATTACTTTCATCAGTCCTCGTAGTCATTAATTTGCAGGTGCCGCACTGCTAGCGCGCGAAACCCGCCGCAGGCAAGAGAATAACGGTAGCGGTGTCATTGCACGGTGTCAAATCGAGAGCCTGACCGGATTTCCATAATTCGGCCGAAAGCGCGAGCTATTTCGAGGACTGCTCGATGGGCTTGGCCCAGTGCGAAAGGTGATTCAAAGATTTCGTGTCGGTGGGATCGAGGTGCAGCGGAGTAATGGAAACGGCGCCGGCGAAAATGGCCGCATAGTCGGTGTCCGGGGCGACGTCCTTGTCGATGCGCTGTTCGAACAGCCAGTAGTAGGTGCGCCCGCGTGGATCTTTGCCTTCGCTCAATTGATTGCGCGTGATCTTCTTCGATTGGCGCGTGAATTTCACTCCGCCGGCCCAGGGCTCGGGCACGTTAACGTTCAGCAAAACCTGATCCGGCAATCCTTCTTTCAGGACTAACCCCGCTGCCGCGCGCGCGACGCGCGCCGCTGTGTCGAACTTCACGCCAGCGCCTTTTGAACACAGGGAAATTGCCAACGAGGGAATATGATGCAGCGCCCCTTCGCGCGCGGCCCCGACGGTCCCAGAGTAGTAGACGTTCTCGCCCAGATTCGCGCCAAAATTAATTCCAGAAATCACCAGGTCCGGCGGCTCCGGCAAAAGCCGGTGCAATGCGACGATCACGGCGTCCGCGGGCGTGCCGTCCACGGCCCACTGCCGCTCGCCTACCTCGTGGCAAATAATCGGCTGCCGCAGCGTCAAAGATTGCGCGGCCCCGCTCTGCTCGCGGCTCGGCGCAACAATGCTGATCGTGCCAAATCCTTCGAGCCCCGCCGCCAGCGCCTTCAGCCCGGCAGCGTGAATTCCATCGTCGTTAGTCAATAAAATGTGCGGCATTCGTAAAGCGCAGCCTCAACCAGCAAAGCGCGCATGCTCCATCAAAAACGTATGCATCATCGCGAGGGAAGGAAGAAGTGGTCGGGACGACTGGATTCGAACCAGCGACCTCACGCACCCCAAGCGTGCGCGCTACCAGGCTGCGCTACGTCCCGACCGCGTGACCAAGTGAGGGTCAGATCAACAACAACGAGCGTATCACCGGCGTTCAAGAAGCGTCAAGAAAGCGCGCAGGGTGTCGCGCAGATCCAACAGCATTTTGCGGCTCAAAAGTTCGCCGGCGTTTTCATCGCGCGGCCCTGAAGAAATCATTTCGCTAGCAGCGCCATTCTCGCGAAGGTGCCGCCGCGCTCCGGCAATCGTAAATCCCTCGTCATACAGCAGGCGCTTGATTTTGAAGACCAAATCAACGTCGTCCTGGCGATACATCCGGTGGCCATTCGCACTCTTCACCGGCTCGAGCATGGGAAATTCGCTTTCCCAATAGCGCAGAACAAAGGGTTTTAGTTCGGTGAGACGGCTCACTTCGCCGATGCGGTAGAGCCGCTGCTCGCTGGCAGTTTGTGTTCCGGTGCCGTTGTGCGCCATCAGTGATCCGGCCTGCGTGCCCCAATCCTAGCAGTTTGCCGGGCACTGCAATAGTAGCGATTTTCGTTGGAGTGCGGGAGTTGTGCTGCCGTTTTCCAGGCTAATAGGTCACTCAAATAGTTTTAAAGAATGGTAGGGAACCGACGTCAACCAAGAAAGAGAATGCGCCTCACTCCTACTCCTCAGGTCTCCCTCTACCCTCGCGCTTGCGCAGGCGCTGCACAAAACGAACCGGCGTTCCCTTGAAGTCAAATTTCCCTCGGAGTTGATTTTCAAGGAAGCGTTCGAAGCTGAAGTGAAGCGGCTGCTTTTGGTTGGTGAACAAAAGAAACGTCGGTGGGGAAGTCTTCGCCTGGGTGATGTAGTAGATGCGCACGGGTCGCGCTTTGGGCGTGCTTCCGCGCTGCAAATCAACCTCTTCTTTCAGCCAGCGATTTAGATCGGGCGTAGAGATATGGCGCTTGCGAGCGGCCGCCACCTGATCGATCAGCGGATAAATTTTTTGCGCTCGCTCGCCCGTTTTGGCGGATATAAAAATAATGGGCGCGTAACTCAGGAATTTCAGTTTTCCGCGCACCATTTTCTCGTAATCAAAGAGCAGTTTGCTTTTGTCGACCTCATCGAATTTGTGTTTTTCGTCAGGCCTGCGCCTCGCTCGGCCTTTCGTGGTGTCCGCATCGCGCGCAGAGGCCTGGCGAGCAGCCTCCGCCGCCAGGTCCCACTTGTTCATCACGATTACGACGGACCGGCCGGATTCTTCCGCGTAGCTGGCGATTTGGGCGTCCCCTTGCGTAACACCTTGTTCGCTATCGACCACCAGTAGCGCGACATCCGCGCGTTCCAATCCGCGCCGCGCCATTACCACACTTAGCTTTTCCGCCACCAGGTTAGTCTTGCCCTTGCGACGAATTCCCGCCGTGTCCACAAAGCGATAAACGCGCCCGTCGCGAGTTACTTCCGTATCCACGGTGTCCATCGTTGTCCCGGGAACCGGAGACACAATAGAGCGCTCCTCGCCCACCAAGCGATTCAGCAGCGTGGACTTTCCCACGTTCGGCCGCCCGATAATCGCAATCTCAACGGGCCCGCCTTCATCATTCGTGTCCCCGGGCGTTGCATCCTCCTCAGCGAGCGCAGAGCCGTCATAAACCTCGGCAATCGCTGCGTCGAGGAGATCATCCACACCCGTGCCGTGTTCAGCGGTAACAGGGAAAACGGGCACACCCAAGCGGTGGAAATTCGCAGCATTGGATTCCTGCTGCGGCGAATCGACCTTATTTACCGCGACAAAAAAAGGTTTGCCCGTACTACGGAGAAGCCGAGCAAGCTCTTCGTCCAGCGGCGTGATTCCCGCGTGACTGTCGACAACCAGCAAGAGAAGCGCGGCCTTGTCAATCGCCACATGCGCCTGCCGCAGGATTTCCGTTGGGATGAGCGCCTTGTCGTCGGGCACGATTCCGCCGGTGTCGACAATTTCAAACGAGTAGCCGCGCCAGTCCGCCTTGCCGTAGATGCGATCCCGCGTGATGCCCGGTTCATCGGTCACAATCGAGCGGCGCGTTCCCGTCAGGCGATTAAAAAGGGTGGATTTGCCCACATTCGGGCGGCCTACAATCACCAGCGATGGCGGTTTTTTGGTCATGAATCAGAGCCGCGGGACAGGGGCAAGAATCCGGGCAGCAATGTAGCCTTCCACTGTAACGCATTAGAAGAAAACACGGAAAGAAGTCGTGCGGAGAGGAATTACGATTTCACAGTTGTGATCGGCTTGGTCGCGGATTTCGGCTTCTTGGTGGCGCGTTTGCTGGTGTACAACGCTTCGTCGGCTCGCGCCAGCATCTCTTCCGGACGGTCACCCATTTCGTAGTCTTTCCAACCTGCGGAAAAGGTCACGGGGATTTTCTGTCCTTGCCAGTCGAGTTCGAACGAACTAAGGCGCTGCAGGACAAGTTTGAGCTGCTCCAGCGTGCACTCTGGGAGCACGACCAGAAATTCGTCGCCGCCCAGGCGCACCGCCAGATCGGCTCCGCGGATGACTTTGTTCAGGCGCGAAGCAAATTCCTGAAGCACCTGATCGCCCGCTGGATGTCCGTAGGTGTCGTTAATCTCTTTGAAATTGTTCAGGTCCAACGTAAGCACGGTCAGTGGATGGCCGCGGCGCTCGGAGCGCGCCACCTCGGCCGCCAGCCGCTGTTCGGCAAAACGCCGGTTGTAGAGGCCGGTCAGCGGATCAATCATCGCCAGATTGCGCAGGATATAGGAATGGTCCTGCTTTTCGAGAAGCTGCCGGCGCAGGCGTTTAATTAAGATTTCTTGATAAACCGTATATAAGTTGAAAAGTACGATCAGCGTGATCAGACCAAACACTGCTTCCGTCAGCTTGATTCTAAAGATTGTTTCTGCGCCGCTTAGAATCGAAGGCAGGGTCAAAGAGATTACGGCAAAAGTGAGAAGTAGAATGACGAAGATTGAGTACCCGCGCACCCACCAACCGCGTTTTTCAATACGCCGGCGTTCCTCGGCGAGCTCTTTAGCGTCAGTTGCCGCGGACGAAGGTACTGCGCCTGCTTGGGGTATGTCGTTCATATGCGGGGACGGTCAGAATGGGCAAACGCTAATGTATCTAAGTTAGAGGCGAGATCATTATGGGTCAAGGCTCATTCCCTGTGGCATTGCACGCCAGTAACTGACCTCTCCGCGCAACGGCTGGCACCCTTCGACATAATCAGGAACCTGTAAGTGGCTTGTTTAGGCGCATTTACGATTTCGGCCAGCTGTCCGAGAGTCCAGGCGGGACGGTACCGTTGGACCATTGGCTAAAAAAGGCAGAATCCGCAGAATGGCGCAGTTGAGGAAAGGCAGGACATGCTCTCGCTCTTCATACTGCTGTTCTCGGGTTTCGCGCTGATACGCTTTGCCGTGTCGCAATGGCGAGCCATTTGGATCAGTGCCGCAAACCAGCCGCTTTCCGACTCGCTGCAGTTGACAGCGGGAATCGACGCAGCAGCCATCGCTGGTGAGGATTTCGGCCGCCTGATGAATTTGTGCGACCAGCTATCCCCTGAATTGAAGAAGAGCAGCCCCTGGCTCAGCGAAGTCTCCACCTACTACAGCGCCATCTCCCGGGTCCAGCAGCTCAGCAAGACTGCGATTCCTGGCCTTGCAAATTGGGCGGCCCGCGAGATGCAGACCTGCGCCCGCTACGTGGCCGTGGTCCTAGACCAAAACCTAGCCATGAATCTAGACCGCCGACTAGCTACTCAGGCGAATTAACCCTTAGGCATTTCGCCTCTATGATCGCGCCCTTTGAAATCAGCAATATACGGCAGTTTCTCTGACCTTCCACTCTGCCTCTACGCGATCCTCCAGAGCTTCGCTTGTTATCCGCGAAATTTTGCCCAATTTCGTTTTCAGGCCATCAGACGTTCCGACTTCTGCTACAGTGCGGTGGCATTGCAATGTGTAATTTTTGCGGGGTTTCCTGCGTATTAGTCTATGGATGCGCCGAGACCAGACCGGATGAGCGCGCCAGGTAAGACAGAGCCTACGGGGGCGATCGCCCGGGCACGGGCAGGGGATGCCGACGCCTGGGGAGAGCTTTACCGGGAGTATGCTCCCGCGATTTTTCGCTTTTGCCGGCGCGCGCTGCCGACCAGGGAAGACGCCGAAGATGCCACCATGGACATTTTTGCGAAATTGATGCGCGACAACAAGCTTCTGCAATATGACCAGAGCCGTTCCTTCACGGCGTGGCTTTACAAAGTGGCGGCCAACCATTGTTGGGACGTGCTGCGGCGCCGAAAAACACGCCAGGATAAAGAAACCGAGGATCTGGAAAATGTGCCACTGGAGCACCCGGATCCAAATCAATTAGACAAGTTGATCGAGCAGAGGACCAGCGAAGAGGTGCGGCGAGCGCTGGAGAAACTTGGATCGCGTGCGCGCATGGCGCTGGTTATGCGCTACTACTCGGATATGAGCTATGACGAAATTGCAGATGCGCTCGGAGTGCGCCGCGCCTTCGTGGGCGTGGTCCTCCTGCGTGCGCGGCATGAACTGCGCAACGCGCTCGGGCAGGGTGGCGCATTGGCCGCGGGAGGAGCCTCGTGACGGAAGACGTAAATTTGCCGGATGACGCAGGGACGCAGCATCTCGACGAAATGACCTGTTTGTTGTATATCGAGCGGCAACTGGACCGCGCGCGTGCGCAGGAAATTTCCGCGCATACACAGGACTGCGCCGCATGTCGCACATTGCTGCGCGCTCTTGAGCGCGAGTCGCGTCTGCTGACGCGAGCGATGCTGGAGGAAGAGGAGGCGCTGCCCGCCAGGCTGGCTCAGTTTCAGGAACGGGCGCGCAGGTCCATGCAATGGATTTGGACGGTGGCCTTTGGTCTGGCCGCGACGGGCGTGTACGCGCTGTATACCGAATATATCGGGCCCTGGCAGCAACAGTTGGAACAGGCAGGTTTTGGCGGGCCGAATCTTTTGAGTTTGCTCATTTTTCAAGGCGCCTTCTGGAAAGGATGGCTATCGATGATCACTTTGTTGGAGGTGCTGGCGCTCGTGACCGTGGCCGGATTCGCGCTAGCCTTCTTCCGCAAGCGCGTGCGTCGCGGCTCCGCTCTTGCGCTTATGCTCGCAGGATTCTGCGCGGCGCTCGCGCTGCAGCCCGCGTCCGCTTTTGCCTCGGAAATGCGCAAGGGTGATTCGGTCGTGGTGAACCGCGACGAGACCGTCAAGACAGACATGTTCCTTATGGG
>JAOAPV010000018.1 GCA_025463055.1 Candidatus Acidiferrum typicum
TGTCGATCCAGTAGGGTTGATTCTGCCCCCCGGTAATGGCGGCATTGCAGGCTTTGAGCGTAGCCGCTGTCCCGCACAGGGGCGCCCCGGTCTCCGGATCATTGAAGGGGATGAGCGGCTCCGGATAAGTGCCCGAACCCAGCGGTGGGTTGGTGCCGCCGCCGTAGCTCGCGGTGCCGGTGACGTTGAGGTAGTATTCCCGATACAACGTAACGTTGGATGCCGGGATAGCTGCACCGCCGGGACCTGTCAGTACCGAGGAGCTCAAGTTCACGTTGCTCAAGCCACCAGCAGGGCCCCGCACGATAACCTGCGCGTCTACGGTTTCTCCGCGCGCGCTGGACAGATTGATGGAGGAAGTCGTCCCCGCGGCGTCGGTCTTGCCCACTCGGACCAGACTGGATTGCACCCAAACAGGAAACGCCGACGCGACGGGAGTGACACCCGTGCCGGTCAGAGAAATTGTTGCCGGCGTGTTCGTGGCATTGCTGGCCACATTGACGCTGCCGCTTACGCTTTGCGCCAGGGTTGGAGCAAACGCAACAGTCAGCGTAGCCGATTGGTTTGGCGCCAGAACCGTGCCGGTAGTGACGCCGCTGGCGCTCAGTCCCGTGCCCGAGACCGTCACACTAGAGATCGTGACGTTGGAGTTTCCATTATTCGTCAGGGTTGCACCCAACGAGCTGTTGCTGCCAACGTTTACATTCCCAAAACTGAGGCTTGTCGGATTGGCCCCGAGTAAGAACGTAGCAGCTACGCCGGTCCCGCTTAAGGGGATCGCGACCGGTGAATTAGGTGCATTGTTGAGTAGCGAAACTGAACCCGTAGCGCTTCCCGAAGTATTGGGCGCGAAAACTGCATTGAACGTGATGTTCTTCCCGGCCGCAATCGTCACTGGAACAGTGAGACCTGTGATGCTGAAGCCCGGGCCCGAAACACTTGCCTGAGAAATGGTTAGGTTGGCTGTCCCAGAATTAGTCAATGTCATGGTCTGCGTGCTAGCAGTTGCCATCACCACGTTTCCGAAACCAACGCTTGCAGGGACAAGTGAAATTTGAGCTCCATTCACTGTAAGTGTAGCTGCGCTGCTGGTTGCATTCCCCACAGTATTGCTGACCACCGCAGAGAACTGCGCCCCGTTGTCCGAGATGGTTGTGGCCGCCGTGGTGTAGCTCGACGAGGTCGCACCGGCGATCGCCATGCTGTTTCTCTGCCACTGATAGCTCAGCGGGGCCGTCCCCGTGGCAACCACGTTGAAGGAAGCCGTTTGCCCGACCGTGACCGTCTGACTTATCGGCTGCGTGGTAATCGAAGGGGCCACCGTGGCCGCGCTCACTGTGAGCGTGGCTGCGCTGCTGGTTACGTTCCCCGCTGTGTTGCTGACCACCACAGAGAACTGCGCCCCGTTGTCGGAAATGGTTGTGGCCGGAGTGCTATAGCTGGACGAGGTTGCACCTGGGATCGCCACGCTATTTTTCCGCCACTGATAACTCAGCGGGGCAGTGCCCGTGGCAACCACGCTGAAGGAAGCTGTTTGCCCGACCGTAACCGCCTGACTTATCGGCTGCGTGCTAATCGAAGGCGCCACCGCGGCCGCAACACCGCTTCCGGTAGCAGAGAGTGTATACGGAGATCCGGGCGCATTGTTCGTAAAGCTAATGGATCCGGTCACTCCTCCGGCCTTCGTGGGTGCAAATTGCACCGTACACGCTACGCTCTGCCCAGCGCTGATCGTTGCCGGCAGGGAAAGTCCGCTAATTCCAAATCCGTTTCCCAACACCGTCGCCACGTTCACCACAAGATCGACGTTGCCGCTGTTGGTCAACAGCGCGCCCTGCGTGCTAGTTTGGCCCAACGCCACATTTCCAAAATTGAGTGACGCCGGAGAAACCGTCAGCCGGGGCCCTTTGCCCCTTCCCTGCACTGAAACTGACAGCAGCGAATTCGAGGCATTGCTGGTAACCGAGAAGCTGCCAACCACGTCGCCAATCGTCTGCGGTGCAAACTGAATCTGAATGGTGCTGCTCTGACCGGCGGGAATCGAGGAGCTTCCACCGGCAAAGGTAAGATTGGTGCCGGAAATCGTCGCCGTGGAAATGTTGACGGTCTGTGTTCCCGTGTTCGTAATGCTTAGGCTCTGGGTCGCACTGCTTCCGACGGAAACATCTCCGAAGCTGATGGTGCTGGGGTTTGCCGAAAGAACCCCGGGAGCGCCCGGCGAAGGATTCGCACTAACCAGACCTGAGCAACCCGACAAAGTGAGGATTACCAGGATAGCAGCGAGTGCCCACAGAAGAAGGAAGGTACCCCCCGCAACGTGATGCTTAACTCCTTCAACCAAACACACCCGTAGCGAGTTGCGTATTCGCACCTATCTACTCCGGCCTAAAGCAGCATCGGCAAGGAACTTAGGGAAGAGGTAGAGTTCGCTGCTCTGTATGGCCCAAATTTCGGTATTCCGACCTACGAACACACTAGATGAAGCAACGCTGCTTTAACTACTGGTGAAGAGGTCAGTTTTGGGTCAGTGCAAGAAACTGCGCTAAGGTCTCCGGACACCTTCAGACACTGTACCGGCAAGCAATCATCGACCAGGCCCTAACCTGTACCGAGACTGCAGGATCCCAAGAGATTCCCATCCAATCGCCCAGTCAAATAAGGAGAAAAAAATGAGAAGGCTGAATGTTCTGCTGATCATGTTTTCCGCATTGGTTCTCGCCTCGATGGTCCGAGCTCAGACCACTCCCGGCGTGAACAATGCCGAGTTGAATGGCAACTACGCATTTACATTCAACGGGATGACTACCGGTGGCGGAGGCGCCTCGACTGTCTTCGCCGCCGTGGGGAGGTTCACGGCGGACGGGGCCGGGAATTTAACAAACGGCGTATTAGACACGAACGGTATAGGCCCGCAGGAAAAGCTAGTCGCTCAAGCATTCACCGGCACGTATCAGATCGGTGCTGACCACAGGGGGGTGATGGCCTTAAATATTCCGGGTGGTGGCACGCTCGCGTTCGCCATGATGGCCAACGGCAACGCCAAGTTCATTGAGGTCGATGCCGCGGGAGGCCACGGAACAGTCGGCTCGGGCATCATGGAAAAAGCGGACACCACTGCTTACAGCACAGCCAAAATAATGGGTGACTACGCATTTGGTGTAGCCGGCTTGGACGGCTCGAACAATCGTACGGCCATTGCCGGTCGCCTCACTGCGAACGGAGCGGGGACTTTCACCAACGGAGCCTCAGACGTCAATCAATCAGGGTTATTCACTACGTGGAACGTCTTTGGGGCAAATTACATCGTAACCGACACGATGAGCGGACGGGGTATAATGAACCTGCCTCCGTTGGTCGGCGGAGTGCCAACGAACCTTAATTTTGTCTTTTACATCGTTAACGCGGGGAAGTTGTTCGCAATGGAGACCGACGCCGTCACAATTGCGACCCCGCTCCTAAATGGCGTTGTACTGCAACAGCAAAGTCCCATCGGCGGTTTCTCCAGCACTTCGCTGAATGGTGGTATGGTCATTTACCTGACGGGGCGCGCCGGTTCCGGGTGCGGTGGAGGAACAGGCCCGGCGTCCAATGTGCTCGCGGGTCTGCTCAGTGCCGACGGGGTTGGGGGTCTCAACCTGACGTATGACCAGAACTGCGGCGGGGCCCCCACTTCCGCCACTGGTCTGCTCGGGACATATAGCTTGGCAAGCAACGGCCGGACAGCAATCAGGGTGGGAACGAATTATGTAGTGGCTTATCTGGTGAGCTCCAACCAAGCCATTTTTATAGTCCCGGACAGTTCTGTTTTATTCGGGTCTGGCGAGCCCCAGGCACCGGTGTCGTTCACCAATAGCACGGTAAAGGGTACTTATGCCGGATCGACGACTGCTCCGGCGACGCTCGGTGTCGGTATCTTCTCCGGCGAATTCACGGCCGACGGTGCCAGTCCGACGGGCAACATCACCGGCACTGAGGATATTGGCTCGTCGAGCGGAGCGAGTACGGGAGTTGCGGCCAATGCCACCTACAGTGTCTCCTCAACTCCAACAAATGGAAGAGGAACCATTGCGGGGAGCATCGGAGGAAACGGTATCATGTACACAGTCTCCCCATCGAAGTTCGTCGTAGTTTCGCTGAACGATCTAAATCCCGCAGTCTTGATCTTCGAACAGTAGCCTTCACCTCTAACGCTCTCTACTACGAGCTTCAGCGTTTGCTGCGCTCTCGTCGCAGGCATTCAGCAGACTAGAATGTTCCTTGCGAACAGCAGTCTCTGAAGGTGGAAGGACAGAGAAAACTCAGGGCTTCACAATTCCACGGCGAACAGCGTACAGCACAAGACTAGCGATCTCGTGAATATCCAGCTTCTTCATTAGTGCTGTGCGGTGCGATTCTGCTGTTTTCACGGTTATACCGAGTAATGACGCGACGTCTTTAGTCGATTCCCCCTCTGCGATCAACTGGAGCACTTGCCGCTCCCGCGCGGTTAACAGATTGCGCCTTTCTGATTTCGAGTGAAACACCTCGACTACTGCTGCGGACACACCGGGACTAAAATAGGGCTGTCCGCGCGAAACCTGCTTGATCGCTTGGACCAAGTCTCCGAATGCCTGACTCTTCAGAACATAGCCCTTCACTCCCGCTTCCAGCGCCTCGAAGATATACTGACGCTCATCATGCTGTGTCAGGAGAATCGATTTCGTTTTCGGAGAGGAAAGCCTCACTTCACGCGCCACTTCGACACCATTCAATATCGGCATGCTGATATCCATCACGGCAATATCCGGGTGCATGGAGTTCACTCGACGTATCGCCTCGTTTCCGTCGGACGCTTCACCAACGACTTGAAATCCCTCTCCCTCAAGCAATGACTTTAGGCTCTGGCGCACCAGAACATGGTCATCGGCGAGAACGACTCGAATCGCCATTGAAATCCTCCAGCGGAATCCGAATCAAGAGCTTCGTTCCACGCCCAGGGGCCGAGTTGATTGAGAGTGTTCCTCCTACCGCATTCAAGCGCTCCTGGATTCCGATCAATCCCAGACCTCTGCGCTTACCCTCCGCATGCGTAGCGCGGATATCAAAGCCCTCACCATCGTCCCGAATTGAGCAACGCAAAGTTCCGTCCTCTCGCCGGACTTGGATCAAAACCCGGGTCGCCTTAGCGTGTTTCGAAGCGTTAGTGAGCGCTTCCTGTACGATCCGATAGAGGGCTGTCTCGATCGCGCCAGGCAGTCGCCCGGCGAAAGCTGCCTTGACTTGGATAAGAAGATGAGTGCGTTTTGAAACGCTTTCCGCCAGGAATCGGATAGCCGGAATCCAGCCCAAATCATCTAGTACAGTCGGACGGAGCTCATGAGAATACCTTCGCAGTTGCTGTTCAACTTTGTTCAGTAATCCTTCAAGCTCCCTAATCTGTTGTTGTTTGTCGGGCAATTCCGCCGCCAAGCTCGCCAGCGCGAGATGGACTGCAACAAGAACCTGCCCCGCCTCGTCGTGCACGGCATATGCGATGCGCTTGATCTCTTCTTCTAGAATCTCATTGAATTGACGCAGTGCCTTAACCGCATCCTGAAATCCGCGGTGCGCCATTTCATAGGGAGACAAGCTTTCCGTCAGGAAATCGGCACTCGCCCGCAGCAGCCCGCCATTGCGCTTCTCCTTCCGTCCTTCGCGAAGAATTCTCTGCAGAGCCTGGTGATGAATAGCGACAATCTCCACAAGGCCCTTCCTTTCCGTCATCGCCTTACGGCCGAGCTCATATGCGCGGCCCAGCCCGGCTTCTCCACTCCGTTCCGCGTATTCACTTAGTGCAGACCGATAGTCATCTTCAAAACTTGTTTCCAGTTTCATTGTTCGCCTAGCCGCCATCTTCATGGCCGAATTCCGGTCAACCGAGCCACCAACACGAGTGCGTCGTCATTTCCGCGACAGTACTGTTCAAGGATTCTATCTGCGGCTCTTTGTGGAGCCTCCAAAGCCGACAGGCTCTTTACAAATTCGCTTTTGACACCATCCGTAGCAAAAATCATAGTATCCCCTTGAGCTATCGGAAGGACCGCGGCTTGAAGGGGTGGCAATTGGGAGCCGACAACACCGGCGCGGAGAAGGAGTTCCTGCTCCACAATTCCCTTGGAAGCGCCCGTGCGCATCAGCGCTCCTTGAACATTCCCCACACCGATCCAAGTCATCATTCCATGCAATGGGTCAATGGAAGCGAGACTTAGGACAACACCGCGCGTCATCCGAAGATTTTCGTGACACTTCTGAACGAGAGAAATGACCTGTTCGTCCGCCCTCGCCTTGAGGAGGGAAACGGCTGCTTTAGCGGCGACACCGGCCTCTTCTCCGTGACCAATTCCGTCGATTACTGCAATAAGAATTCCACTCTGTTGGCAACAAACCAGATGGCGATCGCCCGACTCGCTCTGACCGGGAAGCACAAAGGTAGCCACGCCATATTCGATCAGCGGTATGCTTATTGTTTCCACTTTTTCACCGTGACGGTCGTTCCCCGGCCGGGTTGGGAAGCGATTTGAAACTCGTCCATTAGGCGTCGCACTCCCGGCAACCCTAGTCCGAGACTGCCGGACGTGGAGAAACCATCTCGCATTGCCTGAAGGACATCTGGGATTCCGGGACCGTCATCGGAAGCAATCACCAGGATGCCTTGACGGCTAGAACCAGGGATTGTCTTTACGGTGATCTCGCCCTTGCGAGCGTAAGACACTATGTTGCGCGCAAGTTCGGAGATGGCGGTGGCTATGAGCGTCGAATCGGTTGCCGAAAAGCCGAGCTCTGCAGCAAGGGCCCGGCCGCTCTGGCGCGCTGCAACGATATCTTGGTCCGAGTTTATGGCCACTCGGATTTCTCCAGCCGACACTTTTACTCTCTCTACTCTACGCTCTTGAACTTTTGAATTAAGTACGCCAGCCCTTCTTCCAGGTCTAGTGCCGTGGCAACTCCTTCCAGTGTTAATCCTAGCTGCACCATCGCGAAGGCGACCTCCGGCTGAATTCCCACGATGACCGTCTCCGCACCACGCAGGCGGATCATGTGTGCGATTTCGCGGAGCGTGCGCGATGCAAATGAGTCCATCACGTCCATTGCCGTAACATCGACGATGACCCCGCGCGAGCGATGCTTCACGACTTGTTGCACCAGGCCGCGGCGCAGGTGATTAAGGTCCGCGTCCGAGAGCGCTGCCTGAAATGTTGCTATCAGCACAGCTCCCTGTTTGAGAATGGGGACTTCCACGCTGCCCTTCTTCCGATTCGCTTAACGCGGTTCCGCCAATGTCACCACCTTGTATCCCAACAATCTTTCGGCCTGCTCGATGCCCCCTTGCAGGTCTCCCACGGTGTTCATTTTCCCAAGGTCGACGCCGATGGTCACCAATGTCTGGGCGATTTCTGGAGAAAGGCCCGTGACGATTACGGTCGCGCCCAGGAGTCGGGAAGCCTCAACGGTTTGCACCAGGTGGTTTGCGACAGTGACGTCCATGGCTGCCACACCCGTGATATCGATTACGACGACCTTCGCGCGGTTTGTCCGGATACCTCGCAGGAGCTGTTCCGTTAGCTGCCGCGCGCGCTGAGGATCAATCACCCCGATGATTGGTAGAATGAGCAAGCGCTCGCGGACTTGTAAGACAGGCGTCGAGAGTTCTCGAATGGCTTCTTGTTGCTGGCGGATAACGCGTTCACGTTCCTGTACGAAGCCCACCGCAACCGTATTTGCGATCCGGTTCGCCGCTGGCTCGTACGCGTCCAAAATGCGGTTCAGTTTCTTGAAATCCGTCTGATATTTCGCGAAGAGAGAACGCGCCAGGACGTCACGCAGGAGCAGAACGATTCCCACAACTTCGTGGGTCTCAACACCTCGCGGAATAATGCGTTCCGAAAGATTGCGCGCGTACGCCTGCAATGCTTCAAATGTTTCGGTTTCCAAAGCTTCGACGTAACTGTCGTACACCGAAGTCGCTTCCGCAAAAATCTCCTCTTTTGTCATTGCAGTAAGCAGCCGCGTTTCCGAAATGCGCCCCACCCACTCCTCACGGAGCTGATTCCTGTTCTGACGGAGGTGCGCAACAAGTTCTCGAAGCAATTCTGACTGCGCTTCGCTACGCGTCAATTCCACCGCTTGATCGTTCCGTGTCCCCAAGTCCTTAGAACTGCTCTCTCGTTTGGCCATGAATCTGTTCTCCTCGCGTTGACTGGCTTGGACTCGTTTAGCCAATGGGCGTGACAAATCACGAAGGGATACCATGAATTACTGCTGCCTCAAACAGGTGAACGCCTGCAAGCGAGCTAAGGTGAATACCGGAGTTGGGCGCTGAGTTCTGGTCAGACCGCACAGACTTTCCCGACATGAGCATCTTGTCACGCCAAAGTACTTAGAGGAATTACCCGTACAAGCACTACAGCTTTTCCTCGCTTGTCAGTCATCCGTGCCAATGACACGATGACCTTTCCAGTAAGCGGGGCATAAGCGGACGCTTCGGAACTTGCTGTGAGGAGGGGCTATGGCACGACGCGATTTGCCACGCAGCAGCGTCGCACAGGGTCGCCGCTTTAGGACATATGTGGCGAAGGGGATGTCCAAGCGCAGCATTCTGGCGACGGATCGACGGAAACGCCTTTCAGAAAAGAAGCTAAAGCTGGCGCGCCGAAATGCGCAGGGTCTACTCCTGTTCTTTTGCGATGTTGATAGCCCGAAAACGATCAACGATTCCTATGGGCACCGAGAAGGAGATTTGGCAATTGTCCGCGCCGCTGACGCGTTGGAACAGACATTCCGAAATTCCGACATTCTGGCCCGCCTTGGTGGCGATGAATTTGCCGTTTTGGCCATGGAAGCTTCCACGCAAAGCCAAGAAGTGATTCTCCATCGCTTGGAGAAGAGCCTGAACGCGAACCAATCTCGTTACGAGATGTCCCTCAGTGTCGGTCTGGCGCGGTTCGATCCGAAGCATCCCGTTTCGCTTGGTGAACTCATGGCGCAAGCTGACCGGGCCATGTACGAACAGAAACGGAGTCGACTGGAGCGTTCTTGAACAAACCGTGAAATGTGGCGTTCAGACTGGCCCTCGGGACGTCGTCTTTCTGAAAGGGTCCTAGTCACGTGCGTTTAGATGGAAGAATTGACAAGCGTGTCCCGATGGCAGTTTCTCTGTACGTCATCAGCTTGAAAGAGCCAGGCAGTGCAGAGCGAGTGATTACGGAAAACGTCAGTTCCCATGGCGCTCGCATAATAACCAAACAGCGCTGCCAACCCGGCCAACAGCAGCAAGTCACGCCGTTGTCAGGCGAATTTCAGCTGGAAGCTCGCGTAATCTACTGTCAGCCCCTGCCGCATAAAGGTTTTCGCGTGGGGTTAGAGTTTCGGGAACGTCCCGTCAACTGGGGGAACGTCTTTGAATAGCGTTCTGTAAATTAGCCGATTGCAATCCGATTCGGTAAGATAAGGACGTTGGCACTCTGGTTCACCGCATCCCGCCAGGCGCCTGCCTTGGGCGTAGAGGGTACGGCTACAAGGCCCGACGCGCGCGTCTCTACCCACGGAAGTAGTCGACTACACGGCTAGGGCAAGAATCGTTCTCCTATGGAGCAAGCTGGTGGAGCAGTAGCCCCAATTGCAGCCGTGCAGCTTCCAACGCGTTCGGGTCGTGACTCCAGTTGCTCCAGCTCGTAGCAATGGGCACGATGGTGGAGTTCACGAAGGGGACTTGGCCCAGGTTCTCAAGAATCTGTGCGTATTCGTAATCTTGAATGCCGTCACGAATGGCCTTAAGCCGTATCCCAGGTGCGGACTCAGTGGAAGCGATCGGACCCGGGGGATAAAGGAAGATGCCATCACCCGGTCTGCCGAGCCCGCCACCGCAAGCGGTCGTATCCACAATGTTCCAACTGCCGATGGCGTTCCCCGCGGTCCATCCGTCCGAGCGATAATAGAGGATACCGGTCGCACCTTGCGTCCAATTCAAAAACCCTGCCTGGATGCGCTCGTTGATCGGCGGATAGTCCACCATCCATTCCGGAGCGTTGCCGACGCCGGCATTGCAGCTGGTATAGCTCCAGAGGTCGCCATGGGTAAACGGCAGAGTGGGCCACTGATGCAGCGAATCGAGCAGCACCCAATGATCAATCGCACCGTATAGATTAGAGTCCACCGCGTTGATGGTCATCATGGTTTTGACACTACGATTAGCCGCATGTGCATTGATGCCCAGGGTCTTGATGGCGGTGTAATCGCCGGTGCAGCCATTCAATTCGTCGGCGAGGTAAAAGTCCAGCGCCAGGCCTGCCGGAAAATTCGCCGCTGCGGCATTGATTTGGCTGGTGGAAGGAATACTGCTAGCGGAACCGTTGCACTGAATCCCGATAAAGTAGTAGCCGTCCAGCCCAGAACGATTGAGGCCGAAATTGGCGATGTCGGAGGAGGCGTTCGCGGCCACATCGTACCAGCCCATTACTTTGTTGCGCATCAAAGCCCTGGCCGAGGTGATTGCGCTATTGCCGGGGGCGGGAGGCCAGAGCGTCCAGAGGGAAGCTTCCGAGGGCTGTGTGGGGAGCTCAAAGTTCCACACCGTCAGCGTGACCGGAATGGTCGCAGTACCCTGATCGGCGGCGATGGAGATGGTGCCAGTATAGCTTCCTGGCGGGCTGTTTGTAGCTCCGCGGGGCACGGAAATATCGATCCAGTAGGGTTGATTTTGCCCGGCGGCGACCGTGGCATTGCAGGCCTTGAGCGTGGCCGTTGTTCCACACAGAGGCGTACCGGTCTCCGGATCATTGAAGGGAATGAGCGGCTCGGGATAGGTGCCGGAACCGAGCGGTGGATTGCTGCCGCCGCCGTAATTCGCGGTGCCTGTCACGGTGATGTAGTACTCGCGGTACAGCGTAAGGCTGGATGTCGGGATGCTTGCCCCTCCGGGGCCAATGAGTGCTGAGGTGCTCACGTTCACGTTGGTCAGACCGCCAGTTGGAGCCCGCACGATGACTTGCGTGTCCACGGTTTCGCCGCGTGCACTCGAGAGATTGATGGAAGAAGTCGTGCCGGCGGCATCGGCCTTTCCCACTCTGAGCATACTAGATTGCACCCACACAGGAAACGCCGACCCTGCTGGAGTCACACCGATTCCGGTCAGAGAAATTGTTGCCGGCGTGTTCGTGGCATTGCTGGCAACATTGATGCTGCCACTTACGCCTTGGGCCGCGCCTGGAGCGAACGCAACACTCAGCGTAGCCGATTGGTTGGGCGCCAAAATGGTGCCGGAAGTGGCACCTCTTGTGCTGAATCCCGTGCCCGTGACCGTCACACCAGAAATCGCCACATTCGAGTTTCCATTGTTCGTCACTGTCGTGTTTAGCGAGCTGCTGCTGCCAATGTCTACGTTCCCAAAGCCCAAGCTCGTCGGACTGACGCTGAGCAGGTACGTAGCGGCATTCACCGTGAGCGTGGCGGCGCTGCTGGTGACGCTTCCAGCCGAGTTGCTGATCGCAACAGCGAACTGCGCTCCGTTGTCGGAACTCGTTGTGGCCGTTGTAGTGTAACTAGACGAGTTCGCACCGGTGATCGCCACGTTGTTTTTCTTCCACTGATAGCTCAGCGGGGCTGTGCCCGTGGCGGCGACCGAAAATGTTGCGGTCTGGCCAGCGGTTACTGGTTTGCTTGCCGGTTGCGCCGTGATCGAAGGCGCGACTCCAGCCGCACCGCTGAAAACTACGTCGACCCAGTAATTCGAAGCGTTGGTATGCGTAGGGAAGGCACCAGGGCCGCCCCACACCCCGTCTGGGGCGCCGTTCCCGTTTTGCAGGGCATGCAAAGGTGCATTATTCACCCCGGAAGTCGCGAAGTAGTTCCAGTTGACGCTCCAGTGCCCGTTCGCGCTCTGGTAGGAGGCGACGTACACGGTGTTCGCCGCGATAGCAACCGGAGTCGAAAAGTTGGCCTGCTGCCAGCCTGAAGCGCTCTCTCCGGTAAAAGTTACTGTGGCCAGCAGAGCACCTGTGCGGGTCCAAAAGTGGCCTTTATGCAGACCGGTGTTAGCCGCGCTCTTGTAAAAGCGAATACCGGTAATTGTTCCGCTAGTGTCCGCCTTAAACGAAACCCCCAGCTCGAGCGGCCCGTCGGGCCCATTGTCAACCGTCGCCGGCACAAGCGTGCTCGGCCAAATGGTTTTCTGGGCTGCAGCGTTGGCAGAGCAGGCCAATACAACAGCGAGGCCCAACAGTGCGCTTCCAACGTATCTCGAGAACTTTGCCTTGAATGCTCTTGTGGCGGCGTCTCCGCTGGCCCGATAGAAATAACGTTCTGCTATCCTCAATGCCATGCCTCCCCCGGGATTCTTTCTTGGCTATAGGCAGGGCCGGTCGCTTAGCCTGGACTTTGTAGTGACGAGTGTGCGGAGGTTGCTGTGATGTCTTACGCTAACCTTTTAGCTCACACCGTTGCGAGCAGACTAGTCACTACACGTGACAACAACTACTGGTGAGAAGGCCAGTTTTGGGGCGGCTAAGGAAACTGCCCAACACTGGATACGGGCCAGGCAGTAATACAGGGCTAACTCGGCGCCAATTCTCCTTGCGAAAAGTGGGAACCTCCCCTGGCTTGCAGAGATTGCGAGCGGTTGGCGGCGCACTCGGAGGTAAATCCACTTGTCTGTATAACGCGCAAACCGGACATGTGCCCCCCGGAGCCCCGGAGTGAAAGTGCGTGACCGTCCGTTCAACGAATGCCACCTGAGGAGTCTCTCAGCCTCAGCCATTTAGCGTAGATGTGTTTGATGTCATTCTTCGGTTGCGCAAACCGCTTTCCCCATTCGCTTGGCGGTATATCAACGCTATGCCAAATCTCGTTCAAGCAGTTATTTATCGCAAGAAATTCGCCTGAATCGTCTGGGCCGCCGTCAATTTCAGGCCACAGCGAAATAACTCGTCTTAGAGTGGGTACAGCCGGTCTACCCGGTAGCAGCCATGGCCGCGCGCGCGGAGGGCACCGTGATACTCCATGGCATCATTGGAATGGAGGGTAATCCATTGTCGCTGCGTGTGGTGAACGCCCAGATCGACCCCGAACTCATGCGTTGCCGCTGCCGAAGCCGTCAGTAAATGGCAATGCTTCTGAATGGCGACCCGATTGAGGTCGATACGACCGTAATGGTGAATTTCAAGCCATTGGCTTGACGAACCAACACACTATCCGTAGCGGTCTGCGCCAAACAAACAGTGGAGCACCGGGCGATAAAGAAAAGCTTTTGGATTCCAGGATCAACTGCAACGGGATTGGACCTCGATCGCTCCTGCCGAGTTACTGCTTCCTTGAGCACTTTCCTTATCGGCGGTTACACATGATCTGGAGACTCGCCAGGAGAGCTTGAGAAGGGTAAACCGCATTGGCGAATGCCATTACTCAACACGCGGAGGAATGATGGGATACACCGTTCTGGTGATCAGACCATCTCGCTGCAAACTCCTTCAGCGTAAGCGTGAGCATTCGCTGCGAGATGCCTTCTATACTGCGGCGTAACTCGCTAAAGCGTTTCTTGCCATCACCCAGCAGCCCCACATCCGGGAGTAGGGTATTCGCCTGACAATGATTTCAAGAATTCCCCTGATGGTATTTCCTTTTCCGCGCCCTTAGTCTCCCGCGAGATGACCAGCAGGCTCCGCACACGACCTTCTTGACGTTTGCATGTCTGAAACAGCGCTCGACGGATTTCTCAGAGTAAGGGAGCACCGTGAGGCAAAAGACCGCGTTTAGTAGTGACACTATCGCACGTCGTTGTGAGACCTTTTCCAGCTTTGGTAACACTTTCGGGACACCGCCCTGCTACCACGTTTTTGACTCCCGCCAGACCCTGACCGGCCGAAGCGGCAAGGAGAAGCAATGAAAAAGCTAAGGACGTTGTTCTTGTTGGGAGTTATGCCGCTGCTGGGTGTCACGCCCCTCGCGGCGCAGAATAGCGTTGATGTGCTCGGGACCGGATCGCCACAGCCGGCGAACACGACTGGGTGCGCCGTAAACTCACATTGTATTCCGGCGACGTGGTCCATGACCTCCAACGCGGGGATGGACATCACCGCAGCGATCACGGCGAACTTTGTATTCGACTCCAATGGTGGGGCTTCGCCTACGGATTTCCCGGCTGCAACCAGCGGGCAAATCTGCTTGGCCGATACCCGTGATCTTACGGGGACTACGCTGTTCGCCCAGATAGCCACGGAGTGTCAGCTCAATGGAGGCCACGCCCTCCTGCTCATACGTGACAGTGGAGTCACCGCCCCATCGGGTATCCCGGTATTTACCATATCCACGGCGGACGGGACATTTCTCAGGACTACAGTCGGTTATAACGCAACGACCGGAGTATCCACTTTCCCGATTCGAATCAATGTAGCTGCGGTTGTAGCTCCCAGCAACCCAACCGGTCAGCACAACTGCCCGAATGGTCAGGCCGTCCCGGCATACGTTGGTCCGGGAACCGCGAATTACACTCCCAATGAGAGTCTGTGTCTGCCCGCAGCGGCGGGGCAGGCTGTCGAGCCCAGCATGACCGTGGACTCGCAGGGCACAATCTTCGTCGAGTCCATCCGTGGCGTCCCTGGGGGCCTTGACCTATGGCGCTGGGATCGAGCGCTGGGACCAACGCCCGACGGAGGACCCAATGCCGACGGAACCCTGCCGTTTAAGTACGAGGGTCAGCCTGATTGCGGCATCTTCGTCAGCACTTTTTGCAGTACGAGCGGGTTTGCGCCGGGAGGAGGCGATGGGGACGTCGCCGTGAACGCGCCGGACCCAGTAAGCAACACTCCAAATTTGGCTGTGGTCAGTCTGTCCGCAGCGGAAATTACAGGCAGCCACTCCACTGATCGCGCGGATAGCTTCTCTCTCCCGAACCCGGCCACAGCGGGAGTTCCCTTCGACGATCGCATGTGGCTAGACGCTTTGGACGATCCGAACCACGTCTACATGGAGTACCACGATTTTGGAACAACGTCCAAAATCTTTGTGCAGCGCTCGAACGATGGAGGCCAGACCTACACCAGCGGCCCTAGCACCGTAGTCTCGCCTGCGTTGGAACTGGCTGTCGGTCCTCCTACCGGTAACATCGCCGGCCAAATCAAGGTGGACCGCAGTAGTACTGCAAGCCACGGCAACCTCTACCAGATCTTTGTGGGCCCCGACAGCCCTACGGACAACACGAGAACGCAGTGTCTTGGGACATCAACAGCACCGGGGTGTTTCAACGCCGTCTATGTTGGCGTGGCTTCGGGCGTGAGTCTGACGAATCCCACGCTGACGTTCACTGACTACAAGATCTTCAGTTGCGGGGCGGGTTCGAACTGTCCTAGCGGGTTCGGGCTTGGCAATCTGTTCCCCGCGCTGGCGGTAGACCACTTCGGTTACGTGTACGCCGCCTGGTCGGACAACACCGACATCTATTACTCGCACTCGAAAACTCACGGGACGAGCTGGTCTCCGGCCATCAAGGTAACTCAGAACACGTCCCAGGCTGGAAAGTCGAACCTGTTTCCCTGGGTCGCGGCCGATGCCAACGGCCACGTGGCTGTCGCGTGGTATGGTGCTGATCAAGCTGGCAATTCGAACACGGTTCCATTGACCACACAATGGAACGTGTTCGTTGCGGAGAGCGTCAACGGCCACGCTATCGCGCCCGTTTTCACGCTCAGCAAAGCTACCGACCATGTCAATCACACGGGGCAGATCTCGACCGGCGGCTTCTTTGGCAGCTCCGACCGCAGCCTTGCCGACTTTTTCCAGATCGCGATTGACCCGACGAACCATCTCGTCAACATTGCCTACGCGGACAATCATGCGGGCAAGTCTGTCACGTACTTCACGCGGGAGAAGCAAGCAGCCGCTGGCATCGTCACAAGCGGTCCATGTGCGGTTCACGAAGCAGACGGGGAGGGCGACGAACCCGGCAAGAAGGGAGGCAGTGCCCACTTCCGTTTCCATCACGACGATTGCAATCAAGAGCCAGATACCGAAGACTTCAGCGATCCTGGTGCAGGGACGGACTTCCATTCCACAAAGGTAACCTCAGCAACTTTTAACAGCGTGGCGCACAGCGTAACCATTACTGGATTCGGCACTAATAACGGATCGCCAGTAGCGTTCACGATTGTCGCGGTGGACAGCTCCCTGGTGGCACCGGGGATGTTCAGCATCACGCTGAGCGACGGCCACACCAACAGCGGGCACCTACTCGACGGGAGCATTACGCTCTACTAGCCCGAACTCCGAACGATGGCTGGGAGCGCTGATGCATAGCCGGTCTCCCAGCCAACCAGCAGCCGCATCTTCTGGCGGCCTCAAGGGCGCGGCGCCGACGCTGAATGTATGGTCCTGACGCCCAGCTCCTACATGTGACAACCTGGATTTCGCTGCGGATTCTGGACGAGTGGCCGGCCAGCCGGAAGTAATCCAGTGTAAGCTTTGACTCGCACAGTCTCCGGGTGTATAGCCTTTCGGGGTTCCCGCACGACGAATCGTTTGCAAATTCAGGAGCCAAGAAAATGACAGTTGAGTCCTGGGTCGCTTCTTGTTCTGCGGCGTTCCTGCTTTTTATGGGATACACCACGAACGCTTCTGCTACGGACGCAAGCATCGATCCAGCCAAGATCCAAATCACCGTACTCTATGACGCTTTCGGCCAGACTTCGGCGATGAAGCAGGACTGGGGCTATGCGGCTCTTGTCGAATATGGCGGCAAACGCATTCTGTTCGATACGGGAAACAACCCCGACATTCTCGCCCAGAACGTCAAAGCAAAAAACATCGACCTCTCGAAGCTGGACTTCGTCGTTATGTCCCATCGGCACGGCGATCACATGGGTGGACTGGCCTACGTCTTGAAGGTGAACCCTAAAGTGACGATCTACGCGCCGAAAGAAGGTTTCGGCGTCTATGGCGCGGATTTGCCAAGCGGCTTCTATCGCAAAGACCCATCTCTCCCACTG
>JAOAPV010000020.1 GCA_025463055.1 Candidatus Acidiferrum typicum
CAACTCGATCTGGCAAAGGCAAATTTTGACTCTGCGAACGCGGCGTTAAACGGAGCCGTTGCGAACGTCACGCAGGCGGAAGCGCAAGTGACGCAGAAAGCGGCCGCCGTGACCGTTGCCCAGACGAATCTCAACTACACCGTGATTCGCTCGCCGATTGATGGCACCGTGGTGGCGCGCAATGTAGATGTGGGGCAGACAGTTGCCGCATCTTTGCAAGCGCCGACCATTTTCACGATTGCTCAGGACCTCAAGAAAATGTGGGTGTACGCGAAAACCGACGAGTCCGACGTGGGCAATATTAAAGTGGGGAAGCCGGTGTCGTTCAAAGTGGACGCTTTCCCGAAGGATACATTTCACGGAGTTGTCGCCCAGGTGCGCATGAACGCCACGATGGTACAAAGCGTGGTCACCTACGACACCATCATTGAATTCGCGAATCCGGACCTGAAGCTCTTTCCGGGCATGACCGCGTACGTCACGATTCCCGTGGCCACCGCGCAAAACGTCGTAAAAGTGCCGAACACCGCTTTGCGCTACAAGCCTCCGATGCCGCCGGAACAGATTCTGGCGACTTATAAGCAATATGGGATCGAGGGAGCCGAGCGAAAGGTCGCAGCGGGTGATGGAGGTGCTGCGAGCGCAACGCAAGCCACTCCGGTAAGTGCGGCTGCAGCTCGGGCGCCAAAAGCTGATTCGGCGGTCGTGTGGAAACTTCACACTGACAACACCCTGGAGCCGGTTAAGGTGTCCATTGGAATCACGGACCATGCCTACACAGAAGTCGGCGCTGTTTTAAAAGGCGAACTGAAACCTGGAGATGCAGTGGTGATCCGCTCCGTCGGGCCAAAAACGCAAGGCCCCAGCACGATACGGCGTTAACGACGTCGCGTGAGGCACAATCCGCCTATGGACTCGACTCCCGCTGTGAAGCCAATTGACGCAATGCCAATCGAGGCAAGGGCGATCGAAGCCACGCCAACTGAACCTTCGGGTGCAAAGTGCGTCATTCAAATTGACGACGTCCATAAATATTACGAATTGGGTGAAACGCGCGTGCACGCGCTGCGCGGTGTGAGCCTTGAAATTGGACGCGGCGAATTCGTAGCTATCATGGGCGCGAGCGGCAGCGGCAAGTCTACGTTCATGAATATTCTTGGCTGTTTGGACAAGCCCAGCTCCGGCCACTACTTGCTCGAGGGCACGGACGTTTCGCAGCACGATAAAAAGGCGCTGGCGCTGATTCGCAACCAGAAGATCGGATTTGTGTTTCAGGGATTTAATTTGCTGGCGCGCACGACCGCGCTGGAAAACACGGAGCTGCCAACACTGTACACAAAAATCGATAACAGCGAACGTAGACGCCGCGCGTCCGAAGCGTTAGCGATGGTGGGGCTCGCCGACCGCGCGCATCATTTCCCTTCGCAAATGTCCGGAGGGCAGCAGCAGCGCGTGGCGGTGGCCCGCGCTCTGGTGAATCGCCCCTCGATTTTGCTGGCCGATGAACCGACAGGGAATCTCGACAGCCGCACGTCCGTAGAGATTATGGAGATATTGCAGAATTTAAACGACAAGGGATTGACCGTCGTGCTGGTGACGCACGAACTTGACATTGCGCAATTCGCCAGACGCGTTCTAATTTTCCGCGACGGCAAGATCCGCAAAGACGACCCAGTAGCAAGCCGCCCGATCGCGTCCGAAGTGCTAAAGACGCTGCCCACTTTGGAAGACTAGGAGCCGCGGGGCGATACTTCCATTCAGCTTACTAAGGAAGGTGTTCACTTTCTTGGGTTCACCTCGATTAAGTACGTCGTTAGCCCCCAGTCACCACCCGATCGACGACAAACAGGTCGTTCGGTCCCAAGACGTATTTTTGACAATTCTGGATTTGACATCCGCACGAATAAGGCTTAAACCGTGCGAGCAGGGACAAGTTTGCTTTGGCTGTCCTTGATGTGAAGGAATCCCACCGTCCCCGCCCGGTCATGGCTCGATCGGGTTCACTCACGTCGTGAAAAGCGATCATTCGTCGCGGGTGCACGTCTAGGATTTGGTTTCATCGGGGTCCAAACCTTCTTTGCCTGCATCTCAACTATGCCGTTCAGGCTCGATTCCGCTCCGGGGAGGGAACCTTGAAATCCCGTACACTCCTCTCAACCGATTTACCGCGAAAAGGATGCGCCAAGTCTTCCTTCCGCCTTCCCGCCATCTTGGCCGCCAGTCTGTTTGTTAGTTGGTGTTTCGCTCCTGCCGCTCAGGGTACTACTCCCTCTGCTCCCCTTTCATCAGAATACGCCGAGGTCAGTCCGCCCGAATCGATGGATGTTGCGATTCCGGGGCCTTTGCGCTCCTTTTTGCGTATGGCAGGAATTAGTCAGAAGGTCTCGCCGGAAGAAGTTATGCCTTTGCTGGCCCGCAATGTATTCGCATTGGGTTATGAGGGGCCTTGGCCCAAAGGTCGACGCTCGGAATTCCTAATACTTTTGACCCGCTACGTGCAGCAGGCGCGAGAATTAACATCTCTGGCGGGCGCCGATGGTGTCCTTCATGTTTCTAGTTGTGGTGACGCAAAACCCTTACTGAAAATCCTGGGCTATCGAACGCGGCCCGACTGCGGGCAGCGCGGCACCTTCTTGGAGACTGCCGATCCGCAAAGAGCGTTTCTCACCATCGACTCTGGATTTCCCTTAGTGGATCTTGAAAAAAGCCTTCAAGAGGGCCGGACGTTCACTTATCCCTTCTCGACGTCACACGTGCCTGGGCCGCCCGTGGAGATCGATTGGACCAGAAAGGACAAAAGAGCTGATGTGCTGGACATGCTCATAGACGATCCCGAACTGGCCCGCTTTTATTGGGCATTGGCGCGGATGGATGCCGAAACTCTATCCGCCTTGCGGCAATTGCACGCGCTAAAAAGAATGGTTCCGCAAGCCGCGGTTTTGCACTTTTACGGCAGCCACATTTGCATTCGATCTGGGCGAGTGATTGTGCCAGGGGGATCAGCCGCGGCCCCTGCGTGGAAAGACTTGGTCGGAGCATCTCCTGATTCCCCGGGAGAATTTATCCCTAAATTGGTCACGAAGGACGGCGGCTGGCTGGCAGCATATTTTGACGACTTGTCGAGTATTCCTCTGTCACAGCAAAGTCATTTCACCGAACCTGCCCGGTTGCGGCGGCTCTATGAGATGTTCCGCGGCAAAGACTCTTCCGATGCTGGAGTGGGGGTGTTCCGGCATGACGCCGGTCTGCTTCTTCTAGTGACCCGACTTCGGTGGGAGCCGAACGGCGATCCATACATTCCCGGAAATATCGAGGTATGGAAGAAAATATTTCGGCAAAAAACGGACTTCAAAGTCGTACGGGACTGGGGCCGCCGAGCCGAGCATTGGGATCGCCCAAGTCAATTGCTGGATGGCTTGTTCGCGCTTGCTCGAATATCCACGGACACCGGTCCTTTGCAAGCCTATCTTATGCTTAGTGAACTCGACGCCAGGCGCTCTCCGGAGCATCGTCTTAGCCCGCAGACGGTGGCGCTGCTGGCGGGCAAATTCCCCGAGTTCAGCGATCAGTATCTAGTGTTTTCCGAATTTTCGGATTTGAACGATGCTTCCATCGCTGCCTTCCTGCAGGTGGTAACTGCCCTCAACGGTATTCCGAAGGAGCCTTTACGGGGCAATGCTCTCGGAACTTTTCAAGCCAGCGTCGGACTCTGGCAGATATTGGCGCGGCAGGGCGAAATTCCCGGCGAAGGCCTGAATGATTCGTGGCAAAAAATGATCAGGCCTTTTGGCAGGATCGGCTCACCTGCGCAGCTTTTCGACGCCGGCCGAGCGGCGGTAAATGGTCTGCTCTTAGCCGCAACGGGCAAACCTGATTCCTCTCAGGACAAGCTTATCAACTTGCTTGCAGGTCCCCGCCAGTCGACCCCGGAAGCCCAGCGCATGCATGAACTGATAGCCAACAGGATCCGGTCCATTTTGGACGAGCAGCGTTTGGTTTCTCTCGACACACTGTTGGCTTTGGGTGACGGCCTGCGCGAGGCTACGCAGGGAAACTTCTCAGGCGATACCTTGCTTCCTTTGGCCGGGGAGCTCAGGGAATTTGAGATGCCCCAGCCAATTTTCCGAAATAGCGAGAGGGAGCAGTGGGCCGCTGGGATTTACAACAATCGTCATACAGAACTGCAGATGCGCACGAACCTGGCGAAGATAATTAAGTCGCCGGCTTCTCCCCAACAAGTTGCCGAAGCTCGCGGACAACTGGCTCCGTTTTTGAGGGACACCCTCGTTGGACTAAATTACGCCTACTATGAGCCACCTGGCGCCCAGATTCTCCACCATAATCCACTTTTCGTGCGCTCGCATGATTTTGCCGGAGACACTGTCGTTGGCCTGGAACGACTGTGGCAAGCGCCTCAGTTGTTCGGCGCGGGATCCCCGGCGGGCGGAGGCGCACACCTCGTGGGATCATTGGCCGATTTACCCTACGTCCTTGCCACGGCGGAGCAAGATTTCCTCGCGCCACGAAACGTGCAGGCTCTGATCTGGCGAGAGTTGGTGCCGGGGCTTCTGACCAACGCTGTCGTGCCGCGATGGTGGAACGTGAGCCGAAATGAGCTTCATGCAGTTAGCTTGTGTCAACAAAGCGGCGAGGAGATTTTGGCCGCTTCCGCTCAGAATGAGGAATTGCGGAATAAGGTGATGAACATCTTGTCGGATCGTATGCTTCCGCAGCGTTCGGCGAGAGTGGAGCAGGTTCTACGTTCGGGGCACTCGCCCGAGGTGCTTTCACAGTTGATGCCGGCGGACACTTTCTATCTGGCGGCTGAATATCAACAAAGATTCCCGCAAGAGCCCAATTCCTTCGGACCGGCCGGAAATGAACTTGCATCTCTCCGTCAGCAGTATCCCGAGGAGGTTAGCTGGGAACGTTTGTCGCGAGACTTTGGAGTGCCTCATCGCGTCTTGACACAGAGTTACACGCGAGAGCTGCTGAATCTTCCGCCTTTCCCCGTCTTCATGGGCTACGCTAACCGCTTGTTTGCCGAGACCTGGGATTCAAACAATCTGTACTGGGCGCGCCTCGCTGACGAGAAGGGTTATTCACCGGTGATGCTAAATCGTTTGGTTCCTGAACTCACGCGTCGCATGGTCGAGAAGATTTTTGCCACTGATTTCGAGGATTGGCCGGCGCTGCTACGCGCCGCTCGAGAAACTGGTGAAGAGTTCCGGCAGGGGAAAATTGTTGCCTTGTCCAGAAATGACAGCTCTCCGCAGCCGTAGATCAGTCTTGGTTTGACTAATTTTTTCGCGGGACCGTTGTAGCTAGGGAAACAACACCGCGCATATGGACGCAAACCTATGGAGAAACGACATTTCTTAATCGTCGCGCTTCTGTTAGGAATACTGCTTCTTTCCACTTTTCGGACACAGGGGCAGGAAGATCCGACGCGTCTTCGTGTCGTAGTCAATTTAGTGCAGTTGAATGTGGCCGTCACCGATAACAAGGGAAATTACGTGACGGGTCTTCGCCCTTCGGATTTCGTGATCACTGAAGATGGCATTCCGGAAAATATTGCCAACTTTGAAGAGGGGAACGGCCCCACAACCAGATTGGTCGAGACCGCGGAAGCAGGAAAGACCGATGTGGACGGCTCTGCCACAGGGCAGGGGCATGCTCGTGTGCAAGATTTGGGGTCGGGATCTTCTTGGCAGGATTCCCTCGAAACGCTAGGTTCGGCTATTTCCGGCGCAAAGGTGTTCATCTTGTTCGATACCAGCAATTACATGTATCGGGGTTTCGTTTTCGCGCAGGATGCCATTGCCAATTTCGTGCGCTCCCTGGAAAGCGCGGACAAAGTGGCTTTCTATTCGTATAGCCGCGACCTTTATCGCGCCGCGGCTTTGACCTCCGATCGATCTGAGGTCGTGCGCGGCGTGCGCACGAGCGTCGCTGGAGACGATGCAGCCCTTTACAACTCGTTGTTGTTAACGGTCCAGGATGCCGGCCAGCAGCCTGGAAGAAAAGTGATCGTAGTATTCTCGAATGGGCCCGACAATGCCAGCATGGTGCCGCCTGAGGATGTTGCCGAACTGGCCCAGTTGGCAGGGATACCCATCTACATGATCAGTACTCAGGATGCGCAACTTGAACCCGTTTCTACGGCTGTTTTTGAACGTATGAGTGCGGCCACCGGAGGCAAGGCTTATTTTGCGAAGAGTTGGCGGGATGAAAAGAAAGCGTTTGCCTCCATCCGGGACGATTTAGCCCATCTCTATTCGTTCAGCTATTATCCCAACCCAAATCCCAATCGTGGATGGCGCGCCATCAAAGTGCAGTTGGCAGGCGAGCGCTTGAAGAAGTACCACATCCGGACGCGGAACGGATATCGCCCCAAACCAAACCGTTTTTCGGTAGGCAATGAGGCGCCGTCTGCTGCTTTAGAGCTTGTTCCGAATTGATAAAACCGGATCACGAGGCGTTTCCAGAGCGCCAGAGATCAATCCGGTCTCATTTCACATTTCAGCGCGGCTCTACCATGTTCCTGCAAGAGCCGCTCGGTGGTCTTCAACCCCGTTCGCATCCAATCTCCGCGTGCCCGGGACGCGGAACTGTATTGGTAATTCGAGTAGACGTAGTCGGCGCGGAATAGACGCAGCGCGACGTGCCTGGACAGATTGAGGTCGAGACCGCCGCCAAACATTCGCCGGAACCATCATGGCTAAGGCATCTATAACTCTCGGTACGGGCGCGATTCTGAATGGCAATAACGTAAATGTACCTATATAATAGTTATTAAGACTGTTTTTTACCGGACACAAGCAAATTAATTTTTTGTCGTGTTCCGAACAGTGCCGGCCGGGACTGTTTTGCTAGCGCGTAACCGAACCGAAATGGATTCCAGCTAAAAGATGAGAACGCTAAATTAGAAAAATCAAAGAAACACAATTTTGGTTAGAGAAAGGCGTGGACACAGCGTCCCGCTGCGCTGAACTACGATGCTCTCTTTTTGCGTTCCACTAGCTGAAGGATCAATGGAGTGAGAACAAGCTGCATGGCTAGATCGAGCTTGCCGCCGGGAATGACGATGGAGTTCGCGCGCGACATGAAACTGTTGTGGATCATGGAAAGCAGATAGCAGAAATCGAACCCACGCGGATTTCTAAATCGGATCACGACCATCGATTCCTCTGGTGTGGGTATCAATCGAGCTATGAACGGATTCGAGGTGTCGACAGTTGGTATGCGTTGAAAATTGATATCGGTCTGGCTGAACTGCGGGCACACGTATTTCACGTAGTCCGGCATGCGCCGCAAAATGGTGTCGGTTACCGCTTCGCTGGAGTACCCACGCGATGAACCGTCGCGGTGAATCTTCTGAATCCATTCCAGATTAATCACGGGGACAACACCGATTTTCAAATCGGCGTGCTGGGCGATATTGACATCGCCTGTGATCACGGCGCCGTGAAGCCCCTCGTAAAAGAGCAGATCGGTCCCTTCAGGGAAGGGCCCCCATTCCGTAAACGTTCCGGCCGCCGC
Organism: Candidatus Acidiferrum typicum; assembly: GCA_025463055.1. Classification (GTDB taxonomy): domain Bacteria; phylum Acidobacteriota; class Terriglobia; order Acidiferrales; family UBA7541; genus Acidiferrum; species Acidiferrum typicum_A. The sequence continues at coordinate 7,543 of JAOAPV010000020.1, forward strand.
ACCAAAACACTGAGATTCCGTGGAATCGTGAACGTAATGCCGGGTGCGACCCTGGCCGCACTGTCCATAACTTCGGAACACGGCTTCCAAGTCCTCAAAGAGATTGGCCTCGGGCCCGAAATGGCTGAAGTGGTGGTTACCCTTCGTAGCTTCCTCAGCCATCACCCGGCGCATTTCCTGACGGTCATAGCGATGGAAGGCGTCTCCTTCGATATACACGGCCATGACCTTCTCGCGCCGGAAGATCTGTTCGAACGTGTTCCTGACGGAAGTAGTGCCGGCACCCGACGATCCGGTCGCAGAGATAATCGGATGCTTAGTGGACACGGTCACACATTGCGGTTAGCGCCTGATCAGACCACGATAAAAGAATAGTGGGGCGTGCTCGGCCGAGAATTGCGGATCCGTGTGGTAGCGACTGATGCGCTGCACCGCTGCGCGTGACCCGAATACGATAGGAGTGCGCGTGTGGAGTTCCTTCGGCTTGATGTCGAGGATGCGCTGTACGGCGTTCGTCGCGCTGCCGCCAGCTTGCTCGACCAGGAATGAGATCGGGTTCGCCTCATACGTCAGCCGAAGTCTGCCATCGCGGTAACCGTGCCGCTGATCGCCCGGATAGAGGAAGACGCCTCCGCGCACCAGAATCCGATACGCGTCAGCGACAAGAGATGCGATCCAGCGCATGCTGTGATCTCGGCACAAGGGTCCATCCGCACCTTTAATGCAATCGTCGATGAAGGCGCGAACGGATTCATCCCAATGGCGGTAGTTGGAGGCGTTGACTGCGTACTCGGTACAGTCTGCGGGAACCGCCAGACTCGGAATCGCAAGCTTAAACACGCCGGCTCGACGATCCAGAGTGAAAACATGCACGCCGTCACCCAGCGTGAAAACGAAAGAGGTGTGCGGTCCATAGATGATGAACCCTGCGCCCACCTGCTCGTGACCCGGGCGCAGAAAATGATCCGCGGGTCGCAACGCATTTTTGACAGCAGGAAAGACCGCGAAGATCGTGCCGATGGATACGTTGGCATCTATGTTCGAAGAGCCGTCTAGAGGATCGATAGCAACAACCAGGGGAGCTTCCGGGTCAAGAAGGAGCGGATCGGACAACTCTTCGCACAATACCGCCGCCACCGGGGCGCTCCGAACAGCATTGACGAACGTTTCGTTGGCCATGATATCGAGCCGCCTTTGAACATCGCCATCAAAGTCAGGCGTGCCGACGGGGGCTCCCATGGTTCCAGCGAGATGACCAAGCGCTATGAGATCTGCGACTTGAATCGAAGCCGTTGCAATCAGGCGAAGCAAAACGGCCAGCGCCTGTTTGTCATTGTTCCCGCTCGCGGACTGAGCCAGGAAAGCGTCGAGCGACAAACCTCTTTCCAATGTCGAGGGCGATTCCTCGCCTGAACTCGCGCGAGCCTCCACACGTCTAGTTGTCGCGACGCGGGCGAAGTCGGCGGCAAGTTTGGAACGAGCGACGATAATCCGATCAGTCAAAGGTGCTCTCCGTTTCATCGCTGAGCGGGGAATTGGCCGTTGCGTCCTGCCCGAACACGCGGCTCGCCAACAGATCCGGAGCATCGATGGTCATGAGATCTTTTGCGGTGATCTTGAGATTGGCAGCGCTGCGCACGATGCGGTTTGCCTGCCGCAGGCGAGCGCGGTCCAATGCATTGCGGATGGAGCGGGCGTTGGAGAAGTGAGGCTGTTGCTTGCGGGCGGTGATGTAGTGCGCAAGAGCCTCCCGTCCACTGTCGCTCAGCTTGTAGTTTTGTTTGGCAAGAATCAGTTCGCCGATTGCCAGCAACTCCCCATCCGCATAATCGGGGAAATCGATATGATGAGCGATGCGCGACCGAAAACCAGGATTGCTCCGAAAAAATTTCTCCATTGGGCCCGCATAGCCTGCGAGGATGACCACGAGGTCCTCGCGCTGGTTCTCCATGACCTGCAACAAGATCTCGATCGCCTCTTGGCCGTAGTCTCGCTCGTTCTCGGCACGGTAGAGATAGTAGGCCTCGTCAATGAACAGGACGCCGCCCATGGCCCGCTTCAAAATCTCCTTTGTCTTGGGCGCGGTGTGGCCGATGTATTGCCCGACGAGATCATCACGTGTGACGGAGATGAGATGGCCTTTGCGCACGAAGCCGAGGCGGTGGAGGATGTCCGCCATGCGCAACGCGACAGTCGTCTTGCCGGTGCCCGGATTGCCCGTGAAGGACATGTGCAGGGTGGGTGGCTCACTGGAGAGGCCAAGTTTGCGGCGCACGCGCTCCACAAGAAGAAGCGCAGCGATTTCTCGAATCCTGGTCTTGACGGGAGCGAGGCCGATGAGTTCGTCGTCGAGCTCCGTCAGCACTTCCTCTACGCCAGCTTCCGTCAGTTCCCTTGCTAGGTCGATGAACTCGGTTGGCAACCCTAAGGCAGGCTGGTTCGCAACAGCAGAGAGGGTAGCAGACGGTCCGCCGCCACCCGACCGTTCACAGGACAGCGGGTCGGTGATGCCCGGATGACCATAGGATCGTATCGTTTCCGCCATAAAAACTCTCAGCCGTATCGTTTTCCTTCCGGCCGGTCGGTGACATAGGCCTGGGTTGTGTAGCGCACGTTTCGCCCTTCGGCCTCCTGGCGGACAAGCCGGAAACCTGGCTCTTCCGATGGGCGATTGACGAGGAAGGAGAGTTTCACGGACTCCCAGCCATGCGAAGAATCGAATCCTGAAAGACGAATATAACGGTCGCCGTAGGCCCTGCGGCACTCCGCGAGTTCCATCATCACCGCGGCCGCGTCCTTAATATCGAACATTGGCAGGCCCCACATCTCCCAATAGGTATTTCGGGGATGCGGGTCGTCGGTGAATTCGATGTTCACCGCCCATCCGTTATCGATGCAGTACTGCGCTTGGGCTCTGATCTGGGCGTCGGTCAGGTCAGGCAAGAACGAAAAACAGCCTTGTGTGAGTCGCATGATGAAATCTCTCCTTTTCAGACCGCGACGGTTGTGGTGGGAACGAAGTCGGGGGTGTCCGTCGAGGCGTAGTCGAACGTCACATCCTTCCAGATTTCCAGTGCCTGCTTTAGGGGCAGACAGTTCTTGGCTGCCGCCTCGAGGATTCGCGGACCTTCATTCGCGATGTCGCGGCCCTCGTTTCGAGCGAGCACCATCGCTTCGAGGGCGACTCGATTTGCTGTGGCCCCGGCCTCGATTCCAGTGGGGTGCCCGATTGTTCCTCCGCCAAACTGGAGCACCACGTCTTCGCCAAGAAGATCCAGAAGCTGGTGCATCTGTCCGGCATGAATACCGCCTGAGGCAACCGGCATAAGCTTCCGGAGTGATGCCCAGTGTTGGTCGAAAAAGACGCCATTCTCGAGCTTCTGCGGCACGAAGTCTTCTCGGCAGATATCGTAGTAACCTCGCGTCGTTCTCGGATCGCCTTCGAGTTTGCCGACCACCGTGCCGGCGTGGATGTGATCAACACCGGCGAGGCGCATCCACTTGGCGATGACCCGAAACGAGACGCCGTGAATCTTTTGCCGCGAGTAGGTGCCGTGCCCGGCTCGGTGCAGATGAAGAATCATGTTATTTCGGCGCGCCCACTTGGCCATTGACTGAATCGCGGTGTAGCCGATCACAAGATCAATCATCACGATCACGGAACCAAGTTGGCTGGCGAATTCCGCGCGTTCGTACATGTCTTCCATTGTGGCGGCGGTTACGTTCAAGTACGATCCTTTGACCTCGCCGGTCACGGCTTGCGCGCGGTTTACAGCCTCCATCGAGTAGAGGAATCGGTCACGCCAGTGCATAAAGGGCTGGGAATTGATATTTTCGTCGTCCTTCGTGAAGTCCAGCCCGCCCTTCAGAGCTTCGTAGACGACGCGGCCGTAGTTGCGTCCGGAGAGACCCAGCTTTGGCTTGACCGTTGCACCCAAAAGAGGCCGGCCGAACTTGTCCAGACGCTCGCGCTCGACGACGATGCCGGTCGCAGGTCCGTCAAATGTCTTCACATAGGCCACGGGGAGACGCATGTCCTCAAGCCGCAACGCTCTTAGCGGCTTGAACCCGAAGACGTTCCCGATGATCGAAGCTGAAAGATTAGCAATGGAGCCCGGCTCGAACAGGTCCAGGTCGTAGGCAATCCAGGCGAAATAGGAGCCCGGTGCGTTGGGCACGGGTTCGACGCGATAGCACTTGCCGCGGTATTTCTCGCAGGCAGTCAATCGGTCCGTCCAAACTACCGTCCAGGTGGCGGTGGAGGATTCACCCGCGACCGCTGCGGATGCCTCGATCGGGTCCACACCATCCTGCGGAGTGACTCGAAAAAGCGCGATGATATCCGTCTCTTTGGGTTCGTATTCCGGCTCCCAATATCCCATTTTCTTGTATTCCATGACCCCGGACTTGTAGCGATCCTTGCCTCGAATCGTCGAGGCCTTGCCATCAAGAGCGTTTGCGATAGTGTTCATGGCGGTTTCTCCCTTTTGCGGCAGCAATGCTGGCGAAGATTCCACGCTCTCGCTGGCGACGTCCTCTACAAACTCCAGCTGCCGTGCCACTTGGAGCGGATGCAGAGCGATTAGCAAAAGTTAGCAGGTTGAGACTGACAATAAAACTGAATATAATTTTTGATAGACTTAGAAAAATTGAAGGTTCTTCATGATCAGTCTGACGTTCAAGCAATTGGAAGCGGTGCAAGAAGTGGCACGTACCGGAACGGTGGTCAAAGCTGCTGGAGTGCTCCACGTGACGCCGGCGGCGCTCACTTCTCGAATCAAGCTCCTCGAAGAAGACATGGGTCTCGCACTGTTTGACCGCACTGGAAACCGCTTACGTGCGACCGACGCCGGTCGTGAAGTAATTGCAACCGCCGTGCGCATTGATCGCGGCCTCGCGGATCTCGCCGACACGCTGGAGGCAATGAAGGGACTTCACGGCGGGCGGGTACGGTTTGGCGCTGTGTCGACAGCAAAATATTTTGCGGCTCAACTCATCGCAGGATTCCTGCGCCAGCATGCAGGGATCGACCTTAAGCTTGCCGTTGGAAATCGCGCCGAGATCATCGAATCCCTTCGCAACTACGACATCGACATGGCTTTGATGGGGCGCCCTCCGGGGGACTTTGGCGTGGAAAGCGAGGCGTTCGGGCCGAACCCCCATGTCATTATCGCTTCCGCCGACCACCCGTTGAGGCGCCGCAGGCGTGTGTCTAAGGCGGAATTGGCCAACCAGAAATTCCTGATCCGCGAGGAAGGTTCCGGCACCCGAAGCATATTCGAGTACCTGTTCAACGAAGCAGGAATACGGCATCCGAAAGACAGTATTGAAATGGGGTCAAACGAAACGATCAAACAGGCTGTGATGGCGGGGCTCGGTCTGTCCTTGATCTCGGCGCACACGATTGCGTCTGAAGTTGCCGCCGGACGGCTGGCCATCTTGAAGGTCGAGGGCTTGCCAATCGTGCGCCAATGGTTTGTAGTTCGGCGCTCCGACCGTGACCTTCCGCCCGCGGGCGGTGCTTTGTGGACGTTTATAGCGAGAAAAGGAAGTACATTTTTGCCGCAGGTGGTTCCGCCCACGAAATAGCCCCGCCCCAAACCCCTAAACCTGAACTCTTGGGCATGGATCAGAGCCGGGAGACTTCCGGCTCAGTCTTACGGGAATAGTTTTGATACCTCTGCCAACGTGTTGACAGACTGTCGGCTCGGTGACGGTAGGTCGTTCCGGGGCTCGACCGCGTAAACGCCGTTCCAACTGCAAGCGACTGCACACACGGGACATAAGTCGTTAATGAGAGTATGGATCGATTGGAGTACCAGGTGCACCTGCACGAACGTAGGCGGCGAGCGCAATCGACATTCTATCGTGTCGCCTCAGAGTCCTAGTCTTTCAAGGTTGCGATTATCAGCGCATAAGCTATCGGGGGAGCTTCTTGGCGGGTAAGAAGCATAGTGGGCAATGGCGGAGAAGCACAAAACGGAGTGGCGAGTGGTCGTTGGCCGGGCCACGGGAATAGTCGTTCTCCTAGGTGGGATACTTCTGGCCGCTGGCTTGTGCAACGCGTCGGCGCCGCCAGATAACTCTGTTCCCAGCATCTTCGATCCGCGTTCAACCCCTGCGGAGTCGATCTCTCATCTGTCGCGCTTCGTCCTCGCAATCACTGGATTGATTTTCCTGGTGGTCTTCAGCTTATTGCTTTACGCGATTGTGAAATTCCGTAACAGCGATGCGAATAGCAACCGGGAGCCGGCGCAAGTGTATGGGAGCACGCAGATTGAGCTCGCTTGGACAATCATTCCGATTCTTATAGTGGTCGTCCTATTTCTGGCCACCGCTCGCGTGATTCACGCGATCCAGGACGCTCCGAAACCGGCGACGGCAGTGGAGGTCACCGCGATCGGGCACCAGTTCTGGTGGGAGTTTCGCTATCCGGCGCTCGGCATCGTCACAGCCAACGAACTGCACGTTCCCGTTAGCGACTCTGCTCATCCAACGCCTACGTTTCTAAAGCTACTTTCCGCCGACACCGACCACAGCTTTTGGGTTCCTCAACTTGCGGGAAAGACGGACTTAATTCCCAATCGCGTCAACGGGATGTGGATAGACCCGAAACAGACAGGCATCTTTCTCGGCCAGTGCGCTCAGTATTGCGGCACGCAGCACGCGAAGATGCTTTTGCGCGTTTCGGTGGACAGCCCTGAAGCCTTCGATGCGTGGATCCACGTACAAAAGCAGTCTGTCAATCGGGACGATAGAGAAGTCACTGGCAGGCAGGTTTTCGAAACAACGGCGTGCGTGAACTGTCACGCAGTGGGTGGCACGAATGCAACCGGCCGCTTCGGTCCTGATCTAACGCACCTCATGGGCCGCAGCACAATCGCAGCCGGCGCGGCCGAAAATACCAGCGAAAACCTTCGCTTGTGGGTGCAGAACCCTGGCGCAATCAAGCCCGGCTCGCTCATGCCAGCCATGAAGTTGAGCGATGCCGACCTGGACGCGCTCGTGCGCTATTTGGAGACCCTCCACTAACTGAGAGCTTGGGAGACGAGACATGTCATCGGATGCGATGGCCATCCACGCAGCGGAAGTAGGCGCCGGGCGGCCCTGGGTTCAAACGCTGCACGAGTGGGTGACGACTGTCGATCACAAGCGTCTGGGGATCCTCTACGTTCTATTGGCGTTGATATTCCTCATCATCGGCGGAATCGAAGCCATCGTTATCCGGATCCAGTTGATGCGTCCGCACAACGACTTTGTTTCTCCGCAAGTTTTCAATCGCATGTTCACCATGCACGGCACGACCATGATTTTCTTCGTGATCATGCCTGTTATGTTCGGGTTCGCGAACTACTTGGTGCCGTTGATGATTGGCGCCCGCGACATGGCGTTCCCACGGCTAAATGCCTTTGGATTTTGGCTTACGGCCTTCGGTGGACTTCTTCTTTACTTCAGCTTCGTTGGGGGAAACGGCCTGTACGGTGCGGGAAACGCTCCAGACGTGGGATGGTTTGCCTACGCTCCCTTGACCTCGCGGGCGTTTTCGGTGGGACACAGCACAGATTTTTGGACGATTGCCGTGCTGGTGTCGGGATTTGGCAGCATCGCGACGGCGATCAATATCATCACGACGGTCCTGTGCCTGCGCTGCCCCGGGATGACTCTCAGCCGCATGCCGCTGCTCGCGTGGATGAATTTGGTGATGGCAGCGCTGGTGATTTTGGCCGTGTCGCCCCTTACGGCGGCTCAGATCATGCTTTCCATTGATCGTTATCTCGGCGGCCACTTCTTTGACACCCAGGCCGGAGGCTCCGCGGCCCTTTGGATGCACTTCTTCTGGATTTTCGGGCACCCGGAAGTCTACGTTCTGGTTATCCCCGCCTTTGCGTTTGCCTCCGAAATCATTCCGGTATTTTCGCGTAAACCGATTTTCGGATATCCGGCGATGGTGGCCGCGACAGTCTGCATTGGGTTCATCAGCATGGCCGTCTGGGCCCATCATATGTTCACGATCGGAATGAACTCGATGGCCAACACGTTTTTCGTGTTGACGACGATGATTATCGCCGTTCCGACTGGCATCAAGATCTTCAACTGGCTTGGCACGATGTGGGGCGGGAGGATTCAGTTCAAGACAGCGATGCTCTTCTGCGTGGGATTCCTGTTTCAGTTTTTGATCGCCGGCCTTACCGGCGTCATGCTAGGCACCGCACCTTTCAACTGGCAGCTTGGCAACTCATACTTCGTTATTGCGCACTTCCACTACGTGATCGTGGGCGGAATCATGTTTTGTCTTTTTGGGGCGTTCTACTATTGGTTTCCCAAAGTCACCGGAAGGATGCTCAACGAAACTCTGGGCAAACTGCATTTCTGGTTGTTCTTCATTGGATTTCACCTGACATTTGACACGATGCACATTCCCGGCGTACTCGGCATGCCGCGGCGCATTTACACCTACGAGCCCGGCCGCGGCTGGGACACCTGGAACCTGATTATCGGCATCGGCGCTTTCATCCAGGGCCTCGCCATATTGATATTTGTGGCGAACCTCGTTTTTTCTTATTTCAGAGGATCTAAAGCGGGAAACGATCCATGGGATGCCTGGACGCTCGAGTGGTCGGTGAGTTCACCTCCGCCCTCCTACAACTTTGCTTCCATTCCGACGGTAAGCAGCCGTCGGCCGTTGTGGGATCGCAAGCATCCCGAAGATCCGGATAACCGGTATGAATAAAGGAAGCGATCAATGAGCGCAGTTACGACTCTGATTATTCAGACGCAGAGCGCCTCGCGTCTTCCGTGTCGGGGCAAAGTCGGCATGGCCACCCTGATCATTGCCGAGTCGGCGATCTTTGCGATTTTCGTCGTGGCCTACCTCTTCTATGCAGGGAAGAGCCTTACCGGCCCGACTCCGCGTGAGGTGCTCAACCCGCCGATCTTCTTCAGCATTTGTCTCTTGTCCAGCAGTCTCACGATCCACTTCGCCACAAAATTCCTGGAACGCGGCCGGCGAGGCGCATTCCTTGGTTTGTTGTCTCTCACTATTCTTCTGGGCGGTCTCTTTCTCTACGGCACCGCACGGGAGTGGTACCGCCTCATCTACGAGCACGGGCTGACGATCTCCACGAACCTTTTTGGGACTACCTACTACTCGCTTGTCGGTCTGCACGCGTTTCACGTCACCGCTGGCCTGCTGATGCTTAGTATCGTGCTTCTCTTCGGCTTGGCCGGCCGTGTTGCTCCAGAGCAGGCCGGTCGCGTGGACGTGCTCTCTTTGTACTGGCATTTTGTGGACGCGGTATGGGTGGTTGTTTTCACCGTGGTTTATGTGGTCGCTCGCTGAGAATGAAACTGAGGAGAACTAATGGCAGCTCCATTATCCGCTGAACAAAGCAAGCAAAGCACTCAGGCGCTCCACGAGATCGAATTGCCCGCTTCGTCGGCGTGGCCCCTGGTGCTTGCTTTTGGATTTGCGTTGCTATTCGCGGGACTCCTGACAAGCGCGTCCGTAAGCGTCCTAGGTGCTGTGCTGGCCCTGGCCGGTTGCGTGGGCTGGTTCCGCGAAGTCTTGCCTCACGAGCACGAGGAAGTTGTGCCGGTCGTCCCCGACGATGTGCCGGTTACCACGGAGCGTCACGTTGTCGAACGGATTCCGGTGGCGGAGGAACTCGTGCGCGCCTGGCTTCCCATCAAGACCTATCCCGTATCGGCAGGAATAAAAGGAGGCTTGGCGGGAAGTGTCGCGATGGCCGTCTTGGCCTGTGCCTATGGGCTGCTAAAAACAGGAAGCATCTGGTATCCCATCAAACTCCTGGCAGCAACTGTTTACGCACGCTCGTTCCACGTCTCGCCAGCAGAACTAAATTCGTTTCATGCCGTCAGTTTCGTCCTGGCCGTGATCCTTCATGGTATCGGATCGATCCTCGTGGGCCTCCTGTACGGAGCCATGCTGCCGATGGTTCCGCGGCATCCCATTTTGCTTGGCGGATTAATCGCACCGGTGCTGTGGTCGGGGTTGTTGTACTCGATTCTCGGCATTCTCAATCCCTTGCTCGCGAAGCATATCGACTGGTTTTGGTTTACGGCTTCGCAGGTCGCCTTTGGCATTGTTGCCGGCATGGTCGTCATGCGGCAGTCGCAGGTGCCAACACATGAAAACCTGCCTTTCGCATTACGCGCAGGAATCGAAGCTCCAGGAATGGTTCCACCACGAGGTAGCGGGGACAAACCTTCGTGAAGTCACTGCGATATCTATATGCATCTGGAGCTCTCAGCGTGATGCTGCTCTCCGGCTGCGCTTCGCCGCACGGCCAGCCTCAGAAAGGTTCCGAGATTCTAGCGCCGAATGAGGTTTTGGAATTTGGCACTCTATACGCGGAAAACTGCGCAGGTTGCCATGGAGCGGAAGGGCGTGGAAGTGCGGCCATCGCGCTGTCCGATCCGGTGTATCTGGCAATCGCGGACGATACCGTAATGCGCAAGGTTATCGCCAACGGCGTGCGTGGAACCTCGATGCCAGCCTTCGCGCAAAGCGCCGGAGGAATGCTGACCGACAAGCAGATTGATGTGATCACAAGTGGAATGCGATCGCGCTGGAGCCGGCAAGGAACTCTCGCGGCAGCCAATCCGCCGTCTTATGCGGCGACATCCGCAGGCAACACTGGACGAGGTGAGCTCGCGTACAAGACATACTGCGAAGCGTGCCACGGCTCGGGCGGCCGCGGAAGCGCGAAGGGCAGCGCGATTACAGATGGTTCGTTTCTTGCGCTCGTCAGCGATCAAGGGCTACGCACGGTTGTGATCACAGGCCGTCCGGAACTGGGAGCGCCAGACTGGCGCGGTGACGTATCTGGCAAGCCGATGTCCGACCAGGAAGTCACCGACGTAGTTGCCTGGCTTGCCTCGCGGCGGGTCCAGAATTCCGGGCAACCTTATGCAGCTTCGAATTACGCGCAGCACTAGGAGTTTGACGATGTCGAATGAAAATACGCTCTCCCGCCGCGGGCTATTCATGAAGATGGGAATTCTGTTCAACGGCGTGGTGGCGACCGCGCTCGCCGTGCCGGTTGTGCGATTTCTTCTGTCCTCGATTACGCGCGGGCGGGCGAACGCCTACCTTTCCTGGGTGTCTGTTGGATCTGTCAACGAATTTCCGGAAGGCGAGACGCGGCTGGCAACGTTTCGAAATCCCTACGAGACTCCAACGGACGGCAAAACAGTGGACACGGCGTGCTGGGTGCGGCGCGTCGCTGGCGATCAATTCCAGGTTTTTGCGGTCAATTGCGCGCACCTGGGCTGCCCGGTTCGTTGGTTTCCTCAATCCGGTTTGTTCATGTGCCCGTGCCACGGCGGGGCGTATTACCGCGACGGCTCGCGTGCCTCAGGTCCACCGGAGCGTGGGCTTTTCGAATATCCGTACAAAGTCGAAAACGGTCTCGTCACTATCCAGGCGGGTGAACTGCCTACGCCAGGGTCGCCGACCGCAACTCTTTTTGGAAAGAAGCCGCCGTGCGCCGCCTGATCACACAAGTAGGGGAATGGTTCGACCGGCGCTTGCAACTGGCCGCTCCCATTCGCGATGTGTCGGAGCACCCCGTACCACGCAGCACGGCGAGTTGGTGGTACGTCTTCGGGAGCGCTGCCCTGGTTGTATTTATTCTGCAGCTCGTCACCGGAATTCTGCTCGCGCTGGTCTATGTCCCCTCGGCCAGCGAGGCGTGGAGCAGTCTGCAAGCTTTGAACCACGATGTGACTCTGGGCTGGTTCATCCGTGCGTTGCACGGGTGGGGCTCGAACTTCATGGTGGCGATTGTTCTCATCCATATGGTGCAAGTCTTCCTCTTCGGAGCCTACAAGTTTCCGCGCGAACTCACCTGGATCGTGGGCGTCTTTCTTTTGCTGATGACTTTGGGCATGGCATTCACGGGGCAGGTCCTCCGCTTCGATCAAGATGCATATTGGGGATTGGGACTTGGTGCATCAATCGCGAGCAGAGTGCCCATTCTCGGCGCGGGTATCGTGAAGATGATGTTGGGTGGGCCGATCATTGCCGGCGCGACACTTTCCCGATTCTTTGCGCTGCATGTCTTCGTCATACCTGGGATGCTGATCGGTTTCGTGTGCCTTCATCTCTTGATGGTGCTGAAGCTGGGAATCAATGAATGGCCGATGCCGGGACGCCTGGTAAAGCGAGCGACCTATGCAAGCGAGTACCACGAATTGACGAAGAAGGATGGCGCTCCCTTCGTCCCATACGCAGTTTGGAAAGACTTGTTCTTCGCCGCGTTCATCCTCTTAGCAGTTGCCGTATGCGCTGCGTACTTTGGTCCGTTCGGTCCAACGGGCCAGCCAGACCCCACGATCATCCAGGCGGTGCCGAAACCCGATTATTTTTTTCTGTGGCTCTATGCCTTACTCTCGCTCTTGCCTCCTTCGATGGAGACGCCCGCTCTTCTGATCGGCCCCGTAATCGCGATCGGCGCTCTGGTTCTTCTTCCGTTTCTATCGGGGGAAGGAGAAAAGAGCTGGCGGCGGCGGCCAATTGCAGTTTTGACAGTCCTGCTGATTGCGGTAACGCTGGGAACATTGACGCATCTCGCTGGATTCACTCCCTGGAGCCCGCACATGAATGCTTGGAGCGGTGATCCTGTGCCGGAAAAAGTTCTGCGCGGCACAACTGCGCTTCAGCGCCAAGGCGCGCTCGTGTTTCAGGCTAAGCAATGCCGTAACTGTCATTCCATTGCGGAGAGTGGCGGGCAGCGAGGTCCGGCTCTCGATAGCGTTGCTGTTCGGCTTACCCCGGACCAGCTCATCCGTCAGGTGATCCAGGGCGGTGGCAACATGCCGGCCTACGGCAACAACTTGAGCCCCGCAGAGACGACGGCGCTGGTTTCCTTTCTGGAAACGTTGTATCCAGCTGGGCAGTCTCCCGCTCGCGACGCGGCTCTTGATGAAGCCCAAAAGAAAAGCGTCTCAGCGCAATAGCGGCGTCAATGCCAACTCCAATCCAGAACGCGTTGGAGAACTGGTCGTCTCCGGTTCCGCTTGCCTTGGCACTGATTCTCACGGCCATCGTTTACATGCGCGGATGGCTTTATCTTCGTTCACGCTCCGTGAACATCATTCCTGCTTGGCGCGCCGGCACCTTTTTTGGCGGACTGTTTTTGATCTGGATCGCGCTGGGCTCGCCTCTCGCCGCATTCGACGAGGAATTGCTGACAGTCCATATGGTTCAGCATCTGTTGCTCATGACCATTGGCCCTCCTTTGATCTTAGTGGGCGCGCCCGTAATGCCGATTTTGCATGGTCTGCCGCAGCAATTTGTGCAATCTATCCTTTCTCCACTACTTCGGTGGGCTCCAATGCAGTTGATTGGACGTGTCCTTTCCCAACCGGTGGTTTGTTGGCTGGCTGCTGCGGCCGTATTGGTGGGATGGCATATTCCCGCGGCGTTTACGCTCGGATTGCAGTCGGAAGCGTGGCACGTCGCCGAACACGCGTGTTTCCTCGCGTCCGGATTCCTTTTCTGGTGGCCGGTTGTTCAGCCTTGGCCGAGCCTGGCGGCACGGCCACGTTGGTCGATTCTCTTGTACCTTTTTCTCGCCACGCTCCCCTGCGACATCCTTTCTGGTTTTCTTGCGTTCTGCGACCGAGTTGTTTACCCCATTTATCTCTACGCGCCTCGGCATGTTAACCTTACCGCTCTCGAAGATCAGGAGTGCGCCGGTGCACTGATGTGGACTTGCGTCACAATCGCGTACTTGATAGCCGCAGCAATTCTCACCACCCAACTACTCGCGACACGCAGTTCCCATCGAGATGATTTGGCCCAATCCGATAGCTCTGCGGCAGGGGCATCGTTCCTTCGATGATTAAGAGATTGGAAGCATCCGAAAGGAAACGGATGTTAGGCCTACCGAGGATGTTCCAAGTCAGGCTTCCGCAACCGACCGCAGCCAGCTCTCCAGTACGGAAACGAATTAACCGAAAAGTCGTTCCGTTCTCTTGAGCTGACCTTGACAAGGCCCGCATACAAGAGTGAGACGCGTATGCGATGGTAGAACCCATTGAAAGGGTCTCTATCCCACGAGTAAATCTGATAAGCCGACCGCTGGCAGCCGATTCGTCTCCCCGGCATTTGCCAGGCCTACTGCAGTCGGTCGGAAGCGCGGAGCTTTTTTAAGGCCATGGCGGCCGAGTGAGACTTTCCCCATCGGCACATCGCATCCAGCAGGGGCCGCAGAGAGTCTCCGAGAGCAGTAGTGGCGTATACAACTCGGGGGGGAGTATCCGGGTATACCGTACGCTCGACGATTCCCGCGCGTTGTAGTTCGCGGAGTTGCTGGGAGAGCATTCGCTGCGTCATTCCGCTAATACCACGCTTTAGCTCCGAGAACCGCTTCGGGCCTTGGAAGAGTTGTTCGAGAACAGCGCCTTTCCAACGCCCGCCGACAATACGTGCGGTAGCTTCCACCGGACAGAGTTCTGGACGCTTCCGCATAATAGACCTAGTTCCTGATTGTATACCAGATATCATCGCGATGCCATATATACGCGTGTAACCACGGACCCTTCCCGCACATCTATTCGTCCACGCAGCTCGCAGAGCACCGATTCTGAGTGGGACGGGACTCCGAGCGCAAATCGTCAAAATCACAACAATACTCTGGAAACGACCTGGGAGAGTTACATGCAACGGGAAATAGCGGAGCAATGGATGCCTAAGAATCTCGGCACGACGCGGCGGTCGATGCTGGTCATCGGCCTGGCGATTGTTGCCGTCCTGAACGGCGGTTGTTCCAGTTCGGCTCAACCTAAGGCGCCAGCGCCGGCTGAAGTGAGTGTAGCCGAAGTTATCTGTAAGCAAATCGGTGACAATGATGAGTTTACTGGCCGCCTTGAGGCCGTGCATGCAGTCGAGCTGCGCCCGCGCGTTTCCGGGTACTTGCAGAGTGTCCACTTCAAGGAAGGCGAGATCGTTCGGGCAGGCGACCTTCTGTTTCAAATCGATCCTCGGCCTTTTCAGGCGGAAGTGGATCGTCTAAAGGGCGAACTCTCGCAGGCGAAAGCGCAGCGTTCGCGAGCGCAAAGTGATTTTGAGCGGGCCGAACGCCTTCACAACAATGATGGGATGTCCGCGGAAGAGTACGACAGGCGTGCCGCTGTTCGCAGCGAGGCCGAAGCTCGTATCGCCTCGACAGAGGCGGCGCTCCGCGGGGCGGAACTGAATGTGGAGTTCACCCGCGTAACGGCTCCGATTAATGGCCGAGTCGGCCGAGCAGAGATAACGGAAGGCAACTTGGTCGAGGGTGGTGCCGGGCAGATTAAGCCCTTAACCACTCTCGTTTCGCTCGATCCTATCTACGTCTACTTTGATGTCGATGAGCAGACGTACCTCAAGTACGCACGTGTCACGCAAACCCGCACAACTGGCTCGCACGAACTGCGGAGCGAAGCGCGGTTAGGTCTGGCCGACGAAGACGGGTTCCCTCACGTCGGTCAGGTGAGTTTTGTGGACAATCAGGTCAGCTCCTCGACAGGCACGATTCGCCTGCGGGCTACCTTTGTGAACAAGAAGTTCACTCTGACACCTGGGCTCTTTGCGAGAATTCGGTTGCAAGGAGGCGGAGCACAGAGTGGCTGTCTGGCAAGGGACGAGGCGGTCATCACCGACTTGAATCAGAAATACGTTTATGTGCTTGGGAAAAATAACACGCTTACGTATCGGCCTGTGAAACTTGGCCCTATGACCGAGGGACTTCGCGTTGTGCGGGATGGTTTGCAGGAAGGCGACGTGATCGTCATCAGCGGCCTGCAGCGGGTGCGGCCCGGAGCCAGCGTCACACCAAAGATGGTCTCCATGGCGGCGCGTCAACCCGGCCCATTGGGCGATACATCCACACAATCCACTCTTATCCATCACGAAGAGAAGTCCCGCAGCCAGAAAGTACGGGAATAATCGAGGACTGCCGTGAATATCTCGAATTTCTTCATCAAGCGCCCTATTTTTGCCGCAGTGATTTCGATAATCATTTTTGTCATCGGGGCACTCGCATACTTTCGGCTTCCCTTGAGTGAGTATCCGGAGGTCGTACCGCCCACAGTGGTCGTTCGCACAAGCTACCCCGGCGCGAATCCCACGGTCATAGCGGACACCGTGGCCTCGCCTCTCGAACAGCAGATCAACGGCGTCGAAGGCATGCTCTACATGTTTTCGCAAGCCACTGCTGATGGCGTGATGACCCTGACAATCACGTTCGGATTGGGGACGGACCTCGATAAGGCGCAGGTGCAGGTACAGAATCGTGTGTCGCAGGCTCTGCCGCGATTACCCCAAGAAGTCCAGCGTCTCGGTGTAACGACCGAAAAGACCTCACCAGATTTGCTGATGGTTGTGCACCTGGAGTCTCCTGACAACCGCTACGACATGTTGTATCTGGCGAATCTGGCCATTCTGCAAGTGAAAGACGAATTGGGCAGACTTCCTGGGGTCGGCAACGTACAGGTCTTCGGCGCAGGCGATTTCAGCATGCGCGTGTGGCTTAACCCTAACAAACTGGCCTCGCACAACTTGACGGCCACGGACGTGGTCCAGGCCATTCGCGAACAAAACGTGCAGGTTGCGGCAGGGGTGCTCGGTGCTCCGCCGACAAATTCAGGAAGCACCGCATTTCAATTGCTCGTAAACACGCAAGGGCGCCTGACGACGGAGGAAGAATTCGGCAACATCATTGTGCGCGCGGCCAAAGACGGACAGATCACGCGCATCCGCGATCTGGGCCGTGTCGAACTGGGTTCCAGCACATACGCACTGCGGAGTTTGTTGGACAACAAGCCGGCTGCAGCTCTTCCCATTTCGCAGCGGCCCGGTTCAAACGCACTGCAAACTTCACAACAGGTGCGCGAGACGATGGAACGTCTCAAGAAGTCGTTTCCGGAGGGCGTGGACTACAAGATCGTCTACGACCCAACGGTATTCGTGCGTGAATCGATTCACGCAGTCGGGCATACCTTTGTGGAGGCTTTGATCCTGGTCGTGCTGGTCGTCCTTGTCTTTCTTCAGACTTGGCGCGCGTCCATCATTCCACTACTGGCGCTTCCGGTCTCGCTGATTGGAACATTTTCGATCATGCTGGCGCTGGGCTTTTCGCTTAACACGTTGTCCCTGTTCGGGTTGGTGCTGGCGATTGGGATCGTCGTCGACGATGCGATCGTGGTCGTCGAGAACGTAGAGCGAAATATCGAACTGGGCCACGAACCCCACGAAGCTACGCGCCGCGCGATGGAAGAAGTCAGCGGACCGATCGTAGCCATCGCTCTGGTGTTGTGCGCGGTTTTTGTTCCTACGGCGTTCATCGTAGGACTTTCTGGACAGTTCTATAAACAGTTCGCTCTAACCATCGCGATCTCCACGGTGATTTCCGCGTTTAATTCACTCACCTTGAGCCCGGCTTTGGCCGCGCTGCTCTTGAAGCCCCGTGGCGCAAAAAAGGACCGTCTTACGCGGGCGATTGATTTCGTGCTCGGCTGGTTTTTCAAGCTCTTTAACCGATTCTTTGGCCGGGCATCGGGAGGTTATGGAAAGCTTGTAACCCACACTCTACGATCTACTGGGATTGCCGTGGTGGTCTATGCCGGTCTGATCGGGCTTACCATCGTCGGCTTCTCGCGCGTGCCCACTGGATTTGTCCCGACTCAGGACAAGGGCTATCTCGTGTCGTTCGCTCAATTGCCGAATGGCGCGACGCTCGATCGTACCGAAGATGTGATTCGCAGGATGTCGGACATTGCGCTGAAACATCCGGGAGTGCAAAACGCCGTTGCATTTCCTGGGCTATCGATCAACGGGTTCACCAATAGTCCGAATTCCGGCATCGTCTTCGCTACATTGAAGCCTTCCGAGGAGCGAAGGTCACCAGAGCTTTCTGCGAACGCAATTGCAGCGGATCTGAATAAACAATATGCCTCGATCCAGGAGGCATTTATCGCCATCTTTCCTCCGCCCCCGGTTCAAGGGCTCGGTACGGTAGCAGGCTTTAAGCTCTACATTGAAGACCGTTCTGGCATGGGCTTGGAGTCACTCTACAAAGAGACAAGTTCGACCTTGCAGAAGGGCAACCAAACACCGGGGCTGGCGGGAGTGTTTTCGAGCTTCGACATCAACGTCCCACAAATCGATTCGCATGTCGACCGCGAAAAGGCGAAGACATACGGGATCCCGCTAGGCGACGTGTTTGACACCATGCAGGTGTACCTGGGTTCGCTGTACGTCAATGACTTCAACCGGTTTGGCAGAACCTACCAGGTGAATGTGCAGGCGGAATCGCCGTACCGGCTGGAGCCGGAAGACATTAATCACCTCAGGACAAGAAACCTTGCCGGCGAAATGATTCCTCTCGGGTCGGTTGTCACCGTTAAGCCGATTTATGGACCGGACCGCGTGATGCATTACAACGGATTTCCAGCGGCGGAAATCAATGGGGCGGCTGCGCCCGGATTTAGCACGGGCCAATCCGAAGCTGCGATCGCCAAGATTCTGGACGGGCAGTTGCCGAACGGAATGAAATACGAATGGACCGAGCTTACCTACCAGAAGATTCTTGCCGGCAACACCATGGTTTACATTTTCCCACTCTCTGTTTTTCTCGTGTATCTGGTGCTTGCCGCGCAGTACGAAAGTTGGTCGTTACCTCTGGTAATCATCCTGATTGTTCCGATGACTTTGTTTTCCGCTATCGCCGGGGTCTGGCTGCTAAATGGCGACAATAATGTCTTCACGCAGATCAGTTTGATCGTGCTTGTTGGGTTGGCCTGCAAGAACGCCATCCTGATCGTGGAGTTTGCCAGGGAGAAACAGCTCCAAGAGGGGATGAACAGAGTAGATGCGGTGTTGGAAGCATGCCGCTTGCGTTTGCGTCCCATCCTGATGACTTCTCTTGCCTTCACCATGGGCGTGATTCCTTTGGTGCTATCGACCGGAGCTGGATCCGAAATGCGCCGTGCGATTGGAGTTGCCGTATTTTTCGGGATGCTTGGCGTGACCGCATTTGGCTTGGTGCTGACTCCGGTCTTCTATGTTTTGGTCCAGAGATTGGTTGAAGGGCGCGAGACAAAGAAGGCAACGGCTAGACCTGATCTGTCGCCTGCAACGTCGGTGGAGGCGTAACCCTGTGTTGACACGCTCACAAACGCTCTTGTCCATTAGTGTCGTGCTGCTAACAGCCGGGTGCGCGGTTGGTCCGCGTTACCGATCGCCGAAGCCAGACGGAGTCAAGTACCACTCAGCAGACACGAATCTGGAAACGCAAGCGCCTTTCGATTCGCGCTGGTGGAAGCAGTTCGAAGACCCGGTCCTCGATTCGCTCGTAGACCGGACGCTCACGTCAAACAATAGCATTCGCATCGCACGCGCCAGACTCGCCGAGTCCCGCGCCATCTTTGACGAAAGAAAGCTGGACCGCTACCCGACCGTGCCTGTCCAGGCCTCCTACCAGCACAGCAAACAGCAGATTCCTGGCTTCGGCGACCAGCGTCGCACCATCAACAACTTTACATCCGGATTCGACGCATTTTGGGAGGCGGACCTATTCGGACGGGTGAGTCACGGAATCGCCGCAGCTCGAGCCGAGAACCAAGCGTTCGAGGCCGACCTTCACGATGCGCAGGTCAGCGTGGTTGCCGAACTCGCTCGCAACTACTTCGAGTTGCGGGGCGCGCAATGGCGCCTGGCAGTGGCTGAGCGCAGCCTCACGAACCAGCGCGAGACTCTGCGGCTTACGCAACTTCGACGTGACGCGGGTGTCGGTGAAGAACAGGATGTTGCCAGCGCCGCCGCGCGCGTAGCGGTTATTGAGTCCAGCATTCCCTCCTTCGACTTTGACGTGTCCCGCGCCGGATACCGATTGGCGGTCCTCACTGGGACACGTCCGGGCGAACTCAATGCCGATCTTTCGCCGCACAATTACCCGCCTATCGCAAAGGCTCTTCCCATTGGCAATCCGGGGGATCTGCTGCAGCGCCGACCCGATGTCCGTGCCGCGGAACGAAGATTGGCGGCAGCAACGGAACGCCAAGGCGTTGCGGCGGCTAGTCTATTTCCTCAAGTTAGCGTTTCCGGATTTCTCGGATTTGTGGCTGGGCGAGGAAGCGTGTTTTTTACCGGAGACTCCCGAGCGTGGTCTATATCACCCGGATTGTCGTGGTCTGCATTCGACTTAGGCCGCGCACGCGCTCGCGTTCGTGGCTCGGGCGCCGCGACGGAAGAAACGTTGGCGTTCTATGAAGAAACCGTGCTCCGGGCGCTGGAAGAAACGGAAAATGCGCTGGCGAATTACCATGCACAGCAAGAGCGGCTCATCAAATTGAACGACCAGGCTCGTGAAAGCAAGCGCGCCGCCGATATCGCCCGGTTGCGTTATCGCGAAGGAGTGATTGAATTTCTCTCGTTGTTGGATGCCGAGCGGACACAGTTGCAAGCCGAAGATGCAGTTGCCGAAAGCGAGCAAGATGTCTACGTCGCGGTAATTGCTCTTTACAAGGCTCTTGGGGGAGTACCAAGCTAACCTCGGTCCCATTCAATTTCTGGGCCGCACGAGAGCAATGGGCCGGAAAAGACGCCCAGGCCTACGGGGCCGTATCGCTCGGCGTTCAAGCAGTCGCTTAACGTGTTGAGATGATTAAGGTTGGTAGGGGCGGTGGGGATCGAACCCACGACCTTCGGCTTAAAAGGCCGCTGCTCTACCACTGAGCTACGCCCCTGGTGACTACAACATCTTACATTGAAAGAGTTTAGTGCGCACATTGCGCCGCAGGTAAATCGAGGCAAAAGTATGGCTTCTTTCATCCCTGCTCCTCGGTAGGGCAAGCGCTACTTCCTAAGCAGTTAAAAACGACGACCTTTATTACTGACATGCGCCGGTAAAGCTGATGCGTCGGCCTCTGCTTTACGCCTGAATTCCAAGTAATCGACAGCGTGTCTGCGATTCGACGGATGGGCCTGCGATTTAATGGGCACGTCGACCAGTTCGCGCTTGTATGCTCTTCGTTACCAACAATTTGCCATAAGTTAGTCCTTGTCGAAATAGGTCCAGCGCGTGCTTCTCCATCTACAGGTGCCATTTTGCAAGAAACGCCAATTCGGCATGAGCTTGGTGTGGAGCGGCAATGATTCAACTGAAGGTGAACGGAGCCGGGCTGTCGTTTGACGGTGATCCCGAGATGCCGCTGCTCTGGTATCTGCGCGACGTTTTAGGACTGACGGGGTCGAAATTTGGGTGCGGGATTGGGCTTTGCGGCGCATGTACCGTTCATGTGAACGGACAAGCTACGCGATCCTGCGTCACAGTAATGCGCGATGCGGCCGATAAGGAAGTTATAACGATCGAAGGACTGGAGAAGAATGGATTGCATCCAGTGCAAAAGGCGTGGATGCAAATCAACGTGCCGCAATGCGGCTATTGCCAGGTAGGCCAGATCATGCAGGCCGCGGCTCTGTTGAATAGCAAAACGAGGCCGACCGATGACGAAATCCATGAGGCGATGTCCGGGAACATCTGCCGTTGCGGAACGTATCAGCGGATTCGCGCGGCGATTAAAGCAGCGGCCGGAGAAATGGCATGAGCACGATTGAGAATGTCAGTCGGCGCCGATTCTTGACCGGAGGCATCATCGCGGCGGGAGCGCTTGTTTTGGGCGTGCATTACTACCCCAAGCTTTCGTCTGGCGACAAACTTCCGCACGATACAAACGCCGACCGCGCCAAATTACATCCGAGCGTTTACCTCGGCATCGAACCAGACGGCACCGTGTGGATAGTTGCCTCTCGCTCTGAGATGGGCACGACCAGTCGAACTACGCTGCCGCTCGTTCTGGCGGATGAACTAGATGCAGATTGGAAGCGAGTGAAAATCGAGCAGGCGATTGGCGACAAGCGCTATGGCGACCAGAATACGGATGGATCGCATTCGGTTCGGTCCTACTACGATGCGATGCGGGAAGCGGGGGCGACCGCACGATTCATGTTGATTCAAGCTGCTGCGAAGCAGTGGGGCGTTCCG
This sequence comes from Candidatus Acidiferrum typicum, assembly GCA_025463055.1. Lineage (GTDB taxonomy): Bacteria > Acidobacteriota > Terriglobia > Acidiferrales > UBA7541 > Acidiferrum > Acidiferrum typicum_A. The sequence continues at coordinate 29,595 of JAOAPV010000020.1, forward strand.
GCGACCGAATGCGAAACCGAGTTGCACGCGGTTGTGCACCGCTCGTCAAATCGCAGAGCGGATTACGGTGAACTCGCGAGCGCTGCTGCGAAATTGCCTATCCCGAAGACGGAAGATCTTAAGTTCAAACCCAAAAGTGCTTGGCGGTATGTAGGTAAAGGGGAAGTGAGCTACGACCTCGAAGCACTCGTGACTGGGAAAGCCGTCTATGGCATGGATGCTCGCGTGGACGGCATGGTGTACGCGTCGGTCGAGCGCCCGCCCGTTCTCGGCGGCAAAGTGAAATCGTACGACGATAAGGAAGCGCTGAAAGTTGCAGGTGTGCGTCAGACTGTTCCGCTTGATCCTTTCCGGCCGCCGCCCGCGTTTCAACCCCTCGGCGGCGTCGCGGTGATTGCGGATAACACATGGGCTGCGTTTCAAGGCCGCAAGAAACTGAACATCTCCTGGGACAACGGAGCGAACGAAGCGTACAACTCTGCTGACTACAAGAAGGAGCTGCAAGAGACCACTCACAAGTCATGCAAAGTGGCGCGCAGTGCCGGAGATGTGGACGCCGTGTTCACGAAGGGCGGTAAGACTCTCGAGGCTGACTACTACGTTCCGTTGCTTGCTCACGCGGCCATGGAACCGCTGGTCGCGCTGGCGGAATTCAAAGACGGCAAAGTGACAGTATGGGCTCCGACGCAGAACCCCCAAGCCGTGCAAGATATTGTCTCGAAAGAGCTTGGGATTTCACCCAACGATGTCATTTGTCACGTAACTCTGCTCGGAGGTGGATTTGGGCGCAAGTCGAAGCCAGATTATGTAGCGGAGGCTGCGGTTCTCTCCAAGAAAGTAGGCCGGCCGGTGAAGGTAGTCTGGACGCGAGAGGACGATATCAAGTTTGATTACTACAACGCTGTGGCGGCCATGTATTTCAAAGCGTCGGTAGATGCGAAAGGGAAGCCGACTGCATGGCTTCAGAGGTCGGTCTTTCCTCCCATTACGTCAACCTTTGATGTGAATGCGGTTTACGGCGATCCTCCCCATCTACAGCAAGGCTGGACCGACTTGCCGTACGATCTGCCCAACATCAGTATCGAGAACGGACCCGCCAAAGCTCACGTTCGTATCGGTTGGCTGCGCTCCGTCGCGAATATTTATCATGGCTTTGGAATTCAGTGCTTCACGGACGAACTTGCAAACCGCGCTCATCGCGATCCGCTCGAGTATTTGCTCGATCTGATCGGCAAACCGCGCACGATCGATTTCAACGGTGTGAGTTATCCGAACTATGGTGCGTCCCTCGAAGCCTACCCGTGGGAGACCGGGCGTCTGCGTCGCGTCGCGGAGATGGTCGCGGAAAAATCCGGGTGGGGGAAGCGCAAGCATAGCAAGGGCTCTGGCGTCGGGATTGCGGCGCACCGCAGTTTCTTGACGTATGTGGCCACCGTCGTTGAAGTCGAGGTCAATGACCAGGGCGAGGTCCGGATACCTCGCGTAGATACAGTTTTGGATGCGGGCTTAGTGGTCAATCCGGAAGCGACACGCGCGCAGTTCGAAGGTGCCGCGGTTTTTGGCACCAGCGTTGCGCGCAGCGGGCAGATTACGGCAACCAAGGGAGCGATCGACCAATCGAATTTTCAAGACTACACCGTAGCTCGAATCAACGAAGTTCCTTCTCAGACAAACGTGTACGTCGTTGATAGCGACGCTCCTCCAGCGGGAGTCGGTGAGCCAGGAGTGCCACCGTTTATTGCGGCGTTCTGCAACGCTATCTATGCCGCAACGGGCAAGAGAGTGCGGGATCTGCCGATCACCAATTACGGTTTGAGCTGAGCTTTGACACGAAGGCGCAGAGCCGGTTGAACCGAAAATTGTGTTGAAACGAGGATGAAGTCATGTCTGTAAGGGAAAAGCGAGATTCGATAGTCTGCACGTCGGCAATTGTGATCGTGATTGTCGCCGAACTAATATTGTTTTCGGCATCGACTGTGCGAGCGGGCGGTCAAGACGGTGCGTCCGCCAAGGCGACTTTCCAAGCGAAATGCGCCATGTGCCATGGTCCAGATGGGGCCGGCTCTGAAGTCGGAAAAAGCATGAAAGTTCCCGATCTTCGATCAGAAGCAATTCAGAAGATGCCCGATGCAGAACTCGCGAAGACAATTTCCGAAGGCAAGGGCGGAATGCCTCCGTTCAAGAGTTCGCTGAGTGAAGCGCAGATTCATGCCTTGGTGAGGTACGTTCGCTCGCTGCGTCAGAAAAAGTAGCTCGGACTTCGACGCTGCGTATCGTGAAAGCTTTTCAAAGGGAACGCGGGATAACGTTAAGGAAGGATATTGGAGGTCCATCGTGAACAAGAAGAATCTTTCAGCAAGTGCGGCGGGAGACGTTTCGCTTGGGGGTGAAGTCTCGGTGCATCGTCTTGGTTACGGAGCGATGCGCCTCACAGGTGAAGGCATTTGGGGGCCGCCGAAGGATCGCAAAGGGGCAATAGCGGTGCTTCGTCGGGCTGTAGAGCTAGATATCAATTTCATCGACACTGCAGATTCCTACGGCCCACACGTAAACGAGGAACTGATTGCCGAAGCATTGTTCCCCTACCCGGCTGACCTGGTGATCGCTACGAAGGGAGGCTGGAACCGACCCGGACCGAATCAGTGGACGCACGATTCATCTCCCTCGCATCTACGTGAGGCAGTCGAGGGGAGCCTCAAGCGACTGCGCGTCGACCGCATCGAACTTTATCAACTGCATACACCGGACCCTGTCGTTTCGTTTGAGGCATCTATGGAAACGCTGGCGCAACTGCGAAATGAGGGCAAAATACGCCTGATCGGATTGTCCAACGTCACGCGAGAGCACATCGAGCGGGCGCGCAGGATTGTGCCTATGGTTTCTGTACAGAACCGCTATAGCTTCGCCGACCGTGAGTGGGACTACGTGGTGGATTATTGCGAGCGCAACAGAATTGCCTTTATTCCGTGGTTCCCGCTGGGCGCCGGCAAAGTTGCCGGTGACGTCCTTGAGCGAATCGCACGGGCGCACCAAGCCACACCTATGCAGATAGCAATAGCGTGGTTGTTACGGCGATCTCCCCTAATGCTGCCGATCCCGGGAACTTCGTCGGTCGAACATCTGGAGGAGAATGTTGCGGCGGCTTCCCTGCGTTTAACTGAGGAGGAATACCAAAAGCTTTTTGCCGTTCCCGCGCTGGTGGCAACGCGCTGAACGGGCGTGCTAGGCGGCTCCGTCTTGCGGATCGTCAGGATCGGGTTGAGGACCTAATTGAATGTGTTCAATGCCGCTGTTCCCAGTCGGGTTCTCTTTTTCGGATTGCTTGTCGAGCTTTCTTTGGGCCCGGCGCGCGGCTTTTTCGCGCTGCTTATCGAGTCTTTTCATTTCCTTCTGCCGTTTTTGAAATGTCGTGGTCATCCTAATCTCCTTTTAACTGCGAGGCTGACTGCCCATTTCGGCGGGCTCACCGTGGCGAGGCTGCGCTTTCAACTACCAGCGGGGCTCGCGGGGCTGGCGCGCGGATTCGCGATAATCTTCATTGGAGAATCGTTCGCGGCCGCCGCGGCCTCCACCTCCGCCGCCACCGGAACGAGGACCGCCGCCGCCCCCAGCTACTTTAGGACGCGCCTCGTTGATCTTAAGGTTGCGTCCTCCAAGTTCTTTTCCATCGAGGGCCGCGATAGCCTTGGCGGCTTCGTCGTCGTTGGGCATTTCGACGAAAGCAAAACCGCGGGCCCGGCCAGTCTCTCTGTCCATCACCAGGTGAACGCGGGTCACCTGCCCGTACGGCTTAAACAGTGCGCTCAATTCTGCTTCCGTCGTCTGAAAGCTCATGTTGCCGACAAAAAGATTCTTCATTACCTTCTCCTTAATTCTACGCAGCCTTCCCGCAGGCTATCACGAGCGAATACCTGAACGTCATTTCTTGGGAAGGAAAAGACGATGCGGATTGCAGGCGTGACACCCGAATTCCACGGTGCCTGTACTTTAAATTCAGTTACCCCGATCCCCTTGACCGCTAGGGTGCGGCTTGTCTCGGACGCAACGGTATTGTAACAGCTTCGGGCCGAAGCTGTTACAAATACCCAGCGGTTAGCCCTCCATTTGCGCTTGCAGGACTTCTCCCGGAAGAGTAACCATTTTTACTCTGTCCGCCGATGGCAGCGCCGAAATTCGCTCTCGAGGCTGCTCTTTGCGTTCAATCCTATCGCCGCCCAGAGATAGCCGCTCTATTTTAGTTCCGAGCGTCCGCTCTAACTGGAACATGTCCGAGCGCTGCTCTCGCGTGAATAGAGTAGAAGCCACACCGTGTTCGCCTGCGCGCCCGGTGCGACCAACCCGATGGATAAAATTTTCAGCCACTTCAGGCAAATCGTAGTTGATGACGTGTGCGATGTCCTGGACATGAATGCCGCGCGAGGCAAGATCGGTCGCAACCAAAACGCGATAACGCCCTTGCTGAAATCCAGCCAAGGCTGTGGTGCGTTGGGATTGAGAGCGGTCACCATGGATCATCGCGGCATGAATGCCCTCGCGATTGAGATTCTTGGTGATTCGCTCGGTGCCTCGCTTGGTGCGAGAGAATACGAGGCATCGGCCGCGCTCTTTGGTAAGAAGATGATGGAGCGCATCCTGCTTGCCGTCGGCGGTGACTTCAAAAGCCTGAAGCCGCACATTCTCCGAGGGCTTTAGCGTGGAACCGAACGCGAGGCGGACTGGGTTGCGCGTGTAATCCTTTACGAGGTTAGTCATGGCCCCTTCCATGGTCGCGGAAAAGCACATGGTCTGGCGTTCCTTGGGCAGAATCGCCGCAATCCTGCGAATGGCGGGAAGGAATCCCATGTCCAGCATGCGATCGGCTTCATCGAGCACAAGAATTTGCAGCTCGCGGAAATGAATCAGCCTGCGATCAAGGAAATCCTCGAGGCGTCCAGGAGTGGCAACGACAAGCCCCGGCCCTTTGCGGATGACGTGTAACTGTTGCGCTTCGGATAAGCCGCCCACGACCAGAGCCGCGGGGGAGAGTTGTTTGCCGCGCAGGGCGTTGTATTGATCCACGACTTGCATGGCAAGTTCGCGGGTAGGGACAAGGACTAGCGCGGCGATTCCCGGTGAATTACGCCGGAGGAGTTTTTCCAGCACGGGAATCAGGAACGCGAGGGTCTTACCCGTGCCGGTTTGCGCGGTCGCGAGCACATCCTTGCCTTCCAGCGCGTGCGGGATCGCCGCGGCCTGGACCGGCGTCGGTATCGAGAAACGAGCACCCGATAGACGCTCCTTTATATAAGTAGAAATCGGAAGTTCTGAAAAACTTTGCATTTTGCTTTCTTGCTGGGGTAATCGCGCGCGCACACGGAATTCGGGCGAGCTGGGCGACTAAATAGCCAGTCTTATTTAAATTACGCTGAAAACGAACGGAGAAGACTGAGGGCGGGTTTCTCAGATCAGATAACGAACCAGAGGGGCCGCACAACACAACCGAGGTATTAAGCGCAAGAGAAGTATATCACAGACTGAAGGAATCTGCTCCTCAAAAGGTTCAATACATTATGTTCAATAGGCCACGGGCCAGAACAACGAAAGCAGTTTCGCGGCTTACTTTTTCTTCTGTGCCGCCGTTTTGTTTTTTGCCCAGCGCTGGATCGCGATTTTTCTTGAATCAAGCTGCATCTCTTTTTGGACCTTGTCCGAGAGGCGGCGTTTGCGCGGCGAGCTGTCGGTACGCTCATGGAAATGGACCGGATCTCTCAGGTTCTGCAATTCTCGATAGTAGTAGAGCGGCGTGGGATGCTTTCCTTTAAAACGGAGCCTCCTAAGAAATTGTATTTCCTCTTCCGTTGCACCGCCGTTGACGGACTGCCTCAGGAAATCCGTTAGGCCAGGCTCTTCCTCAACTCCGGCAGGTTCTCTTTCGACAAATTCGAATGTCTTTGCATATCCAGGAATAAGCCTCCGATTCAAGGCAATTTCCATACTAAATGTCGCGAGATCGATGTCCCATGATTCGACCAATGGATCGATGAAGGAAACGCAGTTCTCAGTCGACACGCTGAAAATCTCCGTGTCCAGGAAATCAAGAATGCTGACGCGCATTGATTCGTAGCTGCGGCCGCTAAGCCGGGCTACGGAACGAAGCCAAGTTTCGCTTTCCAATTCGCCCTTAGCAACGGTTTTGACAACGTCCAACAGCTTTTGTGTGACGAGACGCTCAAGTTCGCCAAAGGGCTGCTTCTCAAAGATGGCGCGTATCTGGTTTTCTTTGGCCGGTACGCATTTTCGAAGGACCAGCTCGCGAAGTTCCTTGAGCAAGGGCTTCGGCGGCTCGTCAAGGGTCCGCTTCAGGACGTCCCGTCGCTGCTGGTCAGCCAGTTTGGAGAGCTTGCCGCTGGGAAGCTTCAAGAACTTGCCAATTTTCTCGTAGATGTCAGTGCGGCCAGGCTCCGGAGGCAACTTCTTACCTGTCAATAGTTGAGAGATATAGGATTCGGTAACCTTGGCTGCCGCCGCCAAATCTCGCTGCTCCAATCCCAATTCTTCCAGCCGTTGCTTGATGACGAGACAGACGTCCACAGGCGTTCTCCGCGTACTTAACTAGGGTCGTTAACTCTAGCTAATGCTCTCAGTTTGAGCTTGACAGGTCAAGGAAATTAACCTATTCTGGTTAAGTAGTTCCGCCGTACTTAGGGCGCGCGAGCACTGCGATACGGTCTGACCTCACGCTCTCGGGCTGGGAGATACAAAATGAAAGCGACACGAAATCTGCTTTTCTGCCTAGTGGCGCTGTTCTTTACGGTGCCTACGCTTGGTGGTCAGGATTTGTCCCGGTATCGCACCCTGTCACTCGGAACCACTTTACCCGCCATCCTGAAATACACGGGGCAGAAAACGGTCGACGTAAAGGTGATCCATTCGCGACCGGCATTGATTCAGGAAGTAACTTGGTGGCCATCGAACACGTCCGGAACAACCGCTCAACCCGACGATGTGCGAGAGATCGTTTTCTCGCTGTACAACGGCGAGTTATACAAAATGTCTGTGACCTATGATCGGACCTCCACGCAGGGGCTGACGACGCCAGACATGATGAAGGCTGTTACGGCAAAATACGGACCGGTTACAAATTTTGTTCTCGCGATCGACTCTCCGGCGAATGACCAATACGATTTGAAGGCGAAGACAATTGCCTCCTGGGGAGACGCGCAGTATGCCGTTGATCTTGTGCGCTCACCTTTCACGGATGACTTCGGGTTGGTCATCTATTCGAAGCGTATGAATGCGGATGTCGAGTCGGCGATTGCGGAGAGTGTAAGACTGGAAGAGCAAGAGCGTCCGACGCGAGAAGCCCTGCGTCAGCAAAAGGCAACAGATGACCTCGAAGCCACACGCCAGAAAAACCGAAAAGTCTTCCAACCCTAATGGAAGCAAAGGATTAGCGGATGCCTAAGCTGTACATTGGAAACCTCTCTGGACAGTTAACGGACAACGGTCTCCAGGAGTTATTCGCCGGAAAAGGTTTTCAGGTGACCTCGGCTCGGGTGATTTGCGATCGCGAGGGAGGGCGTTCGCGCGGCTTCGGGTTTGTTGAACTCGGATCGAGCGATGATGTGACGCGGGCTATCGGGGAAATGAATGGGCTCAATGTAGAAGGCCGCACGTTGCAGGTGAACGAAGCGCGCCCAGAGGAGCCCCGCGGCGGAGGATGTCGTTCTCAAGCTCCGCGCGCCTATTCCGTAGGGCGAGCGGGCAGTAATCGCAGGAACAAGTAGAGTTACGTAGCCCAATTTCAAATAGCTTCGACTGGAGATAAATGAGCGGCGCAGTCATTGTTCAGTACAAGGGATTCGAGGCTAAACCGTTGACACGCGAATACACATTCAATGTCCGCGAAGCCGGCGAAGATCGCGAATTCCGACTCAACATAGCAAACGACGCTTTTGTGTCACATCGCGCCAGCTATCAGGATGCGCCGGGTATTTGCGCGCTAAAACTCCAGATTGAGTTGGACACTTATTCGAATCACCCTCCCAAAACGCAGTACGATATCAGCGGTGCGGAACTGGACAACTACAAGCAGGCTCGTTTGCCAAAATCTGGGCGGAAAGCGCAACAGAATTTTTGAGCCGGCATTGCCTTCATAACTGAGTGACGCTGCGTCCGCAGCCACTAAACCGCAATCAAAACTAAAATTAATTCGAGAATCGGTGCGACTGCCTGATGCGGAGCGCGAGCGCTGCTGTTGACGTCCGCGCGTCGCGCCCATTTGCGCTTGGACGGCAAAGCGTTGGCATGCGAGACTCTGCGCGTGAACAAGATCCTATTTTGGGGCGGAGTGATCCTCGCGGCGAGTGGATTGTTTTCGCCGGCGATTGCGCTGCTCGGCGGGCTCATCTATGGGCTGACGCTCGCGCACCCTTTTCAGGCGGAAAGCAGGGACCTCACAAAGTATCTACTGCAAGGTTCAGTGGTGGTGCTGGGCTTTGGGATGAATCTCCACGAGGTTCTTCACGCTGGCCGCTCCGGTTTTGTCTACACGGCTGTGAGCATCACAGCGGCTCTGCTGTTGGGCCTCGCGCTCGGATACGTGATTCACGTGGCGCAGAAGCCTTCTTTTCTGATCAGCGCGGGAAGTGCGATTTGCGGCGGCAGCGCCATCGCGGCGGTTGGCCCGATTGTGGGGGCGAGCGAAGAAGAGATGGCGGTTTCGCTCGGAGCGGTGTTCATCTTAAATTCGGTTGCGCTATTCGTTTTTCCTGCCGTTGGCTACGCATTGCACATGAGCGAGAGCCAGTTTGGGTTGTGGTCGGCGCTGGCGATTCACGACACTAGCTCCGTGGTCGGCGCGACGGCGAAATACGGGCCGACTGCGCTGGCCATCGGCACAACAATCAAGCTTGCCCGGGCGCTCTGGATTGTTCCGTTATCCGTCGCGACTGCGGTAGCGTTCAAGAGCAAGGCGCGCATCCAGTGGCCCTGGTTTATCCTGTTTTTTTGCATCGGAGCCCTGCTGAATACTTTGCTGCCGCAGTTCCATCCGGTTTTCGGCGCGCTAAGTCATATGGGAAAGCTGGGGCTGACCGTGACGCTATTCCTGATCGGCGCGAGCTTGAACCGGGAGACGCTGCGGAAAGTCGGGATTAGGCCGCTGCTGCAGGGCCTGACGCTGTGGGTTATCGTTGGTTTGAGCACGCTGGCGCTAATTCTGTTTAACTGGATCCGTTTGTAAAGCGGTGCGCGGGTTCGCGCATTCGAGCAATGGGCCAATAAACGGAGCACCAAATGGATCAGGCGACGAACAACGGAATTATCGACACTCCCAGCCATCATTCGGTAGACGAAACAGTCGAGAAGCTAAAAGGAATTTTGCAGGGTAAGGGAGTGACGTTATTTGCGGTGATCGATCACGGCGGAGAGGCAGCAAAGGTAGGAATGAAAATGCAGCCTACCAAGCTGCTGATTTTTGGCAGTCCCAAGGCCGGTACGCCACTGATGCTGGCTGCGCCCAGCAGCGCGATCGACTTGCCTCTCAAGATTTTGGTTTGGGAGGATGGGCAGGGGCAAACCTGGGTTTCTTACAACAGTGCCGCGTATTTACAGGAACGGCACGGCTTTCCGGCGGATCTGGTGCAAAACATCGCTGTAGTCGAGACCTTGGCCGCCAAAGCGGCAGAGTGAATTCTAGCGTTGCACGCGAAGCAGCATGCCGCTGCCACTCCGAATCTTCACGGGGCCGTGTTCGGATACCAAGACGATCTCGCCGCGCGGATCGCTGCGCCCGAAGTGGCTAATTGTCAGATAGGGAAAGCCGTAGGCACCGCAAGCATCTGAAGAGAAAACCCAGAACGCTTGCGGCCGATCATTTCCTTCGACGGCGCCGCGGCACCTTGCATCCTCGCTAGCGTTTACTTGGGCGAGTACTCCATCGTAGGTGGACCGGCCGACGACGCGGTCGCCGTTGGTGACCTCACCGCCTTTTCCGTAAACAACCTCGCCGCCAACCTGGACGGTGGTCAACCAGTCGTAAACGTCGCCCTTTCCTGGGCCGATCGGGGGTGTTTGCGCGGACTCGACCTCGAGAGTCGAAGCCATCGCTCTGAGGTTCGTGAGCACGGGTATGGTTTCCTTACCCTGCACGACAGTGTCGAATGTCAATCTGAGCGAGGCTGCACCCGAAGTGGCAGGAGTGACGTCGACTATGCGACCAATGACTGTGGATCCGGCGCGCAGCTTCGCGCCATTCCCGAGTGGGACATCTTGCATGATTCGGGCCTTGATTGACTCTCCTGGTTTGCTCTTCTCCGACGAAAGTGATCCGAGGCGGATGGGGAGAATAGTTCCCGGCGGGATTGCTAGCTGATTTGCGTCTGCATCCGCTGAGGATAATTCGGGCGTTGCCACAGTGAGAGCTACTTTGGTGGCGCCACTGACTCTAGGCACGAACGAAAGTGCGAAGGGAATTGCAAGAAACAGTGCAAGATGCCGGGCGAGAGAGTAAGCACCTCGACGGGATTTCACTGGGACTCCTAACACTACGATTCGCGTCCGACTGACACTGCGCGCGCGAGCTAGAGAATTTAATTCTGCTCCGATTCTCTCGCGACAGCAAATTTGGTGCGTGTGCAGCACTCGCCTCCAGCGGCGATTCGTCCAGTTTGGTTTTCGTGCACGCATTCCGAGTGTTTTGTGGTGCTCCGGGGCTTCTCATCGTAACGTGAAACGAATATCTTGCGAGGCGATAACCGAGGTCGTGTAACACGTCGCGCTCGCCCGCTGCAGCTCTGTGCAACTTTTTGATGGAGATGCAACGCTTTGCCACTTGGGCCCGTCAAAAAGCTATCGGTTTGTGTTAGGTGGGGGATGATGCTTCGATGCGGAAGGGTTTTCGGTGTTGCCGGGCTGCTGCTCGCGTGCATGGTGGGCGCGGGAAGTGCTCTCGGTCAAGATAGGCCAGACGCTCCGACTCCGAAGAGCACGCCGGCCACGTCCGAATCGCGATCCACCACCGATCAGCATCCGCCGTCAGCGGTTCCTGACGCGGCGCAGGACGAAAATCCCAAGCGAATCCTGGGAATCATTCCCAATTTTCAGACTAAGAACGACCAGACCTCGGCGTACGAGCCGATGTCGGTGAAAGAAAAGTATGTGCTCGCCTGGCACCAGTCCGTGGATATCAGCGCGCACGTTGGCAACGCGTTTCAGGCGGCGCTGCAGCAGGCCAGCAATGGGCAGCCCCATTATGGGCAGGGCTGGGGCCCGTATGCGCAGCGCTTTGGCGCTGAGGAGGCAGACCAACTGACGTCTGCGTTCTTTATCTTTGGACTTCTTCCGCACGTCTTGCGCGATGATCCGCGCTACTTCCGGCAAGGCAGGGGCTCGGTCTGGTATCGCATTCACTATGCGGCTACGCGCACAGTGATCACACGCAGGGATTCTGGCGATCCAACGTTCAATACGCCTCAGGTTTTAGGTCAACTCTTGCAGCAGAGTATCTCGACTTCCTACTATCCGCAGCAGGACCGTTCGGCAAGTGCCGTCTTCCAGAATTGGGGCGTCAACCTCGCTTATAACAGCGCGTACAACGTCCTGAAAGAGTTTTATCCGGACTTTCTGAGAATTGTGTTCCACCGCCATCGGCCAGAAGCCGGCGACGAACCTGCTCATTAGCTTTGCTGTTGAGCGAGTCGGGGCGTTCGTCTCGGAAATTATGGAGGCTTAAACTGCGGCGCTCCGGCTGCGAGCCGTTCGTACAAAGTTGAGAAACCGGTGCGCCAGTTCGCGAATTCTGCCTTCCTGCCGCTTTTGCACCGCTTCGCTTGGAATAAGCTCTCGTCCGATGCCAAGTGCCGCGGCTCCCGCCAAAATGAAGCTGACTGCCGTTTGCTGATTTACGCCTCCGGCAGCGATTAACGGAATCCTGGGAAATGGACCTTTGAGGGCACGGATGTAACTGTCGCCGCCGACTTGCGCGCATGGGAAAACTTTCACGAAGTCAGATCCGGCCTTCCATGCGGTGACGATCTCGGTGGGCGTGAGAGCGCCAGCTATCATCGTCAAGTTTCTCTGCTTCGCAAATTCCACGATTTCGAGGTCGAGTCCTGGGCTGGTCAAAAAGCTCACGCCCGCGTCCACGCAAAGACGCGCAGTTTCAAGGTCCAGGACGGTTCCCGCGCCGACAATCACATGCGGAAGATTTTTGACCAAGTGGGAGATCACCTCTAGCGCGCCGGGTACAGTCATGGTGATTTCCACGATGGGGATGCCGCCACGGGCGATCACTTCGGCGGCGAAAAGCGCGTCCCCGGGGGACGAGGTGCGAACGCCCGGAACGATTCCAATTTCCTGAATCTTGGCGCAGACCTCATTCTTGTCCAAGTGATTTCCTCCGGGACGCTGCCCCGCAAGCCTCTGAACAGTGAATTCGTACGCATTGAGTCCGCGCGCAAGGCTGTGGGTTTCCGCGCTGCCGATGGTATCCTTTACAACGTACCAGTAAGCGGGTCAAGAGCACGCGTTGTACTGAATCGGTGCAAGTTTGCGAATTGGGATTTTATGAGAGCGCGCGATCACATAAGGTTTCTTCGCCGGGCCGGTTTAATGGCCTTTGCAGCGTTTTGCTGGTTTGTGGCGCTCGCAGGGCAGAGGACTGCCGCACATCCCGCTTCCGCGAAGGCGTTTGCCCATTTTGCCATCGCTGATTTTGACGGAGATAGCCGCCCGGATCTCGCGACAGTGAACGTCGGTCAAACCAGTCCGCGCAATACGCGCTACTGGATCGCGTTTCACCTCAGCGGAAGCTCCAGCCAAACAGTTGGCATCACCGCGCCAACGGGTGGTCTTCAGATCGCGTCACGGGACGTCAACGGAGACACTTTTCCCGACGTGATTGTAACTACGGCCTGGACGAACAAGCCAGTCGCCATCCTGTTAAACGATGGCTTAGGGAACTTTACAAGTTCCAGCCCTGCCGAATTTCAAAGAGCCTTCACCACTTCCGAAACTTCTTGGACGTTCACCGCGGATGAAATCAGAGACGCCACAGTAATTCTACTTGCTGGCTATGATCCTGGTGACTGCCGAGCAGAATGCGGATCTTTGTCGCCCAGAGCGATGCTCCGGCGAATTGTTCCAAGGCCTGGCTCCGAGCCACGTTTACCTTCCATCGCACCCTTCATTGGCCGAGCTCCACCGTATCGATAGCGCCTTAACGCGCGATTAAGCAATTCAGACAATAGTGCGTCCGTCGAGACCGTGACTGTCCGGCGATAACAGACATCACAACGGCATGGAACAGTGTTATGCGTGCGGTGCACTCACTGTAGGCAAAGCTGTCCGGTTCAGTGTACTCAAGCACTGGGAGGTTTCAATGAAGCGGTTATCGGGGCGCCTGTGGTTTGGGCTCTTCCTGGCTGCAGTTTCCGCGAGCAGCGGTTGGGCGCAGAAGTCGCTGACTTGGCAGGAAGTTCGAGACAAGTTCCAGCAGGCGAATCCATCTCTGCGGGCGGGACAAGTTGGCATCGACGAATCGAGGGCCCAGGAGATTACGGCGTATCTTCGCCCTAATCCAAACCTCGCTGTGTCGGTCGACGGCATTCAGATCGCGCCCTCTCAGGGAGTGTGGAAGCCGCTCTCCGGTGCTACGGAATCACCGAACCTCAGCTATTTGCACGAACGGCGACATAAGAGGGAACTGCGATTGGAAAGCGCGCAGGACGCAACCAAGATTGCGGTCTCCGGGCAGTCGGATCTAGAACGGACTCTTGTGTTTGAGTTGCGAAACGCCTTCATTCAGACGCTTCAGGAGAAGGCTGTTCTCAGCCTTGCCAGAGAGAACCTTTCGTATTACGACCACGTTCTGGACGTAAACCGTGAACGCTATAAGGCCGGTGCAATTGCCCAAGTTGATTTGGACCGTCTCGAAATACAACGGGTTCAATATGAATCCGATTTGCAAACAGCGGAAGTCAATCTGCGCACCGCAAAGATCCAGCTCCTGGCCCTGTTAAACGATCGAACGCCGGTTGAGCAGTTTGATGTTACTGGCCCCTTTGAGTTTTCGGATCAGATCGTTGCTTTAGATGCCGTGCGGCAAATCGCTCTCGATACGCGGCCGGACTTGCGGGGAGCTCTCCAGACCGTCGAAAAAGCCAAAACGGATCATCGGCTCGCAATTGCAAACGGTTCGACGGATCCGACGTTCGCTGCGTGGTGGACGCATAATCCTTCGTTCAACAACCCGTTTGACCACGAGAGTCTGGGCGCGAGCATCAGTGTTCCCCTGCGGATTTTTGATCGCAACCAAGGAGAAAAATTGCGTACCCAGCTCGATATCGGGCGGAGCGAACAATTGATGGAAGTTGCGCGGGCACAGGTGTTCAGCGATGTTGATTCCGCTCACGCAACGGTGACGAGCACGGTGACTCTTCTCGAGCCTTACAAGGCGCGGTACCTTCAGCAGGCATCGCGAATCCGAGACACGATCTCGTTCTCTTACGAACACGGTGCCGCATCTCTCCTCGATTTTCTAAATGCGCAGTCGGACTACCGAAGCGTACAAGTCAGCTACCTCAATTTGGTTGGTTCCTATCTGAGTGCGGCGAATCAGTTGAATTTGGCGGCCGGACGAGAGGTCATTCAATGAGGCGCCCCAGCAGGGAGATTTGGGTGGTGTTTTGTAGTTTGGTTCTGCTCATGGCGGGCTGCGGGCAGAGCAAGGGCGATCCAAAAGCGGAGGCGCCGCCCCCCGCCAAAGTGGAGCGAGAAGAAGATGTAAACCTGGTGCAAGTGGACCATCCGGAGCAATTCCCGCTGGCAGTTGCAGTTCAACATATCTCGACTTCGCAGTTGATGGCGACCGGGGCGATTAGTCCCGATATTTCGCGAACTGTACCGGTGATTTCTCTAGCGGCGGGACGCGTTATCGATATTTACGCCAAGTTCGGAGATACAGTGCAAAAGGGTCAACTCTTGCTACGCGTGCAGAGTGCGGACATGTCCGGGGCGTTCTCCGATTATCGAAAAGCCCTAGCGGATGAGCAGCTCACGCACACACAGTTGGAGCGGGCAAAGCTGCTCTACGACAAGGGCGCAATCTCGTTAAACGACTTACAGGTCGCGCAGGACGCGGAAGACAAGGCCAAAGTAGACGTTGAGAACACGACGGAGCGTCTTCGGGTGCTGGGTGCGGACATCAGTCACCCCGCAGCGATCGTAGATATACGCGCGCCCGTTTCCGGTGTGATCACAGACCAACAGGTTACCGCTGCGGCCGGCACGCAGGGTCTCAGCTCGCCCAATCCGTTCACTATTTCGGACCTCTCTCACGTTTGGATTTTGTGCGACGTGTACGAGAACGATCTGGCTAACGTACACGTCGGCGAAACCGCGGAAATTCGACTCAACGCCTATCCCGACAAGCAATTCACCGGGCGTATCGGAAACGTGGGTCCGGTGCTCGATCCCACCCTTCGCACGGCCAAGGTGCGCATTGAAGTGGTCAATCCTGGACTGATGCGTATCGGAATGTTTGTCACTGCGACATTTCATGGGCAAGAAAAGGAAACGCACGCCGCAGTTCCCGCTGCGGCAATTGTGCGTTTGCACGATCGTGATTGGGTGTACGTGCCGATTGGCGGAAACAAGTTTCGTCGAACAGAAGTTGTGGCTGGCCGCACTTTGCCAGGCAACATGCAGGAAATCATTTCAGGGATAAAGCCAGGACAGCAGGTCGTCGGCAATGCGCTGGCACTGCAGAACACGGTGGAGCAATAGGTGAGCGCGCGTAGGGTCCATCGGAGGGCGGCACAGCAATGCGCGGGCTGATCGACTTTGCTCTAAACAATCGGTTCATGGTGCTTGCCCTGGCGATACTCTTGCTGGTCTGGGGCGCCATATCCTTTCACAACCTTCCCGTGGAAGCGTACCCCGACGTCGCAAATAATTACGTCCAGATCATCACGCAATGGCCCGGACGTGCCGCGGAAGAAGTCGAGCAGCAACTCACGATCCCTATTGAAATCCAGATGAACGGAACGCCGCACCTGGAGCACCTGCGCTCGGCTTCGCTCTTTGGGCTATCCAGCGTCATGCTCATCTTTGACGACAATTCGGTCAACGACGTGAATCGGGAGAAGGTGCTGGAAAGGCTTTCACAGCTAACACTGCCTAATGGTTTACAGCCGCAGATGGGCGCGGACTGGAGTCCCGTGGGCCAGATTTTTTGGTACACGCTGAAGAGTACGAATCCGAAGTATGACCTGATGGAATTGAAGTCTATTGAGGATTGGACGCTCGAAAAGCAGTTCAAATCCGTGCTGAATGTCGTCGACGTTTCAAGCTTCGGCGGACCCACACGCGAGTACCAGGTTCGGCTCGACCCCGCCAAGCTGGTCGCTTACGGTCTCAGCCTCAGCCAAGTGGAACAACAGCTCGCCAATAACAACACCAATGCCGGCGGGAGTTTCGTCGAAGCCGGATTGCAGCAAATCAATGTCCGCTCGCTGGGGCTATTTTCTAATGTGGGGGACATCGAACAGACACTGATCAAATCGCAGAACGGGACTGCGATTCGGGCGAAAGACCTTGGAATCGTCACGCAAGGGCCGAAGATCCGTCTCGGGCAAATCGGCAAAGCCATTCGGCGAGTGGACGGAACCGTACTGGACAGCGACGATGTCGTCGAGGGAATCGTCCTTTTACGTAAGGGCGCCAACGCGGACGAGACGCTTGTAGCCATACACAAAAAGGTGAAGGAGCTGAACGAAAGTATTCTTCCACCCGGCGTGAAAATTGTCCCATTCCTGGATCGTAGTGACCTCTTGCATCTGACAACTCACACCGTACTTCACAACTTGACCGAGGGCGTGTTGCTCGTCTCTATAATTCTTTTTTTCTTCCTCGGCAATTTTCGTGGCGCAATCATTGTGGCGCTGACGATTCCGTTTTCACTGCTCTTCGCTTCCATTTGCTTGGACCTAAATAAAATTCCCGCCAATCTTCTCTCCCTCGGCGCGTTGGATTTCGGCATGGTGGTCGATGGAACGGTGGTGATCATCGAGAACATCGTGCGGCACTTCAGCCTGCCCAGCAGCGCTCATAAGACGCCTCTTGAGCGAATTCGCGACGCCGTGCAAGAAGTCTTGCGGCCCGTCTTTTATGCGCGTGCCATCATAATCGCTGCGTACTTGCCCATTTTTACTTTGCAGAGCGTGGAAGGCCGGCTCTTCAAACCAATGGCCTGGACCGTTTCGTTCGCCCTGATCGGCGCGTTGGCTTTTTCCATAGTCATCGCGCCCGTGCTGGCCCTTATGCAGTTCCGCCACGGAATACGAGAATGGCACAACCCGGTCATGAATTTTCTCCGTGAGAGATATCGAGTGGCGCTAAAGTGGGCCATCGAACATCGCCTCATCACAGTGGGAGTGGGCGCTGCGGCTTTCGCGACCGCCGTGTTTCTAATGGTCAGTGGAGTGATCGGTTCGGAATTCCTCCCGCATCTGGACGAGGGCGCCATCTGGGTCCGAGGAACACTCGCGCCGAGCACCGGTCCGACCGAGGGCGTGCGCGTCGCAAACCAGGCGCGCGTTTTGCTGGCGTCATTCCCCGAAGTCAAGGTGGTCACCAGCCAGGTGGGAAGGCCGGATGACGGCACGGATACCACCGGCTTCTTCAACACCGAATATTTCGTCGATCTCAAACCCAAGGAACAGTGGCGACCCGTATTTCACGAGGACAAAGAGGATCTCATCGCGGCCATGGACCGCGAGCTCAGCAAGATGCCGGGAATCCTGTGGAATTTCTCCCAACCGATCGCGGACAACATGGAAGAAGCTGTCAGCGGCGTGAAGGGCGAGCTGGCCATTAAGCTCTATGGTGAAGATCTACACGTGCTCGAGGAGAAGGGCGATGAAGTGGTCAATGTGATGCGTCACGTTTCTGGTGTACAGGATCTGGGATTGTTTCGCGTGCTGGGACAGCCGAACCTGAACATCGCAGTTGACCGGCAACAAGCGGCGCGTCACGGCATCAATGCTTCGGACGTGCAGGACGCCGTGGAAACCGCTGTCGGCGGCAAAGCCGTAAGCCAAGTGTTGCAAGGCGAGCAGCGATATGACCTGGTTGTGCGCTATCAGGTCGCGTATCGCAGCACCAAAGAAGCAATCGAAAATATCCGGCTTATGTCTCCCACCGGAGAGCGCGTCGCACTCGCACAGCTTGCGAACGTGAGAATACGTGACGGCGCCTCTGAAATATATCGCGAAGAAAATTCCCGCTATGTAGCCATCAAGTACAGCGTCCGTGGTCGCGATCTTGGCAGCGCTGTGGAAGAAGCGATGAAGCTCGTTAGGCCCAAGTAAATCTTCCGGTTGGCTATCACATTGACTGGGCGGGCGAGTATGAAAGCCAAAAGCGTTCTCAGCGACGGCTGATGATCGTTGTGCCCCTGACGATCCTCGTCATTTTCATCGTTCTGTACACAATGTTCGCTTCCGCCAAGTGGGCCGGGTTGATTCTCGCCAATGTTGCCATCGCGCCGATTGGTGGCCTCCTGGCGCTGCTGATCACAGGCACGCACCTCAGCGTATCTTCCGGTGTCGGCTTTCTGGCGCTATTTGGCGTCTCGGTGGAAACCGGTGTGATCATGCTGGAGTACATCAACCAGCTTCGCGCCGCGGGTCACACCATCGAGTCCGCGGCCATCGAAGGCGCTGTTCTTCGCTTGCGTCCCATCATGATGACCATGCTGGTAGCTACTTTGGGCCTATTGCCCGCGGCACTCTCTCGCGGCATCGGTTCAGATTCGCAGCGCCCTTTTGCCATCGTAATCGTGGGCGGGTTAATCGGCGCGCTGCTCCTAAGCATATTCTTGCTACCAACCTTATATGTGTGGCTCGCGCGCGATGGCGACCGCTTACCGGAGCCGGAGGCCGAGTTTGGCGAAGGCGCCTAGGAAAACTAACGGACTTGCTTAACCGGCGGAAAGATAGCGATGCGCGAGCGTAACAGCCATGGCTCCTTCTCCAACTGCGGAAGCGCAACGCTTCACCGAACCATGGCGCACGTCACCCGCGGCGAAGAGTCCGGGAACATTCGTCTCGAGATAATACGGACTTCG
>JAOAPV010000037.1 GCA_025463055.1 Candidatus Acidiferrum typicum
TCTGCAACTCGACTGCATGAAGCCGGAATCGCTAGTAATGGCGTATCAGATCGACGCCGTGAATACGTTCCCGGGCCTTGTACACACCGCCCGTCACATCACGAAAGTGAGTTGTACTAGAAGTCGCTACGCTGACCGCAAGGAGGCAGGCGCCCAAGGTATGACCCATGATTGGGGTGAAGTCGTAACAAGGTAGCCGTAGGAGAACCTGCGGCTGGATCACCTCCTTTCTAAAGTAGTCGTGGCTCCACCCGCTATGGTGTGCGGGTCATGCCACGCAATGTAAGTCACAGCCCTCACGAGCTCGTGACTTACACGCTTCGATTTATCTTTACCCGGAGAGCTTCCGCTCAAAGGGCCGGGCGGATTCTGGCAGATCGTATCGAGTCAAAAGCGAATTCAATTTATAAATGCAAAGGGCCGCTGAGAAATCAGCGGCCCTTTTGCGTTTTCGGGTACGCGGTGCCCTAGCTGATTATGCGAGTTTTTGTCGACGATTCGGGTGACTTCGGGTGGACGCCTCCTCATATCTCGCTACACTGCGGCGTTATTGTCTGCAATTCGTCGCTTGTGGAGCTCTTCCGGCGTCATTTTGAATGGAAGAGATCGCTCCTTGGACCTCATCGAAAACTGGAGGTGAAGGCGAGCACGCTTACCGACGACCAACTCGAAAGCTTTGCAAGAACAGTGATTGGTCCCGAAACCGATCTAAAGATAATCGTAGTCGGAATTGATAGCAGCCTCGTAAGCAAGGAATTTCTTGAAAAATGGCGGGACGGAATATCACTGTTATGTCAGGGAGCCTCCGATTGGAGCAACAACCAAGGGTTCCCAACTGCCAAGCGCCAAGTATGACGAAATGAGCGGGTGGATTTGGAATAGGAGTCCCGAAAACTTAGCTTTGATGTTGTCATTAGGAGAAATCCTTTTGGATTCTCTACAAACTGCGATCATCCATTATCACGATTCCAAGTTTGAACAGGAGTTTGACGATTTCGAAATTGTAATTGACCGCGGTTTTATCCGAAATGCGGAACACGAGGTTTTCTGGCGGGAATTCCTTAGAACCTACGTAACTAACAGGTGTCGACGCGAACCTTTGGGGACCCCCGAGGAGTGGAAGAAAACCAATCACATATTCGAACGTAAGTACGCTCGAGACGAGAATCAGATTGACTTAACTACCCTAATGCGGGATAGCACCTATTTTTCCGACTCTAAGATGACAGAAGGTCTACAGATCGCTGATATTTGCGCGAATATTTGCCTGAAGTACCACCGTCGAAAACAATGGTTTGAAGCCTACCGTCTGCTTAGAAGATTCATTGTGGGGAAACAAGGCAGTCCGATGAAGGCCTTAATTCCGTTCGGCAATCTCGATCTCGCGTCGGAAGCTCCAACCAGAACTCAGCAGGAAGTCCTCGTCTACGCCAGTAAGCTAAAGCCGCGGTCGCGAAAGCATTGATCGGTCCAAGGCAAAAACCGCAGCGCTGACTCTAAAGAACAGCCGGGTGCCGCTCGATAAGAGCCGGGTGCCCCAGACGTCGGTTTAACGTCTGGGTCTTTCCTTTCCTCTCGCAGAGGTCCCTTGCAGACTCTCCCCTTCCCCGCCAGCGTATAATCGACAAGAGGGGCAGCCAATGACTATCGAAATCCGGAACGCGGCACTAGAAGCCAGACTTCAAAAGCAACTCAAATCGACCGGCTCCCGCACCGTCGAGGAAGTCCTACAGCACTTGCTCGAAACACAAGAGGAGCAGGATCGCTGGCTGTCCGAGAACCGCGACGCAATCAATGCGAAAATCCGACGCGGAATCGAGCAACTCGACCGTGGCGAAGGGATTCCGGACCGCCAACTTAAGTCTCATCTCAGGAAACTGAAGACATGCCCCACACGCTCAGTTAACGGTTTGCAGGTATTCGACTTACCCCCGCGGTCCCCTAAAGTCAGTTCAAAGAGGACGCGCACCCTGAGCACAGGGGAATAACGATAGTGCATACCCTATTGGATTCACTTTATGCCGCGCGAAGGTCCTTTGTTTTTAGTTACTTATAGAATTAGCTTGACAAACTGATACTGAGTCCGGTATTATTCGCGGGTAGAGTTTTGCGCCCAGTCGTAAGAGAGCACCCCTCAGCAGCATCCCTTGGAAATTTTTCGGCAACTCTTCCCTCCGTGCTCTCTGTGTCTCTGTGGCCAATCCTCTTGATCCTGAGGTTCCAATGCAACCAGACTCCCCCGATTCCATCAACAACAAGTGTCTCCGCCAATTCACCGATGGCCGCTCCTGCCGCATGCTCCGCAAGAAAGACCATCCCACCCTCTGTATCTTCCACGCGCGTGAAGAACAGCAGCTTCTCGAATCCGACCAGCTCGCCGCCGAGTTCGCTTCCCTTTCCGGCAAGCTCAACACCGTCACCGACATAAACCACGTCCTCGGCAAAGTCTTCACCGCTCTAGCCGAAAAACGCATCTCGCACCAGACCGCCGACACGTTCGCCTATCTCGGCCAGCTACTACTCCAATCCATTCCCGGCGTCAAAACCGAACTCAATGCAGCCGTGCAACATCCCGGCGCCTACGATGCCATGCTTCGGCACAACATCCCGTTTTTCAGCAAGTTCCGCAAGCAATGACGCCAAGAGCAACGGCAGCGCGCGGGCTAAGGCGTACCCACCCCTCCCCCTGTTTCCAGATCTGTTGATTCCACAGGGTTTACGCTGGATCAGTCTGGATCTGCACATTCTAAACGGCTTGGAGGCATATAGGGGCCGCGCTTTAGTTTATCTAGACGAAGGACGGGCGCGCCCCAGCGAGTGATGCGAAGTAAAATCCGTTCCGTGACTCTGTTACTCCGATCCCCCGAAGAGGCGAATCACAATCCCGGCGGAAGCCCAAATATTACCCTGATGAAGATTGGTACCGAAAGAAGTCCGGTAGTAGTCGACATCGAGCAAACGTATCTCGAAATGTCGGGATGGCTTGATATCCAGGCCGCCGCCCACTTTATACGAGATACAGTTTGTCGAAGTTTGGTATCCGCCGGCTCCGCTGATTGTGGTATCTGCGCGCGATCCTCCAACCAACCCTTCCACAAATGGGGTTAGGCCCCATCGATTTCGTACGCGACGAAAGATGCGGGGGCCCCAATGATTTCCGTAAAGGACGTTCTTCGTGCCGCTGACCGTTACGACGTTGTAGCTGCTATCCGCGACGATTTGCAGCCAAGGTCTAATGTTCCAGCCGAACGAACCCATGACGCCGTGCAGGTTGCTCGCCGCCACTCCTGCCCCGTTGTCAAACCGAGCAAACCCATAGCCGCCAAACAATTCGATCAGAGGCGTGTGGCGAACACCACCGGCATTTGGCCTCTCCCAGCTTTCCCTAGCGTTCGCGGGCTGCACAGCCGGTCTTACCGGTTCAGCCGGTGAAGGCTCAGGCTGCGCAGCCGGACCCGGATCAGCCGGTGTGACCGCCGCTGGAGCTTCCGAGACACTCGCAGCAGGGGCGGGGGTAGCAGCCTCTGCTGCGGCCGGCTGGCCCGGCACGGCTTGAGGTTGCTCAGTCGCTGCCGAAGTGGATGCGACAGAAGTGGACGGAACGATGGTTGGCCCTTCGGTGGCGCGTGAAGGCGTCGCGAACGCCTGCGCCGGAGCAGGCTGGACCGCCGCAGGCTGAGTCTGTGCCGCCGTGATCGAATTAGGCTGCACGGCGGGAGCAGCTGCAGTCGAGACGCTTGAAGCGGCTGCAGGCACTTCCGGCCGGGCCTGCGTAGCCGCTGCTTGAGGTGGTGCAGGCGCAATCGCCTTAGGCTGGGCGTCCGCCGCGCTCGTGCTCGCCGGCTTCGATGCGGCTGCCGTCAACGGAGCTGACGCCGGCTGTTGCACCACAGCCCCAGAACGATCCAAGGAGAGCAAATTCGAGTAAACGTAGCCTACCGCGCCGTCTTTAGTTTGAATGCGGGAGAAGATGAACCCGTTGAGCAGGATTGTGAAGCGCTCTCCGCAAGGTAGGGAGGCAACGGTATCGGGAGTCCTCCGGGGCTTCCCGAAAACTGGTGTACCGTCTGGATGGCTGGAGCAATCTATGTACCCCACGCCGTCAGCCCAAGCGGCTGAGGCCGCCAGTAAACACCCACCCACCAGAATTAGCACACGATTCCGCAACATCGCCCCTCCTCGGCCCGGGGACACGCCGAGCCCCTAAGACTGTTATCGGCCCCGCGGACGTGTGGGTCAAATGGCACGAAGGCCAGCATTTCCCAAACCGGTACTGGACGAAATGCCGGGTGCCGCGACTTCCCTTAAGGCCAGAAGACGCGAGCGCCCAGCAAATTAGCGGCGTCTATAGCGCCTTGATTGTTAAGAGCGATCCGAAAAAACGCCGGGGTGAATTTGACCGCCGATTGCGGATAGAACCGCAGAGCCTGCACACCCACAATGAGTAGAAGCGAGCCAGTTCGGCCAAAGTTATTGTGAGGAGATTTTCGTGAAGAACGTTCGCATCGTCGCCATCGGAACCGAAATCGCGGAGCAAGTGCGCGCAACGCTTAAGGCGCCGGTCTACGGCTTCCCTGCTCACCTCGAAATCGCCGCGGACGAAGTCCCGTGTCGCCACTGCCTGCGCGCGATCACGCCGACGGAGCGCAGAATTCTTTTTACGTATGACCGTTTCACAGGGAAAGAGTCGCTACCTCAGCCTGGCCCGGTTTATATCCACGCTGACGGCTGCCTGCGCTATCCCGAAGCCGCCGGCTTCCCGGAGGACCTACGCAAAAGCCCGCGCACAGTGGAACCTTACGCGCCCGGCCGCAAGCTCCAGGCGCAGGAGTACGTAAGGGACGGCCGCTTCGAGCCCGTAATTGAAAAACTATTCGCCAATCCTGCTATCGACTACGTGCAAGTCAACAGCACCACCGCCGGCTGTTTCACATTCCGCATCGAGCGCGCAGCAAATGGCGAGTGATTGTACAGAGGTCAGTGCTTCGGCGGGACTATATCGGCTGCGAGTTCGGGCCTCTGGTTGCCGGGGACGCCGGGGTCGCGGCTCTTCTCCATGGCTTTCTGGGCTGCGGCCGCTTTTTGCGGGTCGACCCAGGCGTCGCGCGTGACCATGGTGGTCTGCCCAGGTACCGCAACCGCTGCCCCGCTGTTTTCCAGCACGTCCATCGCTTGCAGAATCAGTTCCTCCTGCACGCCGAGAAACTCGCGGTATTCACGTGTCAGGATGTACGCGTAGACTTCCACCTCAATGGCGTTCTCTCCCAGCTTTAGTAGCCGCACACGCGCGCTGCCATCGTCCACTTTCGGATGGCGCGTCAAAACCTGCCGCAATTGCTCAGATACGTAGCGCACGTGATCCGGCGAAAGGTCATAGCGCAAGCGAACAGTCTGACGGAACAAAATTTTGTCGCGCAGCCGGAAATTCTCCAGAATCGCGGTGGCCACGGTGCCATTCGGAATCGAGACGAGCGTGCGCTCCTCTGTTCGCAGTTTGGTGGACCGCAGTCCAATGTCTTCGACCATGCCGCGCTGATCCCCGATCTTGCAGACGTCGCCCACCAGTAACGCACGGTCGGTGAGAATTGAGATGCCTCCCATCATATTTTCAAAGGTTTTCTGCGCGCCCAAGCCAATCGCCAAGCCGCCTATTCCGAGGCCGGCAAGTGCAGCGGTAAGGTTCCAGTTCAAGACATCCTTGAAGACTACAAGGGCGATTACGAAGAAGATCGCGACGTCCAGGACGCGGCGGCTCAGTGACACTAGTGACCGCTCCGCAAAGCGGCCGCGGTCGGTCAGCCGGTTCCACATACGCACAGAAAGCCAGTACGTAATCTTTGTGATCGCCCAATACAGCGCGAATGCCAGCAAAATCAAAAGCAAGTCGCGGTAATATTCGCGGTAAAGAATCGATGCGCCGATTAGGTAGACAAAGTAATAGTGGATGATGACGGCGCCCAGCACTGCAGTGGGCCCGAAGCGCCGCAGCGGCTCTGTTTGCAGCGGAGCGAGGCCGAGGGCACGCCGTATGCGGTGAGAACCGAGCCGAACGAGCAACGCGGCCAGCCAGCCCAAAAGCAAAGCAACCGGCGCGAACAATAGGATCGCAATCCACTGCCACAGCGGCATCCCAAGGAAACGAGTCTTGACCAGAAATCCAGGCAGTCGTTTTTCCAATTGCGCGAACCGCAGCGAGTCGTACACCTCAGGAACTTGATCGAGAGTCTGCCGTGAAATCAGCCAGACCTTCGCGCCATGGGCGACGTCCTCGTGAACCAGATAGATTGGAAACGATTCGCTCAAGCCGCGCCCAACACCTACCACAATCTGGTCGCGTGGCGGCTCACTCTCTTGCCGACCGGTGGGATCGTTGGTGATGGACTCGAGCGAGCCTCTAAATCGAGCGTTGAGAATTGCGAGAAGCCGTTGCGCCAGTTCCCGCTCTGGTTCGATGTTGGCGCGGCGGCGCGGCTCGAAGTATTGAACGGCCAGGTCGTAGTTCTCAGACTGCGCTGCGCGGACGAAGCTAATCACCGTTCCGCGCGGAGTCTCGCGGTTCAGCTCCAGCGGATCGGAGGGAGCCGCCGGCGATGGCGTGGCGGCAGGCGCGCGCTGCAGGATTTGCGCGTGTACCACGGGCGCGGTGCTAACCGCGAGAGTCAGCAAAATGCATATTTTTTGCAGCACGGAGAATGACCTGACGATGACGCTTTGCATTTCTGGTTCAACCTACGTTGAAAAAACGGCCTAATCTCGCATTGTATCTAGCCGGGGGCGCGGGGGGAAATCTACGTGGAATACAGGTTCGTTCTTGGAAACGCTAGCTTGCTGCAGTGGAATTGCGGAAGTATTCGCGATGCTGGCGCAGCAAGAATTGATCTGTCATTCCCGCAATGTAATCGCAGACTGCAACGTGGCGCGGTTCCGTGCGCACCAGCTCTTCGTGCGACGCCGGCATGGAGCCCGGGGCGTGTAGATAGTACTGAAACAATTGCTCCAAAGCGCGAACAGAGCGGTTGCGATCCTCGGTGATGACCGCCTCCTCGTAAACGTGAGTAAAAAGGAAACGCTTGAGCTGCGCGTTGCACGCCGCAAATTGCTCGCTGAATCCGGCCAGCCGTTTTGGCGCTTTGCGAATGTCCTCCACGCTCTCAGCTCCCAGCTCCTGCACTCGCCGCATGGTCATCTCGATCAGATCGGTAGCAAGAAGATCCAGAACCCGCTTGAGAGCCTCGTTGAATATCAATTTCTCGCGCGCGGAAGAGTGCCCGGTACGCACGTGAGCATACGCTTCGCCAAAAATCGGAACTTCCTCGCATAGCGCGCCAGTGTCTAGGAGCTCTGCTTCGCGCGCGTCGTCCACATCCGCCGTGTTGTACGCGATCTCATCCACGCAATCGATCAACTGCGCCTCGAGCGGCGGCTGCAAGTCCAAGAGGTATTCGGAAAGCTGCGGAAACGCCGCCGCCGAGTATTGCCGCGAATGCTTGATGATACCTTCGCGCACCTCAAAGGTAAGATTCAAGCCGGGAAAATCCAAATAACGCTGCTCGAACTTTTCGACAATTCGCAAAGCGTGCAAGTTGTGATTGAACGAGCCGCCGTACGGACGCATCAGTGCGTTCAGCGCGCGCTCTCCAGCATGGCCAAATGGCGGATGGCCGATGTCGTGTACCAGCGCTAGCGCCTCCGCCAATTCGGGATTGACGCTTAGCGCGGCGGCCACGGTGCGGGCAATTTGCGCCACTTCCAAAGTGTGCGTCAGACGGTTGCGAAAATGGTCGGAAAAGCGCGTAGTGAATACTTGCGTTTTGGCTTCCAGGCGCCGAAACGCTCGGGAATGAATGATGCGGTCGCGATCTCGCGCGTAGTCGCTGCGATAGGGATGCGGCGGCTCCGGATAACGCCGCCCGCGCGAATGCTTCGCGCGCATAGCCCAAGGCGCCATTGCCGCAAATTTTTCGATGGGGGCGCTCCGTCTCTCTGTGGCCGGGAGCTAGGATTTTGGCGCAAGCAGATCCAGCCCGCGGTCTGCCTGCTCTGAAATGCTGGTGTCCGGAAATTCTTTCTTAATCTGCTGGTACACGTTCGCGGCTTCTTTCGCGTTGGTTTGCCGAAGAGTGTTGGCTAACTCGAGCAACGCTACCGGACGGGGAACGAAGACGGAGTGCTTGTCCGCAAGCTCGCGGAATATCTTCGCGGCGTCATCGGGCTTCCCGGTACGCGCGTAAATCACGCCGATTTGGTATTGCGCCATGCTGGCGAGCTCTTTGTCGCTGCCGGAACTGAGGTTCTTCAAATCTTCAAGGGCTTGGTTGTGGCGCTCCAAATCTTCGAGGCAAAGCGCTGCGTAATAGCGAGCCTGTTTTCCTGGAAGGGTGTTGGGGTACTTGTTTGCCACCAGGTTGAACTTATTCAAGGCATCATTCGAACGCTCCGCCTCATCCTTGTACGAGACATCGGTCGGATCTTGCGGATCCGGCGCACCGCCGATGCGGCCACTGTAGGCCTTCATGGCGGTGTCCAGCGCCACTGTGGCAGTGGCCGTCTGTCGATCGTGATACACGGTCCAGGAACCGTACCCGACTGCCCCCACCAGGATTACAAGTAAAACAATGAGAGTGATTTGCTTGTGCAAGTAAAACGCTTCGGCACCGTGCTCGATGGCGTCGTGAATTTTGTCCTGCTTAAGCTCTTTGCGCGAAATATGGTCTGACAATGCCGACTCTCCCGCTTGGTTTATAACCTGCAATCGTAGCACAAACGCGTCGGAAGAGCGTCGCGAAGCCGCTTGTTTTGCGGCCAGCAGCAAGCCTAGCGACCAAACTGGCGCGCAGTAACCCTTGCAGCAAGCCTGTACTCCGGCCCAGCTAGTGAGAGGCTTCGGAAAATTATAGGGTTAGAACCATGAAGGCGGCTTGCAACCATTGCGGCATGGAGCACGTCCTGAAGGACGCGGAAGTCGCCGCGCACAGTAAGGTCCAGTTTCACTGCTCGAAGTGCCGGCAAACCACAGTGGTGGAGATAAAGCTGCGCCCCGATCAGACTATGGTAATTTCGCCGCTGCCTTCCTTCGCGCGCAGTAATGCGAACCGTTCCAACATGAATTTGCTTCCGGAAGAGGACGGTTTGAAGCTGGCTGCGAATAAGGCAGCGATTCTCACGGTCATATCCGGCCCGGCGAAGGGCGCAGTGCACAATCTGAAAAATTCCCGCGTGATTCTGGGTCGCGAAGGCGCTGGCATCGTGCTGAACGACCAGGAAATTTCGCGTCACCACTGTCTAATCGAAGTGCGCGACAATTACGCCAACCTAAAAGACCTCGACTCAACCAACGGCACATTCTTCGAAGAAGAACGAGTACGCGCCGCAATGCTGCAGGACGGCTCCGAATTTCGAATCGGAAATAGCGTCATTCGCTTTACGCTCGCCTCGAAGTAGCAAGACTCATCAGAACACAGTTGAACCTTAGGCTCTGCGGCAAGTCGTGAGATACTGGCGCAGATTCCTTAGTTCCTTTCTTCCGATGAATCGCCTCTCTGTCTGCATCATCACGCTCAATGAAGAAGGAAATCTGCCGCGCGCGCTGGCTTCGCTGAAGGAAATTGCCGATGAAATTGTAGTGGTGGACTCCGGGAGCACGGACCGCACCTCGGAAATCGCCCGCGAATACGGCGCATCCTGGTTCGAACGTGCCTGGAGCAACTACGCCGACCAGAAAAACTACGCCGCGGAATGCGCCGCCAATGATTGGGTCTTTTCGATGGATGCCGACGAAGAGCTGAGCAGCCCGCTAAAAACGTCCCTGCTCGCCTGGAAGAAGCACGCGCCCGAGTTTTGCGTCTACGAAGTCTCGCGTAAGACATTTTATCTTGGAGCTTGGATTGAACATTCCGGCTGGTATCCGGATTTTCAGCGGCGCTTATACCGGCGGGACGAGGCGGAATTTTTCGGTATGGTGCACGAATCCTTGCGTCACGCCGGCAAAATTGGCCGGCTGAGCGGCGACTTGCTGCATTACACGGTGCGCTCCTTTGAAGAGCACGAGGCGAACGTGGAGCGTTACACAACGCTCGCGGCGCAGCAAATGTTTGCGGAAGGCAAGCGCAACTGGAAAGGCGCGATGTGGTTTGCGCCGGCGTGGAGCTGGTTTCAGAATTTCGTGTTGCGCGGGGGATTCATGGACGGCTATCGCGGCGCGCTTATCGCGAAAATGGCCGCCCGGGCGGTACGTCTCAAGTACGCCAAGCTCGGCAAGTTGGTCCGCGCCACTCACGACGGCAGCCCCGAGGCCGCGCCGTGAAGGTGCTGCTCGTCGATCTGGAGACAGAATGGCGGGGCGGGCAAAACCAAGCATTGTTGCTGCTGAAGGGATTGCGGGATCGAGGGCACGAAGCAGAGTTGGTTACGGCCCACAGTTCCGCGCTGGGTGAACGCGCGAGAACCGCCGGCACGCCCGTTCATTTGACCTCGCGTGGCTTCTTTCGTGTAGCCGCCGCTCAAAAGGTTCGCAATGTGTTGCGCAACGGAAAATTCGATCTCGTTCACGCAAATGAAGCGCATGCGGTTACTGCCGTGTGGCTCGCGCTTTGGCAGCGGCGCGAGGCTTCACGCGTTCCGTTTGTGATCTCGCGACGCGTCGGTTATCCGATCGGCAAAGCTTCC
Source organism: Candidatus Acidiferrum typicum (assembly GCA_025463055.1). Taxonomy (GTDB): domain Bacteria; phylum Acidobacteriota; class Terriglobia; order Acidiferrales; family UBA7541; genus Acidiferrum; species Acidiferrum typicum_A. The sequence goes on from JAOAPV010000037.1 coordinate 10,666, forward strand.
CTAGCACAGGCGCGGTATCGAACGGCGGCGCGAATTGTTGCCAACTCAAAATGGGTGGCGGAACAAGCGGCCGCTTCCGGCGCGCCTCGCGAAAAACTCAGCGTTGTTTACGAAGGCGCGGAGATTCCGCCGCGATTTACAGCCGAACAGCGGCAACATGCCCGAGCCCGATGGGGAATCTCGCAGTCCACAAAACTTCTGGGTTGCGTCGGCGTGCTGCTTCCGGACAAAGGCCAAGAATGGCTGATTCGCGCGCTGGCGGAAATGAAAAGGGAATTTCCTGGAACCAAACTGTTGCTGGCTGGCGACGGACCTTGTCGTGCTCAACTCGAAGCACTTGGCCGCGAGCTTGGCCTCGCCGACGATGTAATTTTCGCCGGTTTTGTTAGAGACGTAGAGAATGTTTACGCCGCACTTGATGTTTTTCTGCTTCCATCTTTCTTTGAAGCACTGAACAATTCCCTTCTCGCCGCGATGGCCTACGAAATTCCGTCCATTGCATTCAATAAGGGCGCGCTCGGAGAGATTATTGAGAACGGCAAGAGCGGATTGCTGGTTTCCGGGCCCGATGCTGCAGAAATTTCAGATGCGGCCCTAAAGATCCTACGAGATCACAATTTTGCGATGAGCCTGGGACGGACTGGGCGAGCACGCATCGAGGAAAAGTTTTCTGCGGAAAAGATGGTTACTGGAATGATTCAGGTCTACGAGGAATCCCTTCGCGGCAAGGCTGTGTAACGGCCTGCTCCACAAGTCTGGCGAGATACTCGGTTAAAGCTCCTAAAAAAGGACGAAGCGCCGAACGGCCTTCTCTTCCGTGCGACGCTTCAGATCCTTTGTAACTTATTTGCGCTAGTTATCTGACTTCTGTTCCGAACGTTTCCCTCCCTCCGCCCGACCGTTGGGCCAAGCTATCTCTGGGATTCAAACAACCCATCGCCCTTTGGTCTCGAGGAACTCCACGCCAACCGCATAGCCGTCGCCATGCAGTGGCTGGCAGTAGGCCACTCGAGCCGAGGAGCGAAACTCTCCGGTGCGCGATGCGAGGGTCAACTTCTCGCCCTTTTCCCAGTTGCGCACGCTGACTATGCGCGCGCCGCGCGCACTCACATTTTCCGTAAAGGTCGATTCGGTGCCGGGCGTCCGCCGATGACCGTCGAGGACAACGGGTATCTCCATCGGGATGCGCTTCTCGGCGCGAAAGAACGTATGGGTAGTCTTGAGCGGCATGGCGGGGTTCGATCATCCTCACAGACACGCCGCAATGCGCGCGAGATTTTGCACGCTCGTCCCGCGGTTCTTCATGCGATATAAGGCGCGGTCCGCAGCGGCAAGCAATTTTTCGGGAGTGTCGCCGTCTTCCGGAAAGGCGGCGACGCCGGCGCTAACGGAGAGTGCCGGCGGTTCCGCCTCGGCGGCTAGCCGCTCGCGAACGCGTCCGACAACGCGCGCGGCAATATCGCGGCCAGCCTCCGGCAACACCAGCGCAAACTCGTCTCCGCCATAACGCGCAGCGGTATCGATGGCGCGCGAATGGCTCCGCAAAATTTTTCCCAGGCGCACCAACGCGCGGCTCCCGGTCAAGTGCCCGAACTGATCGTTGATGGCTTTGAGGCCGTCCATATCGAGGAGCACGACACTGAAGGCGCGCTGCGTGCGGCGCGAACGATCCAGCTCTGCTTCCAGCACGCTCAGCAGGCGGCGATAATTGGCGAGGCCGGTCAGTGGATCGCTGACCGCCATCGAGCGGACTTGATCAAAAAGCCGCGCTTGATCCAGCAATGCGCCGGAGAGCATCACGACGTAGCTGATGGTCTTACTTGTCTCCGCCAGGAAAAAGGGGCCGTCGAAGAGTTGCCGCGAAAACATGGCGGCCAGATGGCAAACAACGTTCAAGGCCGCTACGCCGAAAAGCGAATAGTCGTACAAACTTGCTGCGCCTTTGCTGTTGTTGGAGGACAGGCGCTGCCGAAAATAGATCGCCGCGATGAGAAACAGGCTGGCTGGGAGCAGTTCCCAGGGACGCGAGAAAATGTGCGACGAATGCGCGACCGGAGTTGCCGGTGCGGCCAGAAATGCTGCGCTGGTGAGATACGCGGCCGTAGCTACAACCAGCAGAGCGCCCGCGGTTTCGCGGCTGGGCTGGCGCGCGGTAGGAATGTAGCGCTCAATTAAAATCGCTGCGAGCAGCATCACGCCTAGCAGCGTACGGCTGACCATCCAACCCATCGGGATGCTGGTCATCGGCACTTGGCCGGACTGCAACTGATCGTTGAGGCCGAAGTAGCTAACGGTCTCAATAATTCCGGACAGCACGAAGCCGAAGGATAGAATCAGTGCGGTGCGATCATGTGTGCCACGGAAGCGCACCAAGGCGTTTGCCGCATAGCAAAAACTGATGAGCGTGCCGCCAATTTCCAGGTAAAGATAGGTTTGCGGATTGCCGGAAACCTCCCCGGAGCGCAGATAGAAGATCGAGCCGAGGAACAGAAGGCCCAAGCCTATTGTTGAGGCCAGCAGGAGTCGGGACTGTTCTTTCTTCCAGAATGTCAAAAGGCGTGCTGCTGCATCCGCGGCGCTCCAGTGCCGAGTCTGCAAGAAGCCTGTGATTGTCCCCCAACCGCCCACGAAAACCCCCAAATGCCTACAAAGACCAACAACTAGCGGAGGAGTGCAAGTTCATCTCCGTTCTGGGATGGAATTTCGTTAGTTGTAAGCCACTGGAAGTGAGGGACTTATAATCTGGGGGGTAATCAGCAAAGCACTTTCGTCGCGAGTCGAGACAAGGGACGCAAGGTGTGTCTCACCCGTACTCAATTCAGAAGAATACGCTTACGTGGCGATCTGAACGATTTTGGCCGAGAGACGCGGTTTGTCTCAGTCTGAGACTGTCTCACTGCTAAAGGGTCGAAAGCTTAGGCTTAGGGGGAGCCAACTCGCGGGCGACGACTGTGTCTGCAAAGCCGCAAGCCTTATGGCTACCGTCGCAAAAGGGCTTATTGGAGGATTGCCCGCAGCGGCATAGGCCTACGGTCGTTCGCCCCGCCAATCCGAAGGGCTTTCCTTCCGGATCGACGATCTCGAAATCGCCCTCGATACGAAGCGAGCCGTTATGGTTTACAGTGATCTTGGTCGCCGCCACTTTTTCTCCTAGGAACCGCACCCCATGATAGCGCACTCGAGGCAGATGCCCGTGCCTTTGCGCGAAAAGCGAACGCGTCTGCTACGGATATGTAATTCTACGGTCGTACGATCAGTATTTCGGGACGGAGGGATCGACCTCGTCCGACCAGGCCAGGATGCCGCCCTTGAGATTCAAGATTTTGCGGAATCCGGCTTTGCGCAGGAAATCCACGGCTTCGGCGGAACGCTTGCCGCTGCGGCAATGTGCCACGATTTCGCGCGAAGAATCCAATTCGTGCACCCGGCGCGGAAGTTCGCCAAGCGGGATCAGATTGCCATTTAAATTGCAGATCTGGAATTCGTGGGGCTCGCGCACATCGAGAATGAAAAGATCGTCACCACGATCCAGGCGCGACTTCAACTCGCGCGGGGTAATCTCGGGAACTTGTACATTGGAGTCCGGCGCTTCTTCACCGCGTACGCCGCAGAATTCGTAGTAATCGATCAGCTTGTTTATCGTGCGATGCTCGCCGCACATCGGGCAGTTGGGGTTTTTGCGTAGCTTCAGCTCGCGGAATTTCATCGCTAGCGCGTCGAAGAGTAGCAAGCGACCGGCGAGGCTGTCGCCGCGGCCTAGAATTAGCTTTATCGTTTCCATCGCCTGTAGTGAGCCGACGATTCCCGGCAGGACGCCTAGCACGCCGCCTTCTGCGCACGAAGGGACTAACCCGGGTGGTGGCGGTTCCGGATACAGGCACCGATAGCAGGGGCCTTCTGGCATCCCGAAGACCGTGACTTGCCCTTCGAATCGAAAAATGGAGCCGTACACGTTAGGCTTGCCAAGCAAGATGCACGCGTCGTTGACGAGGTAGCGGGTGGGGAAATTATCGGTGCCGTCGACTATGATGTCGAAATCCTTAAAGAGCTCCAGGGCATTGTCGCTGGTCAGCTTGGTCTCGAATGTGTCGATCTGAATGTCTGGATTAAGGCTGGAGAGGCGCTCGCGAGCAGCTTCGGTCTTGGGTTTGCCAACATCGCTGGAACCAAACGTAACCTGGCGCTGCAAGTTCGTGAGATCAACGACGTCGAAGTCCACAAGACCTAGCCTGCCAACCCCGGCTGCGGCAAGGTACAGGCCTAGTGGCGCGCCCAATCCACCGGTGCCGATGAGCAACACCTTGGAGTTCTTGAGCTTGAGCTGACCTTCCATGCCCACCTCGGGCATGATCAAGTGGCGGCTGTAGCGGAGGATTTCCTCGTTCGAAAGGGTCGTCGCGTTGGCCGCTGGCGCGCCCGTCATTGGTTGTACTTTAGTTGCCATAAAATTTCCCCTGAACCACCAGTCTAGTTCAAATCAGATGAAAAAGAACGTCAAGCGATGCAAGTCCGAGCGGTCTCCCCTGGAGCAAGCAAGCAGATCCCTCGCTTCCTCGGCATGACAGATTTGTGCAGGGATTTGTAATGGAGAACGAATTAGGCGTGAGGGCGGCTACAACAACGACGCACGAGAGAGGATCCGCCAGCGATGGAAGGAACGATGCTGATGGTGTCGCCGTCTTTGGTGGGGGTATTTTCTTTTGCGAGGTAACGGATATCCTCGTCATTCACGTAGACATTTACGAAGCTGCGCAGCTTCCCTTCTTCGGTAAACAAATGCTTGCGCAGGTCGCCGAATTCGGTGGTTAGCCGGCCCAACGCTTCGCCGACGGTTGCGGCCTTGACTTCCGTCGAATCGCGCTTTCCCGCGTACACACGCAGCGGCGTTGGAATAATTACCTTCACTCCCATAATGAATTTCTCCTCACGAACTACAACTTGGCCGCGCGATCGCGAATCGCAATTTCCTCGCAAGCATATTCCGAACGGTCGTCACTTAGTCGCCACGAAGTCATCTCCGCGGGTTTGCCGTTGGCCACGCTCACAATCACATAGCTATACCATGGCCAGGCATGCTCGCGGTCGTACTCGCTGGGCCGTGCCGGATGGTCCGGATGCGAATGATACCAGCCAACGACCTCGAGCTTTTTTTCGCGAGCGGCTTTCTCCGCATCGCGCACATCTTCCGCGGTAACGGAAAAGCGATTGTGCGGTGAATCTTCCCGACGGTTCGTCAGCGGGTATAGCCCCTTGACCTCGCGCAAGGGCAATTGCACGCCGCCGGCCGTGGCCACGTCTCCATCCGCACCGTCGCGGCCCAGTAATGCGCCGCAACATTCATGTGGATAGGTCTCGGCACCGTGCTGGCGGATCTGCTGCGCGATTTCGGCGGTCATCTTCAATGTTGGCGCAGTGGCCATAATTAATACTCGTCCCAGAAACGTTCACTTAGGTATTTTGCGCCGGAATCGGCGAAAACCGTAACGATCACTGCATGCTGCTCTCGCGGAATTTTCTTCGCAACCGCGAAGCAGCCAGCCAGAGCGGCCGCGGCGCTTGGACTGACCAACAAACCTTCTTCGCGCGCGATGCGTTTGACGAGGCGATAGGCGTCTTCGGTACTGACGGCAATATCTTCATCGGCCAGCGTGTCGTCGTAAATTGCAGGACGAATCGCCGTTTCCATGTGCTTCCAGCCTTCGAGGCCGTGAAAGGATGCGTCCGGCTGCAAACTGATGCAGCGAATCGCCGGATTCAATTCGCGCAAACGCCGCGTGGCTCCTACAAACGTGCCGCTAGTGCCCAGGCCGGCGACAAAATGCGTAATGCGCCCGGCAGTCTGCTCCCAAATTTCATTAGCAGTGCCACGATAGTGGGCTTGCCAGTTCGCCGGGTTGCTGTATTGGTCCGCGTAAAAGTATTTCTCGGGTTCGGCGCCGACGATTTTCTGGACGCGACGAATGGCGCCGTCCGTACCTTCATCGCCGGGCGTAAAGATTATCTCTGCGCCGAAGGCCCCCAAAATCCGTTTCCGCTCGTGTGAAGCGCTGTCCGGTACACAGAGCGCCACCGGATAACCCATGGCGGCGCCGATCATTGCGTACGCGATGCCCGTGTTGCCGCTGGTCGCGTCAATAATCGTCTTTCCAGGCCGAAGCGCTCCGCTCGCCAGTCCCGCCTGAATCATGCTCAGGGCCGGGCGGTCCTTTACCGAGCCACCGGGATTGAACCATTCCGCCTTGGCTGCAAACTCGATCTTGGGGAACTCGTGCCCTACTCTCTCGAGACGAAGCAGTGGTGTATTTCCAATACGCTCGAGCACAGACTGCCCGATCGCACCGGAGGGGGTGCCAGATTCCCTTTTAGCCGTAGCTGCTGGCATGTTTGTTCCCAAAGATTAGACGCTCTCCCCAGCCAAATCCCAGCGCAGAACGATGACAATCTTACTCTTGATTAGATGCACGGGCCAAACGTGCCGGTATTCGCCGAATCCCTTGAGGGTAGCGCGTCCAGGACCTTGAGCCGCACCGCTTTACAGGCGCGCATCGCTTCCTTTACTCTGAATGCCCATGTGGAATGTCGATCAACGATTTTCGCAAAAAGCGATTGAGAGCCTGGCGGCGCTGGGGTTTAGCGTTGGCAGCACGCGCGGTGTGGTGCGCGTGGAAAAGTACGGGTCTGGCGCGGAGTTCCGCAAGGACTCTGACGGCCTATATCATATGACCGTGCAGCCAACCATAATGCTCAATGGGAAGTTCACGCGCTTGTGGGATGCGGGTTACCAGAAATTTCTGCTGACCGACGACGGCCACAAGGTACCCGCGCTGGCTTCGCACCTGGCGAATTTGCGGAAATTCAATGAGGAGCTGCGCACCGCTCTAGGGGTGCCTACGTTTTATAACGAAGCGCTCGGTTCAGTGAGCCAGGTCAGCGTGTACGACCGCGTCAAGGGCCGCGCCGGCGATGTGCCTGACAAGACGGTCGGAGTGCACGGCGACGGCGACAGCCATTAACGTCGAGATCATTCGTCGCAGCGTACGCTCCGCATGGCAAATCTCCGACGCACCCTGCATCCGAGCTGTGCATCAGGTGCGCAACTCGGCAGAACAAACGAAATGGGCTTGCCGCGGTGCACGCGGCATCCCGAACGCGCATCCTAGAAAAGTGTGAGAGGCAACTTCATGGGCAGAGTCATAGCGCTGATGGACGATCTGTTTTTTCAAATGAAGCTGGCGGAGACAGCCAAACATCTCGGAGTGGAAGTGAAAGTGGCCGCTACTCCCGAGGCCCTGCAAACGCTGCTGGAGCCGCCGCCGAGACTGCTGATTGTGGACCTGAATTCGCGTAGCCAACCGATCGCGATGATTCAAAAGCTGCGCGCCGACAAGAATGGAGTGCGGGTGGTCGGCTTCTTGTCCCACGTGCAGACGGATTTAGCCGCGCAGGCTCGCGCTGCGGGATGCGATGAGGTGATGCCCCGCTCTGCCTTTACGCAGAACCTGGCGGCCATTCTTGCCGCGGCGAAGGACTGACGTGGTTCGACGTGTACCTTTGTTCTTGATTGCCTTTGCCGCGCTAGTATCGGGCTGCGCGTCAACAATGGCGGGGCAGGAATCCAGTTCCGCGACGCCTGCCGCCGCCGCGACACCTCTCACGAAGGCACCCGACGCGCCAACCGCGGCGCTGCGCGATGCTCTGTTTGCGGCTTGCACGCAGAGTGAGCAATCGTTCTCCAAATTCCTTACGGCGAGAAATGCGGATACGTTTGCGCACTTGACGCCTTCCGCCCGTGTCGCTCTGATGAAGCGTTTCGTGCTCCTGAATCAGCCTGGCAAGGCTTCCCTGCTCCCATCAGCTTCGGGACGCCCGACCATTCAGTGTGAAACACCCGGCGGAGCGGCGGAGTTACAAATCGGCGGCGCCGAAATTTCGGACAATCTTGCTTTTCTCCCGGTGGAAGTGCGTGAGGCTACGGACACCACCGGAGCGAGCGTAATCCGCGTGCAGATGGGGTTGGTGCGAGAAAAGAGCGACTGGAAGCTGCTCTCGGTTGGACTTGTCTTGCTGGACTTGCCGGCGCTTGCTTTCGAATGGGATGCTGCGGAAATGGATAGCACGGAACGCGCTGCCGTCGATGGGCTGAAAAAAATCACGGAGGCCGTTGAATCGTATCGGCGCACCTATGCGCGGTTGCCGGAATCGCTCGCGAAGCTGGGCTCTCCTGCGAGCGGGGCGGCAACTGGCCCCGATGCTGCAGGTCTATTGGAACCCGATCTGGCGTCGGGAGTGCGAAGCGGGTACAAGTTCCGCTACGTCATCTCCGGCGGAAACAGCCTGGGCGCGCCGGCGAAATACGAAGTGGCGGCAACACCAGAAACGTACGGACGGACGGGGCGCCGCTCATTTTTCCGCGACACGAAAGGCGTCTTGCATGGCGCGGACCGGCAAGGAGCGGTAGGCAGCGAAGTTGACCCGCGCGTTGAATGACGGTTCTGTATCCCAGACAGCCGCTGAGAAGGCGAACCGCTAAAGCGCGTTTCTCGGAATTCCCATCCTGATTCGTATCCGATTTGTGCGTGAGCGCGGTTGGCGATACCATCGGGCACTTCACCATGCGATGCTTCGCTCCCATCCGCCTGCCCATAGTTCTATTCATTGCGGCGCTTTGGTTTCTGCCGGCGTTTGCAGCCCCTCCGCAAATTGACCCGGTCTATGGACCCCTGCCCGTCTTCGAACTGCACAGCGGTTTCTGGATCAACTTGCATCACAGGCTGTACGAAGAGGCCCGAGAGCGGCGCAGCGGCGCTTCTGGCGACGCGGCAAAGTCCGGGAAGGCCGGAAAACCCACGTTGCAAGTCGCGCCAGGCGCAAAGATCGCGTTGAGCGCCGCCGAACAGCGTGCCTGGGACGATGCAGTCTCGTATTACGTCGCCAATTACGCTGACAAGGACTTGCTGTTCAGCACCGAACTGGTGCTGTTGAAGAATCAGCTCGGGGATTTTGAAACTTGCGAGGAGCTCTCGGGCGCGAAAAAAAGAACGTGCGACGCCGGTTTGCCGGGGAAGCTAACGCAAATTCTGGACGCTGCCGGGCCCGTTTATCGCGCTCGCCGCTGGTCCGCCGATGACCGGGCGAACCGCGCATGGATCAAGCGCGTAGCGCCGCTTGTGCGCGAGCAGGGTGTCGGCCTGTCGCACCGTCTTGCGGACATTTACCAAACGCGGTGGCCGGCGGAGCGGATTCGAGTGGATGTTAGCGCGGTGGCGAATAACGCAGGCGCTTATACGACGCTCGATCCCTTGCGCGTCACGATCGCCAGCACTGATGCGCGCAATCAAGGTGCCGCCGCTCTGGAGGTGCTCTTCCATGAAGCATCGCATGGAATTGCCACGCCGGTGGAGCAAGCAATCGCACGCGAGTGCCGCCAACGGGAGAAACCGATCCCGCGAGATCTCTGGCATGCGCTGATCTTTTACACTACGGGAGAAGTCATCAAACCGGTGATGGATACGGAAGACGATGCAACAAATGACCGCGCGTTGCCAACCGGCTCGGGGGGAAGCAACGCACCGCCAGCGGACAAGCGCAGTTTGGAAGAGGCGCAGTACACTCCGTACGCGATTCGCGAAGGGCTTTACCGGCGCGGCTGGGAAAGTTACCTTCAGATCCTGACGAACTACTGGCAACCGTATCTCGAAGGCCGAGTCACCTTCGATGACGCCATCGCGCATATGGTTTCCGCGCTCTAGCCCGACAAGGCCCCCTCCGGCGTGCCCACTTGTTGCTTCGATGGTAAGTAGTGGAAATTCAAATCCATAGTGCTATACTCCGCGTGAACACCGGTTTACCCCTTGCTTGTCCACCTCCTAATCCTCGGGGCAGGCACTGCGGCACGGTTCCACGGAGGTTACGATGGAAGCGACGCTTACGGGGCCCATTCTGTACCTTCTGATTGTCTGGGGAATCCTTGTTGCCACATTTTTAGCACTGCTGTTGTGGCGGAGCATTCTCACTACACATGAAGACGATCAGCTGTGCATCGATGCGGCCGGAGAACACATCGCGCAAGAGCAGCGTGAATTGTTCGCGAAAATCACGAGACTCTCGAAGCCGATTACAACGAGCGGCATCGCCGCGGGAGCGCTCCTGCTGGTTATTGCCGGCATGTGGCTCTACGAAGGACTGAAGAGCTTCTAGCACTTGCCGCGTATGAGTTAGCTGAGCGCTAAGAGGTCGGAGGTTTGCTCGACGGGTGTGTTGGTGTGCTCGCTGGAACCGCCGGCTGCGCGGGACTACCCGGAGTAGGCAGCGCTACTGACGTGTGATTGTGCACAATTAACCAGCGATCGTTGCGCTTTTCGAATACTAGAGTTGTTTGCCCACGGGTAGTCATCGGCTGTCCGTCCACCGTGCCGCTGAACTCCCACTGATAGCATGCCCATGCGACTGTCCCACTCACTTTAATGAACGTATTCATGCGGTCCAGGCGCACCTGCTGCGTGCGGGCGTGCTGCTGTTGGTACAAGGGAAGATAGTTGGACCAGCCGAAGATCGGGGGCGCCCAAACGCCGCTCACGAAGACGGCATCGTCAGCATAGGCTTTGTGGAGGCGGTCGATGTCGCCGAGCTGCCAGGCGCCGAGCAACTCGGAAATGGCGTAGTCAATTTGCTGCTCGTCGGGCATGGGGAGCTTGATGTGCGCGTCTTCGGACGCGTTAGCGTCCTTTTTTCTCTTCTTTTCCTTTTGTGCTGCCGCTGGAGCGGCCGTCGAGAGGAAAACGACAAAACAAATGGCGAATGTGAACAGCGCGCGCAAGGTGCGCGCAAAAGCGCGGACGGGCTCTGCAGCTATCAAAGGTCTCTCCGTGAGTTTCAACTTGCAAACGGAAGGATAGCACGCGGAAGAATCGGAGAATTTTCAAGGTTCGCGTGAGTTACTGCGTTCCTGACCTTCAGGATCGCATTCGGTGCGGCGCCTGCGGAGTAAAGTGCGCCTGAGCAGGCTCGTCAACGTTGCGGACGAGAGGCGCTTAGAAGATTTACGAAAAGACGATACGCGCCGGGGACTCCTTCCGGGAGTTGGCGGAAAAAAGCAATGCCGGTGTAGATGTAAAAGCCTTTGCCATAGCGGGCATAGACGATGGCACCATTCTGCTCCGGCTCGCCGGGATCGTTCATGACTAGAAGCGGCGTGTACTTGGGATCGAACTGCGACCAGAAATACAAGCCGCGCTCCTGGACCCAGCCTTTGAAATCGTTTTGCGCGATTTTGTTAGGGCGATTTAGAAGCGGATCATTCGGCTTAAGAAATTTCACTGGAGACTTTTCGTCGGTGATGCGCGGGAGAGGACGCGGCGACGAAGTCGAACCTCCGCTCGCAGATGGCGCTGGGGGAGAGATCAGCGCGGGATAGGGTGCAAAGGAAGATCGGTCCCAGGCGAAGTCGCGTTGATATTGAACGAGGAGCGTCCCACCGTTTGAGGCGTAATCCAGAAGCCGCTGATTCGCGCCGGGAAGATCGGAGCGCAGCTCGTAGGCACGCACGCCGACTACGATGGCATCAAATTTGGAGAGATCGCGGAACGCGAGGGCTTGCGCATCCAGCAAGTCAACTTGAATGCCAAGCATGCGCAGAGCATCGGGGATCGGCTCGCTTTCGGCGGTGATGTATCCCACACGCAGGTTTTGCACCTTGATGGGGAAAGCGTGGACGATGCACCGCGCAGGCTCAGCCCAGAGTAGTGTGGGCATCGTGGGTAGGGGCTCGAGCGAGAGAGTAAATCTATCGTCCTTGCCGCCGGGCGTTCGCGCGGCGCTGCAGGCGTGAGCCGAAATTTTGTAGTTCCCCGCAGCGAGCTGGACGGGCGGAGTTACCTGGAAGCGCGCAAATTGATCGCCCACGCCGGTGAAGTTCAGTGGCACTGGAGCAGAGACTTTCCAAAGGCGCGGCGCATCCAGACCGATAGTTACCTTACCAGGGTCCGTAGCATAGGAGTGGACGCGCAGCAGAACGTCGAAAGGCTTGCGTAGTGGTCCGGTTTTCGCCAGGACGTCGACGACTTGATTCGGTTCGACGGCGATCGTGTACGCAGGAACGGCACGGGGACGAATACGATCCGCGCGTGTAGACGTCGCGCGGATACTCGTGACGGCAGAAATCGCGCTGAAGGAATAGGCGTTGAGCGCTATATCTTGCGTAGCGGCTGCAAGCGGCGTCGGTTCGGCTAGCAAAGCAGGAGAAGGCAAATTCGGAACATTGCCCGCGATTCGCGGCGACCAAGTAGGCCAGTCGGAGGCGTTTTGAGGAAAGCGCAAGCCCTGCGGAACAGAAATCGTGAAGCGAACCGCACCGTTTGGCTCGGGCTCTTCTTTGACGATGTTCCAATCCTGAGGAAGGGCGAGGTTGATTTTTCGCGAGTCCGTATTTATTCCGTCGCGGTGATGCGGCTCGACGCGGACTATGAACGTTTCGCCAGGGACAAGTTCACTGCGATCAGCGATCGCATCGAGGCGAAGACCGGCGACGAGAACGAGCGCGGCGTTAATCTTTTCACGCTTGCGGCGAATGCTGCCGGCGAGGGACTGAACCGGAGGGGGAGTCTGGCTCGAAAGCGCCGGCAGCGGAATTTGATCCAGCTTTTTGCCCGCAGCGATCAAGGACTCAGTGGAGGTTTTGTATTCGAGGCGCAAGGCGGCATCGCGAGCAGCCACCAGGGAAGCGTCGACGGAACGCATCAGTGGATCAACACCCTTGTTGCCCACTTCAAAATCTTCATCAAGCGGGCCTAGAGGCTCGTTGAGAGAAGCGGGATCGAAGTCGCCGCCGTCTTCGCGCTTGAGGGTGATGGGGCGGCGGAGAAATGGCGAGTTCAAGAATCCGGTGATGCCTTGCGTGTGATGGTTCGCGAACGCGTCCACACCGATTTCGCGCCATGATTTTCCGTAGAGGGGAGAGACGTCGTCGAGTGGCAACGGATATCCTTGCGGTTTTTCGCCGCGATCGATATCGAGCAACAAAATCGGACGGCGGTCTCCCCAAGGCGTGATTTCTTCCTGCGCGGATGACGAGCCACGCACTTTGAAATTCGGATCCGCTGCAAGCTGAACGGCTTTAGGTGTGAGTAGCCCAGTGGCTTGATGGTGGCCGTGACCCGTATGAACGCCACCCCAACCGTTTATGACTATAGTTGGCCGAAAAGCACGAATAAGTTCGACCATGTCCTGCAAAACTTCGTCGCCCCAGACTTTTTCTGTTTCTTCCGGGGTCTTGGAGTAGCCGAAATCTTTAGCGCGGGTGAAAAAGAGTTTGACCCCGTAACCGCGCGTGGCGGCGAGCAATTCTTGCGAGCGGATGAGACCAAGTTGCGGAGCCTGCTCCGGGCCGAGATCGTTTTGTCCACCCTCGCCGCGCGTAAGAGAGAGGAGTGCGACATCGGCATGAAGTCCCCTGGCGAGATAGGTGAGCACGGCGGCCGATTCGTCATCCGGATGCGCGGTGATGTAGAGGATGCGAGTGGTTACGCGAGCGTTTTCGATGGCTTCTACAGTCTCAGGCAGGCCTGGACCGGTACCTGGAGACGGAGGAAATTGGGCTTCGACCGGCAATGCGAAAATCGAGATAAGCAGAAAAAAAAGAGCGACGAAAGAAAGCTGCGGCGCGAATTGAGGATGTTTCAGGCAATGTATTTTCACTTGGCGGCCTCAAGAGGCGGCGCAGCGAACGGCCACTCTCTCCGAAGTCGCGACTGCACAAGAAAAACGGCCAGTCCCAAGACGATCACGAATAACCCCCACCAGATGGCTCTCCCGGTCCGGAGAAAGAGCCATATCCAACCCGCAATGGTTAACAGTGCAGGCAGCGGATACAACCACATCTTAAACGGGAGGCGCTCTGGAGGCCAACGACGCCTTAAGAGCATCACTCCTACAGCCTGGCCGATGAACTGAATGATGAGCCGCATGGCGAGCACGGCGGCGATGACCGTCCTGAGCTTGAACAGCAGCGCGAAGAGAAAGGTCAGCGCCCCGAGGAACAGGAGTGAAACGTGCGGAAATTTCTTTTGCGGATGCACGCGGGCGAACACGCGGAAGAAATTTCCGTCGAGCGCGGCGGAGTATGGAACGCGCGAATATCCGAGCAGCGAAGAAAAGACCGAGGCGAAAGCGATCCAGAGAACCATGGCGGTGGCGAAGCGGGCCGCGCCGGAGCCATAAAGTTTTTCAACGAAAGCACTGACGATGAAGGGCGAGTCTTGCGCTTGCTGCCAAGGCAACACGCCGAGGATGCTGGTCTGCATGGCGAGATACAAAATCGCGATGCCGATTATGGAAATGAAAATGCCGCGTGGGATGTTGCGCGCAGGATCGCGGATCTCGCCGCCGAGATGGCAAATATTGTAATAGCCCCAGTAAGTGTAAATCGTGTTTACGGTTGCCGAGCCGAGGGTAGCAAAGAATAGCCAAGAAAAATCCCAAGATCCTGGCGCGTAAGTGAAGACCAAGCGAGGCTGAAAATGCGTGGCGCCACCCCAAATGAGCCACAGAATGGTGCCGACAACACCTACCCATAGGAAGAGAGAGATTTTTCCGATGGACTCGATACGGCGATACAGCAGCACGACGAGCAGGATGACGAGTGCGCCGGAGACCGCCTTCTGCCCGTACTTGCCAAGCGGGTAAAGGTAGGAGGCGTATTGCGAGAAACCAATCGCGCCAGACGCGAGGCTTAAGGGAGCTTGAATCAACGTTTGCCAGACGAACAGGAAGGACATCAGGCGGCCCAGGCGGCCCGGACCGTACGCTTCGCGAAGAAACACGTAGCTGCCGCCCGCGAGAGGCATCGCCGCGCCCAGTTCGGACCAGACGGATCCATCGAGCAGCGCAAGCACTGCGCCCGCGGCCCAGGCCAGCAGACACTGCGGTCCACCCATTGCCTTGATGACCAGCGGAATTACGACGAAAGGGCCGATGCCGACCATCTCAATCATGTTGAGAGCGACGGCTTCTTTGAGGCCAAGGGCGCGTTCGAGGTCGCCGCGCTCGTTCGCAAGCGGGGTGCGTTGCGCAGCGTTTTCGGTGGGGTTCATTTGCGCGCCGAGAATAGCAAATGCGGAGCGCCGGGGCGAATCGTACGAGGGGTAGCCAAAGTTCATCCGGAGCAGATCATCGTGTACTCTTCGCTTCGCAGAACTTTACGTTTTGGCAGAAACCATTTTGTTTTGCAACGCTCCTCGAACAGCTTAAACTCGTTCGGCGCAGAGTCTGAAGCATAGTAGTCTCATGGTCACGCGGTGCAACGCGTTCGAACGATTTCTCACGTCTTGATGGTCTTGTTGTGTTCTGCGGTATTTGTATGCGCGCCGGCTCGCGCAGACAAACTCACGCCGACGCCTGAGGCATTGGCTGTCGCCGATCAGATTTATTCCGGCGATTTCGAGGGTGGCCGCGCGGCTGCGTTGCGCTTGCAGGAACAGCAGCCACAACATCCCATCGGCTACCTCCTCGAAGCAGAAGCGCTGTGGTGGAAACTCTGGTGCACGTCGGCGGAATTCAAGTACGGGATGACCTATCCGCGGCATCGCGCCAAGTTAGCGGCGGACCGGCACTATTTTGAATTAGCGGCCAGGGTCTCCTCGCTCGCAGAAGAGAAAATCGCGCAGCACGACTCGGCGGAGATGGAATTTTACGCGGGCATGGGAAACGCCCTGGCATCACGACTCTATGGGCTGCGTGGCGAAGGGCGCAACACAGCGCGAACTGGAGTACGCGCGCGCGAACATCTGCTGCGAGCGATCGCCATTAACGCGGAACTCGCCGATTCAGACTTTGGGCTGGGTCTATACAACTACTACATCGACACGCTTTCGGCGGCAGCGCGCGTCTTGCGCTTTTTTATGGGCATTCCCGGAGGAAGCAAGAAAGAAGGGATCCGGCAATTAGAGCACGCGATTGAAGAAGGCGTATTGGTGCCCCCGGAAGCGCGTTTTTATCTGGCGATCAATCTTCACAACTACGATCAGCAGTACGAGCGGGCGCTGGACGTAATCGGCCCGCTCGTTGAGAAATATCCATCGAATGCGCTTTTTCAGTTGGCGCGCGGCGACCTCTTTGCCAAGCTTGGGCGCAAAGAACAGGCTCGCGAGTGCTATCGGGCAGCGGGTGCCGCGGCCATCGACGATCCAGACTGCCGCAGGCATGTCCAAGAGCTGGTACGGGCTGCCCTGGCGGCCGTGAGCGCCGACTAACAGGCATTTGAGTACGACGTGGAGGAGGCTTGAGGCCGATTGACCTTGTCCTACTTCCAATGGTAAGGATGTAAGGTTGCGCGAGGCTTGTTTTTTGCGTCCGCGGAGCGCGCCCACCGCGGACTGCTGGATTATTCGGCTTGGGGACGGCGGGTCAACGCGCAGCGCGAATTCCGCATCACATCCCGACAGCACTGTGGCGAACGCGACTCTCCGCGGAATGCGCAGTTCCCTGGGAGCGCACTGCGAGGCACACCTCGCGGTCAACACGTGAAGGAGTTTTCATGAAGCGGTCTTGGACAGCACTGGCTGTCGCACTGGCGGCGGTTTTCGCCGGGATAGGTTGCAATGACTATGGGAACACGTTCCAAGTGCCCACCGGCGGATCCATCAGTTCGCTGTCGCCTGCGAATGTTACGGCGGGAAGCCCGCAGTTCACGCTAACCGTGGTAGGCAGCGGATTCGTCGCCAAGACGGTTGTGCAGTGGAACGGACAGACCCTTGTCACACAGCTGCTGACCGATAGCAGCGGCAACGTTGTGGGCACAACCGCCACCGCCGCAGTGCCTGCGTCACTAGTGACCAAGGTGGGCACGGCGTTTGTGAATACGCTGAGCCCCCACTCCGGGGCGGGCACCAATGGGCTCTCGAATCCAGTGGCATTCATCATTAATCCCCCGGGAAATCCCTTGCCGGCGGTCTCTTCGCTATCGCCGAGTTGCGCCGTCGCGGGTGGCGCCGGGTTCTCTCTCACCGTCACTGGCACCAATTTCGTAACGAATTCGACTCCGGCGCAAGCTTCACAAGTCTTATGGGGAGTTGGTGGATCGCAGACAACTTTGACCGGGACGACCGTCACGAGCGCTACACAGATTCAGACCAGCGTTCCCAACACGCTAATCACGACCGCGGGAACGGCGAATGTGAGCGTTTTCAATCCGCCGGCGGCGCAAGCAGGAAGTGGGAACGGTGGAGGTGGCACGAGCCCGACGAGTTTGTCTTTTACGATCGCCGCCACGTGCCCTGCTGCGAGCGCGCGCCCCGCGGCAACTGTGCAAACGATTGGCGGGGCAACTCCCGCGGTCAGCGCGGACGGAAGATTTGTTGCCTTCACCGCGACGCAAAACGAACACGCGCAGATTTTTGTCCGGGACACTTGCCAAGGTGCCATCGAAGCGTGTCATGTTCGCACTCTACTAGTTTCATCCGCCGTGGATGGTGCGGCGGGCAACGATGACAGCGGCTCCCCTTCCATGAGCGCCGACGGACGCTACATCGCGTTCAGTTCCGCGGCCACCAATCTGCTCCCAGAAGCGCCCCCAGGATCCCAAATATATTTGCGCGATACGTGCTTGAATGCGCGGACCCCCTGTGCGCCTGTGACGCAGTTGGTCTCTACGGATGCGCAAGGCGCGCTAACTGGAACTGAAGCAATTCTGCCGTCGATCAGCGCGTCGGGAAGATTTGTGACGTTTGTTGCAGTAACGCCCAGTCAGGGGGCCAACGGCCGGTTCCGTCAAGTTTTCGTGCGCGACACTTGCCTTGTGACGAGTAACTGCACGCCGACGACAGTTCGCACCCCTTAGCCTCGCGGCCGGTGCCGTGCCTAGTAGAACCGCACCCTTACATCGGCCCGCTTCTCGAGGTGCACGGAATCGATAAAGCGCACCTGGCGGTCGTCGAGCGTCAGAATCATAGAGGTTGTGCGCACACCCTCGCCGAAAAATCGCACGCCCTTCAGCAAATTTCCATCGGTCACGCCACAGCACGCGAAAATCATTTTCTTTCCGGGAGCCAAGTCCTCCGTGTCATAAATCCGTTTGTGGTCCTTGACACCCATTTTGGCAAGGCGCTCCGCGTCCTGCGGTTTGGCGATGACCAGGCGGGCAAGGATTTGCCCGTTTAAACAACGCAAAGCTGCGGCCGTCAGGACGCCTTCTGGCGCTCCTCCCGTACCCATCACCGCATGAATGCTGGTGCCGACGACAGCGGCGGTGATGCCTGCCGACAAATCGCCGTCTCCGATAAGACGGATGCGCGCGCCAGCTTTCCGAATGTCGGCGATTAATTTCTCATGGCGCGGGCGGTCGAGGACGATGATGACCAAGTCCTCGACGTCGCGATCGAGCCGCTTGGCGATGGCCTTAAGATTATCGGAGACCGGGGCATCCAGTTCGACGGCGCCCTTGCAGGACGGACCAACCACAATCTTTTCCATGTAGAGATCGGGAGCGTGCAGCAGCCCGCCCTTTTCACTGGCGGCGAGCACCGCGATAGCCCCGGCCGCTCCCGTGGCGCAAAGATTCGTGCCCTCCAGCGGATCAACGGCAATGTCGACTTCGGGAAAAAGCGCTTTGGGCGCATGAGTCGCCAGGCCAACTTTCTCGCCGATATAGAGCATAGGAGCTTCGTCGCGTTCGCCTTCGCCGATGACAATCGTGCCGTCCATCTGCACCGCATCCATCGTTTTGCGCATGGCTTCCACAGCGACTTCATCTGCCTTGTGGCGGTCGCCGAATCCCATGGTGCGCGCAGCGGCGATGGCGCCGTTCTCCACAACGCGCAGAAATTCCAGGCTAAGCTGCTCTTCCATGCTTCCCTCCGGCAAACTATAGATGAAATTTGGCGCCGATATGCCGCCGCTGCGGACTCTCCGACTGCGCTATTTCGATGTTGCTCAGCGGCGCTTGGACGGCACGCTATGCTAGACCAAACGCGTGTGGGCGTCGATATGGGTTGCATGCCGTTAAGACCTCAACTCAATCCCTCTGCTTTGGTATGATTCGCGCGATGAAATCGTTCAGATGTTTCCTTATGTTGTGGGCACTTCTCTCTGCCGCCGCGGTACGCTCTCAAGACAAAGCAGATTGGCCAGTCTGGGGCGGCGGGCCGGAAAATACGCACTACTCAAAGCTGTCGCAGATCAATCACAGCAACGTAAAGAAGCTGGCGATGGCATGGACTTTCGATACTGGCGAGCAGGGCGGTTTGCAGACTAACCCGATTATCATCGGAAACGTGCTTTACGGAATAACTCCGACGCAAAAAATCTTTGCCCTTGATGCAGCTACCGGGAAATTGCTTTGGAAATTCGACTCCGGGATCAAGGGCACACAGCCGGACCGCGGCCTGGCGTATTGGTCAAGCGGCAAAGACAAACGAATTCTCGCGGGCGTCATGAACTTCCTTTACGCGCTCGATGCCGCCAGCGGCAAACCAATTCCCGGCTTCGGCCAAGACGGACGCATTGATCTCCGCCAGGATTTAGGGCGCGATCCTGAGAAACAGTCCATCGCGTTGACCAGCCCGGGCGTTGTCTATAAGGATTTGATCATCGTCGGAGGGCGCAACCCCGAAACTCTGCCTGCTCCTCCCGGTGATGTGCGCGCATACGATGTGCGCTCCGGAAAGTTGCGTTGGTCGTTTCATACTATTCCGCATGACGGCGAATTTGGCCATGAGACGTGGCCAGCCGACGCCTGGAAAACGAGCGGCGCAGCGAATAACTGGGCTGGGATGGCCGTTGATCCGCAACGGGGCATCGTCTTTGTCCCGACTGGCTCGGCTGCTTTTGATTTCTATGGCGCCGATCGCGTTGGTGACGATTTATTCGCCAACAGTCTGATCGCGCTCAACGCGGAAACCGGCGAAAAAATCTGGTATTTCCAAGGCGTCAAGCACGATATCTGGGATCGAGATTTTCCCTCCGCTCCCGCGCTGGTTACTATAAAACGCGATGCCAAAGACGTGGAGGCGGTAGCACAGGCCACCAAGCAAGGGTTTGTCTATCTATTTGAACGCGCCACCGGGAAACCGCTTTTCCCGATCGAGTATCGCAAGTATCCCGCAAGCACGATCCCGGGCGAAGTAGCGGCAAGCGAGCAGCCTCTTCCCACAAAGCCCGCCCCTTACGCGCGACAACTTCTCACGGAAGATATGCTCACAAACCGTACTCCGGAAGCGCACGTATGGGCGGTTGACCAATTTCAAAAATCCCGCAGCGCAGGGCAATTTGTTCCCTTCAGCGTGGGAAAAGATACGGTGATTTTCCCCGGATTCGACGGCGGGGCGGAGTGGGGTGGTCCCGCGATCGATCCAGAGACCGCGACGATTTATATAAACTCCAACGAGATGGCCTGGATGGCTGCGCTCGCGGAAAACACGGACTCAAGCGGCCCGAAAGCGACTTACATGAGCCAGTGCAGCGTGTGCCACGGCGATAAAATGACAGGCTCGCCGCCCGCGATTCCCTCGCTGATCGGTGTTGGTGGACGCCTCGCACCGGACCAAATCACCGCGACTATCAAGAACGGAAAAGGCAGGATGCCGGGATTTCCGAACATTTCCGGGGAACAATTGATCGCGCTCGTCGACTTTCTTACCAATGTTGAGCGCAAGGAACTGGGCAGCGTCGGCCCCGAGCTCCTCGGAATGAAATATCGATTCTCGGGCTACCGCAGATTCTTGGATCCCGAAGGTTACCCAGCGATCGCTCCACCCTGGGGCACGCTCAACGCCATCAACCTGAACACTGGCAAATACCTCTGGAAGATCAATCTCGGCGAATATCCGGAGCTTGCCGCCCAAGGAATGAAAAATACTGGAAGTGAAAACTATGGCGGCCCGATTGTAACCGCCGGCGGACTCGTCTTCATCGGCGCCACCAACTTCGATAAAAAATTTCGGGCGTTTGATAAATCGAGCGGTGAACTATTGTGGGAGACGACCCTTCCGTTTGCAGGCAACGCAACCCCCTCTACCTACGAAGTAGATGGGCGGCAGTTCGTGGTCATCGCCGCGGGCGGTGGGAAGGATCCGAAATCCCCATCGGGCGGCGTTTATGTCTCGTTTGCGTTACCAAAGCAGTAGCGCGATTTCGTGGAAAAGCTGCTTCAGCTAGTTTCACGGCACGAGCATTCGCACCGCTCTTGGCAGTACCTCGATCTCAACGGGCGCTGGCCCCAATATTTCGCCATCTCCGTGAAAAAGACAATCGCGGTCGCTCGTGAGACGTACGCACGACGCGCTGACGCGATCCACGTAAGAATCCGGCAGGTCACCGCGAGTGAGTAACCGCGGGATCGCAGTAAGCACTTGCCACGCGCTCAGGTGCTTCACGAAAAGCGCGGTAAGCAAACCGTCATCGAGGCGCGCATCCGGCGCGAGCCGCAACCCTGCTCCGTAACTGCGCGTATTCAGTACACCGGCGACGAACACTTGCGCTTCCATGGCCGGCATTTTGCTGTTCGGAAATTCGGCGCGGACGCGCAACGGCTTGAACTCGCGGAGCGCGCGAAGAGCGGCCGCAATATAGCGCAGGCGTCCAGGCAGGTGTGCGTAAACGCCGTCCACGTAGCGCGCCGAGTCCGCGTCCAAACCGAGGCCACCGCCGCCGAGATACAATCGCTCTCGTCCGTCGGCGGTGCGCGCGCGAAGCACGTCCACACAGCGCGGCTGCGCGGATGTAATGACCGCCGCGGCGGACATCAGATTCTTCGGTAAGCCAAGATGGGCCGCGAAATCGTTCCCGCCACCCGCGGGCAAAACGCCGAGCACAACTTCACTGCCGTACGCAGCGTTGACCAACGCGTGCAGACTGCCGTCGCCACCCATCGCAAGCAGCACGTTACTTCCCGAAGAAATCGCCTCGTGTATGCGCGATTCCATCTCTTCCCTGCTCTCGGTGAAAACATACTCGACTGGAAAAGACCGCGCGGATAGAAGATCCTTAATTCTTGCTAACCGGCTGCGCCGCAGCCCACCGCCCGCATGAGGGTTAACGAAGGCGACAGCAGGAGTTTTGCGCAAAATATCGAAGGGTTGAGGCACTTAGCAGGAGATGCTGCCAAGTGCACCCATCCATGTCAATGCGAAGAAGTTCGGATGGCACTAAAGGGGGAGCCTACAGAAAGTGATTAATGCAGTGCGCCGACCTGCGAGCCGATCACTTCACCACTCACTATGATTTCCACGCGTCGATTCTTCCTGCGTCCTTCGGGAGTGGAATTGTCGGCAACCGGCATGTTTGGCCCCAGACCGACCGCGTCGATTGAGTCTGTCTTCACGCCTTGGCCAACGAGAAAGGAACGAACGATATTGGCGCGCTCTTCGGAAAGCTTTTGATTGAATTCTTCAGTTCCACGCGAGTCTGTGTAGCCTTCCACTCGTAATTTCAACGCCGGGTAATTCACCACGATGCCGGAAAGTTTGGCGAGAGCTTCGCGCGCCCCCGGTTTTAGCGTGTACTTCGCAGGGTCAAACAGGATGTCGCTCAAGTTGACCACCAACCCGCGGGGCGTATCGCGCGTCTCGAGTATCTGGTTGAACTGCGAGTAACTTCTCGCGAAGCTCTTGTTTTTCCCTTTCTGATTGCGCGGCCTGGTCCTGTGCCTGCTTCGCCTGGCGTGCGGCTTCCTGCGCCTGTTGCTGAGCCTGCTGGGCCCGCTGTGCCTCGGCCTCGCGTTGCGCCTCTGCATCGGCACGACCTTTTGCTTCAGCTTGCTGTCGCGCTTCAGCTTCCGCCCGAGCTTGCGCCGCGTGCTCTTGGACTTGTTGTGCCTGGCGCGCAGCTTCCTCCGCCTGTTGCCGAGCCTGCTGGGCCCGCTGCGCCTCCTCCTCACGCTGGGCTTCGGCGTCGCGGCGTCGCTGCACTTCTGCTTGTTGCTCAGCCTGAGCTCTTGCGGCTTCGTCAGCGGCGGCCTGCTGTTGGCGCGCGATCCGATCTGTTTCTTGGCGCTTAACGGCGATGGAACGAGCATCCTCAGCCGCCTGCACCGCATTGCGGGAAACTGTCAGCACTGGCTGCTTCTGTTTGCGGTGATAGTAGTCTTCCGCTTGCAGAAGCGCACCTTGCGCCTTCGCCCATGACTCCGGAGCAAACTGGGGTGCGCCTTGCGCTTCGGCGATTCGCACCGCATTGCGGGCCTCTTGTAGCGCGAGCGGCGCTTTCTCGTCCTGTGTGGACGCCGGTAAGTTGAGCTGTTCGTAGCGGCCCCGCTCCAGTAGTTCATACTTCGCGTCCACTTCCGTAACGGCGCCCTTGGTGTCCTGGCGAGCTATATTTTCTATCACTACGGCATCGCTCGGCCGCGTCACAGCGAAGTAGGGCTCGGCTGTGACGATCATTCCAAACGACTGCAGCTTGGTGGTTGCGTCGAGCTTGCCTTTCTTTCCTTCGAGGAGCAGCTCGCCCAAATTGTTGGGTTGGCCTTCCGGGGAAATTGCCCAAAGCACGTACGCGCGGCCGGCCCTAGCGGCGGGCTCCAGGTTCTCGAACTCTGCCTTAACCTGGACGCGGCCCCCTTTCGCTTCAATGTGCGCCTTGCCTTCCGCTCGCGGGAGCAACACCGTGCCCTTGAAATCGATCTGCGTTGACGTATTTTCGCGATAGGTCACGGCCTGAATGGAGCGCGAAACACGGACGTCGATCACCGGCTGCCGTTGCGATGAGGCATTTTGAGCCGCTGACCCGTGCGCAGTTATGAGCACTACGGCGCAGAAAACGCCTAAAGGAAGACGGAAATATTTAATCACGTGAACTCCTGAACGGGCTGGAGTGTTCCTCGAGGTGAATCCATGTAACCAGTATCGGTTCTCGCGTTTGCCACAAAATACAAAATTCTGTGTACTTTGCGGACGGCGATGCCGAATTACATCCCAGTGGGTCTGTAAGGAAGGCTAGTAGAGAGCGGAACACGCCGCGCTGCTTGCGCGAACGATAAACTCCGGTTCAACCGTGATGGTTTTCGGGTAGGGAGACTTAGCGGAAGCGCCAATGCGGCGCAACAACGTTTCGGCCGCAATCACTCCCATTTGGCGCAAGGGCTGCCGCACCGTGGTCAGGGCCGGATTCTGAAAGGCCGCGCTTTGAATGTCGTCGAAACCGACCACGGAAACATCCTCCGGCACACGACGGCCCGCTTCGCGCAGCGCATGGATCGCGCCGATCGCCGAAATATCATTGAAGGCAAAAAGCGCCGTGAACGGACTGCCTGTCGCTAGCAGTTTTCGCGTCACTTCATAGCCTAGTTGCGGAGAAGAAGATTCACCTTCGAGTTGTCCTACTAGCCGAGTGTTCAGAGCGAGGCGCATACTTTCTGCCGTCCGGCGCACCGAGTCCCACCGAATTTCCGTGTCCGAGCTAAACGCCTGCCCCTTTATGAACGCGATTTTCTGATGCCCTAGCGTGGCTAGATGCTCAAGAGCCATCCGCGCGGCGCGATCGTGATTCAGCACGATATTCGTGACGCCGGGCATTTCGCGATGACCCGAAACGGCCACCACCGGAATCGGCACACCTTGCTGACAGGCCGTATCGACCGCGATTAATCCTTCGACTGCGCGTTCTTGCAGCAAACGCGGATACTCTTCCACTAAATCGCTGCGATGCCGGTGGCTCACGACGAAATAAAAATATCCTTCCTGCAAAAGATAGTCTTCGATTCCAGACATCACCAGCGCCGCGTATCCCTCGCTGATCTCGGGCACAACTACACCGATAGTGAAGCTCCGCTGCGCGCGGAGGGAGCGCGCCATAAAGTTGGGCCGATAGTTTAGTTCGTGCGCCACTGCCCGGATGCGCTCTTGCGTGCGCTGCGGAATCGACTTGGCCGCGGGAGAGCGATTGATCACCAACGAAACGGTAGCCGGCGAAAGCTGCAACCGCGCAGCCAGGGACTTCAGGCTCACGGATGACGTTGACGCTTCACCACCCTTGGACTTCGACGTGGAGACAATTTTCGGAGGGGTCATTGTTATTTTGCGGCGTAGTCTGTCATAGCATTTCGCAGGCGGCAAGGGCGCAAAGAGCTACATGGCTTCGGCGTAGTGATCCTGCAGAGCCGGGCAGCACCATCGATACGCAATTTTCCTGGCAGCGGCAGGCGTTTCAATAAAGGCTCCGCCCTCCTATGGATGCTTTCTCGAGGTTAAGCCGATGCCGTCGAGCATAGGCTTGATCTCAGGGTTCGACATAAACAGTTTCCAGATCAGTCCGGTGCGATAGTTCTCGATCATCACGGCAATAGGAGCTTGGTTGAGGCCCATATAAATGGGAGAAAACCAATTCGCGCTTTCGTTGAAAGCGTCGCGCGGACCGTAAATTCCCCACGCGCGATCCCCCAGGTCACGATAGAAGTGCTTGAATGCTGCCATCGACGCTTCCGGCGTGTACGGAAACGAAGCGAGTGCGCCAGTGGGAGTGATGGTGCCGTCATCGTCCTGTGCGTCCGGTGCATGGGCCAGATAGCCGTTCGGGCCATCGCTGGCGGTCAGGCCCCAAGAGTTTGCGCCGTAGCCCTTGAAGTGTTTGGGATTTGCTTTACAGTACGCCAAATTGATTCGTGCCATGTTCCGGTCGTTCTCGAAATAATTTGTGAATCGGTCGCGAACTCCACGCGGATCGAATCCCATGTACGAATAGTGCGCAAAGAAAAGCGGACCGCCGCTGCCGACTCCCACATCCAGTTTGACTCCGAAATACGTCTGCCCATTAACGTAGTGGTCCCCAGCGGCGGCCGAAGCAGCCCCACCCCGCCGGTAGTCGATGGCCGCCTTCTCCTGACCCGCCCATCCCCTGTAATACAGGTCCGCGGGAACGGCGTGCGTGGGAGAGGCAATCCCCAGCAGATACACGATCATCGTTTCGTTAAAACCTGTTAGCCGGTGATTGATGTGCCAGGACCAGTCAGGCGACCAGTGCCAGTACAGCGCGTCACTCTGCGGTGAGCGGCGATACCAATCCCATTCGACCGATTCCCAAAGTCGCGAAATTCTTTTATAAAGCGACTTTTCGATTTCGGCCGTGCCCTGAAAATACTGACGTGCCGCCAGCAAGCCTTCCATCAAAAACGCGGTTTCCACTAAATCCCCGGCATTATCGAACATGTCGAATACCGGCAGGCTTTCGCCCGTATGCCCGTCCATGAAGTGCGACCAAACTCCATGATATCGAGGCGCTTTCTCAAGAAAGCTCACGATCTTCGTCAGACGTTCCGCGCCTTGCTCCCTCGTGATAAATCCGCGATCAACTCCGACCACCAGCGCCATAACTCCAAATCCGCTCGCTCCCGTGGCGACAATCCGGTCATCTCCTGGAATGTTCTCGAGTGTCATGCCCGCGTCCGGATGCGCTCCTTCCCAGTAGTACCTGAAACACTCCAGTTGCACCATCGTGAGTAACTCATCGTCACTCATCGGATGGGTCGTCGCGCTCGCTTCCGCGGAAAGCGCTGATTGCTGGTGGCTACGGTCCGACGCCGCTACTTTGTAAAAGACTTTCTGACTCGTCTTGCCGATAAAGTCTGTATACCGCTCAATCCCGCGAACCTGCATGCCCACCGGCTTGAATTCCTTGCCGTCAAAAGACCGGTAAATGGCGTAGCGCTCGATGTTTTCATCCGGCACTGGCTCCCAACTCAAATCGACGTGCCGTTCGTATCCAGTCGCAGTTAATCCCCGTGGAGTCGAAACCGCTTGCTCACCGCTGGACTTCGCGTTTGTCACTTCCGATTCGTCACCGATCCAAATCTCGTCGATCAGCACGGTATGCGCGATCCCATCCGCGGTACTCTGCGAAAACACAATGCTCTGCAGCCGCTCCGGGTCCAACGCATGAATCGATCCCGAGCTGAATCGGGCCAGAGGGATTCTAATCCGCACCCATTCGTGTGCCGGTATGTTCGTACCATCGGCAAACAGCGCCAGCTTCAGTGGCGCCGAAAAGTTTCCTGCGGTATCGGCGATGTGAATCAACGGAAGCGCCGACGCAGGCACGCTCTGAGCGGAGAAACACGAAAAGTACAGCGCGCTCCCGCGAAACTGAATCTCACGGTTACGAAAGCGCATCACGTCCACTTGCGCCTCCCAGCCGCCGCTCTCCGCCGATTGCCATTCCAGACGTAAAGCATTCGGAGGCGTAAGAAAGTTCTTCACCTCGACCGGAATTTTTCCGTTAACCAGCGTAAGCACACTCGGGGCTGATGCTTTTCCCGAACTGTAAAAATACTGATCCGGCGTCAGGCTATTGTCGAAAAAGCTGTGCTGGTAATAGCGGGTGTCCGCATAGAGGGAGCCCGTCAATAAGATGCCGGCCCAAGCCGCACATATAGTCAGATTCGTAGCCATCCGCACCACAAAACTGCGGGGAACCGCTTTGCGTTCGTATCTCATCGCTCCTCGGCAAGATTAGCTTTTATGATCTTCTCGCTGCTTTAAACAACCGCCCTACTCGCGCGCAGCCAACTTACAAAGACTCTCAAGCATCAAAATCGCAAATGGTTGACACGTAGAATTTTCATCACTATACTCCGTGTCAACGGCTTAGTGAACCGATTTACTTAAGGGTGTTTGCAGCTTTTCGATTTTTGTTGAGACTCAAATTGTTGTTCCGGATAGGGGTGGGTATGACTTCTTCAAAGCTCGGCCTTCGCTTCGTTCTTGTTCTTTCCTCTCTGTTCTTCCTGACCCTAACCGCCCTTGCCCAGTACCGCGCGGGTATTCAGGGTGTTGTCCTTGATTCGCAAGGGAATTCGGTGGACGGCGCGACCATTACCCTAACGAATAAAGAAACCAATAAGACGAATCAGGTCACCAGCGATGCCGCAGGTGTGTATAACTTCCTGAGTCTTCCCCCAGGCCGCTACAGGATTGAAGCCGAAAAGCCTGGCTTCAAGAAAAAAGTACTGGAAGATGTGGCCATCGAAGGAGAACAGACCCAGGCCATAAACATCTCGATGGAGGTTGGTGATGTTAGCCAGCAGGTTTTGGTCACCGCGGACTCAACTCCTGCAATCGATACAGAGACCGGCAACATTAGCGGAACTCTAAGCAGCAGAGAAATTCAGAATCTACCTTCGTTCAACCGCGATCCCTTTCAACTCTTGCGTTTGGCCCCCGGTGTCTTCGGCGACGCCGCACATGGCTCTAGCGGGGACTCCGCGAATACTCCGGGTAGTCAAGGACCCGGTGGACCCCAAGCCACGAGGGGCATTTTCGCGACGGAAAACCAGGTACAAGTAAACGCAAACGGCCAGCGCAGTACCGCGAATAGCTTCCAGGTCGATGGGGTTTCCGTCAACAGCTTGGACTGGGGCGGCGCCGCCACGATTACTCCGAACGAGGAGTCCATCAAGGAAGTTCGCGTCACCGCCAATTCCTACGACGCACAGTATGGTCGCACCAGCGGTGCGCAGGTTGAAGTGGTATCACAAAATGGCACCAACCAATACCACGGCAGTCTTTTTCTCAAAATCGATCGCCCTGGGCTGAATGCCTTCCAACGAAATTTCGGCTTGGGAACTGCCGCAGACCAGCGGGCCACGAATCGTTTTAATCAATACGGCGGCAGCGTCGGCGGGCCTATTATCAAGAATCGCTTGTTCGCCTTCTTCTCCTACGAAACCCTTAGAGATAACTCGATATCCACAAATAACACCTTCGCCGAGACGACGCAATTCCTGAAGCAAGGTGCCCCTGGCAGCATCGCTAACGGCCTGTTGTCCTTCCCCGGCGAAGGCACATCTTTCACCACCATTATCCCCAGAACGTGTGAGCAAGCCGGCTTCAAGACTGGCGTCGATTGCAACCCCATCGGCACCAACGGTTCCCAGGGCTTGGACATTGGTTCGCCAATCAAAGCGGCCCTGGGGACTCCCGACCCTACCTTTGGTTCAGCCGCCACCCCGTTTGGCGTGGGTGGCGGCCTCGACGGTATTCCTGATATTGCCTTTGTACAGACCACGAATCCCAGTCAGTATACGGCGACGCAGTACAACGGTCGTTTGGACTTTCAGGCTACTCACAACGATCTATTCACCTTTAGTGTGTACTGGGTGCCAACTAGCTCCACTTCCTTTAACGGAAATGCGCGCGCCGCCAATCTTTTCCACTCGGATCGGACCAACCAGAGTGCTGCTGTGCTCTGGCAACACACTTTCGCGCCCACGCTCATTAACGAGGCACGCTTCAACGTATCCCGCTGGTACTTCAACGAGTTACAAACCAATCCCCAGGAACCTTTCGGACTGCCGCAAGATGTGCTGAGCCAGGGATTTGGCAATATAGGAGGCTTTGTCTTCATCTTTGGCTCCAATGGCCCAGGGGTTTTTTATAAGACCTCCTACAACTTTCACGACACGGCCACCAAGGTTCTCGGTAGTCAAACCTTGAAGTTCGGGTTCGACATCTATAAGGACCAGAACACGGACGCGAATGTCGGCGGCGCGCTGCCACAATATTTCTTCCGGAATCTCTGGGATTTCACCAATGACGCTCCCATCCAGGAAAATGCAACCTTTAATCCCTTGACCGGCGCGCTGACGCAAACCCGGCATTATATTCGTTCCAATAGTTATTCCATCTTCCTTCAGGATGATTGGAAGCTGAAGCCCAACCTTACGGTTAACCTTGGCATGCGCTGGGAGTACTTCGGCCCGATTCACGAAAAGTTCGGCAACCTCGACGTCGCTGTCCCCGGGGCCGGCGCCAACGCACTCACCGGTGCATTTGTGCGTGTCGGCGGGAATCTCTACAACTCCAGCTACCATAACTTCGGTCCGCAGATTGGTTTTGCCTGGAGCCCTGGTCACTTCCCCTTATTGCGCCAGGATTTCCACAATCATCTGGTGGTCCGAGGCGGATTTGGCATCGGTTACAGCCGCGGAGAGCAGGCTATTTTACTGAACGGACGTAGTAACCCGCCGCTGGTCGCAGGGGACAACCTGTTTGGCTCGAACATCCTGTACGCAGCTTCCAGCGATCCGCACAACATCAACGGCTTCCCATCCAATCCCCATACCATCGTGGCCTTTAATCCCAACAATCTCCCCGCCAGCGGCGCACCCGTGAGCCTGACGGGCTTCGACACAAATTTTCCCACCCCTGTCACCTACCGCTACTCACTCGGAACTCAATATGACCTGGGTCACAATTGGGTCGTGTCGGTGGGGTATCAAGGCAGCCTGAGTCGGCACTATACTCGTAACCAGAATTTCAACCTCGTCAATTTCCAAAACCTCAACCCGCAAATACAGAGCTTCGGTCGCTTCACCAATGACTCCAATGGCTCATACAACGCACTGCTGACCGAGCTGCAGCATAAATTTTCCAGCACCTTCGAAATCGACGGCCAATACACATTCGCCAAAGCGGAAGACAACTATTCTGGGGATTTCCACGGGGATTTCGATCCCGGCGCGGATCCCTTCAACCGCCAGGCCGAATTTGCTCCCGCTGATTACGACGTCAGGCATAACTTCAAGCTGTATGGAGTCTGGACCCCGCGCATCTTCCACGGCGACAATAGCTGGCTTGAGAAAATCGTCGGAGGGTGGACGGTCACTGGCATCCTCAATGCCCACACCGGTTTTCCTTGGACTCCGTTCTATAACGTCCAGGTACAGAATGGGGGCAACACCTGTAGCCTCGCCTACTTAAACAGCAACTATTGCACGGTTCGGCCAGCCTCTTTCCTCGGCGGCGCGCATTCCGATTTCAGCAACGCCGGGTTTGAACCGACCACCACCAACTTTTCCAATAGCTCCCTCTCCTACTTCACCGCGCCAAATCTTGGCTCGGGATCCGGGATTCCTCCAGCGCCGGGCGTGGCTCGCAATTCCTTCCGCGGACCGCGCTATTCATCGGTTGACGTAACGCTTGGCAAGGCGTTCGGATTACCGACCTTGCCCATTTTGGGCGAGAACGCGAAACTCGATTTCCGCGTCAACTTTTACAATTTGTTCAATCAGCTCAACTTCGTCCCCCTCGGCCCGCAAAATATCGGCACCATTGTTGTCACTCCTGCGACGGGCAGCACACCTGCCTCGCAAACGGTGACCTCGCCAAACGGCACGTTCGCTCAAGGGACGAGCGCTCTCGGCGGCCGTATCATCGAGGCGCAAGTCCGTTTCAGCTTCTAACTTTCGACTCGGCTTTAGTTCGATCGGAAGATAATCTTCAGGTCGTTCTCCACAAGTGGGAAGCGATACCGCCGCTAGACCGGCCAACAGGTCGGTCTGGTGGCACGCCTGTCAATTCGGTTAGACTTCAGGGCAGCACGTTCTCTTTTGCTCGTTGCTATAAATTTTTTGGAGAGATTTACTTGCGTCCACTCTGTCCCTCTAGTCGTCGTGTCGCGCTTCTCTTCCTTTTAGGAACGTTCGCTGTTACTGCGGAATGGCTCCCGGCCCAAACGGCTCCGCAGCCTCAGCCGGGTGCGGAGGTCATCGAGGTGGATGCCAACGCTCCGTCGCATCCTTTTCCGCATTTCTGGGAACAAATGTTCGGCTCTGGTCGCGCCATCCTCTCCCTCCGCGAAAGCTACCGCCACGATCTGCGCGAAACCAAGCGCATCACTAACTTCGAATACGTCCGCTTCCACGCCATTTTTCACGATGAAGTCGGCGTTTACGATGAAGACGCTTCCGGCAAGCCCGCTTACAACTTCTCCTATGTCGATCAGATTTACGACGGCCTGCTCGAAAACAAGGTGCGTCCCTTCGTGGAACTGAGCTTCATGCCCAAGAAGCTCACTTCTGATCCCAACGCGCTGCACCCGTTTTGGTACAAGCAGAATGTCGCGCCGCCGAAAGACTGGAACAAATGGGACGAACTCATGGAAGCGTTCGCGCGCCACTTAATCCAGCGCTATGGCGAAGACGAAGTCGCGAATTGGTATTTCGAAGTATGGAATGAACCGAACCTCGACTTCTGGTCCGGCAATCCTAAAGAATCCACTTACTACGAGCTCTACGATCACACCGCCCGCGCCATCAAAAAAGCCAGCACGCGTCTACGCGTTGGCGGACCATCCACAGCGCAAGCTGCCTGGGCCGACCGCTTCCTCGCGCACTGCAAAGAGAAGAATGTCCCGGTGGATTTTGTCTCCTCGCACGTCTACGGAAACGACAAAGCGGAAGACGTCTTCGGCACGCACGAAAACATTTCGCGCAACGAAATGGTCTGCCGCGCGGTGAATAAAGTGCATCAGCAAATTGCCGCCTCCGCGTATCCGCACATGCCCCTCATCTGGACCGAATACAACGCCGATTACAGCAATCAACCGCAAGTGACTGACAGCGCCTATATGGGCCCGTTTCTCGCCAACACCATTCGCGAATGCGACGGTCTAACCGAAATGATGAGTTACTGGACCTTTTCCGACGTTTTCGAGGAGCAAGGGGTCGTCAAGACTCCGTTCTACGGCGGCTTCGGCATCCTAGCCGAACGCAGCATCCCAAAACCGGCTTTCAATGATTTCACGCTATTGCATCGCCTTGGCGACGCGCGGCTCGACGTGAGTTCAGATTCAGCGCTGGTGACGCGCCGCAAAGATGGATCACTAGTGATCGCAGTTTGGAACCTCTTTTTGCCGGAACAGCCAGGATCGCCCAAGACTGTGACCCTGCATTTCAAAGGCTTGCAATCAGCGCATTCTGCTCGCATCACTATCGTCGACAAAGAGCATGGCTCACCGCTGCTCACGTATGACAAGCTAGGCCGCCCTCAATCGCCGACGCTGTCGCAAATCGAAGCGCTGCGAAAGGCTGCAACTCTCCCAGCGGCGCAACAACAGATAATCACAAACGGGGCCATAACACTAAAACTTCAACCCCACGCCCTTGCCTTGATCGAATTGGAAAAGTGATCGCTGCCGCCCTGTGGCACTTCACTGAATGACAAAAAACGGAAAACCATTCGGCACAGGCATTTTGGGCGGCGCCAGGGCTTCCTCAGGTGAGACGGCATGGAATCCCGCGCGAGCCATGCCGTTTCGGGCCACCTCGTTCTTCATAAACTGTTCCCAGACAAACCCGGTTCTCGCGTTTTCCGCCATTAGCAGCGTAATGCCCACATCGATCCCGATCACATCCGGGCTGTACCAGTTTGTCAGCGGATTGAAGGCGTCCACGAATCCATACCTGCGCCAGACGCGCTGTTCATACTTCTCACGGATATTTCTGAGCACCCGCACGGTTTCTTCCGGGAGAAACGGCAGTGAGCCGCCCGACGCGCACGGAACCACGCTGCCATCGATGCGCCCCATCGCCGGCGGACCTCCCCATACGGCATACCCTCGCGCCGAATCGGAAGCCGTGATGCCCCACAGGTCCTCGGTATAGTCCGGAAACTCTCGCGCCAACTCCAGGCACCACAATTTGTGCACTTTCGTGGCGATCATGGAATTCGTGAAATAGTTCGCGTATTTGTCCCTCTGACCCCGAAAATCAAACCACGCGTGAGAATACTGGTGCACAAATAGTGGTGCGTGTGAACCGATGTAACGCACTCCATTAAACTCAAAATACGGGCGCGTCCACGCGTCCCAGCTCTGCTTCGACATAGCTGTGCCCGATGAACCCAGCCCCAACAGATACACCATCATCAGTTCGCTGTAGCTATCCCATCGGCTGCGAATGAACCCGTGCTCCGGCGTCCAGCCCATCGACAGCGTTTTGTCTCCGTGCAGCAGCCAGTTCCAGTCCATGCGCTGGTAAATTCTCTGGGCCAGGCTCCGAATCTCAATGTCGTCGAAATAGGCGGCACAGGTAAGCACCCCACAAATAAAGATCGCAGTATCGATGGACGAGACCTCCGACTGGAAAACGCGTTCGCCGTTCTGAATATTGAGAAAGTGGCAAAAGAAACCGTGTGCCTGGGGCACGCGAGACTCGACGAAGCGCAATGTCGTTGCCACCCGATCGCGTATTTTCGTCGGCTCCTGCCAACCGCGATTGTCCGCGATGCACAGCGCCGTTAACCCAAAGCCCGTCGCCGCGATGCTCGCCACATTTCGGGAATCTGGCCCGCTCGCTTGGCTCCGATCCTTCACCAACCCCGTAGCCGGATTCGCCTCATTCCAGAAAAATTGAAAGCAGGCATTTTCCAGCTCCTCAAGAAAGTTGTCCTCTTGCGGAGTGAACCGGTATCGCGTGGGATCCCCGCTGAAGAGTGGCGCTGGGCCATTTGCGGGAGGGGTTTCCTGTAAATCAAGCGCTCCTCTGGAATCAAGCCACCTTTCGGCTGCATGCAGCTCGGAAAGGCCCGTGAAGCCGAGAGACAGACCGGCAGCGCCACGCGCAGTGAGCCGCAACCATTCGCGGCGTGAGAGCTTTCGATCCTTCACCCGCAACTCCGGCTAGGACCGCACGAGCGCTCCCGAAGGACTGACGGCTGGGTTATCCACTCCATAGTCGGCCATTCTACAGAACTTAGTGTATGAGGGAAAATCGAAATGCAGCCCATGCGCTAAGTGATAAATCGATTTAGCTAAGGTTTGTGTTTACTCGCCACGTGGCGCCGGCTGGAACGCGCGCTGGAATATTTGCCTGCTTGGTATGGTGCCGGCGGGGGGAATCGAACCCACGGCCTAGGGATTATGAGACCCTCGCTCTACCACTGAGCTACGCCGGCCCAAGGCAACTCTCCATGCTACGAAGTAGCAAGTGGAAGTGTCAAGACAATCGCGGAACAGCCGAGTGAAGGCAAGTTCCGCAGGGCGATGTCCTTGCAGTAGCCGAGTGAGACCTAGTACTACCGTACCGTTGACCCTCCAAGTCCTAAAACCTACTATGCCCCTGCAAGACCTCCCCCGGTGGCTCCGGCGCGGGCGAAAGCCTGGCGAAGAGATCAACAGGGGGAAGGTGTACTTTTCGGGACAGGCTCGTGGTGTGAGCTCGTTGACATTGGTGTAATTACATATAGAGTGCTCCCTGGCTGCTACTGCCTCGGAGGCACTCTTAATGTCACGTAAACTCACGTCTCTTCTCCTAGCCATGCTGATCCTGGCAGGAGCCATGACCCTGAAGACCGTCGTATCGGCGCACAGCAACGGCGCTGTTATGATGGCCAACGGTGCGGCCCCAGTTCCGCCGCCTATGTTCCGGAACGGCGCGGCACCAGTGCCACCGCCTTCTTCCCGGAATGGTGCAGCTCCAGTGCCGCCTCCTTCGTTTCGGAATGGCGCGGCACCAGTTCCACCGCCTAGTGCCCAATAGCTAGTTCCCGTTTCTGAACAAGCGGGTTGGGCACGCGAAAGGTATCGTGCCCGACTCTATCGGATATGCGCAGGCTGCAATCTGGTTCCTAGGAACGATCCTAGAAGTCGCGGTTGTGGTGTGTGCGGTGACGCGTCATTCTTTTCGCCGTTACCTCTGTTTAAACCTCTACATGTTTTTTTCCTTCTTGGTTAGCGTCGGCCGCTATCAGGCGCTCAGTCACTTCGGCCTACGATCCAGTGAGTACAAATTTGTCTATTATTACTCCGATGCGGTACTGACGATCTTTCTGTACTTAGCCCTTATCACTCTTTACCTGCACGTGTTCGATGAAATGAAGGTCGAAAAGTACGTGCGCTTGGCTGCGGTAATCCTTCTCGCGGGAACGGCACTCTTTTCCTACGGAGTCGTTCAACAGTCGCAACACCGGATGCTTACAAGCTTTGTGTACGAGCTTTCGCAGAACCTGTATTTCGTGGGGCTTGTGCTCACCTACCTCCTTTGGGGAGCAATACTGAAGCTCCGCGAAACGCGTACGCAGCTCATCCAGCTAGTGCTCTCGCTGGGTGTATATTTCAGCGCGTTCGCCGCCACGTTTGCTCTTGAAAATATGTTCCCGAAGCTCGAATCTGTCACGTATATCGCTCCCGTGTTCGGTTGTCTCTTGCCGCTCGCCTGGGCCTACGCATTCTGGCGATTCCCTCACGACGCACGGATGTCAACGGCTCGGCTCGCCATGGTGCCCCGCTAATGGCTACGCTCATATTCCTGCTCTCCGCGGCTGCCCTGTTGCAGTTCTTTATCTCGTACTCCCGCTCGCTCATCGCCGCCTCCATTAAGCAGCCGCTTTCTGCCGAGGTTCGCGACGTTACTGGCATACCCAGCACCGCCGCGGGCGAAGACTTCGCGCGCGTCATCCAACTGCTGGATCTTTGCCCGGAGCGCCCGGAAGAACGCGGCCGTCTACGCGCCATTAACGCTTACTTCGGCCTGCTGAACTTTGTAAGCTCCACTCTTGCCCGCGTGATCCCCGCCCTCATGAGCTGGACCGAGATGGAGCGCGCTCAATGCGCGTA
Source organism: Candidatus Acidiferrum typicum (assembly GCA_025463055.1). Taxonomy (GTDB): domain Bacteria; phylum Acidobacteriota; class Terriglobia; order Acidiferrales; family UBA7541; genus Acidiferrum; species Acidiferrum typicum_A. Next base: position 46,978 of record JAOAPV010000037.1, read on the forward strand.
CTTCGCCGCGGTAACCCTCGATAGACGCATTGCCTTCAGCCGAGACATGCTCGCGCAGCAAAGCGAAGTCTAGCGTTAACGCTCTCCTACAATAATTCCCCTACTGCTTGATACGAAACATTCCTTCAAAGCTTGTCTTGGCTTCTCTTTTCTTCGTGTTATTCTCGTCGGGTTCACTCCTCACCGGAGTGGGAGCGTCCGCAGCGCAAAACGCACCGGTGACAAAAACATGCTTGCAGTGTGGCGCAGTATTGCCGTCCAGCGTACGCGCCTGCAATTTTTGTGATTCATCATTCTCCTCAAGCACGTATTGCTATGAGGATTTCTCTGCCTCTCCCCCTCCGGAAACACTCGATCGGAAGGCTGCCTCGGCGAATCGGTCTATCGACTCGCCGGGCGATCCTTCGTCCATCCATGCGCAGGAAGATCAGGCTTCTGCCTGGCGCGGCGAAGTAAGCGTGCGCATGGAAGCGTATCGTGCGCGCAAGCGCCGGCGCCCGGCTCAAGCAAACCAATCGCAGCTCCCGTTTGAATACGATTCTGTGCCGTCCGCGCGTGCGGTGGCTCTCGACGAAACTCGCAGTCCTGCAGCCGACGATTTTTCCTTCACGATCGCAATCGGCCGCAACGCCCAAAGCCGCGAAAAATCAGACGGTCGCATGGAAATTGATGTCTCCGTTCCGCCGCCATCTCGCAACGACAATCCAGATCGCAATCACGACCCGGCCACGCCGCAAAAGGAGCTCACGGAAACCTACGGTCTCTATCCCGTGGCCTCGCTCGAAGAGCGACGCCTTGCGGCGGCCATCGACATCGCATGCCTCCTCTTCGCCTATGGCGGCTTCCTCGCCCTGTTCGGTTCACTCGGAGGGCAATTCACAGTCAGCAAGCTGAGCGCCGCGGTCTATGGCCTGACTTTCGCCATCGTCTACTTGCAATATTTCGCCCTATTCACCGTCTTCGGCGGCACTACGCCAGGGATGATGTTCCGCGGTCTCCAAGTCGCCAGTTTCACCGGCGACCCACCCACACCGCGACAAATGCTGCTTCGCGCAGCCGGCTACATCCTTTCCGCCGGAACGTTTTTCCTCGGCTTCTTCTGGGCGTGGTGGGATGAGGACGCCCTCACCTGGCACGACCGCCTGTCAAAAACGTATCTAAGCGTCCTACAGACTCACGAGGATATCCACTCCTCAGCCGTAGCACATAGCCACAGCCGCTGAGCGGCTTCGCTGGACGAATCGGATGGGTGCCGCCTCGAGTCTTACCTAGAATCCCTGGCGAACCAAGTCTGCAAGAGCATGTGAGATCATTCTTTCAATTTATGGTCGAAGCGGCCTTCCTGGCGAAGCATGAAGTATTTGGGTGCCTCAATCCAAGCGCGGAAAGCTGGCGAAAACCACCAAAGCAAAAGCAGACCGAACACAATGGCTGAAATTACGATCACAATCAGATTGATCATTGTCCTGAGTTCTCCTGCGGCGGGCCATAAAGAGAGCGCACGAATTCGACTAAGGCGTGCCGCTGATCTGCGCTGAGTTGGCTCTGCCACGGCGCCATCGCTGTTCCCGGCACGCCATTTTCCAAAACTTCCCAGGCTCGTTCTTCTGTAGGCTTCTTCAGGTGGAAATTTGTTGGTGATGGTGCAAGAACACCCGCTGCCGGCCCGTTACCCGCTCCGGTGTCGCCGTGGCAACTGGCGCAGTAGGCTACAAACAGGGATTTGGCCTGGCCCAGAGTCGTACTTTCTTGCGTGGATGGCGCAGCACTAGCAACGTGCAAGCTCTCGATGTAGGCCACAAGAGCGCGCAAATCCTCGGTGGGCAGCTGGCGCCAGGGCGGCATGGCAGACCCAGTGATTCCATTCCACAGCACACTGCTGAGTCGTTCGTCGGAGAAGCGGGCAGCAGTCAGGTTCGCCGGTTTCGGCAATAGACTCGCGGAAGCTCTGCCATCGCCCTTTCCGGCGGACCCATGACACGAAGCACAATTCGCGGCGAAAAGAGTACCGCCGCGGTTTACTTCTTCCTGCAAGTCGGCCGGATTTGACGCAGGATGCAGAACGGGTGCGCTGTCGCTGTATCCTCCCGTCATGGCAATCGGAACGGAGGGAGGAGTGGCTCTGGCGGAAGCCTCTTTTGGCATCGCCATATCCGCTGTCGCTGCATGGACGCTTGACGCCAACGGCTGTCGCTCAAAGCCGGACAATTGTCGAGCCCGCCCAAGAGATTGGAGATAGGCAAGCAGATCCAACCCTTCCTGCGTCGGCTGATTAGCGTTGCCTTTGAAAAGCCACGGATACGGAGGCATTACCGAATCGCGCACGACGAACCGGGGATTGTAGAGATGAGTGAGTTGCCAGTCGCGGGGATGAAGGTTGAATTCGCGCGACAAATCCGGCCCGATGCGCCGCGTGCCCCAAAGCTGCGGATAATCATACTTGGTCTCCCATGCTTCGGTGGGCGCGCCGAAGCGGCGCACATCCGCCGCGAGAGACCGGACCTGCTGAGTGTGGCAGTAAGCGCATCCTTCGCGCCCATAAACGACTCTGCCTCTTTGTTCGGACGCGGTGAGCGTTGCCATGGTGACGGGAGCCACCCGCTTGATTTCATCTGCCAGTTCTTTTCCAGGGAGGATCGCAAGGACAAGAAACGACAGCGCGAAGAAACCCACACCTGCACCGAAGGCGATCACATGCGCATGGCTGAGCCAACCGGTCAAGCTGAACTCGTGTGAAGCCGCCGAGCCATCCTCGAATGCGGCCACGTCTTCGGAAGTCAGGCGCCTGGTCTCAGATATGGTGGCCTCTGACAACTTTGGCCCCGTAACGAGAGAGGTCCAGAAAAGAATAAAGCCCGCGAGAATGGGGAGCCCCGAGAGTGTACGCACCAGCCAGTAACTTCCGATCGCTCGGACAGAATCGATCCATGGCGCGCTCGACTGCCAGACCTGAGCCTCTACCAAGCCCGCAATCGTGAGATCGGTGACCATCAACGTCAGGCCCACTGCAAGAAGCCAGAACGACCAACTCATCATGCGCTCGTTGTAGCGCGTTCCAGGGATGCGTTGCCAGAGATGGGCGATGCCACCGAGCGCGCAGAAACTTGCAAAACCGATCATTGCCAAATGGGAGTGGCCGATCACCCAGTCGGTGAAATGAATGACGCGATTGACGGGCATCAATGCCTGTACCGAGCCCTGCAACCCCACCAAAAGATAGGAGACGACACCAAACCAGACGAAGCGCAGCGGCACGTCCTTCGAAGTAGTTCCACTGCTCCCGCGTAGCGAGAGCAGAAGGTTGGTAACGACCAAAATCACGTCCATTCCGAGATAGGCCGAAGCAACGATGGCACCTTTCTGCGCGGCCATGGGGATTGCCGAATACACATAATGGTGAGTCCCATTTAGGGGATAAGTAAAGAAGAGCACCCAGAAGCCCACCATCGATAGGAAATGACTGTAGATCGGACGGCGCGTGGTGGCGGGAATAACGTAGTAAGCCATAGCAAGGGCAAAAGGCGTTACGAAGAGACCCACCGCATCGTGAATCCAGAGTCCGCTGAACGCCGCGCCCCGCGCCCCGGGAACGAGCTCCGGCACAAAATTCCCGACAGGGTAGGCAAGCATCGTGAAGATAATGCCGCCAATGATGTACCAAGCACTGACGTAGAGGTCCGAGAGCCGAGCTTTAAGGAATGGCAGGACAAACTCGAAGACCATCAAAATGAAGGCAAGGACCACGAAAGCGTCTACGACAAGCGGAAACTCCGCCCACTCCAATGGCTGGCTGAAACCGGCGGCAACCAGTACCCAGCCGGGAAGGACTACCGCAAAATTCCAGATGCAGAAAAGGAACCATCCCAGTTTGCGGCTCAAGACCGGCCGATTGGCGAGGCGTGGCACCGCGTAATAAAGGAAGGCCAGGAACGCGTTGCCCAGCCATCCGAAGAATATGCCCTGCGTATGGTTGTAGCGAAGCCTGCCCCAGGTAAGCCATCCATGGCCTCCCAGAAATTCGGGAAAGGTGAACTTTGTGGCCACCAGAATACCGAATAGGACGGAGCACACTAAGGTGACGAGGGACGCAAAGACGTGCGCACGGATCAGGCCATATTCAACCGATGGAAGCGCATCCGAACTCTGGGAATCTCGTCGCTCACTTGGATAGGCGGCAATTTCTCCGGGATTTCTCATTTACCTACACCTTCGCCGGGTTTCTTGTCTCGATCGAAACTGTTCAGAATCCAACTCGCAAGGGCGATCCGGTCATCAAGCGACAGCTCAGACTCCGAGGGGCCCGGAGCAAAATTGCCCCATCCTGGCCGCGGATGTGTCACTGCTGTGGCTAATCGAGAGCGCAAATCAGGGCCGTCGGCCGAGGTAGAAACTTCACGGCGATAGAACGTCACAATTTCCTTATAACTGGGCCCACTGGAGCGTGTGGCCATTTTGTGACAACCCGCGCATTGCCTCTGTGAAATTTGGGAGCCGCGATCAAGCGATGCACTCTCTTCCTGCGTGACCCGAGGAAGAACCGTGCCCCCGGCGGCAACCGGTTCGCGCTGCGGTTCCCCAAACAGACGGCGATGGCCGCGTGTTCCCCACCAAGCGAGTAGCGTACCCACAAGCAGTACGGAAGCCAGCAGGAGTGTCAGCTGCCGTGACCGCGAATGATGCTCGCCTCCGACTCTATTCGCCATATGTGCCTTTAGGAGCTTGACCAGAGTCAGGCTTTCCGTTGATAGAAACCAGGTAGTCCGTAATTCTCAGCACCTGCTCATCGGAAATATGCGCGCCGTAGACATCTTTCATTTTGTTGACTTCGCTCAACCACGTAGTCCGGGAAAATCGCGGCTGCATCGTGATGTATCGTGTTGAGTGGCAAACGACGCACGCGGTCGCAAATTCATCACGGCCAGGACCCGGAGGAAGCAGCGGCTCGTAATGCGGCATCACGATGGTGTGAACCGGGTTGTCCGGCTTTGAATCAAGCATCGATTCCGTTTTTCCGTTTGCGCTACCATGCGCTGATTCCTTAGAGATGTTTGACGAATGTCCACAGCCGGCGGCCAATGCCGCAAGCCCCAGCGAGAGAAACACATTCTTTATTCTTGGGGCCATGCGTTGTTACCCCACCTTTACTTCCACTTGCGAGATCACATTCCACATAAAACCACTACGGTTCCACTGTTCCTTGCTCTGCGTGTCTCCCACCCCATTTGTCGCGCGAGCCATCAGTCGGTATGGTCCGCGATTTCTTGGTGTCCAGGACGCCCGCCAGCGTCGCCACGAATACTTTCCGAGTTCCGGGTCCAGTCGGGCATCCGCCCAAGTGGTCCCGCCGTCCGTCGACACCTCCACTCGTCGAATCCCGTAACCGGAGTCGAAAGCAATACCTTCCATTTCAGCGGGCATTCCGGGACGCAAGGTCTGATCGGGTTCGGGACGAACAAATATGGAACGCACGTTGAATCGATTGATGGGAACTGTGTCCTTCGCCAAATCCTTTGGAGACTCGGTGCCATTCGGTCCGCTGGGGATGCGATACGCTTTGTCCGTCCAGAAATTGCTGAATGCCTGAGGCAACACGGTGATATCGCTGAGAGCTTTCACCCAATACGTTCCATACCAACCAGGCACGACGAGGCGCAGGGGGAAGCCGTTCACCATGGGCAACGAATGGTCATTCATCGCGTAGGCGATCATCACCTCTCCATCTCGTGCGTGATCAATCGAAAGGGCCTTCACGAAGTCAGCCACAGAAGGCAGTGGCGGCGCGTCAAGCCCATTGAATGAAACATCCACGGCGCCTGACTTCACTTGGGCACGATCCAAAATCGACTTCACGGAAACGCCGGTCCATTTGGCGTTGCCGACTGCGCCATGCTTCCACTGGCCGCCGGGAACGCGGGGCTCGAAGAAACTGCGAGAATTGCCGGAACATTGATTGACGGCGATGATGGAGATTGGCTCGAACCGCGATCGAAGTTCGTCCACGCTTAGCTGTAAAGGCTGCCGGACGTGACCGCTGACATTGAGCCGAAATGTTCGAAGGTCCACGGAAGTCGGGATCCCTTCGAGGTGCCACCGAACGAAGAAAGCTTCGTTCGGCGTGAGGTCCTGCCGAAAATAGTGGATCGGTGTTTCCAGCTGTGGCGGCCGGTCGGTAAGCAAGATCATCTCTGTTTTCTCTGGAAATCGAACGAGGTTAGCCGGACTCGACAGAGTGCCCACTACAGAATTGATTCGATTACAGGAGGCCGTCAGCGCCGTAGCACCGGTAGCGCCAATGACCCGTAAAAATTTCCGTCGGTTCATTAAGTAACCTGTTGTGCATTGGCGATGCCAATCCTGTTTGCGACCGGCGTTGGGATAAGGTGCTTAGATATAATCAGATAGGCGGCGGTGGCGAGCCCGCGAGGATGGTCGGGTGTCCTTGGCTTGAACACTTGTGTCGCACTGCTTGACACCTGCGGGTGCCCACGAGAGTTCGATCTTCATACCTCACCGCGCATCGGCGAGCGTTCTCCTCCCGCTCGGGGCGCTTAAACTCCGCGTGCGCGCGCGATTCGCACCATTGCTTCAAGACTGCGATCCACATCGGCTTCCGTCGTTGCCCATGACGAGACGCTAATTCGCATCGCCGTCCTTCCCTTCCACTCCGTACCACCGCACCAGCATGTCCCATCCTCCTGGATGCGGCTTATGACTTCGCGCGTGATCGCATCATCCCCGAACGACACCAGCACCTGATTAATCACGACCTCATTCAATATCTGAAATCCTGCCGCCAGCAGACCTCTCTCGAACTTCTTCGCCAGCAAGCAAGTTCGCTCGATCAACTCACATAGTCCTGATCGCCCCAGAGATTTCAGCCCGGCCCACAGCTCCACTCCCCGCGCTCGGCGTGACGCCTCGGGAGTATGGTGCATCGGTTCGCGGCGCGTGCCCGGCGCGAGGTAAGCTGCACTCAGAGTCATGGCCGCTCGCAATGCCGAGCCATCTCGCACCAGCACAATCCCGCTGTCATAGTTCACGTTCGGCCATTTGTGCGCGTCGGTCGCCCAGGAATCGGCCAACTCGAAACCATCCGTGAGATGCCTGTAACGCGGCGAAACGCCTGCCCAGAGACCAAACGCCCCATCAACGTGCACCCATGCGCCTTGCTCCTGCGCGCGCCTGCAGATTTCCGCGGCCGGATCAAACGAGCCAGAGTTCACATTTCCCGCCTGAATGCACACAATCGCGCGCTCGCTCAATTTCGGCAGCTTGTCCGCCCGCATTCGCCCCTGCCCGTCCGATTCGACGCTTGTGACCCGCCGCTTCCCAAATCCCGCCAGGCTTAATGCCTTCAGAGCTGAGGCATGCACTTCCGCGCCTACGACGACTTGGATCGGAGGCGCGCCAAACATTCCGTCTTCCGCCACGTCCCATCCGGCCTTTTTCAGCAATGCGTACCGCGCTGCCGCCAGGGCCGTAAAATTCGCGGCCGTCGCGCAGGTAACCAGCCCGCCTTCACAATCTGCCGGCAAGTTGAGCGCTTCGCAGATCCATCGCAGAACGACGTCCTCGAGTTCCGCTGCAATCGGCGACATTGCCCGCAGCGCGGCGTTCTGGTCCCACGCCCCCGCGAGCCAATTCGCGCCCATCGCCGCCGGCAAAACTCCGCCAATCACGTACCCGAAGTATCTGCCTCCTGTAGTCGCGACCGTCGCTGGCGAACCAAACTCGTCTAGCATCGCAATCACGCTCTCCGCGTCGCTCGGGCCTTCCGGAAATGTCTCCCGAAACTTCTCTAGCGCCTGAAGGTCGGGTGCCCCCGGTGCCACCCTGCGCTGCCGAACTCCATTTGCGTACTTGATGGCCCGCTCGGCAGCCAAGCTGAGAACTTCCCTGCCGGTTGACGCCGTCTCGTTTTTCGTTGCCATATGTCTCTTTTCTTCAGCGGTTTACAAGTTCTATATATTTACTATTGACAAATTCTGCGTGTCTGTTACAATGCGTCTCGTAAAGTCTTGCGTCCTGCCGCTGTTTCTTCCCCTAATTTTTCACGGTCTGTAGAACATAAGTGCTTTGTTTTCCGCACTTGTGAGCCAATACCGTGTTTTGCCGGTTTTTACCCGAAATAGTCGACCCGCAACTCCCTTTAGAATGAACACTTGTGAGACGGTGCCCCTCCAAGCTCTTTAGAATCCGCACTTACAAAAAGGGGGGAGGGGGGCCCCCGGCCTCGGACCGCCAAACAAAGCTACGCCCCGCTATTTCCAAGGCAAGAGCCGAATTGTCCGCTATTCACAAATTAATTAGGAGTAGGTTAAAATCGGGAGGAACGCAACATCTACCGGCGCGTCACTTCTTGACCGCTTGATCCGACGCGATCTTCCCGTCGCGGATGAAGATGATGCGGTGCGCATGCTGCGCAATATCATTCTCGTGGGTAACCAAAATTATCGTATTCCCCTGCTGATAGAGATTCTCGAAGAGCGCCATGATCTCATCGCCGGTTTTTGAATCCAGGTTTCCAGTAGGCTCGTCCGCCAACACAATCGATGGTGAATTAACCAGCGCTCGCGCGATCGCCACGCGTTGCCGCTGTCCTCCCGATAGCTCATTGGGCTTGTGATTCATCCGATCGACCAAGTCCACGCGCTCGAGTGCCTTCTTTGCGCGCTCCAGCCGCTCTTCCGAAGGAGTGCCGTTGTATATCAGCGGCAGCTCTACGTTGTGCAGCGCCGTCGCGCGCGGCAGCAGGTTAAATGTCTGAAACACAAATCCAATCTCTTTGTTCCGGATGTACGCCAGCTCATCATCATCCAGATCGCTCACCAGCCGCCCTGCCAACCAATACTTCCCGGAACTCGGCGAATCCAGGCACCCGATCAGGTTCATCAGCGTTGATTTGCCGGAACCCGAAGGCCCCATGATCGCCACGTACTCGCCTTTGCGAATCTCCACGTCGATGCCGCGCAGCGCGTGCACCTGCTCCGCTCCCATTTCGTAGACTTTGGCAAGCTCTTCCGTCTTGATCACAATTCCAGAGCTGACCAAATCCTCGCGATAGGAATCCGTCGATGTCGTCTCCACCGGCATGCGTTTATCCTCGGTCCTTCACCAGCTCAGCTCTGACTATCTTCCGGCTTCTTCGGTGCAGAGTTATCGATCTTGACGCTCGCTTCGGGTTTCAAGGTGCGTAGCGCCTTGTAGCTTCCGACGACAATTTCGTCGCCCGATTGCAAGCCCTTCGTAACCTCAATGTCGGTCACGCCGCTGATGCCCGTCTCGACCGGGCGGAAAATGGCCTTCTTGCCATTGACCACAAACACGCCCTGAACCTCATCCTTTTTCGGGTCACCGGGAGCCGGCGGCGGCGGCGCAGCCAGCGTCACACCAGAGTCCTTTTTCGCATTCTTTGCCGCCTCTTCCAGATCCTTGCGCGTTCTCACCGCAATCGCTTGAATCGGAACGGCCAGAACGTTTTTCTTCTCCGCAGTCCTGATCTTCGCCGTCGCCGAAAGGCCAGGCCGCACATGCTCCGGCGGATTTGATATCGTTACGACCACTTTGAAGTCTTTCGCTTCCTGGTTGCTCGCGGTCGACTGTGTTGTTGCCAATCCCGAAGTTCGCAACACCGCTTGCGAACCAATCTCCGTCACCTTGCCTTTGAAGATCTTGCCAGGCACTGCGTCAATGCTGACGTCTGCATCCTGCCCCATCTTCACCATCACGATATCCGTCTCATCCACTTTGACTTCGGCAGTGACCACAGACATATCCGACAGTGTCATCAAGAAGCTGCCATTCGAGTTCTGGATTCCCGGCACTACATAATCGCCAATGCGCTCCGGCAAATAGCTCACAATCCCGTTAATCGGCGAGGTGTAAACCGTTTTGTGCAGAATATCCTGCGTGTGCACCAGCACCGCGCGCCCCTGCGTGACCTGCGCGCGCATTTGATCCAAAGAGGCTTTGAGTGACAACACGCGCGCTTTCGAGGACTCCGCCTGTGCGACAGCAGCATCATAGCCGGTCTTGCGCTGGTCGAAATCCTGCTTCGGGATCAAGCCGTCCTTAAACAAACCCTGGCCACGCTCCCAATCCAGCTTGGCTTTCTCTAGGTTCGCCTGCTGCATCAACAAATCCGACTGCGCCGCCCGGTAACTCGCTTCCGACGCCTGCACCCCAGACTCTGCGGAGTTGATCGCTGCGGCCTGGGCCTGCACGTCTGCGCTGGCCTGAATGTTCTCCTGCAGCAGTAAGCGGTCGCCTTTCTTGACGTGGTCGCCTTCCTTCACCAGGATTTCGGTGATTCGGCCAAACCCCTGCGCCGTAACGTTGGTGTACGTCGTCGGCTTGATCTCGCCCGACGCCGTCACCTGCGACACCAGCGTTTCTTGCGGCGCCACCTTCGCGGTTTGCACCGTGACCACTCCTTTATTTGCTTGGTTGACGCTGAAGAGAACAATCCCGCCCAGCACAACCACCGCACCCACCCCGATCCCCACCTTCTGCCAGGTCTTCATTGCAGTCCTCTTTGCTTATTGCGTTCAGACGATCTACACAACTACACGAATCTTTTGGGTCCCGTCGCTACTTTACATACGTCCGGGCAGCCTAGAATGTTTCGCGTTGCGGACTAAATCCTTCGCGGTCTGACCTTTGGTGGTCGTTCCAAGGTCAGTATTGCGACTGCTGCAGCCGCCGGTTCAGCCAGCATCCCGCCAGCCTCAATCCAATCTCGCCTGACCTATTTTAGTTTCAAATGAGCTCAAAAGGAATGATTCGTTTTCGCGGCATAGAGATGTCTACCGTTCGCCAGCTCCGACGGCCAGTTTCCCCTCACCGTACCCGTGCGGCAACGGTTCGCATCTCAACTATTGAGGACAATTTAGGCGCGCAAACTGTTGCTCTCCACCCCGCGTACAGTTTTTCGTTACCGGCAAGGAGATTTAAGATGGCATCGGAAAAGATTCGCAATCGCTGGGGCATTGCGGCTGCAGCCGTCCTTATGCAGATTTGCCTCGGCGCAGTTTATGGCTGGAGCGTTTTCAAGAAGCCCATCATCAGTGCCGAGCACTGGTCGGAAACCTCCGTTCAGCTTACGTTCACGCTCGCGATATTCGTCCTCGGGATCGGAACGATCATCGGCGGGCTCTGGCAAGACAAAGTCGGCCCACGCAAGGTCGCGTCCGCCGCGGGCATCATCTACGGACTCGGTTACATCGTTGCCGGTTACGCCGCCGCGCATCACTCGCTGCGTGGCATGTACCTCGGTTACGGCATTCTGGGCGGCCTCGGAATGGGGATGGGCTACATTACTCCCGTCGCGACCCTCGTAAAATGGTTCCCCGATATGCGCGGCCTTATGACTGGCGTTGCCGTATGTGGCTACGGATTCGGCGCGTTGATAATGAGTCCATTTGCCGCTTGGGAGATGTCCAGAGCGGGAATCCCTGCAACCTTCTACACTCTCGGTATCGTTTACCTCATCGTGGTTTTCGCCACCGCACAGTTCTTCGCGAATCCTCCCGAAGGCTGGCGCCCTGCGGGCTGGGAGCCCCACACCGCCGTCGCCCGGGAAGCTACTTCCTACAATTTCACGGTCAGAGAAGCCCTAGGCACTTGGCAATTTTATTTGCTGTTCGCGATGCTTTTCCTAAACGTTTCCGCGGGAATCATGGTGATCAGCCAGGCCTCACCCATGGCGCAGGAAATAGTCGGCATGTCCGCATTGCAGGCCGCCGGCATCGTCGGCCTGATTTCGTTGTGTAATGGGCTAGGTCGCGTGTTTTGGGCCTGGGTATCCGACCTTATCGGCCGCGCCCGCGTTTACTTGTTGCTGTACCTGATCTACGCGATTGTTTTTTTTATGCTACCGCGCATCCACAGCGTCACCGCATTTAGCATAGCCGTAGCCGTTATCGGGCTCTGCTACGGTGGCGGATTCGGCGTCATGCCCTCGTTCACCGCCGACTTCTTCGGACCAAAATTCATGGGCGGCATCTACGGCATCATTTTATTGGCCTGGGGACTCGGTGCTATCCCGTCACCCATCATGATCGCGCGCATTCATCAGACTCAAGGAACTTACGCGCCGGCCATTCACGCCGTCGCCATCCTAATGCTGTTTTCCCTCGCGCTGCCGCTGATGGCGCATCCGCCACGAAGAAAAGAGGCTCCACGTGTGCAAACTCGCGCCGCCGCCTAGTTTTCCGCCTTGCAGGACTCAAAATTCGACCTTACTCGCCACCCGCACGCGTAATGGTATTGCGTTATATATCAAGGTATGAAGCCAAGTAAGTAATTTAACCGATCATCTCCGCATCTAACATTGTGGAGGCAAAAAATTATGAGGCAGTCAAGGTTGATAGGAATTGCAGGCGTCTTCCTGGCTGCAGCTCTCTCTGTGCCCGCATGGGCCACAGACCCAGCTGACCCAGGAAAGACAAAAGCAAATCCAGCACGTCCAGGCAGTTTGAACTATATCGAGGGCCAGGTTTCTATTGAAGGGCAAAACCTTGGTCCGGAAGCGATTGGGAAGACAGAATTGAAGCCTGGTCAGTCGCTCGAAACGCAAGCAGGTAAGGCGGAGCTTCTCTTGACGCCGGGCGTCTTTTAAGACTCGGCGACAACAGCTCGGTAATGATGATTTCGCCGAGCTTGACCAATACAGAACTCCGGCTGGACAAAGGCGAGGCCACCGTGGAGGTAGCCCAGCTACACCCGGAAAATAACATTGTTATCGCGGAGGGCGGCGCGAAGATTCGACCCACGAAAACCGGCTTCTACAACTTTGACGCAGACCACAATATGGTTCGCGTCTACGAGGGCCAAGCCACTGTGGAAGTAAATGGCCAGAACATCGAAGTGAAGAACGATCATCAGCTCGCCTTCAATGCCGGCGGGTCGATGAAGCCAGAGAAGTTCGACAAAAATACGCAAGACGATCTATATAAATGGAGCAGCCTACGCTCTTCTTATCTGGCGGAAGCCAACGTGGATAGGGCGCAAGTCTACCAAATGGGGAATTGGTACGGAGCCGGTTGGGATTGGGATCCGTATTATGGCGCTTACACGTTCATTCCCGGTGATGGCATCTTCTACAGCCCGTTCGGTTGGGGTTTCTATTCACCGTTCGACGTGGGCTTCGCGCCGTTTTTTTTCTTCGGCCACTTCGATCATGATTTTCGTCACTTTGAAGGCAGGGAGCACGGTGACAGAGAGCACTTTGCCGACCGGGGTCACGGTGATAGGGGGCACTTCGACGACAGGGGCCGCGGCGATAGGGGCCACTTCGACGATAGGGGCCACGTTGGTGACAGGGGCCACTTTGATGGAGGCGGGCATCAGGAAGCTCACTACTACGATCACGTCGATCACGGCGTCTACCATGGGCCTGGCCATTCTGACCACAGCGGCTTAGCCGGTCATCCCGGCGGTGTAAGTGTTGCCGGGGGATTCCATGGGGGAAATAGTGGCGCAGGCGTCCATGGAGCAAGCGGTGTGCACGGAATGGGAGGCGGAGCGCACGGAATGGGAGGAGGCGGCGGCTTTCATGGCGGTGGCGGTGGCGGCGGTCATGCCGGAGGCGGTGGGGGCGGCGGTCACCACTAAGCACTGAACTCTGCCGATATCGGGACAACGCGGGCGGAGCGCCAAAAGCGCTCCGCCCGTTTCGTTTAAGCATGCCGAAAAGCGCTAGTTCTTGTCGGCGTTCTTATGCGATTCGATAACAAGTCGCTAGTCCGCCCGTGTCCAAGAACGTCTGCAACCCGTGTGCAAGAAAAACATGCTTTGCCCCACTCCCCTTAGGGCCAGATGGGCTGTTTTGTTAACGTTCCCCACTGTGTTTCGTGATACCCGGCTATTTAATCGGCATGATACTGGGACGGTCGGGCCGGTAGTTGTCCGAGGTCGCCAGAATTTTCACAAGGGAGAAGCAAAGAGAAATTAGAGATGGCAGCAGTCCGTCTCGCCAAATCTGACGAAAGGCCATTTGGAACCCGTCAACTTAACCACTGAGGTTCCCGACCCCCGAGCTGCAACGGGCAGCGATTTTACCTTGTGATGCTGCTGGGTCCAACAGGCGCCAGAGGAGTACGAAGGTTGGTAAGAGCGATGCGGTGCAACTGCGTGCGCCGTCCGCGCTGGCACGCCGGGCGGGAAATGGAGTATGTTGTGAATGCGCGCGCAAAGGTGTTCTGACTGCCGTCGTTGGCTGCGCTCTTATGGTTCGGAACCCGTAACAATACGGGGAAATCGCTCGTAGTGGTAATCGGCGCTGACGCCACGTAAAGTGGCTGCCGAATCAAGGATCCCGCGATGGATCTCTCGGATTACACCCTCGAGACGCTTCATAGTCACGGGGAGTTCGTGCTTTGCAGGGGCCGCCCCCGAACGGGCTCGAACCCGCATCCCTCTGTTCTCGTGTTGACGTTCAGATCTGAGCATCCCCGGTCAGATAGCGTCCGGATGTTGGAACACGAGCACTCCTTGCGTGCCGAGCTAGATCCGGCGTGGGCGGTCCCGCCTCTTGAGCTCACGCAGCACGAGGGGCGAACCGCACTTGTCCTCCAGGATCCCGGGGGCGAGCCGCTCGATCGGCTGGTCGGAACGCCGATGGAGATCGGACAGTTCCTGCGCGTTGCGATTGGTCTTTCTGCGGCTGTCAGGCAGTTGCACGGTCGGGGTCTGATACACAAAGATCTCAAACCTGCCAATGTCATGATCCAGCCCCGCACCGGCCAGGTCTGGTTGACGGGCTTTGGGATCGCCTCTCGATTGCCGCGCGAGCGCCAGTCGGCGGAACCTCCCGAGTTCATCGCGGGAACGCTCCCTTACATGGCACCGGAACAGACCGGGAGGATGAATCGTTCGATCGATTCGCGCAGTGATCTGTATGCGCTCGGGGTGACGCTGTACGAAATGCTGACCGGCACTCTGCCCTTCACGGCGTCTGAGCCGATTGAGTGGGTACATTGCCACATAGCGAAACAACCGCTAAAGCCTGCCGAGCGCCGAAAGGATGTTCCGCACTCCCTATCGGGGATTATTACGAAGCTGCTCGCGAAGACCGCAGAGGAACGCTATCAGACCGCGGCCGGCCTGGAGAGCGATCTTCGGCGTTGCCTTGCTGAATGGGACCGAGAGCACGGTATCGGCGAATTCCTGTTTGGCGAACATGACACGCCAGACCGCCTACTGATTCCTGAGAAGCTTTACGGACGACAGCGCGAGGTCGCGACCCTGCTCGCCTCATTTGAGCGTGTCGTCAAGAGTGGCATTCCGGAGTTGGTGCTGGTCTCCGGATATTCAGGCATCGGCAAGTCCTCCGTAGTCAATGAGCTACATAAGGTGCTCGTTCCGGCGCGGGGCCTGTTCGCATCAGGCAAGTTCGATCAGTACAAGCGGGACATCCCGTATTCCACGCTCGCGCAAGCCTTTCAGAGCCTCATCGGGGCCCTTCTCGCCAAGAGCGAGGCCGAACTGAACAGCTGGCGCGAGGCGCTTCGTGAGGCGTTAGGTCCGAACGGACTGCTGATCGTGGATCTCGTTCCTGAATTGAAACTCATCATTGGAGAACAGCCACCAGTTCCCGATCTTGAGCCGCAGGACGCGCAAAGGCGTTTCCAACTGGTGTTCAGGCGGTTTATCGGCGTATTCGCTGGGCCAGAGCACCCGCTCGCGCTGTTCCTTGACGACCTGCAATGGCTGGACGCGGCGACGCTTGACTTGCTGGAAGACCTCTTGACGCGATCGGATCTGCAGCACCTGATGCTGATCGGCGCTTATCGGGACAATGAGATCGATGCCATGCATCCGCTGGTGCGCAAGCTTGCGGCCGTCAAGAACGCGGGTACGAGGATAGAGGAGATCACGCTTGCGCCGCTCGCCAGCGAACACCTCACGCAGTTGATTGCGGATGCGCTTCGCTGCGAACCGGAGCGCGCAGCGCCCCTCGCGCAACTGGTGCACGAGAAATCGGGTGGCAATCCGTTTTTCGCCCTTCAGTTCATTTCAGCGCTCGCCGAAGAGGGCTTACTCACCTTCGATCATGACGCTGCGCGATGGTCCTGGGATCTCAATCGCATTCACGCCAAGGGTTACACCGACAATGTAGTGGACCTGATGGTCGGGAAGCTGACCCGCCTGCCGGTTGAAACCCAGGCTGCATTGCAGCACCTTGCCTGCCTTGGCATCGCCGATGTCACGATACTTTCTATCGTTCATGGGACCTCGGAGGAAGAGATCCACTCGGATCTGTGGGAAGCGATCCGTCTAGAGTTGATTGTGCGTCTGGAAGGCGTTTACCGGTTTGTCCATGACCGCGTTCAGGAAGCCGCCTATTCATTGATCCCGGCAGACCTGCGCGCCGCGGCCCATCTCCGGATCGGAAGGCTGGTCGCGGCACACACGCCCCCGGAGAAGAGGGAAGAGACGATTTTCGAGATCGTCAATCAGCTCAACCGCGGCGCCGCGCTGATCACCGCGCGCGACGAGCGCGAGCAGCTAGCCGAGCTCAACCTGATCGCGGGCAAGCGCGCGAAGGCGTCTACCGCTTATGCCTCGGCGCTCACCTATCTCGTTGCCGGCGCGGCGCTGCTGCTGGAAGACTCGGGGGACCGTCGGGACGAGCTCACGTTTGCGCTGGAGCTGCACAGGGCCGAATGCGAGTTCTTGACCGGCGCGCGGGCAGAAGCGGAGCAGCGCCTGGCGGCGCTGTCAAGCCGCGCCACGACGACTGTGGAACGAGCCACGGTCGCCTGCCTGCGGGCGGATCTGTACATGACCCTCGATCAGAGCAACCGCGCCGTCGCCGTCGGTCTCGACTATCTCCGGCATTTGGGCATCGATTGGTCGCCGCACCCTAGGGAAGAGGAAGCACGGCGCGAATACGAGCGGATCTGGTCGCAGCTTGGCGGCCGCGCGATCGAGGAGCTCGTCGATCTGCCTTTCATGAGTAACACCGCGTCCCTTGCGACCCTCGATGTGCTAACCAAGCTCGGGCCGGCTGCATTCTTTACGGATTTCAACCTGTTTTCCCTGGTCGTCTGCCGAGCGATCAATCTGAGCCTCGAGCACGGCTACAGCGACGGTTCGTGCCCCCATTTTGAATGGCTTGGCGCGGTCGCCGGCGCCTGCTTCGGTGACTACCAGGCCGGCCTTCGTTTCGGCCAGCTCGGCTATGATCTGGTCGAAAAACGCGGACTGAAGCGGTTTCAGGCCAGGACCTATAATAACTTTGCAGTTCAAGTCCTCCCTTGGACGAGACATTTCAAGACTATCCGCGATCTGTTCCGTCGGGCGTTCGAGGCCGCAAACAAGATCGGTGACCTTACATTTGCAGCGTTCAGCTGTGCCAATCTGAATACGAACCTTCTCGCGGCGGGCGATCCGCTCGTCGAGGTGCAAGTCGAAGTCGAACGTAGTCTCGCGTTTGCGCAGAAGATACGGTTCGGGTATGCCATTGACAACATAAGGCCCCAGCTTGGGCTGGTCCGGACACTCCGGGGGATGACGGCGAAATTCGGCTGCTTTGACGATCAACAGTTTGACGAGCTGCGATTGGAGCGCCGTCTCGCCGGTAATCCGGAGTTGGCACCTGCTGAGTCCGCCTATTGGATTCGCAAGCTGCAGGCGCGCTTCATGGCCGGCGATTATGCGTCGGCTGTCGAGGCCTCATCAAGAGCGCAAAAGCTGGTTGGGGCATGGCAAACAGCTCCGGAAACAGCGGAACATCACTTCTATGGAGCGCTTTCCCGAGCGGCAATTTACGACTCCGCATTGTCCGAAGAGCGGCAGCAGCATCTGGAGGCTCTGGCCGCTCACCTTCGGCAGCTCGAGATCTGGGCAACGAATTGTCCGGAGAATTTCGAAAACCGCGCTGTGCTTGTCAGCGCAGAGATCGCACGTATCGAAGGCCGCATACTCGATGCCGAGCATCTTTACGAGCGGGCTATCCGCTCGGCACACGCAAATGGCTTCGTCCACAATGAGGCGCTCGCCAGCGAGGTCGCCGCGCGCTTCTACGCCGCGCATGGGCTCGAGCAGATCGCACACCTCTATCTGCGAAATGCCCGGCGCGGCTATCTCAGCTGGGGCGCCGACGGCAAGGTGCGGCAACTCGACCAGTTATACCCGCAGCTCCGAGAAGACGGGCCCGTGGCGGGTCCGATGAGCACAATCGGCACACCGATCGAACAGTTGGATCTTGCAACGGTCCTCAAGATATCGCAGGCAGTGTCCGGCGAAATCGTGCTGGAAAACCTCGTGGACGCGTTGCTCCGCACAGCCATCGAGCACGCCGGCGCGGAACGTGGACTGCTCATTCTGCCGCGAGGCGCCGAGCTGCGGATTCAGGCGGAGGCGACTACCGGCGGCAGCTCCGTCGCGATCGCTCTGCGTGACGCGCCAATCTCCAGCGGTGAACTGCCGGAGGCCGTAGTTCAGTATGCCGCGCGAACACAGGAGAGTGTCATCCTCGATGATGCGTCGGGTCGAGGCTCGTTCTCGAATGACGAGTACATTCGTCGGGCGCACGCGCGGTCCATCCTGTGCCTCCCGCTCGTAAAACAAGGCCGCCTGATTGCCGTGCTCTACCTGGAGAACAACTTAGCGGCAAATGTTTTTACTCCAGCGAGAATCGCGGTGTTAAACGTGCTCGTCTCGGCGGCGGCGATTTCGCTCGAAAATAGCCGTTTGTATCGTGAGCTCCAGGAACGCGAAGCGAAGATCAGGCGCCTTGTGGACGCCAATATTGTCGGGGTGTTGATC
Organism: Candidatus Acidiferrum typicum; assembly: GCA_025463055.1. Lineage (GTDB taxonomy): Bacteria > Acidobacteriota > Terriglobia > Acidiferrales > UBA7541 > Acidiferrum > Acidiferrum typicum_A. The sequence goes on from JAOAPV010000037.1 coordinate 65,752, forward strand.
GCGAGTCTTGAAGGCCAGATCCTCGAGGCCAATGACGCCTTTCTCCAGATGGTCCGGTACACGCGTCACGACCTCACCTCCGGACGACTTCGATGGACAGAGCTGACACCTCCGGAATGGCAGGCCGTCACCGAACGAGCGGTAGCGCAGCTCAGAGCGAGCGGCACCTGCGAAATGTTTGAAAAGGAGTACTCCCGCAGCGACGGCAGCCGCGTTCCCGTGCTGGTCGTTGACACCGTGATTGGGGACACGCAGAGTGAGACGCTGTCGTTCGTGCTCGACCTCACGGAGCGCAAGCGCGCAGAGGAAGAGCGCGAGAGACTGCGTCAGGCGCAAGCCGCTTTGGCCTATATGAGCCGGGTAATCACGGTCGGAGAGCTGGCGGCATCGCTCGCTCACGAGATCAGGCAGCCGATCGCCGCCGCCGTATTGAATGCCCAGACGTGTGTGCGATGGCTACGGCGTGATTCGCCCGATGTCGCAGAGGCGTGCGAGGCCGCCTCCAGAACGGTCAGGGACGCGACGCGCGCTTCCGATATCATCGAGCGCGTTCGTTCTCTCTACAGGCGAGGTAGCCCACAACGGGAGCTGGTCGATTTAAACGAAATCGTTCGAGAGATGATCGTTCTTCTGCACGATGAAGCGAATCGATACTCGATCCCGGTCAGTGCCGAACTCACTCCAAGTTTGCCCAAAGTCATGGCCGACCGTGTGCAACTTCAGCAGGTACTGATGAACCTCATGCTGAACGGCATCGAGGCGATGAAGGATACGGGCGGTGAACTGATGGTGAGGTCAAATAGGACCGAGGATGGCCAATTACTAATTTCGGTGACTGATTCGGGCGTCGGGTTTCCAGCCGAGGAAAGCGAGCACATTTTCAAGGCGTTCTTCACGACCAAACCGCATGGCACCGGCATGGGACTCTCTATCAGTCGGACGATCGTCGAGTCACATAGCGGGCGTCTGTGGGCGAGCGCTAATACCGGACGGGGCGCAACGTTTCATTTCTCTCTGCCGAGCGAAGCGAAGGCGGCTGCAATGTCGCCACGAGGAAATTAAAATTCTTGGCGGTTAGCTCTTTGTTCTTTTACCAATGGAAGCAACAACCATCAGTACGACCGAAAGGCTCTCCGCCTCGCGCTGGATGGTGCTTGCCGTCATTGTGCTCGTGCAGTTTCAGCTACAGCTAGTAACGTTTGCTCCTGCAGCTGTCGCCAGCCCCATCATCTCGAACCTCCAGCTGACCCGCACGGAATTCGGCCTAATCATGTCGGCTCTAAACATTACGATTGTGATTTGTCAGGCGTTGGGAAGTGTGCTCGTCGACCGTGCAGGACTGAAACTCGGTCTGTTTTGTGGGGTTGCACTGTTGGGTGTAGGTGCGGCCATTCTGCTAGGTGTGCACAGCCTAAAATTCCTTATATTCGCCAGAGTTCTTCAGGGAATTGGAATCGGTATCTGTTATCCAGTGATGGGTGCTTTAATCATGGCCTGGTTTCCCAAGCGAGAGCAACCGTACATCAACACGATTTTTGCTGCGGTTACTTTCTTCGGAATCGGGGCGGGAATGCTTGTCACTGCCAGGTTATTTCGCTGGTTCGGTGGCTCAT
>JAOAPV010000067.1 GCA_025463055.1 Candidatus Acidiferrum typicum
TTCGACGACAAAGGGACCGGAGACGTCGCCGAAGGAAATTTCTCCGGAGACGCGCTCGGAATGGATGGCGCGGAGTTTATCGGAGCCGCCGCGGGCGGCGGTCACCTTGGCGAGAATTTCGTCGACGGTCTGAGCGGAGGCCGCAGCCGGAGCTAAGGAAAGAAGAGCAACGCAAAGTGTTCGGAGTCTCATGAAATTGATGGTAGCAGCGGGGATGGATATGGCAAAACGAAGAAGGGATGGGTACCCCCTCCCCCCGGTTTTTGCATAAGTGTTCATTCTAAAGAGACTTAAAGTCCTTTGTTTTGACACACTTTTGCAAGTGTTCATTCTAAAGGTGGTTAGCGGGATGCCATAGCATCGGCTATTTTCGGGGAGTGCAGACAGATGCATGCTGTGCGCCGCGGCTCGGAACGCCATGTTCACGGCTCAGGGTAGCAGGTGGGGTACGCGGGGACAACTGATCGGAAGGACGGTTGAGGTACTGGTGACCGAAATTTCGGGGCTGCGGATTCCGCTTCGCGGTGAAAGGCGAGAACCCAGCGACTCGTCTTTGAATCAATTCCAGCCATGGCGTCCGTATTAAGAACGAATGAATCGCAAAATCAAGCTAAGCCACACGGCCAACCCGACCACGATGAGAAATGCGAGCCATCTCCAATCGCTGAATTGTTGTAGTACGCCCTGCTTAGAAAGGCTACGCCGTTTGAGAAAAATATAAGTACTGCTGACGGTAAAGAATGCAACCGCCGCAATTATCGCAACGGTGCGGCCTGATACACCGCGATATTGTAAATAGATGAGGCTCAACATGAGGAAGAGCACCGTGCTCGTGAGGAGCCGGGTCAACTTATCCAACTTCACAGCATCCTCATTGGCGGACGAAGGTGAATTCGCCGGAGGGGTCGCGTTCTTTTAGGGATTTCACCTGGCCGTTTTCGAGGATGAATTCGTAGACGACGTCTGCGAATTGCGGGGTGCGGAACTGCAAGCCCTTTACGGGGATCAGCTTCGTCGGAGGGCCACCGGGAAAGGCCAACGCGAGACCGGCGCCGGGAGTGTAGGTAACTTGAAATTTCACGTTGCTGGGAGTGAGGTACGTGCCGGCCAATTTTTCGAGGAGCTTGGGGTCGAGCGTTTCCGGTTTGCGGGTGAAGACGACTTCGGCCTGATCGAGGGAGATCACGGCGTTTTCGACGTCACCTTGTGGATTGGTACGGAAATTGACGGAAAATTTTCCGTACTGCTCGTCATCGGGCGTATCGAAGCGGTCGTAATGGAAATGGCTCAAGGGGAAGTGAAAGTCGTGGAAATCGAACTGAAGGGCGTCGCTCTTCTGGCTGATTTTCACGATGCCGTACGCCGGGCTTTCGTACTCGGCCGCATAGTCGGCGAACGCGTGCGAAGGCTTGGTGTTGGGCACACGATCAGCGCCGGCTTTCGCGCGCCCTTCGGTGCCGGCTTTCTTGTTGGCCAGGCGCATCTTCAGTTGACGTTCACTCCAGGGCGTTTGGTCCATGCCTAACAGGCGCTCGTAGACGTTGTAGCTGACGATGTTGTAGAGCGGAGCGCTATGGTCGCTGATGACCAGGACGATGACGCCGATTTTATCGTTGGGCATGAAGGAGACCTGGGAGTGAAACCCGGGGAGATCGCCACCGTGAAAGGTGAGCAAGTGGCCGCGATAGGAGACGGTCTGGCGTCCCATACCGTAAGCGGGATTTAGCAGCTCCCAGAAACCAAGGGCTTCGCCGAGCGTGTTGGGCAGGCCGATGGCGGGCTGCAGCGTATCCTTCAGGACTTTAGCGGGGAGGACCTGCTTGCCGTTGTATTTACCGTCGTTCATCAAGGCGACGAGCCAGTGCGAGAGCTCGTCGATATTGGAGATGATGGCGCCGGCGGGGGCGACGCCTTCGGTGTCTTCGTAGTACGGGATCTTGTACAGTTCGAAGGAGTCGCGCTTTTCGCGGAAGGGCACGCCGTGGTCGGTGTGTTTGTTCATGTCGTCGATGCCGTACGTGGTGGTTTTCATATCGAGGGGCGTAAGGATTTTTTCGCGGACGAATTGCTCCCATCGCTGGCCGGACTTTAGCTCGATGATTTCGCCGACGGCGGAGAACATAAGGTTGTTGTATAGGAAGGCCTGGCGCATGGGCTCTTGCGGCTCGAGATATTTCAGGCGGTCGAACAATTCTTTGCGGGTGAACGGCGATTTGAACCAGATGAGATCATGGCGGGTGACTCCGGTGCGGTGGGAGAGCATGTCGCGCAGAGTGACGTTGTTGTTGAGCTGATCGTTGTAGAACTGGATGGTGGGGACGGATTCGCGTATGGGCTTGTCCCAGGTGAGTTTGCCTTCTTCGACGAGCATGCCGGCGGCGACGGCGGTGAAGAGCTTGGAGTTGGAGGCGATCTGTTGGAGCGTGGTGGGCGTGAAGGGCAGCTTTTTTTCGTAGTCGCGATAGCCGTAGCCCTTTGCGAAAACCAGCTTGTCGTTGACCACGATGCCGACGCCGACGCCCGGCGTATTCCAGTCCTTTAGAACTTGCGCCATGTAGGAATCGAAGCCGTCGAGCTTTTTCGTTATGTCGGGTTCTTGGGCGCGCGCAGGGAGCGCGACTATAAATAAAACGGGCAATAAAGCGAGGGAGACAGCGAACCGGCAAATCGAGTTGGCGGCGCGAAGGGGCCGGAACGTACTGGCAGAAAACATTGGGCTGGAACCTCCTTTTGGAGTGGTGCGCCCGCATTGTACTGCCTTGTTGTGTATTCGCAAGGAAGTGTTGCGAGGGAGGCGTCGACCCACACCTGCTCGGCACGAGTGACAAACGGTCCGCTTAGGACTTTTGTTTCAGGGTTCGGAAGGTGATGGAGTAACGCGTTTCTGCGATCGGCCGGATCGAGTGCTGCCAGTCGGTTCTGGCTGTTCCCGCTAAAACATAAAGTGATCTTTGGGGAAGTTTTATGGCGGCGGTTTCGTTTTTGCCGCCGACTCCCTTTGCGCTTCCGGTTTCTTTGCGGAAACGCATGGTGCAGTTTGCTGCGAGGGAAATTCCGGCGATGATGCCGAAGGGCGGAGCGTCGCGGTGCCAGCCTATGCCTGCTCCGGGCGGATATTCGGTTACGAGGACTTCGGAAAAGGCGTGCGGGTCGACCCCGGATAATTGTGCAGCGCGGACACGGATGGCGCCGAACTTATCGGGAATTTCCGACGCGGGGCTGAGTTGATGCGATGTGAAGGCGTAGCGAAGACCGAAATGAGCGACGCGGCGTTTTGCTACGACCCCGTGCATGCGGACTTCGCTGAAGGGTAGCGTGCGGATCACTTCGATGAGCTCGTTCTCCTCGGCGACGGTGAGGAAATCGGGCTCAAAGATGAGGCCATCGGGAAGCTTGGGGCCACGCTCGAATAAGGCGCGTTGAGTCACCTTTATGGGATGAGGTAAGAGCGGTGTTCGCTTCGCGCATTTTGCGGTTTGAAAGACAATCAAAAGCGCCCGCCACGGTCGGCGGCCGCTACGTGTGCTCGTCTTAGAAAGCTTCTTCCGGATCGACTGTCCACTGAGTTGACTCGTGGGCTAGAAAACCAAGAGTCCGAAGAAGGGCGCGTTGACTCAGGGGAAGGCGTGGACGAGACTGAGTTTGCGGGGGGATTTTGCGGTACCCGCGATGCGGGGTACGGCTATGGCTCGTGCGAAGAATGGCGGTGAGACGAAGTCATCCTATGTGGTTGATGCGCGGGTGCGGATTGGGCATGTGCATTTGAAGGTGGCGGACATTGCGCGAGCGCTGGGATTTTATTGCAGGATTTTGGGATTTGAAGTCACGCAGCGATTTGGAGAGAGCGCGGCGTTTCTTTCGGCCGGCGGTTATCACCATCACTTGGCAGTGAACACATGGGAAAGCCTGGGCGGCTCGCCGCCGCCACCGGGAACTACCGGGCTGTATCACACGGCGATTGTTTATCCCACGCGGGTGAAACTGGCGGAGGCGTTGCGCAGGGTGCTTGACGCAGGAATTGCGCTCGATGGAGCGGCGGATCATGGCGTGAGCGAGTCCATTTACTTGCGCGACCCGGATGAGAACGGCGTCGAATTATATTGCGATAAGCCGAAGGAGTTGTGGCCGCGAACGGCGGACGGAGAGTTGGCGATGTATACGCGGCCGCTGGATTTGCATAAACTTTTGAGCGAGTTGAAAGAGAAGTTGCCGTTGCCGCCGGGGCCGAAGGATTTGTAGGGACAAATCCAAAGGCAAGCCCCACGTGTAAACCCTACGCGTCGGGCACCCAAATTCAAAAAAAAGAAATGCTACGGAGTGGATTGGACGGGGTGGGCTTTGGTGTTGAATGGTGTGAATTCGAAGCGGACTACCCATTCGGATGGGACGGCGTGGCCATCGACCTTGGCGGGAGCGAAGTCCCAACGATGCGCGGCTTGCAAGGCTTGGTCGGCAAAATAGCGGCTGGGGCCGCGGGAGAAGAGCTCGGCGGAGGCGACGTTGCCGGCGGTATCGACGCGGAGCTTGACGGCAACGTGGACGGTGCCGCGGATGGTGGCTCGCGCTCTCTGCGAAACTTCTGGCATGACTTGAGAGAGCACTTCGCCCTGGGTGACGGGTTTAGCGGCAGAGTCGACGCGCGGGGGATTCGCGACATTGGTGAGCGCGGGGGAAGCTGTTGTGCTCAGCGAGTGCTTGTCGCTGGTTTTCTCCAGCGAAGACTGCGAGGGAGATTGAGCGGCGTGCTGCGAAGACTTTGACGCTGGACTGAGCGCTGGAGGCGCGGGCTTTTGCGCAAGCTTGGAGGCATTCTTGTTGTGCGCGGCAACGGGAATCGGCTTTGCGGCGGGCGGCTCTGAGGATTCCACGGAAGCGGCCTGCTCGACGGGAGCGCGGTGGTGGAGAAGGCGCGGGCCGAGGAAAATTGCCGTGAGCACGAGGGCAGCGACGACGGCGAGCGAAAGATAGTTGAACTTGGGCAGCGCGGGGAGCAAGGGAGGCCGCTTAAGCTGCGGTTGAACGAGTTCGTAACGCGGCCGGCTGGCAGTGCCTTTGACCGCGACGGTTTGCGTATGGACCTGTGGCTTTGGCGCCGGGGGAGGCATCGGAACCGGGCGCACGGGTTCCGTTTTTGCGGCAGCCACAGAGACGGATGCGGGCGCTTGGGGCGCGCGGCTCGGAATAATTGCCGGGAGCGCGGCTGCGGAGACGGGCACAGGAGACGGCGCGTTTGCCGGCTTCGCGGCGGAGGACGAAGGAGCGACCGAACCGGGATTCAAGCGCGCGGCGATTTCGGCGACGGTCCAGCGGCGCTGGGGGTCGCGGTACAAGCAGTGGCGCGCGATGTCGAGAAAAAGCGCGGGCAAAGTATCCGGCACGACAGGCTCTTGCGGAGCGGAACCGGCGGACGCGGGGCGCTGCTGAGTGAGAGCTTCGACGAGAGTGATGCCGAGCGACCAAATGTCGCCGGCAGGAGAGATGATTCCTTTCGCGATTTCGGGGGGATCGTAAGGGCTCGGATGACGCAGGCTGGTGGTTGGGGCGCTTTGCTGCGTTTCCGCGGCGGAAAGATGCGACTGGTCGGCGTGGTCGGCTACGGAGGAAAGGCCGTCGCTCGAGAGCTTGAGATGGTCGTCGATCGCGAGAATGTTGGACGGGCGGATGTGTCCATGGACGAGAGCTTCGCGATGCAAGTATGCGAGCGCCTCCAGAGTAGGAGCGAGAACATCGCGTGCTTCGGCGGGAGTGAGCGGGCGCTGGGGAAGAAATTGGGAGAGATTTTCCTCGGCGTATTCCATCACGACGTAAAGTAAATCGAAATCGCCAAGACGGCAGCGGCCAGACTCAAAGATGCGCAGCAGGTTGGGATGCGAAAGCGTGGCGGCATGCTTCCAACGAAATAGCTGGAGTTCGGCGTCGGGTTCTTCGACCTGGACGAACTTGATGGCGGCTTTTTGCGGCGGAGCGCCGCGTTCGGTCAAAAAGACGGAGCTGTGCTCCGAGCCGCCAAGATAGCGGTGAAGCGGGAATTTGGCGTCGACAACTTGGCCTTCCCACTGTTTCCAGGATTCGGACATGACCACCCCCTCGCCCGGCGCAAGATTAAGACTCATTGTACTCTCAGGTTGGCAGAGAATGGCTCTGTACGGGGGTACAGGTTTGCGGTTGGTCAAAAGTCGTAAGCAGGTCTCAGGAGCGGAGGCTTGCGGGGCCGCTTACGAAGGAGCTGCCGCGCTCGTAGAAGCGAAGGAGACGGTGGGCCGCGCGCGTGATGCCGATGCGGGGGCTCTTGGCGAGGATTAAGGAGGGACTGGCGGGGACGGGGGCAGGGCTGCGCTGGAGGGTGATGGCGCCTAGCCAGAGAGGTCCGGGGGCGCAAAGGTCGGTGCCGTCGAGTGAGCGGTCGATGCGCAGGGCGGAAGCGAGGCGGCCAGGACCGCGGGTTAGGTCCAGCAGGCGAGTGGTTTTACGGTTCTGCTCCATTTGGCTGATGCCCTCGAGGGGCTCGAGGGCGCGGATGAGGACGCCACCGCCGGTTCCAGCGATTTCAGCGCTGACATTGAGCATGAAATGATTGCCATAGCTGAAGTAGACGTAGGCATGGCCGCGGCGAAGGAACATGGAGCGATTGCGAGGGGTGGGTCCGCGAAAGTGGTGTGCGGCGGGGTCGCGCTGCGGGTAGGCCTCGGTTTCGACAATGCGGCCGCTTAGGCGGACACCGGGGAGCTCGCGGACGACAATCTTGCCAATGAGAAAGCGGGCGAGGGCGACGGTGTCCGCGGGGAGTTCGGCACGGCGGAGGCGGCGGATAAAAGCGGGAGTTTCGCGGGGGGTCAGGGCTGGCAAGTCGCGGCAGTCCTCCGAGGCACTACGTAAATCTAATCTTACGCCCGATCTGGCGGTTCCCGCCCGCCAAGCATCAAACCTGAAATAGAAGGCCTGAAACGGAAGGCAAATGGAACCCAACAAGCGACGATTTGTGAGGAAGCGAACGGATCAGTTGCTGTATGCGGAGTTTGGGCCGGACAACGGCAGCATTTTATTGAATTTGAGCGAGGAGGGATGCAGTTTTCAGTCGATGGCGCCGGTGCGCGAGCAGCAGCTACGCTTCTGGGTATCAGTAGGCGACGGGCGGAAGCTGGAAGGCAATGGGCAGATGGTGTGGTCGGACACGGCGAAAAAAACCGGCGGGCTACGCTTTCTGAATCCATCGAAGGAGCTGCAGGAGCAGGTTCGCGATTGGCTGGATGAGACGCAGGTCAAGGCGGACGGCAAGCTTGATTCCAATGCGCTGGAATCCCAGGCGAAGCGGCGGCGGAAGAAATTGCGGGAGGAAGCGAAAGCGGCGGCGGAGATTGCGGGGCAGGAGCGCGAGCTGAAGGCTGGTGAGTTGAAACCTGCCGGGAAAATCGAAATAGGAACTACAAAAGCGGGCATTGCGGAAAGCGCGACCAGGAACACGATTTCTCGCGTTAGAACTACCGACGATTTGACGTTTCAGCCTAACGAAAGCCCTACAAGAGCTTGGCATGGTGTGGGTGGTATTGCGCTGTCGGCGATATTGTTGATGACGCTGATTGGCTACCGGCGGGAACTGGGACATCTGGTTATGTCGTTTGGGTCTAGCATTGCTGGTGATGAGCAGAAGAGTGTGGAGGCTCCCGCCGATACGCGTCCAGTCCCCGAAAATGTTAGCGCGGATGTAGCGTCAGAGGTAAGCGCTCCCGTCAAGCCGGCGGCGATGACCGATGAGCGGGATACTACGAAGGAAAGCGGCGCCGAGACCGTACCCACAAGTACCGTAGCGACGAGTAATGAGCAGGTTACGCGGGCGGCCGATACTTCGAACGTAGCTGCCAAGCGCAGTCCGACACAACAAGAAAAAGGGAGCGAAGACGTGCCTTCGTTGTGGACGTCGGTAGAAAATGGAGATACGCATGCGGAGGTGGCGCTGGCGGGCCGGTATGTTCGCGGGGACGGAGTGCCACAGAGTTGCGCGCAGGCGCGGGTGCTGCTGGAGGCGGCCGTGAAACGCGGCAGCACGGAAGCGAAGCAAAAACTGGACGAGCTGCCCCAGGCGGGCTGCCCGTAACACTCGAGAAACGCGCGAAGTTCCTATCTGGCAGGTTCCTTGACATGGCAGGCGAGCGACTCAATAATGAAGACAGCATGAGCGTGCGCGCGGGAGGCGCTGAAGACATGTTCCTTGACGTCAAGGATCTCGCCGTCCGCAAGCTCCCAATTCGGAAGAGCTACGCTCCGGGCAGCATCGATTACCAGACGGCGGAGATCAAGCAGACCGAGCCACTGGAAGTGAATGCGACCGCGGAGCTTTTGGACGGGCAGATACGCATCGCGGGTGAGATTGAGACCAAAGTAGAATTGGTGTGCGCGCGCTGTCTGGAGCCTGTGGTCGAGGAAGTCACCCGTACATTCGACCTTTTCTACAGTCCCCTGCCGAAGGGCGTCAAACCGGAAGAGGCGCGACTGAAAGAAGATGACGCGGAGATTGGTTTTTTTGAAGGAGAGGGACTCTTCCTGGCGGACGTGTTGCGCGAACAAGTGCTGCTGGCGTTGCCGATGAAAGTGATTTGCCGCAGCGACTGCCGCGGACTGTGCGCGAGTTGTGGCGCGAACCTCAATCATGAAGAGTGCCGCTGTGAGACCCACGCGACGGATCCCCGTTTGGCTCCACTCGCGCGCCTCAAGCAGGATTGGCTGAAAAAACAATAGTTTTCCAGGGCGAAAGCCTTATACAATCCGCCCACACGGGCAGGAACGAGGAGTATTGCTATGCCTAACCCAAAAAGACGGCATTCGAAGAGGCGCACGAGCACGCGGCGGGCGCATGACTTTTTGACCAAGCCCGCGACGGGGGAATGTCCGCACTGTCATGAAACAAAGCAGCCGCATCAAGTGTGCCCACACTGCGGCTACTACAAGGGACGCGCGGTACAAGACAAGTCCGCCTAAAGCGGGCAAGTCCGCTTAGCCGCGGACAAGTTCCCTAACGGACTCAGCCGCGGCCTTTCCAATGAGTTTTCCGGTACTGCCAGGTCTAGCCTCCATGATCACTATCGCTGTGGACGCCATGGGCGGAGACAATGCGCCCCGCTCTGAGGTTGAAGGGAGCGTACTGGCAGCACGGGAATACGGCGTGCGGATCTTGTTGGTTGGGCAGCCGAATGCTGTCCGCGCGGAGTTGGCCAAGCACGCTGCGCCCAACCTGCCGATCGAGATCGTGCCAGCCAGCGAAGTGATCACGATGAACGATCACCCGGCGCAGGCGTTCCGCAGGAAGAAAGATAGCTCCGTTCACGTGGCCGCGCGGCTGGTGCGCGAAGCGAAGGCCGATGGGCTGGTGAGCGCCGGGAACACGGGCGCGGTAATGACGGTGGCGCGATTTTTGCTTGGCGCACTGGAATCGGTCGATCGAGTGGCGCTGGCCGCGCCGTTTCCCAATGCCAAGGGAGGCGTTTCGGTTTTGCTCGATGTGGGCGCCAACGTGGATTCCAAGCCGGAGCATCTGGTGCAGTTTGCGGTTATGGGAGAGATTTATTACCGTGCGACGTTCGGGCATCGGAGGCCGCGGGTGGGATTGCTCTCCATCGGCGAGGAAGAGATCAAGGGCAACGAGTTGACACGCGAAGTGTATACGCGGTTGAAGCAAAGCCCGGTCCATTTCGTGGGCAACGTGGAAGGCGGCGATCTGTTTTCGGGGGAAGTGGATGTGATCGTCTGCGATGGATTTGTGGGGAACATCGCGTTGAAGATTTGCGAAGGGCTGGCGTTTCAAATTTTTGGGTTGTTGCGGAAATCGATCAATAGTTCGCTGGCATCGCAGGTGGGATTTTTGTTTTCCAGGGGAGCCTTGAAAGGGCTGAAGAAAAAGATCGATTATGCGGAATCGGGCGGCGCGCCGTTACTCGGGGTGCGCGGCGTATGCGTGATCGCGCATGGGCGTTCGAACGCGAACGCGATAAAAAACGCCATCCGCGTAGCGGCAGGACTGGCCAAAGCGGGTATCAACGAAAAAATTGAAGAGGAGCTCTCTGTCGCCGGCGTGACCGCCTAGCGGCAGGGTCGAGGTAGAAATGGGAAAAATTGCATTTGTGTTTCCAGGGCAAGCGTCGCAATACCCTGGCATGGGCAAAGAGCTGGCCGAGAAATATCCGGCCGCGCGCGCCGTTTTTGAGGAAGCGGATAAAGCGCTGGGCTTTTCTATTTCGCAAATGTGCTTTGCAGGCAGTGAAGAAGACCTGAAGCAGACAGCCAACACACAACCGGCGATTCTGACCTGCTCCGTTGCAGTGCATCGCGTGCTTGCCGAAAAGGGCATTGCTCCTGATTTCGTGGCGGGGCACAGCCTGGGGGAATATTCTGCGTTAGTTGCGGCTGGGGCGCTGAAATTTTCAGATGCCGTGCAGCTTGTGCGCAAGCGCGGGCAATATATGCAGGAAGCCGTTCCTGCGGGACAGGGCGCGATGGCGGCGATTATGGGATTGTCGCCCGCCGTCGTGATGGATGCCTGTAAACGCGCGGCGGAAGGCGAAGTATGCTCCCCCGCGAATCTGAATTCGCCGGAGCAGACGGTGATTTCCGGTCATGCCAGCGCGGTGAAGCGCGGCGTGGAGATTGCTTCACAGTCTGGAGCGAAACGGGCCGTGATTCTGGCGGTTTCTGCTCCGTTCCATTGCGCGCTGATGATGCCTGCGCAGGAACGGCTGGAGAAGGATTTGCGCAATACCCAGCTATCGAACTTGCAGATGCCGCTGGTCACCAACGTGGACGCGGACACCATTACAACCGGCGACGAGGCGCGGGAAGCGCTGATCCGCCAGGTGACGATGCCGGTGCGTTGGGAAGAGTCGATGCGGTTGCTGATCGACGAGGGTGTGGACACTTTTGTGGAAGTCGGTCCCGGACGCGTGCTGGTGGGTTTGCTGCGGCAGATCGAGCGCAGCGTTAGCACGCTGAATGTGGAAGACGAAAAGAGCTTGTCGACCACGATCGACAAGATCGCGCAAACGCGCGCTGACGCCGCCTAAATGTTCAGCTTAAAAGATAAAGTTGCTCTGGTTACCGGCGCATCGCAAGGTATTGGCCGGGATACTGCGCTTGCGCTGGCGGAGGCTGGCGCGACAGTTGCGGTTGCCGCGCGTAACGAAGAGAAATTGTCCGCGCTGGTGGCCGATATTGCTGCCGCGGGCGGCTGTGGGTTGGCCGTAAAGATGGATGTGGCGGATGCCGAGCAGGTGAAAGCCGGGTTCAAGCAGGTGCTTGAGAAATTCGGGCGGCTGGATATTTTGGTCAACAACGCGGCGATTACTCGCGATGGGCTCGCGATTCGCATGAAGGCGGATGATTGGGAGGCGGTGCTGCGCACGAATCTGACGGGTGCGCATCTGTGCATCCAACAGGCGCTGCCTACGATGATGAAGGCGCGAGCGGGCCGCATCATTAACATCAGCTCGGTCGTGGCGCAGTCGGGCAATGCTGGACAGGCTAACTATGTTGCGGCGAAAGCCGGCGTCATCGGGCTCACGAAGGCGATCGCAATCGAAATCGCTTCGCGGAATATCACCGTGAACGCCGTCGCACCGGGTTTCGTCGAAACGCCGATGACGGATGTGCTGCCGGACAAAGTGAAGGAAGAATTGAAGACGCGTATTCCGCTGGGGCGCATGGGTTCTGCTCGCGATGTAGCTGCCGCCATCGTCTTCTTGGCAAGCGACGAGGCTGGGTACATCACTGGCCACGTTCTTAATGTGAACGGCGGGATGCACTTGGCGTAAGTTGAGGTATGTTGAGCGCAAGTGAATACAACCCGGACGTCGTTATGGCTGGATTTGAGCGCCGGGATTATGCTTTTGTGCTTGAGAATGCGATGCCTTTCGCGGTAGCGGGCAATCCAGACGCGCAATGTATGGAGTCGCTCCTCTATCAGTGTGGCTTAGGTGTAGAAAGGGACATCGACGAGGCGGAGCGTTGGTTGTTGAAGGCCGCTGAGCAAGACAGCGCCTTGGCATGGAATAATCTGGGAACCCTTTATGCAATTTGCGATTCAGGTTCATGTCACTCCCGCAAGCGAATAAAGGAATGCTATCTACGGGCTAAAGAACTGGGGTTCAACTGCGCAGATCCTTATCCGCCACCCTTTTGCGAGTGAATTGATGCTGACAAGTTGTCCGTGAAGTTGACCTAGGTGGACGGGGCAAATAGAATGGGCAGGTTATACTTACGGGGCGGATAGGCGTGTGGGGCGGCGTTCGGCCGGGCAAGCACAAGTTCAAATCAATAAGCACGAGCGATAGCAAATCGTCGGAGGAAATGAATGGCCAGCGTGGAAGAGCGCGTAAAGCAGATTATTGTCGAGCAGCTCGGCGTGGATGAAGCGGAAGTGACGCCCACGGCATCGTTTGTGGACGACCTGGGGGCAGACTCGCTGGACCAGGTGGAATTAGTGATGGCGTTCGAGGAAGCGTTTGGCATCGAAGTGCCCGACGAGGACGCCGAGAAGATGACGACCGTAAAAGACGCGGTCGAATATATAGATAAACACGCCAAAGGGAAGTAAGGCCGCTGGGTAATACCACCTTATCGGGGAGCAGGAATCTTTGACGCGCCGCGTTGTGGTTACGGGTGTTGGACTGGTCTGCGCGCTGGGCATCGGCACGGAGGAAAGCTGGAAGAACCTTCTGGCTGGAGTCAGCGGGGTTGCCTGCATCACCAGCTTTGACACCACGGGTTTCGATTGCCGCATCGCCGGCGAAGTGAAAAACTTCGATCCCTTCCAGTGGATCGAGAAAAAAGAACTAAAAAAAATGGGGCGGTTCATCCAGCTCGCGCTGGCGGGCGCGGATTTTGCCGTGCGCATGGCGAACTGGAAGCAGGAGCAGTCCGACCTCGATGAAGTCGGCGTTTACGTTTCCTCGGGGATCGGCGGGTTCGACATCATCGAGCGCGAGCACGGCAAGCTGCTGAATGGCGGACCTGGCAAGATTTCTCCCTTTTTCATTCCTTCCGCGATCGTGAACCTCGCCTCCGGACACATCTCGATTCGCTATGGCGCGCGCGGTCCGAATTCGGCGACAGCAACGGCTTGTTCCGCTTCGGCGCATGCGATTGGCGACTCCTTCAAAATTATCGAGCGTGGCGCGGCGGAAATGATGATTTGCGGCGGCACGGAAGCGACGATCACGCCGATGGGCGTCGGCGGATTCTCCTCAATGAAGGCGCTTTCGACGCGCAACGATGATCCGGCGCACGCGAGCCGGCCGTTTGACGCGCAGCGTGACGGATTCGTGGTCGGCGAGGGTGCGGGGATTTTGATTCTGGAATCGCTCGAGCATGCGCAGAGGCGTGATGCGCCGATCCTGGCGGAAATCGTGGGCTACGGAATGTCCGGCGACGCATATCACATCACGCAGCCTGCCGGGAATGGCGATGGCGCGTTCCGGGTAATGAGGGCGGCGCTGAAGGATGCGAAATTGACGCCTGAAGATATCGGCTATGTGAACGCGCACGGCACTTCTACCCCGCTAGGCGATTGCCTTGAAACGATAGCGCTGAAGAGAGTTTTCGGCGACCGGGCGAAGCAGGTTCCGGTGAGTTCGACGAAATCGATGACCGGACATCTGCTCGGGGGCGCAGGCGGGCTGGAGGCCGGCATCAGCGTGCTGGCGCTGCGCGATCAAATCTTGCCGCCGACCATTAACCAGGAAACCCCGGACCCGGCTTGCGATCTGGACTATGTTCCCAACAAAGCGCGCAAAGCGTCGTTCGAATATGCGCTGTCGAATTCCTTCGGATTTGGCGGCACCAACGCGGCACTGATTTTCAACCGCTGGTCCGGCAAATAAAGTTTTCGTCTCAGCCAAGTAGCACCTCGGACCGTTTTATCAATCTCAGCGAATAGGGCTCAGCGAGTAGGGCTCAGCCATAGGCCGCAACGAATAGGAACAATCCTGTGAACATCATCGTGTGCATCAAGCAGGTTCCCGCGAAGGACGCGCCGCTTTCCATCGCCGGAAACTGGATTCGAGAATCCGATATCGGCTTTGAGATGAACGAGCCGGACAGCTACGCGCTGGAAGAAGCGCTGCGGCTGAAGGAAAAACATGGCGGCGAGGTGATTGCGCTATCCATGGGGCCGGAGCGCGTAAAGCAAACGATTAAGGAGGCGCTGGCCAAGGGTGCGGACCGCGGGATTCACATTGCCGACAATAATTTTGCGCAGCTTGACCCGCTGGGCTCCGCAAAGTCGCTGGCGGCGGCTATTCAGCAGCAGAAGCATGATTTGGTGCTGACCGGATTGCAGAGCGACGATCACGGTTTTGGGCAGACGGGGGTGCTGCTGGCGGGCGTACTAAATGTGCCACACGCGACCATCATCATGGCCATCGAAGTGGACGGGCAGAAGATGAAACTGAAGCGCGAGCTGGAGGCGGGTTGGTTTCAGCATATTGAGTGCCCGTTGCCTGCGGTACTGACTATTCAGTCGGGCATTAACAAGGTGCGCTATGCAACGCTGAAGGGGATCATGGCCGCGAAGAAGAAAGAAATTACTACAATCGCGCGCGAATCGCTGGGCGTCTCGACTGAGCTCACGCAGCGCGTGGAAAAAATTTATGTGCCTACTAAGACGAAGAAGACCGAATTCTTGACCGGCACACCCAAAGAGGTGGCCGGGAAATTGGTGGAGAAGCTGAAGTTCGAGGCGCGGGTGATTTAATAATGAAAATTCTGGTGATTGCGGAACAGCGGCAGGGCAAGTGGAACAATACGACCTTCGAGACTTTGGCCGCGGCGCAGCAAATCGCCAAGGACACTTCGAGCACGGTCAGCGGATTAGTGATCGGCGAAGGCGTGGCCGGGCTTGCTGACGAGCTGGCGGCAAAGAATGTCGCCGAGGTGCTGCTGGTCGAACACGATCTGCTGGAGGCGTACACGCCTGATGGATATTGCGTCGCGCTGTCACAGGTAATCGGCTCGGCAAAGCCCGATCTGGTGCTATTGCCGCACACGTATCAGGTGCGCGATTTTGCGCCGAAGCTCGCGGCCATGCTCGGTAAGGGCATGATTGGCGATTGCGTGGGCTATCGCAACGAAGGCGGAAAGCTGGTTTTCGTGCGGCAAATGTTTCAGGGCAAAACCGCGGCGGACGTAACCTTTCAAGGCGGCGCGCCGTGGTTCGCTTCGTTCCAGGCGGGGGCGTTTCGCTCTGATTTGGTTGCGGCGCACCCTTCCGGCAAAGCGCCCGTGAATTCTGTCAGCGTTGGGCTGAAGCCGGAGCAGATTCGCACCAAGCCGCTGGACTTGTTCAAAGAAGCGAAGTCCGCGGTGGATCTGACGCAAGCGCCGCTGATCGTGGCGATTGGCCGCGGGATCAAGGCGCCAGAAAATATTCCGCAGGCGGAAGCGCTGGCGAAGGCGCTGGGCGGCGAAATTGCGGCGTCGCGGCCGATCTGCGACGAAGGCTGGCTGCCGATGGAGCGGCAAATCGGAAGCTCCGGGCAAACCGTGGCGCCAAAGTTATATTTAGCGCTGGGCATTAGCGGCGCGATCCAGCACGTGGTGGGCATGAAGGGGGCGCGGACCATCGTGGCGATTAACAAGGATCAAAACGCGCCCATCTTTGAGATTGCCGATTATGGAGTGGTCGGCGATATTTTCGAGGTTATGCCTGCGCTGACCGAAGCGCTGGAAAAAGCGAAATAGCGAGCAGAGGCTTGCTTCACGTCCTTCGGCGGCTTATCCATCTCTGTTCGTTGCACTACATTTCGGAAATGTCGCAGGCCTCCCCTGTCCAATATAGTATTGCCACTGGGCGCATTTTAGTCCAATCTCTTCACGCCTCACGGCCCGTGCGTCCCTCGCCGGCTGCGAAGGCGGGAGCGTTCATGCCCTTCGTCGAAAACCTGGGAGCAAGAATCCATTGGGACGAAGAAGGAAGCGGAGCTCCCCTTCTATTAATCATGGGATTGGGGTGGCCGTCGCAAGCATGGCACCGCCTGCGTCCGGTGCTGAGCGAAAAATATCGCACGATCGCGCTGGACAATCGTGGAGTGGGCCGCAGTGAGGCGCCTGCGGGGCCGTATTCGATTGCGCAGATGGCCGTAGACGCGGCGGCGGTGCTGAATGCGGCGCGCGTCAATGCGGCGCACATTTTTGGAGTATCCATGGGCGGGATGATCGCGCAGGAATTCGCGCTGCAATATCCGAACAAAGTGCGCTCGCTGATATTGGGCTGCACGGCAGCGGGGGGACCGGACGCGGTGCGGTCCGAAGACGAAGCGCTGCAGGTACTGATGACGCGAGGGCAGGACCCCGATCAGTTTGCGCGGGCGATCAATCCTTTCATCTATGACGCGGGCACCTTACCCCAATTGCTGGAAGAGGATTTGGCGGTGCGCAGGAAATGGTATGCCTCCGGAGAGGCATACTTCGCGCAATTGCAGGCGGTGATCGGCTGGGAGGCGTATAGCCGGCTGGCGCAGATTGCCGCTCCGACATTGGTAATCCATGGGGAGAACGACCGGCTAATCCCAGCAGAGAACGGCAAGCGGATCGCGGCGCAAATTCCAGGGGCGAAACTGGTGATCATCCCAGGCGCTAGCCACGTTTTCACCACCGATCAGCCTGCTGCGGCACGGGCCGCTATTCTGGAATTTCTTGATGCGCAGGCTACCCGCAAGCGAGAGCGGCCCGCTGCTGTTCCGGGGAACACGCTGGTTTGAACCAAACGCGCGCTAATCATTCTGGTTGTTCCCTCCATTATTCCGCCGTATGGTTGAACGCTTGAAATTTCGGCCTCGCGAGGGCGCATGGATGCACTTGTGAAACAGTGGCGCGAAGACACGCCGGGTTGCTTCAACCAAATCCACTTTAATAATGCGGGAGCGGGGCTGATGCCACGCGGGGTGCTGGATGCGATGGTCGTGCACCTGAATCGCGAGGCCAATCTTGGCGCTTACGAGAGCGCGGACGACGCGGAGGCTGCCGTTGCGGATGCGTACGCGAACGTGGCGAAGCTGTTAGGCGCGCAGCCGCGTAATATCGCGGTGGTGGAAAATTCGACGGTCGCGTTTTTTCAGGCGCTTTCGGCGTTCGATTTCAAGCGGGGCGACGTGATTGTCACCACGCGCAACGACTACATCTCGAATCAGCTTGCGTATCTCTCGCTGGCGCGGCGGCATGGCGTGGAGGTGCGGCGTGCCGCGGACCTGGCGAGCGGAGGCGCCGATCCGCAATCCGTAAAGGAACTCTTGCGCGATCCCCGCGTGCGCTTGCTGGCAGTCACCTGGGTGCCGACCAATTCCGGACTGGTGCAGCCCGTCGAGGCCCTGGGCGAAGTTGCCGAAGCAGCAGGGGTGCCCTATTTGGTGGATGGCTGCCAAGCTGTCGGCCAGATCCCGGCTGACGTCACGAAGTTGCGGTGCGATTTTTTTTCGGGCACGGCGCGAAAATTTTTGCGGGGTCCGCGGGGAATCGGATTCTTGTACGTCTCGGACCGGGCACTGAAACGTGGCGATTTTCCGCTGTACATCGACATGCGCGGGGCGGACTGGGTCTCCGCGGACGACTTCGCGCCAGCGCCGGATGCGCGGCGATTTGAGAATTGGGAATTTGCGTACAGTCTCGTACTCGGGATGGGGGAAGCAGCGCGCTACGCGCTCGACGTTGGTGTGGAGCAAGGCGGCCGACGCGCGAGGCACCTGGCTGCAACGCTGCGCGGTAAATTGAACGAACTGAGTGGAATCCGCGTGCTGGACCGTGGGAGCGAGCTCGCCGCTATCGTAACCATCGAGGTGGCGGGCTGGGACGCCACCGAGTTATCCAAGCTGCTGCGCACGCGCGGGATCAACACGTCGGCTTCGCTGCGCGCCTATGCGGTGATTGATATGGACGAGAAGCGGGTGGCGTCTGCACTGCGCCTGTCGCCGCACTATTACAATACCGAGGAAGAGATTGAGCGCGTAGTGGAAGAACTGCGGACGTCGACCGCGAGGGGCAGGACAGCGTCGTGACGTCTGGCATGAGAAACAACGCGTGTGGTCAGAAGGTCAACCCCAGGGTGCGGGAAGACGTTGACCGCTCTACATACGTCTACTTACCATAGCTAAATGACTCTAAGGGGCCAAGTTGCCGCCGGCGTGATTCTGCTGGCCGGAATCGCGGGAACAGCAGGCTGCGAAGATGCGGCCAAGAAGTCCGTAGTGCACGCGGCGGTTCCAAGCTCGACGCTCACGGCCCTGAACCAAGGCGCGGCTGAGGCTCCCTCGGTGGTCACAAGCAAAGTGGTCGGCCCGGATAATCCTCCAGTTCGGCTGCAATTAGCGCCTCTACCCGTCTTCCCGCCTAAGCGGCGGACCCTGCTGATGCTGCCCCCGCCCCTACGTGGCAGCAAGGAAGAATTAATCGCGCGAGTGGAGCAAAAATTCGCGTCGGGGGAGCAGAACTATAAAGCCGGGCACCTGGAAGCGGCGCGCAAAGACTTCGACGAGGCCGTGGACTGGATGCTGGAGAGCGGTTACGACCTGAATGGCGACACCAAGCTAAGCGAGCTGTTTCATCGCGTGGTCGACACCGTCTACGCCGACGAGCTGCAGGCGGTCCGTGCCGGCGATGGTGTCCAGGAAGCGCCCGCTGTGCCCGCGCCCATCGATGAAGTCGCGGAGATGACGTTCCCGGTGGACCCGCGTTTGAAGGAGCGTGCCGAAGAAGCGGCCAAGAACCTTTCCCACGATTTGCCGCTGACGGTAAACGATCAAGTATTGTCCTTTCTCAATTTCTTCCAGACGCCGCGAGGCCGCGCGATTGTGGAGACGGGGCTGCGGCGCGCCGGCCGCTATCGCGCCATGATTTCGCGTGTATTGCAAGAGGAAGGGATGCCGCAGGATTTGATTTATCTGGCGCAGGCGGAAAGCGCCTTTCAGCCTCTGGCGCTGTCGCGCGCCGGGGCGCGCGGTATCTGGCAATTTGTCGCATGGCGCGGGAACGAATATGGGTTGCGGCACACCTGGTGGGTGGACGAGCGGCAAGACCCCGAAAAGGCCACGCGCGCGGCGGCCCGCCATTTGCGCGATCTCTACGCGATGTACGGCGATTGGTATCTGGCCATGGCGGCGTACAACTGTGGGCCGGGCAACGTGCAAAAAGGAATTGAGCGCACCGGCTATGCGGATTTCTGGGAACTATACAAACGCAACGTGCTGCCTCGCGAGACGAAAAACTACGTGCCCATCATCGTGGCTCTGACGCTGATCGCCAAGGATGCGGCGCACTACGGAATCCAGGCTGATCCCGAGCCGCCGGTGCCGACCGACGTGGTGAAGCCGGGACGCGCCGTCGATCTGCGGCTGGTGGCGGAAACGATCGACGTGGACGTAGAGACGCTGCGCTCTCTGAATCCTTCCCTGCTCCGGTTGGCCACGCCGGACGATCCTTCCTTTGAATTGCACCTGCCTGCCGGCACAGCGGAAAGATTTTCCGCGGAGATCGCTGACATTCCCGCGGACAAATGGGTGAGTTGGAGGCGGCATCGTGTGGAAGCGGGCGAGACGCTGACGTCCATTGGAAAAAAATATCGTGTGACATCCGCGGCGATTGCGGCGGCCAACAATCTGGAGCACGGCGCGGCGTTGAGCGCGGGCGAGAAGTTGATTATTCCCGCGACCCAGCCGCAAACAGAAATTAAACGGCGGCTAGTGAGTTATCGCGTGCGGCGCGGCGATACTATGCTGGGCATTGCGGATCGCTACAGCGTTAGCCCGGATGACGTGCGCAAGTGGAACCGCTTGAAATCGAACCATGTGAACCGGGGGATGGTGCTGCGAATTTACACAGTAGGCGGTGCTCCGGAAGCACCTCCAGCGCGCGCACGGTCAAAATCTAAGCGGGCTTCGCGTCCTGCCACCAATGTCGCACAAGCGTCTCCAAAGCCCGAAACGAAAAACTAAACACCATAGTATCAATAGCTTACGAGCAGGCTGGCCGTTACTCGCGCGCTCCGCACATGTCCCGCGAAAAGCGAGCGCGCTGAAAAATGGGCACCGCTTTCTTGCGCCGCTTCGCAGAATGCTTGACAACTCTCGGGGAGTGCGATAACAACACCGCAGGCATTGGAGCTCGAATTTACTCCGGCCACACAGCGTCCTGCCCCGAATCAAACGGGGAGGATTCCCCAAGGGGAGGATGGAATGGACCTCGAGAAGGATAATTTCGAAGACGACAACGAGCTGTCAGGGCTGGAAGAAGATGACGAACTCGGTGGCGAAGTAGTAGAGGCTGAAGAGGAAGAGCTGATCATCGGCGAAGAAGAGCCGGAAAAGCCCGCTCCTTCCGCGAGGCCGGCCGCTCCTAAGCCGGCGGCAAAGAAGCCGGCGGCAAAGAAGCCGGCGAAGAAGGCTGCTAAAGCAAAGCCGAAACCGAAGGCCAAAGCCAAACCAAAGAAAAAGGCTGCAAAGAAAAAGCCGGCCAAAAAGAAGGGCAGGCGGCGTTAGCAGCGGCCAAGTCCAGCAAACAGGCTTGCGACAAGGACTCCAGTGGAAGCTGGAGTCCTTTTTTTTCCGCACGCAGTGAGTTCCGATTCGGACCGTGGGGTCGAAACGGGGAACCCATAACGGATTTCGCATGCGAACAAAATGGAAATTCGCCGCCTCCGTCCAGTTTGTGGCACCTCGACATGCTTGCCTAACAGTTTAAGTACCTCTAAGATACTGCGCGATGCTGTTCGCCACCGAGCAGATACGCCGGATGCGTGGCGGAGCGCAATCGCACCTGATGCGTTGCTCCGACGGCCACTACTACGTCGTCAAGTTCCAAAACAATCCGCAACACCGGCGAATTTTGGTGAACGAACTGCTGGGAACAAGGCTGGCGGGGCGGTTGGGGCTGCCGACCACGCCGGTGGCCATTGTTCACGTCAGTGAAGAATTGATTCGCCTGACCCCGGAACTTTCCATGGAGATGCCGCGCTCGCGGGTGCCATGCCAGGCAGGGCTGCAGTTCGGCTCGCGCTACCCGGGCGACCCGCGGCGCTTGACGCTGCACGATTTTCTGCCCGACGAACAATTGCGCGGCGTGGAAAACCTCCATGATTTCGCGGGCATGCTTGTCTTTGACAAATGGACCTGCAATACGAACGGGCGGCAGACGATCTTTTTTCGCGAACAGCCCCTCCGGCCGATACCACACCCTGACGGCGCCAAGAACGGCGACGAGCCATGCGAAGAGCGCGACTATAAGGCCGCCATGATCGACCAGGGATTCTGCTTCAACGCCGGGGAGTGGAATTATCCCGATGCGCCCCTGCGCGGGTTGTATGCGCGCAATCGCGTGTACGAAGGCGTGATTGGGATGGAGTCGTTCGCCCCGTGGACCGAGCGCGTGGAAAGCGGTGTAACCGAGCGTGTGCTGGCCGAAGTCATCCGCGAAATTCCGCCGGAGTGGTACGAAGACGACTACGACGCCGTGACCAGACTGGTCGAGCAGCTTTATAGACGCCGGACGCGACTGCCGGAGTTGCTGCTGGAGGCCAAGAACACCACGCGGGACCCTTTTCCCAATTGGCGGTGACAGATGCCGCCCGCAG
The DNA here is from genome assembly GCA_025463055.1 of Candidatus Acidiferrum typicum. GTDB lineage: Bacteria > Acidobacteriota > Terriglobia > Acidiferrales > UBA7541 > Acidiferrum > Acidiferrum typicum_A. The sequence continues at coordinate 21,596 of JAOAPV010000067.1, forward strand.
GGCGATACGTGAGCCAAGGAGGCAACCGTGCCAGAAACGATGGAAGGCGCAATCCGGCAGCCGCCCGAGCAAGCCCTCGCCTACCACATCCTGCGTTACGTACCCGACTTGGTGCGCGACGAATGGGTGAACATTGGCGTCCTGGTCTTCAATCCGGAAACCGGCGAGCGGCGCCTGCGGATGATCGAAGACCAGGACGAATATAACCGCGTACGGCGGCTGCACCCCTGGGCAGACGAAGCGCTGCTCCGCGCGCTCCGTGACGACCTGGAGAACCGCCTGGATTCCGGGATTGGCGCCAAATCGAGCGACGGCGGCGTTGTATCCGAAATTCCCTGGCAAAGGATCCTGGGCAAGTGGGAGGAAACACTCTCCAATGCATTGCAAATCGCACCTCAAAAAGGCGTTCTGGCCGATGATCTGGACGTCGAGGTGGAGCGGCTCTACGCGGATCATGTAGCCGTGCCGCGCAGGAGCTTCCGGCCTGGGCGGCCCAGCGGCCGCGCCGGAATCCGCTCCTACTGTGCGCAAGTCTTCCGGCAGGCGCGTATCTGGCATCGCATTGAAAAGTCCGTTCGCGTGGCGGAGTTCACGTTTCCAGGCGATCCCGCGCGCCTCGACTACAGTTACCACCGCAACGGCACGCGCGGCTTCGTACACACGCTTTCCGTCACACGCGCGCCGCAGGACGCCAAGTCGCTCTCCTATAACGTCAAGCACATTGCCGAGAAAGCGCGCTATCACACGGAATTCGCCGCCGTCACCGACGTCCCTTTGTCCCGCGACAACGATCGCCATCGCTTTGTCCTGGACACCCTGCGCGAAGTCGGCGTCGAGCCCGTGCCCATGGAGGGGCTGGCCGTTTGGGTCGCCAAGCTGCGGCCTTCCCTTTTGCAGTAGAAAAATTCCGCAACATAGGGCACCGAGCACGTGGCGATCGATTCCCCTTGCTTCCGAGACCTCTGTGCCCTCCTTCCTGCTGGGTTCTTAATACCTAAAGTTGCGGCTCGCTGCAGCGGCTGCTAAAATTCGTTATTCATCGCGATACGGTCCTGCATCGGGTCCGCCGCAAAACGCTCTATCAGCCTGGTTCCCATTTGCACTGAGACAGGTGTTGGCTCTCCGGAAGGGAGACTGCGCGTGGCAAAGTACGACGTGGCAATTATCGGAAGCGGACCGGGCGGGTATGTCGCCGCCATCCGTGCCGGCGAGCTGGGCCTCAAGACCATCGTCGTCGAGAAAGATCCCTTCCTCGGCGGCACGTGCCTGCACGTAGGCTGCATTCCCACTAAAGTGCTGCTCCACCATGCCGACGTTTACGATCATTTCAAAAACGGCGCGGAGCTGGGTTTCGAGGTCAGCGGCCTCAAAATCAACTGGGGCAATATCCTGGCGCGCAAAGACAAAATCGTAAAGAAGCACGCCAAGGGCATCGAGTTCCTCTTCAAGAAAAATAAAGTGGAATGGGTGCAGGGCTGGGGCCGCTATGAAGGGCCGGGCCGGGTAAGCGTTGAAAAAGACGGCAAGAAAACGCAAATCGAAGCCGCCAACATTCTGCTGGTGAGCGGCTCGGAAGCGCGCGCACTGCCGGGCATCGAGCCCGATCACAAAACCATCTTGACCAATCGCTCCATCCTGGAGCTGCCGGAAATTCCGAAGACGCTCATCGTCGTGGGCGCAGGCGCCGTGGGCGTCGAGTTTGCCTCGATCTACAATTCGTTTGGGACGCAGGTCACCATCCTGGAAGCCTTGCCGCGCGTGGTCCCGGTGGAAGATGAAGAGATTTCTGTGGAACTGGACAAAACGTTCCGCAAGAAAAACATCGGCATCTTCACGCAGGCCATGGTGAACTCGGTCAAGAAGGACGCCAAGGGCGTCACTGTCACGTTCAAAGACAAAGACGGAAAGAGCCAGACGTTACAAGCGGAGAAATTGCTCCTGGCCGTCGGCCGGAAGCCCATGACCGACAATTGCGGCCTGGAAAAGTCGAAAGCCAAAGTCGAGCGCGGCGCTGTTCACGTCGGGCCCTATATGGAAACCGCGGAAAAAGGTCTCTACGCCATCGGCGACATCGTTTTCGGCCTGCCCCTATTGGCGCATGCGGCCATGATGGAGGGCATCGCCGCCGTAACGCACATCGCCGGAAAGCCCGCGCCCGCCATCGTCAAAGAACGCATCCCCAACGCGACGTACTGCGAACCGCAGATCGGCTCCATCGGCTTGACGGAAAAGCAAGCGCGCGACGCTGATTACGCCGTGAAAACGGGCAAGTTTCCGTTCGTCGGCAACAGCAAAGCCACCATTCTTGGCAATCATGGCGGCTTCATCAAAGTAGTATCCGAGGAAAAATACGGCGAAGTGCTGGGCATTCACATCATCGGCCCGCTGGCCACGGAGATTCTGTCCGAAGCCGCGGCGGTGCTGCACCTCGAAGGCACCATCGACGATATGATGAACATGATGCATGCGCACCCTACAGTATGGGAAGGAATGGGCGACGCATTCGCCTCCGTGCGCGGATTGCAGATCAACGTCTAACCGAGAATGACCACCTGCCTCACCGTCGATCTTGGTCTTGTGGGATATGCGGAGGCCTACGCTTTGCAACGGCGCATCGTGGCCGCGCGTAAAGCCGACGAGATAGCAGACGTATTGCTGCTCTGCGAACATCCTCACGTGATTACCCAGGGGCGCAATGGCAAGCGTGAACATCTGCTCGCCAGCGAAACCGTGCTTCGTCAAAAGGGTGTCGATTTTCACGAAACCAGCCGCGGGGGTGACATCACGTATCACGGGCCGGGGCAAATCGTCGGGTATCCTATCTTGAATCTTGCGGCCATTCGCCGTGACGTAGTCTGGTATGTGCGTATGCTCGAAGAAGTGATGATCCGCGCCACCGCCTACTATGGCGTGATAGCGGCCCGCGAGGCCGGCAAGACCGGAATCTGGGTTGCATATGGCGAAGAAGTAACAAGAAGCGCGCAGGGTGCGCAGAGCAGCGAAACCGCACCGGAAAAACTCGGCGCGATCGGTGTGCATATCAGCCGCTGGGTAACGTCGCACGGCTTCGCTTACAACGTTTCCACCGATTTACGCTTCTTCGATCTGATCGTCCCGTGCGGAATCGCGGAACGCAAGGCGACTTCGCTCGAAAAGATCTTGAACCGCAGGGTTGACTCACTTCAAATTGCCAGCCGGTTGACCGAACATTTCGGAGACGTTTTCGGACGGGAAATGCAGCGAGTCTCGCCACAAGAGCTGCTGAATACGCTGCAACGGTGCGAGCAGTTCGCGACGCCCACAAACGGTGCTGCCGAACAGCCAGAATTCGCTGTACTACCAGCATCGGAAGTGCCGCAAATTCATCGTTCAGCAGGAAGCAAATGAGCGGCGCCGCCATCGGAGCAAGCATGAAGAAGGACCTGACGCGCCAGCAATATCTTGACCTGTACTACTACATGCGCCTGAACCGCGCGGTGGAAGACACCATGGTCAAACTCTTCCGGCAAAACAAAATCGTCGGCGGCCTGTACTCCAGCCTCGGTCAGGAAGGCATTTCCGTGGGCAGTGCCTACGCGCTTGAGAAAAAAGACTGGCTCGCGCCCATGATTCGCAACATCGGCGCGCTGCTCGTCAAAGGCGTACCGCCGCGGGACATTTTCATGCAGCACATGGCCAAGTACGATTCGCCGACCAAGGGCAAGGACGGCACCAGCCATTTCGGCGACCTCGATAACCTGCACATCGTCTCCCCCATTTCCATGCTCGGCGACCTGATTCCCGTAATGGCCGGCGTGGCCATTGCGGGCCGCTATCTCGGCCAGAAAATCGTCGCTATGACCTGGATCGGTGATGGCGGCAGCTCCACCGGGGTTTTCCACGAGGGCTTGAATTTTGCCGCCACGCAAAAAGCGCCGTTCGTGCTGATCCTGGAAAATAACTTGTGGGCGTATTCGACGCCCGTGCGGCGCCAGGTGCCGCTCGAAAATCTCGCCGACCGCGCCAAGGCCTACGGGATTGCCAGCTACATCGTGGACGGCAACGACGTGGTCGCGATGTACAAAACCGCGAAGGAAGCTGTCGATCGCGCACGCGCGGGCGAAGGGCCCATCCTGATTGAAGCGAAAAGCTTCCGGCGCATGGGACACGCGCAGCACGATCCCGCCGAATACGTGCCCAAAGAGATGCGCGCCCATTGGGAGGCGCGCGATCCTATCCTACTGTATGAAAAATATCTGACCTCTGAAAAATTGCTGGACGCCAAGAGCAAGAAGGAAATCGACGACAAAATCGAGGCGCTGCTCCAAAAGGAGCGCGATTTCGCGGAGAACTCCCCCATGCCGCCGGCGGAATTTGCCGCCGAAGGCGTCTATTGCACCGGCGACGACTGCCACAAAGTGCAGCCCAAGTGGGAACGCGACAAGCGCGAAGTGATGCCGCCGAAATCCAGCGTACCCGCAGTCTGGACTGTGGAAGGCTTCGGCGCGGGCAAAGGCTCGAGCGGCGGAATAGCACCGATTCACTTTGGTGACACGCCGGCTGCCACCGAAAAAAACGAAAATGAAGAGAGGCTCGCGCCTAAGTCGCCGACGAAGACCATCGCGAAAAAGAAATCCGCCAAAGCTGCTACCGTTGGCGCTGGTTCGCGAAAGGCGCGGAGGTAATCGTGCCCGACACCAACGGATCGAAAACGACGAAGAACGGATCGAAAACGAACGCAGGCCCGGTCACTTTTCTGCAAGCGATCAAGCAAGCCATGTGCGAGGAGATGGAGCGCGACCCCGCCGACT